>JALYOF010000018.1 GCA_030857025.1 Pseudomonadota bacterium | reverse complement strand
GCCGAAGACGAAGCAGCCAAGCCGAAGCGATGCTGCCGAAGCAGTCCCTGCCGAAGCCCTCTACACGTGAAGCAATCGCTGCCGAAGAAACGGCCACCGAATTGTTCTTGCAGTACCGGCTAACACTAAGTAGACCCCACTTTCGGGGTGTAACCAACATCCTGACGGCCGGGCCAGTAGCGGTCAACAGGAAAAATCTGACGGTACTACAGGGACTTGCCTGCTTGGGCCGGTCTGTTGGATCTGGGATGCTCGCTCGATACACCCCATATGTGAGGCGGTAATGGATTACCACCCCGTTTCCGAGGCGGTACCGGCACGAGCCGCTGAGCCTGTCCGCCTTCTCGATCAGGTGCGTGCGCAGTGCCGGGTGCGGCATTACAGCTTGCGGACCGAGCGCGCGTACGTGTCCTGGTGCCGGCGCTTCATTCTCGCCAATGGCAAAAAGCATCCCAGGGACATGGGCGCTGCCGAGGTCAGCGGGTTCCTCACGCTGTTGGCGACCCGCCATGACGTCGCAGCCAACACCCAGAATCAGGCGCTTTCGGCGCTGCTGTTCCTGTACAGGCAGGTCCTGGGCATCAGCTTGCCGTGGATGGAGGATGTGGTACGCGCCAAGCGCCCGCAAAAGATCCCGGTCGTGCTGTCCCGGGATGAGGTGGTCCGCCTGCTGGCTGCGCTGGAGGGGTCGCCCTGGGTCATGGCGGCGCTGCTCTATGGATCCGGACTTCGACTTCTGGAATGCCTGCGGCTAAGGGTGAAGGACGTGGACTTTGACCGTGGCGAGATCATCGTCAGACACGGCAAGGGCGGCAAGGACCGGAGGGTGCCTTTGCCTCGAAAGCTGCGCGAGCCGCTCAGTGAGCGTATCCAGCGGATCGGGATACTCCACGGCGAGGACCTGAGGCAAGGTCATGGTCAGGTCTGGCTTCCGCATGCCCTGGCTCGAAAATATCCGACGGCTGCAATCGAGCCAGGCTGGCAATACATTTTCCCGGCCGGGCGGCTGTCGACGGACCCCAGAACGGGTGATCTGCGGCGGCACCACGTGGACGAAGCGGTTCTGCAGCGGGCCATCAAGGCCGCCCGCATCCGGGCCGGCATCGTCAAACCCGCGAGTTGTCACACACTGCGGCATTCATTTGCCACGCATCTGCTCGAGGCAGGGCACGACATCCGCACGGTGCAGGAGTTGCTGGGTCACAAGGACGTGGCGACCACGCAGATTTACACCCATGTACTGGGCCGCGGCGCGGGCGGGGTGCTGAGTCCGCTCGATCAATAGACGTGCAGATGCGACATCCGGCCGCTGGCGCGTTGCACCAGCGGCCGATCCGGTGAATCCCTGCGATCAGCCCGCGTACTTCGCGATGAAGTCGCGCACCTGCGGGTAGACCTGGTCGCGCCAGCGGCGGCCGCTGAAGATGCCGTAGTGTCCGGCGCCATCGACGGTCAGGTGCTGCTGGTCCGACTCGGGGATGCCGCTGCACAGCTTGTGTGCGGCGCGGGTCTGGCCCTGGCCGGAGATGTCGTCCAGTTCGCCCTCGATCGTCAGCAGTGCGGTGCCCTTGATCGCGCCGGGGTCGACGCGCTCGCCCTTGACGTCCCACAGGCCGCGCGGGAGCAGGTGCTCCTTGAACACGACGCGCACGGTGTCGAGGTAGTACTCGCCCGGCATGTCGAGCACGGCGTTGTATTCGTCGTAGAACGTGCGGTGCGAGGCGGCATCGTCCAGGTCGCCGTCGATGAGGTCCTGGTAGAAATCCCAGTGCGACTCGGCGTGGCGCTCGGGGTTCATCGCCATGAAGCCGGCGTGCTGCATGAAGCCGGGGTACACGCGACGACCACGGCCCGGGTAGTTCGCCGGCACCTGGTGCACCAGGTTGGACTCGAACCACCACAGCGGCTTTTCGATCGCGAGGTTGTTGACCTGCGTCGGGCTCTCGCGGGTGTCGATCGGCCCGCCCATCATCACCAGCGAGCGAGGCGTGGTCTCGCCGCGCGCCGCCATCAGCGAGACCGCCGCCAGCACCGGTACGGTGGGCTGGCAGACGCTGATCACGTGCAGCTTCTCGGCGCCGATCTCGCGGATGAATTCCTCGATGTAGCCGACGTAGTCGTCCAGCGAGAACGTGCCGTCCGAGGCGGGCACCATGCGTGCATCGACCCAGTCGGTGATGTAGACCTTGTGGTCGCGCAGCAGGGTGCGCACGGTGTCGCGCAGCAGGGTGGAGTGGTGGCCCGACAGCGGCGCGACCACGAGTACGGAGGGGTCGTCGCGGAACTCGGCAAGGTTGCCGGCGTCGTCGGTGTAGCGCTTGAATCGCAGCAGCCGGCAGAACGGCCTCTTCAGGACTTCGCGCTCGACCACCGGGTACTCGTGCCCGTCCACTTCGATGTGGCGGATGCCGAATTGTGGCTTTTCGTAGTCCTTGCCGACCCGGTACAGCAACTCATACCCGGCGGCTAGGCGCGAAGCGCCCGGCATCGTCGACAGCCAGCTTCCGGGTGCGGTGAACATCTTGGAGCCAGCGTCCGCCCAGTAATTCATCGGTGCCATCCAGGCCCGGCCAAACTCATGCATCTGGTAGAAAAACATTGCTCCGTTCCCCTGTGTACGGATTTATGTTGCACCGCAGCGTAGCCCATTACGGATGCAGAAGGTGAATTGGCTGCGCAGCTCCCCAGCCGATTATTACTGGATTGGACGTCCGATGCGGACAGATGTACGGCCGGCCGGCTCCGGTACGCCCGTCAGCCGCGGCGGAAACGCTGTCATTCGGGCGTTTCGAGCGCCGCCAGCCCCTCGCGCAGCCCGGGCGACAGCCACAGGTGCGAGCCCAGCGGGACCAGGCCTGTCAAAGCGAAGCGCCGCCGGTAGAACGCTGGTGGCCGCGCGTGGAAGCCCTCGGTGTCCCCGTCGATCCCGTCCGCGCGGGTGAACGTTTCCAGGAAGGCGACGCCGCCGCACAGCTCCGCCAGTGCCGGCAGGCCGCGGTCGAGCTCCGCAGCGCCCAGATAGTGCAGCACGTCGCTGCACACCAGCAGATCGGCGGGCGGGCAGGGGCGCAGGTGCTGAAAATCCGCGAAACGCGCCAGATGGAGGTTGCGGCGCCGCCCGTGCCTCTCGACGGCGTACGGGCTGCTGTCGAAGCCGAGATAGCGCACTTTGGGTCGCAGCTTCAGCAGCGGTGCGCGCCAGGCGCCTTCGCCGCAGCCGATGTCCAGCACGCTGCGGATCGGCCGCTCCAGGTGGTACTCGGCGGTCGCAACCGCGAGCGCGACCTTGCGCGCGAGGCGCGCCGTCCCGCCGATCGCATCGCTTCCGCCTGCGGCGTCGCGATACCAGCGCTGGAAGTAGGCATGGTCGTATTGCTTGGTCATCGGGAGGGCAGGTGGCGGCGGCGTGGCATCCTACCGCGGGGCATCTGGCATCCGGCCGGCTGGCCCGGCTTCCAATTGAGACAATTTCAATTGCGACGATTCCAATCGCGACAGGGGACTACGCGTGAACGCATACATATGGACCAAGACCGCCCACCTGGTGTTCGTCATCGCGTGGATGGCGGCGGTGTTCTACCTGCCGCGGATCCTCGTCAATCTGGCCGAGGCCGGCGACGAACCCGCCGTGCGCGACCGGCTGCTGCTGATGGGCCGGCGTCTGTACCGGTTCGGACACGCGATGTTCGGCCTGGCGGTGGCGCTCGGGCTGGGCTTGTGGCTGGGCTACAGGGCGGTCCCGGGGTTTCCGACGATGGTCGCGCCCGGCTCGGGATGGCTGCACGCCAAACTGGTGCTCGTGCTCGCGCTGCTGGCCTACTTCATCGTCAGCGGTCGCTGGCTCAAGCGTGTGGCTGCGGCGCGGTCGTTGCCATCATCGAAGACACTGCGCTGGTTCAACGAAGTGCCCGTGTTGGTACTCGTGGCGATCGTCTGGCTGGTGCTGGCCAAGCCGTTCTGATCGTTGGGGCGACAAGCGCCGGTCAGCGCGATCTGAAGTCCGCAGGATCGGGCAGTTCGACCGGAACCCCTTCGGCCGTGCAGGCGCCGCGCGCGCACAGCGCTTCGCGCAGGTGCGGCGTGGCCTGCAGCATGAGGTGGAAGACCACGTTCTGCTCCAGCGAGCCCCGCACCGCCGCGCTGCCGGGGCCGCTCGCCCACAAGCCGACATCGTCGCCGCCGTGCGACTCGCTGTTCTGCGGTACCAGCGCTTCCTGCAGATAGTCTGGGTCGGTGGTGTCCAGCGATGTCAGGTCGGGCCGGCCCTGCGAGGACCGCACCTGCTGCGGACGGTGCGGAAAGCGTTTCGGGCCGGCCGACTGCACCGCACTGGCACCCGCGTAGCCGGGGCCATTGCTGTAGCTGAGGGTGGTGTAGGGCAGTCCGGTGGAGTCCTTCGACAGTTTGTCTGTACCGGCCTCGCGGATCTTGCCGAGGATCGGGTTGCCGCGCGCGGGGTAGCCGCCGAAGCTCAGGGTGTGGGAGTGGTCGGCGGTGACCAGGATCAGGGTGTCTTCCGCGGAGGTCATTTCCAGCGCGGCGCGTACCGCCTCGTCCAGCGCGATCGTGTCGACCAGTGCGCGGAATGCATTGCCCGCGTGGTGCGCGTGGTCGATCCGGCCGGCTTCGATCAGCAACACGTAGCCCTTGTCGCCTGCCGCCGGCCCGCCGAAATGCTGAAGGCGCGTAATCGCGGCGCGGGTCATCTGCGCCAGATGCGGTTCGCCGCCGGGATCGCCGCTGCGCTCGTGCTCGTACTGCATGTGGTCGTGCTCGAACAGGCCCAGCAATGGCGCGTCCGCCGGTGCGGAATTCAACTGCGCGGCGTTCCAGACGTAGGTGCCGGTCGGATGGCGCTCCCGCCAGGCGGCGGTGAGGTCGAGTCCATCGCTGCGGGACCCGGATTTGTCCGGGTACTCGGGATCGGCCTGGTCTTTGGGCAGGAAATCGCGACGTCCGCCGCCCATCATCACCAGTGGACCCTGCCCGTAGGGAGCGCGGATCATCTGCGCGGCAAGGTCCACGCAACCGGTGGCACGCGCCTCGGCCGGCGTCTGGCTGTCGTTTTCCCAGCCGCGGTCCGGCGAGTGCGCAAACGTCGCGGAAGGCGTCGCATGGCTCATCGACGTGGTGGTGACGACGCCGGTGGCCATGCCGGTGGCGGCCGCGAGCTGCCAGAGGCTCAGCAGCTCCGCGTTGCGTGCGGCCGCGCAATCGCCGCGAGCCGCCTGCTGGCCGACGTTGATCACGCCGCGGCGGGTTTTCACCCCGGTGGCCATCGCCGTCATCGTGCCGGCCGAGTCGGGGGTCTGCGAATCGGTGTTGTAGGTCCGCACCAACGCAGTGGCGGGGAAGTCTTCCCAGCTCAGCCGGGTCTCCTCGCCGGCGCCGCCGGCCTGTTGCCCGGCGAGAATCCGCGCGGCCGCAACCGTGGTCAGGCTCATGCCGTCGCCCACGAACAGGATGATGTTGCGTGCCTTGCCCGCCATCGCGCCGCGCTCGGCCGCCTCGGCGGCGCCGGCGCGGAACCACCATTGCGGGGTTTCTCCGCCGGGGCGTTCGATGCGCGGCACTTCGATCAGGACGGGCGCGCCCGGATCGTCTCCCGCGTGCGCCGACTGTCTGTCGGACGACGCACTGGTCGTGCAGGCGCTCAGAAGCGCCACGGGGAGGATCAGTCGGAGGGCGGAGCGGAGTCGGTGCATGGAATCATGATCTGGTGGATGCGCGGCGATTATGCGCGAAGCCCGTGTCCATCGCTGTTGCAGCAGCGGTGGGTGGCTGTTTCGGCCATGGCTCGCCGCAGCGCGCTCGCGTCGGCTATCGTGCGGTTGGAGCTGAACGAGGCGAGACGAATGAAGCAGGATGCATCCGGAAGCTGGCTGTCACGGCTGATGCGTGGGTGGTTCCGCATTCCGTTCTGGCAGCGCGTGCTCGCAGGGTTCGTGCTGGGCGCGTTCGCCGGCTGGCTCGTCGGGCCCGATGCCGAAACCTGGTTCGGACCGCTCGGCACCGCGTACGTCACGCTGATCAAGATGATCGCGGTGCCGCTGGTGTTCTTCGCCGTGATGAACGCGGTCGCGTCGCTGCACGGGCAGAAGTCGGTTGCGCTGCTGGGCGGGCGCACGTTTGCGTGGTTTGCCGCAACCGCGGCGCTGGCGGTGCTGGTCGGACTGTCGGTGGGTTGGGTGCTGCAGCCGGGCATGGGCGTCAGCGGACTGACCGCAGCCGCCGACTACGTGGTGCGCGACGTGCCATCGCCGGTACAGGTGCTGCTGGATGTCGTGCCGGGCAATCCCTTCAATGCGCTGAGCGAGGGCAAGATCCTGCAGGTGATCGTGTTCGCGGGCCTCGTCGGCTTCGCGATGGTGAAGCTCGGCGAGAAGACTGTCGGACTGCGCAGGCTGGTCGGCGAAGCCAGTGAGGTGATGATCCAGATCACCCGGTTCGTGCTCGAGATGACCCCGCTGGGGACGTTCGGTCTGATCGCCGCGCTGGTCGGCACCTACGGATTCGAGAAGTTGCTGCCGCTGGGAAGCTTCGTGTTCGCGCTGTACCTGGCGTGCGCGCTGCACATCATCGTGGTGTACGGCGGACTGCTGCTGTCGCACGGGTTGAATCCCCTGAAGTTTTTCCGCGGCGCGGCGCCGGGCATGCAGGTGGCGTTCGTGAGTTCGTCCAGCTTCGCATCGCTGCCGGTGGCGATGCGCTCGGTCACCCACAACCTGGGCGTCGACAAGGACTACGCCGCGTTCGCGGTGCCGCTGGGCGCGAGCATCAAGATGGACGGTTGTGGTGCGATCTATCCCGCGTTGACCAGCCTGTTCGTGGCGCAGTACTTCGGGCTGACCCTGGAGCCGACCCAGTACCTGATCATCCTGCTGGCCTCGGTGCTGGGAAGCTTTGGCACCGCCGGCGTCCCCGGCACGGCCATCGTGATGGTGACGCTGGTGCTGTCGGCAGCGGGATTGCCGCTGGAGGGCATCGGTTATCTGGTCGCGATCGACCGCGTGCTCGACATGGCCCGCACGATGACCAATGTCACCGGGCAGATGCTGGTGCCGGTGCTGGTCGCCAGGGAAACCGGGCTGCTCGACGAGGAGGTCTACAACGCCGCCTCCAGCAATGTCGGCATGGCGCATGACGGCGCGGTCGAACGCGAAGCCACTTAGCGCAGCAGTTGTCGAAAGCGCGGTCGAAAGCGCGGTCGAAGGCGCGACCGCCTCAGAGGCGTGAATAGCTCCAGGACACCATCCGTCCGTCGCGGTAGGGCATCACTCCATGGAAAGGCCGCGGGTCCCCGTCGAACACCAGCGGCAGGAACTGGCGGTCGCCTTCCCACATCGGCAGTTCGTCCATTCGATCGAGCGCGACCCACTCCAGCGCGCCTTCGGCGTTGCTGGTGAATGCGGTGCCGCTGAAGCGGGTGATCAGGAACACGAAGCCGAGCCAGTCTTCGCCCGCCGGCCCGAAGCCCGGCCAGCTGATCGTGCCGCGCAGCGCGAGCTCCTCGCAGGCGATGCCGGCTTCCTCGAAGATCTCGCGGCGCATCCCCGCCAGCACGTCCTCGTCGGCTTCGATCTTCCCGCCCAGACCGTTGTACTTGCCCAGGTGCTGGTCGTCCTGGCGCGCGTTGCGATGGATCAGCAGCACTTCATTGCCGTCGGGCGAAAGCACATAGCCGAGGGTGGCGACGATCGGGGTGTACGGCATCGGGACTCGTGGCAGCGCGGGCGCGTCAGTGTCGTTGATCGGAACTGGCAAGGCCAGAAGGGGTGCGATCGCAGCCAGCGATGCCGCACTCACGGGTCGGCGAATTGGCCGGCGCGCATAATCGCAGGTGTTCAAGACAGGAGATGTCGATGCCCACCACGATTCCCGATCCGCACCGCGCGTCAGCCACGGACAACGAGGCAACCGCATGAGTGGCCAGGATCGCGAGCTGACCATGCGGTTCCTGGCCGAGCCGGGCGACGTCAACTACGGCGGCAAGGTCCATGGCGGCGTGGTGATGAAGTGGATCGACCAGGCCGGATACGCCGCGGCGGTGGGCTGGAGCGGCACCTACAGCGTGACCGTCGCGGTCGGCGGCATCCGCTTCGTCGCCCCGATCCGCATCAGCGACCTGGTGACGGTGCGCACCAAGCTGGTCCACACCGGTACCACCAGCATGCATTTCGCGGTCGAGGTCAGCGCCCACGACCCGATGGAGGACCGGGGAAACGCGCGGCTGTGCACGCATTGCGTCATCGTTTTTGTCGCCCTGGACGGCGTCGAGGGCAAGCCCTGTACCGTGCCGCCTCTCAAGCCTTCCGGCGACGAGGACCGGCAGATGGCCGCCTATGCGCTCAAGGTGATGGAACTGAGCAAAGGCATCGAGCAGACGATCGAACGCTACCGGCTCGCTGGAGGTGAGGCGGGCGTTGGTTCCGCCGACTGAGCTTGCCCGCCCCCGCCAAATGAAAAGGCCGCCGTAAGGCGGCCTTTCGGCAGGATCAGAAGCCGGTCCGGATCAGATATCCGCGACCCGCCGCGCCTGCATGTACTTGTGGCTCCAGTAGCCGGTGTCGAGGCTGGACACCATCACGTCCTTGCCGGTGCTGGGCGCGTGCACGAACTGGCCTTCGCCGACATAGATGCCCACGTGATCGACGCGACCGCGCCGCCCGAAAAACACCAGGTCGCCGGCGGCGAGCTTCGCGCGGTCGGTGATCAGTTCGCCGCTCTTGGCCATGTCGCGCGATACCCGCGGCAACTCGATTCCCAGTGCATTGCGGAAAACGTACTTGACCAGGCCGCTGCAGTCGAAGCCGTTGTCCGGCGTGGTGCCGCCCCAGCGGTAAGGCGTGCCCAGCAGCGCCATCGCGCTCTGCAGCACGCTGGCGACCGGGCGGCCGCCGCTCTCGCCGGATTTGGCCGGTGCGAGCATGCGATTGATGTCGGAGGCGAGATAGAGCGCGCGATCGGACAAGGTCATCGAGTCCGGGAGCAGACTGCGACTGCGCGCCGGGGGCGCGTCGGCCAGGTCGCTGCGCATCGAGCCACTGCCGGGCACTTCCTGGGCCATCGCGGGCAGCGCGCTGGTAAGGATCGCGCCACTCAGGAGCACTCGCATCCAGGTGCGCGAGATCGCGCCGGTGCGGAGGAAGAAGGTGCTGGTCGGACGCTGGGAGAATGGTTTCACATGGTCATCACGATTCAAGACGCGCCGACTATGACCGCGAAACCGATTGAGCAGGTCAAACTTTCGTTAATGTTTTGTTATTTCGAATGCGGCGGGTCACAAACCGGTGGATGCGGTGGTGCGAGCGAACCTACTTCAACACTCGTTTGGCGCCGCTGTAATGATCCCGCCAGTAGTGCCCGTCCAGGTGGTCCAGTCGCACGGTGCCGCCGCTGCTGGGTGCGTGGACGAAGCGGCCCTCGCCGACGTAGATGCCCACGTGGCTGACCTTCCCGGGACGGCCGAAGAACACCAGGTCGGCGGCGGTCAGCTGCTTCGGCTGGATGCGCGGTCCCTGATAGGCGGCAAGTGCAGCGGAGGTGCGCGGCAGCCGGAGGTCGAGCATGTCGCGGTAGATGTAGTTCACCAGTCCGCTGCAATCGAACCCACCGGCCGGCGTGTTGCCGCCGTAGGCGTAGGGCGTTCCGACGAGGCTGATCGCGCGCATCAGCACCGCGTTGGCTGCGGCGGGATTCGCTGGTGCCACCACCTCCCAGACCTGGGGAGCCGGCGCCGCTGGCGCGTGGGTCCGTACCCGTTCACGGTTGCCTCCGCAGCCGGCGGCCAGAAGCGCGACCAAGGCTACCGAAGCTGCGAGGGCAGGCGTGCGGCGGTGCCGCGCTGGCGTGGCGGCGGCTATGCCGGGATAATGCGCGGCCGTGTTCATCGGGCGTAGCTTGGCTGTTCATCCAGCCCACGACAAGCCTGCGCCGCGACACCCGCCGCCAGCCCACGCGCGTCGATGCGCGCCGGCCCGTCCTCCTTCCGAGTCCCGCAATGAAAATCGAGAAAGATCGCGTTGTCGTCTTCCATTACACCGTCAGTGAGTCGTCCGCCCACGCGAATGGCGAGCCGCCGCTGGAGACCTCCGCGGGAAAGGGTCCGCTGGCGATCCTCAATGGCCACGGCAACATCATTCCCGGGCTCGAGAAGGCGATGGAAGGCCACGAGGCCGGCGACCAGTTCGAAGTCGACGTGGTTGCCGCCGAAGCCTACGGAGAACTGCAGCCGGGCATGACCCAGCGGGTGCCGAAGAAGCATTTCAAGGGCGAGCGGCTGCACCCGGGCATGCAGGCGGTCCTGCCGACCAACTTTGGTCCGCGTGCTGTCACGATCCTCAAGGTCGGCATGAGCGTGGTCGATGTCGACCTCAATCACCCGATGGCGGGCAAGGACCTGCATTTCGCCCTGGAGATCGTCGAAGTCCGCGAGGCCAGCGCCGAGGAAATCGCGCACGGGCACGTGCACGGCGAGGGTGGTCACCAGCACTAGGCGATTCATTGCCGCATGACCCCGAATCCCGCACGATGCAGGCGCACGCATCCACTCCATGCGTGCCTCGGGGTCTTTCGGGCGCCGGACCATCGGAGTCAACACGAGCCGGAGGCCACCGATGAGTTCCCTGACCGAAGCAAGCATGGGCCCGGTAGCGGCAGCCGAACGGATCCAGGTGATGGACGTGCTTCGCGGGTTCGCGCTGTTGGGCATCCTGCTGATGAACGTCGAGACGTTTGCAGGTCCACTGTTCGCCGGCGTCACCGGTCTTGACCCGGCGCTGACGGGCGCGGATCGCTGGGCGGACGGACTCATCTACATCCTGGTGCAGGGCAAGTTCTACCTGCTGTTCTCGCTGCTCTTCGGAATGGGCTTCGCGGTGATGCTGTCGCGGGCGCAGGCATCGGGCTGCAACTTCGGCGGTCTCTATATGCGGCGCACGCTGGTGCTGCTGGCAATCGGTCTGGCGCACATGCTGCTGGTCTGGTCAGGCGACATCCTCACCATCTACGCGCTGATCGCGCCGCTGTTGCTGCTGTTCCGGCGCTCCGAGCCGTCGCGCCTGCTGAAATGGGGGCTGGTGTTCTTCGTGCTGCCCGCGTTCCTGCTGCTCGCGCTGGGCGCACTGGCCTCGCTCGCGCAGTCCAATCCCGCATCCGCGGCTGAATTCGAGCGCTCGCTGGCAATGCAGTCGCAGATGATGTCGCAGGCCCTGGAAGCACAGCGCCTGGCCTACGGTTCCGGCAGTTATGCCGAGGCCGTGGCGCAGCGGCTGGAGGATGCCAGGCTGATGACGACCCAGGTGGTGATGGTCATGGGCTGGCAGATCCTGGGCATGTTCCTGATCGGCGCCTGGTCTGTGCGCAGTGGCGCGATCGTCCGTCCGCAGGAGTTTCCGCGTCTTCATGCGCGGCTGCGCCTGGTTGCCTTCCCGGTAGGACTGGCGCTGATGATTGCGTCGTTCTGGCTGATGCCGACCGCCGACTTCGGTCGCATGGACTTTACCTGGGGCCTGGCCCATGCGATGGCGATGCTCGCCGGGCTGCTGATGTGCCTGGGCTACGTCGGTCTTGTCGTGGGTGGTTTTCAGTCGCGTGGGGCAGCTTCGCGGCTGCTGGCCCTGCTTGCGCCTGCCGGGCGCATGGCACTGACCAACTATCTCTCGCAGTCGATCATCCTGACGCTGCTGTTTTACGGCTACGGACTTGGCTACTTCGAGCAGCTGCCGCGCGCATGGCAGGTGCCGCTCGTGCTGGCGCTGTTCTCGCTGCAGGTTGCTTTCAGCCACTGGTGGCTGGCACGGTTCCGCTTTGGTCCAGCGGAATGGGTGTGGCGCGCGGGGACTTACGGGGCGGCTCCCCCGATGCGGCTGGCGCGGGCCTGACCGCCCGTAGCGCCGCTCCGTAGAATCGTCCGCATGGAAACGCACGAAGAAGTGGTGGTCGTCGGAGCGGGCGTGATTGGCCTGGCATCGGCACTGGCGCTGCTCCAGGCCGGACGCGGCGTGCGCGTGATCGACGCCGGACGGATCGGCGGCGGCAGTTCGCATGGCAACTGCGGCACCATCACCCCCAGCCACGCGCCACCTCTCGCCGCGCCCGGTACTCCGGCGCTGGCGCTGCGCTGGATGCTCACTCCGGACGCCCCGCTGTACATCCCGCCCAGGCTGGATCCCGGCCTCTGGGCCTGGTTGATGCGCTTTGCCGGCCGTTGCAACACCCGGGACTGGCTGGCCAGCTCGCAGGCAAAGTCGGTTCTGCTCAACGACTCGCGGGTCCGCATCGCCGAGTGGATCAGCGAACATGCGCTTGCATGCGAGTTCACGCCTTCGGGCCTGGATTACGTCTATCGCGACGCCCGCGCTTTCGCCGACGGACAGGGCCACGTGGACAGCCTGCGTGCGCTGGGAATCGGCGTCGAGGTGTTCGAGGGCAGCGACTACCTGCGCGGGGAGCCGTCACTGAAGCCCGGCGTGGCTGGAGCGCTGCGCTTCGAGGGTGACGCCGCGCTGCGGCCGGACCGCTACGTCGCCGAGCTGGCACGCGTCGTTCGCGAATACGGCGGAACGATCCAGGAGCATTGTCGGCTGCAATCGCTGGAGCGCACTGGCGAGCGAATGAGCGTGAATACGACGTCGGGTCCGCTGCAGGCGCGTCATGTCGTGCTCGCGTCGGGCGCATGGTCGCGCCAGCTTGGCGATGTCGTGGGGGTGACGGCGCTGCGCCGCGCCATCCAGCCAGGAAAGGGTTACTCGATCACCTACAGCGCCCCTGATCTGGTGCCGCAAAGGCCGCTTGTCCTGCGCGAGAGGTCGGTGTGCGTGACTGCCTGGGGCAGTGGCTTCAGGTTGGGCAGCACGATGGAGTTTTCCGGATTCGACGAGCGCCTCAACGAGCGCCGCCTGGCTGCGCTGGAGCGCGGCGCGGCCGAGTACCTGCACCAGCCGGTCGGACCCGAGGTGCGCGAGCGCTGGTATGGCTGGCGCCCGATGAGCTGCGATGACATCCCGATCATCGGTCCGGTACCGGGCCACGATGGCCTGTGGCTGGCGACCGGCCACGGCATGATGGGCATGGGCATGAGCGCGGGTACCGGCCAGCTGCTCGCGGATCTGATGGTTGGCCGCACGCCGGCGATCGATCCTTCGCCGTACCGCGTGGAGCGCTTTGGCTAGCGTTCCGTGCAGGCACGATGGCCGGGCGCTCACACGCATCTCGATAGTGTTGGGTCCATCGCCCGCCAGCCGTGCCGACAGACACCTGCAAGCGGGCCTGCAAAGGAGTGAGGGATGCACAAAGACTTCGACCTGATCGTCATCGGCGGTGGCTCCGGCGGCCTGGCAGGTGCTTTCCGCGCCGCCGAACACGGCGCGCGCGTGGCCCTGCTGGAACCAGCGCACCTGGGCGGTACCTGCGTCAACGTCGGCTGCGTGCCGAAAAAAGCCATGTGGCTGGCCGCTGAGATATCGCGCAAGCTCGGCCTTGCGAAAACCCTCGGCTTCGATGCGGGCAGTGGCGTGCTGGATTGGCCGACCTTCGTCGCCCATCGGCAGCTCTACATCGGCAACATCCACGCCAGCTATCGCAAGCGGCTGGACGAGAAGGGGATCGCAACCCTGCCGATGCATGCGCGACTGGTCGACGCCAACACGATCGAATGCGGCGACGGCGTGCGCCTGCGGGCATCGAATCTGCTGGTCGCCACCGGTGGGCACGCGGTCAAGCCCGACATCCCCGGCGCCGAACTGGGCGGCGTCTCCGACGATTTCTTCGACTGGACGGCGCCGCCGGAGAAGGTCGCGTTGGTTGGAGGTGGCTACGTCGCGGTCGAGCTCGCCGGGGTATTGCAGGCGCTGGGTTCGCAGGTCGAGGTGTTCGTGCGCGGCAGGCGCCTGATCGAAAGCTTCGACGCCGAACTAAGCGATCAGTTGGCCGGCGACATGATGCATTCCGGCATCCGGCTGCACTTCTGCCACCAGACCCTGGCGGCCGAGCGCGCAGGCGATGGTGTGCGGTTGCGCGTTTCCGATTCCGACGAGGGCGGCAGCCACTGGACCGAACGGTTCGATGCCTTGCTGTTCGCGACCGGGCGCCGGCCCAACTCCGCCGATATCGGCCTCGCGGCAGCGGGAGTCAATACTGACAAGCGCGGCCACATCATCGTCGACGAGCGGCATGCCACCAGCGCCGCGAGTGTGCATGCGGTCGGCGATGTCACCACCGATCTTGCGCTGACGCCGGTCGCGATCGCCGCGGCGCGTCGTCTCATGGATCGGCTGTACGGTGGCGCGAGCGACAACGTCCTGGATCCACGCGGCATCGCTACCGTAGTGTTCTCGCACCCGCCGATCGGCATGATCGGGCTGACCGAGATGGAGGCGCGCAAGCAGTACGGCGAAGGCGTCCATGTCGCGCGCGCCGGGTTCCGGCCGATGCTCAACGCCCTGGCCGACTCGCCCCAGCGGAGTCTTTTCAAACTGGTCTGCACCGGCGACGAGCGACGCGTGGTCGGCATCCACCTGCTGGGGGATGCCGCCGACGAGATCCTTCAGGGTTTCGCCGTGGCGTTCCGCAAAGGCCTCACGCTGGCCGACCTGCACGACACCGTCGCGATCCACCCGACCAGCGCCGAGGAACTGGTGCTGATGTCCTGACCGGACTTGGCCGAGCGCAGTGCCCGCGCCGCGCGGCCGGGCGAACGCGAACACCTGCGTTCATTGCGGCGGCGCGGTGCGGATCGTCGCCGACCCCGCAGCCATCCGCGCCAACCCCGGCCACTTCGAAAAGCATGGCGCGTTGGAGTAATCGCACTCCCGGCCGCGAGCGCGTGCGCACCGCTGCGACCGTGTGACATTCCCTCCGCCCGCCGCCGAAGCCGAAGCCCGGAAGACGACACGATGCAGCCCCGATCCCGCAGGGCCGCGCGCGTGCCGTTGTCGGGGATCAGTGAAAATGGGCCGCGGACTCCGCGGCTGCGCGGCCCCGCACAGTCGAAATACCACGCGCGGACCCCCGACCCACCCCCGGTCCGCGGCCAAGCAGCACCCAGGTCGGCCCTTGCGAGCCCCCCGCCTACCCGGCACACTGCTCGAAACGGGCGTTTGAACTTCCTATATCTTGATCAAGCTTTCGTGCCGAATGGAGATTCAACATGACGAGGAGAGGGATCTTGAGAACAGGTAAAACGCTGTTAGCGCTGATCGGTATGAGCGCGCTATTGTTCGCTTTGCAAATCACCGCCCATGCCAGCGACAAGAAGGTCAAGCTGGGTGACGACGTCACCGGTGTTGAAGTGAGTGTGCCGGGCAACTGGAAAATGGCCAAGGACCCGGTGTTGTTCGACACCACCTACGGTTTTGCCCTCTATGCAGCCACCGAGCATGGCAGGGAACACACCAGCCATGATATGGATGCCGTGGCACGTATCGCCATTGCCTACAAGGCCAAGCCGCACCAGCTCGAACAGATGGTCGCTGCCAAAATGGAAGAGTACAAGGAATTCAACCCGATCCGCAGCGACGTCATCGTCGGCCGCGGCCATAGGGGAGTGGCCATTACCGGCTTGCCGGGCACCCAGCCTTACACCATCGTGTATGCGAAGCACGGTAATAGGATTTATGAAATCGGTTTGTGGGCCGACCAGGTCGGCATCGATGCGCGCGGCAGGTCGGTATTGGCCAGCATCGAATTCAAGCAGCCGATGCGCGCGGTCGAGTCGCTCGGTCTGGAAGACGCAGATACAGCCGCTTACCGTCTGCCGCCGGTTGAGCAGCAGATCCGCAATGCCAAAGCCGAGGCCGAGCGCCGCGAACATGTGCAGGCCGCCCGCTCGCGCGGCGAACTCGCTGAGAACGATGCGCCTGAACCGTCGGGGATGACTACCGCATCGTGCGGCTTTACCGCGCCCACCGGCATGTATTGGCAACTGCAATGGGACGGCTCCAATACCTTCTATAGCGGCTCCCATTACAACCTGCGCTCAGTGCCGGGCTGGAGCGCGATGAGCGGCAACGGCGGCAGCTGGTGGGGCACCAACTATCACGTCGGCCTTTGCTATACCAATCAATCGAATCAGTATTACGCCAATGACTGGCCAGCGCAAAGAGGTGCCAACGCCTATGCCGCCTTCTCGGGCTATGTCGAGTGGGCCGGCTGGGGCACCGATGGCTTTTGGACGCTGGGCAATTATGTGGTCGTGCGCAACGGATCTTATCGCAGCGTCACCGCGCACTTGAACGGCATCGCCAACGGCATCTACTGGGGCGCCTATATCGACGGCTACTACAAGGTCATAGGCTGGGCCGGCAGCACCGGCGGCAACTGGGCACCGCATCTGCATGCACGAGTCTCCTGGGGTGAAAGCCTGACCGCCAACGGCCAGCCTTACGGCGGCCAATCAGTGCGGCCATCGCGCCTGCGCTGCTTCACCTGCAAAAACCAGGATGTCACCACGACGTCCGGCGCCAAGTCTTACACCAGGTATTCCCACGGCGAGTGGATGAAGTATTGAGTTCAATTCAGCGCGGTTGCCGGGGCATCCCTCTACCGATGTCGCGGCAACCGCGTATCCGCTTACCGCTTAACCCGCTTAACCCGCTTAACCCGCTTAAATCGGTTAAATCGGTTTAAATCGGTTAAATCGATTAGCCGGGTCAACCGGTTAAGCGCCACGTTTCTCATGCAACCACCTGTATGGTGCGCTCACATCCGGCGAAGTACCGCATAGGCAGCGGCGCTGCGTCGGGTCAGGTCAGGTAACAAATGAAATGGAAGGTAAGAATTTGCAAGCAGTTGAACCGGATGCAAATTCATCTGCTGTCCTCATGATGGTCTGAGCAGGCGTCTACCACTGCCCGGGTAGACTGGTGCGCATGGACATCTGCACCCTTCACCGCGGCACCGCGCCGCTGCTGATCAGCCTGCCGCACGACGGCAGCGCCATCCCTGCCGAACTCGCTTCGCGCATGACCCCCGAGGCCCGTCGTGCCCCGGACACCGACTGGCACGTGTCGCGGCTGTATGCATTCGCGCGCGAACTGGGCGCCTCGGTGCTGGTGCCACGCCATTCGCGCTACGTGGTCGATCTCAACCGCCCGCCCGACGACATTTCGCTGTATCCGGGGCAGAACACCACCGGGCTGTGCCCGATCCGCCGCTTCGACGCCGAGCCGGTGTACCTGCCAGGCCAGGAGCCGACAGCGGAGGAGATAACGGCACGCGTCGATACCTGGTGGCGCCCGTACCACGATGCACTGGCCGGAGAGTTGGAGCGCCTGCGAACGCTGCACGGGCGTGTCGTGCTGTGGGAAGGTCACTCGATCCGCGGCAGCGAACTGCCGTTTCTATTCCCCGGAAGATTGCCGGACCTCAATCTCGGCACGGCGGCAGGCTCCAGCTGCCTGCCGGCGCTGCAGCAGCGGCTGGAGGCTGTCCTGGCTGCGCAGGAGCGCTACGACTGGGTCGCCAACGGGCGCTTCAAGGGCGGCTACATCACCCGCCACTACGGCGCGTCGGCGGCCGGCCTGGACGCGGTGCAACTGGAGATCAGCCAGCGCCTGTACATGGATGAAGCATCGTTCGAGTACGACGAGGCGAAGGCAGCGCGGTTGCAGATGTTGCTGGGGGAGCTGCTGCAGGCCGCCATGCAGCGCTGAGCCACCGCTCGCCCCCTCCCGCAAGAAGAGGAGGGAGCCGAAACCCCGATCAGACCTCCAGCGTCGCCAGGTCGCCCTTGAGCTCGAGCCGCGCCAGGAAGGACCTCGGCTGCGGAGATGGACAAGCCGTCGCCACGGCTGATTGCAATGGAGGGCCGGTTCAAACCTCCAGTGTTGCGAGATCTCCCTTCAGTTCGAGCCACGCCTTCCGGTCGCCGGCGCGTTTCTTGGACAGAAGCATGTCCATCAGCGCATGGGTGCCGAGGCCATCGTCGTCCACGGTCAGCTGCACCAGCCGACGGGTGTCCGGGTGGACCGTGGATTCGCGCAGCTGCGAGGGATTCATTTCGCCCAGGCCCTTGAAGCGGGTGACGTTCACGGCACCGCTCAAACCCTTCTTGCGGTCGCCTTTCTCGCGCTCGATGCGTTCGAGCAGGATGCGTTTTTCCTCCTCGTCGAGCGCGTAGAACACCTGCTTGCCCACGTCGACGCGAAACAGTGGCGGCATCGCGACGAAGATGTTGCCCGCTGCGACCAGCGCCGGAAAATGCCGCAGGAACAACGCCGTCAGCAGGGTGGCGATGTGCAGGCCGTCGGAATCAGCGTCGGCCAGGATGATCACCTTGCCGTAGCGCAGCCCGCTGATGTCGTCCTTGCCCGGATCGCAGCCGATCGCGACCGCCAGGTCGTGCACTTCCTGCGATGCCAGGACGCTCCCGGAGGCGACTTCCCAGGTGTTGAGGATCTTGCCACGCAGCGGGAGGATCGCCTGGAAATCCTTGTCGCGTGCCTGTCGCGCGCTGCCGCCGGCCGAGTCGCCTTCCACCAGGAACAGCTCGGTGCGCGAGAGATCCTGGCTGCTGCAGTCGGCCAGCTTGCCGGGCAGGGCGGGCCCTTGGGTGATCTTCTTGCGGGTGATCTGCTTTTCCGTCTTGAGCCGTGCCGATGCGCGCTCGATCGCCAGTTGCGCGATGCGCTCGCCCAGCTCTGTGTGCTGGTTGAGCCACAGCGAGAACGCGTCGTGCGCGGCACCTTCCACGAACCCGGCCGCCTGCCGCGAGCTCAACCGTTCCTTGGTCTGGCCGCTGAACTGCGGGTCGGTGAGCTTGATGCTGAGCACGAACGCGACCCGGTCCCACACGTCTTCCGGTGCGAGCTTCACGCCGCGCGGCAGCAGGTTGCGGAAGTCGCAGAACTCGCGCAACGCGTCGGTGAAGCCGGTGCGCAGGCCGTTGACGTGGGTGCCGTGTGCGGCGGTAGGGATCAGGTTGACGTAGCTTTCCTGGATCAGCTCGCCCTCGGGCGCCCAGGCCACCGCCCAGTCCGCGGTCTCGGTGTTGAGCTCGCGCTTGCCGACGAACAGCTCCGGCGGCAGCAGTTCGCGACCCTGCGGGTAGCCGGCCTGCAGTTCGCCGCGCAGGTAGTCGCGCAGGCCATCCTCGTAATACCACTCGAGCTTTTCGCCGCTGGCGACGTCCAGCAGCTTGACCGTAAGCCCGGGGCACAGCACCGCCTTGGCGCGCAGCAGGTGCTTGAGCGAGCGCAGGTTGAACTTGCTGGTGTCGAAGTATTTCGGGTCCGGCCAAAAGCGCAGTCGCGTGCCGGTGTTCTTCTTTCCGACGCTTCCGACCACCTCCAGCGGCGATGCGGGATTGCCGTCCTTGAAGGTCATGCGGTATTCGTTGCCGTCCCGCTTGATGTGCACTTCAACCAGCGTCGACAGTGCATTGACCACGCTCACGCCCACGCCGTGCAGTCCGCCGGAGAACGTGTAGTTTTTGTTGCTGAACTTGCCACCCGCATGCAGCCGCGTGAGGATCAGCTCGATGCCGGGGATGCCCTCCTCGGGATGGATGTCCACCGGCATTCCGCGGCCGTCGTCGGAGACCTCGCAGCTGCCGTCGGCATGCAGCGTCACCTCGATGGTGCGTGCGTGGCCGGCGAGCGCCTCGTCCACGGAGTTGTCGACCACCTCCTGCGCCAGGTGATTCGGGCGGGAGGTGTCGGTGTACATGCCGGGACGGCGCTTGACCGGGTCAAGCCCGGAAAGCACCTCGATGTCGGCGGCGTTGTAGCGTGCATTCATCAGGCAGTCGGGCTCGCGGAGGCGTTCAAGGACGGGGAGGCATTATGCCGGCCGTCCGAGGACAGCGTATCGGGAGGAGCGCAGCGGCGCGATCTTGTGCTCCCTCTACCGGGAGAGGGCTGGGGTGAGGGGCCGGAGCATCGCATCAGTGAGAACAAGCCGCTGGGCGGTCGGGTCCGGTACCTGCTTCAGCCTTGGAGATCAGCGACATACTGGCCCCTTACCCCGGGCGGTCCGGAGCGTAGACGCGTCAATTTCCGCAGTCACCTGCGCTCACGTGCGCGGCCTCACGGCTCGCTCTTGATCGCCGCCAACCGCGCTCCGTACCCCCCACCCAGCAGCGCAAACCACGCCTGCATCGCACCCGCGCCCCGACCTCCGCGCAGCCGACGCACCTGGCTGACAAGATCGCGCATCGCGTGTGCCGACATCTGGCGCGCAAGGCTGGCTCAAAGGCGAGGAAAAATCCGCCTTCCTGACAGACAGTGCTGGCAGCAACGAAGGCATGGACGCGCTGCGGATGAGTTCGATCACCTACCGCATCGCCACCGGCCCGCACGCCGGGCGCAAGGTGGTGACACTGCAAACGCTGCCCGGCGATGCCGGCCCGCTGGGGGCGATGCCGGCAAGGTCGGCGGATTCTCGCTGAACGCGGGCGGGGCTGCCGAGACGCACGAAAGCCACAAGCTCGAACGCCCCTGCCGGTACATTGCACGCCCCGCGATATCGGACAAGCGCCTGTCGCTCTCGCCGCAGGGCAGGGTGCATTACCAGCTCAGGACGCCGTGGAAGAATGGCACCACGCACGTGGAGTTCGAGCCCATCAAATTCATCGCCAAACTCGCGGCCCTCGTCCCGCCGCCGCGTGCGCACCTGACCCGGTTTCACGGCATCTTTGCGCCAAACGCGAAGTTGCGCGCGCAGTTGACGCCCTCGGGGGGCGGAAAACGGCGACCATCGAACGCAGCCGAAGACACGCCGCCAGAACCGGCAGACCCCCGCACACCGGCCGAACGTCGACGTTCGATGACCTGGGCACAACGCCTCATCCGGCATCGACGTGAACACCTGCATCCACTGCGGCGGCACGATGCGGATCGTGGCCAGCATCGAAGACCCCGCAGTCATCCGCGCCATCCTCGGCAACTTCGAGAAACATGGTGCGATGGAGGAAGCGCACTACCGGCCGCCAGCGCGCTCCGCCCGCTGCGGCCGCGTGCAGCACGATCACAGCCAAGGAGCTTCAAGCCTCGGAAGACCAGCTAAATGACCGACCCAGAAAGCGGTTCGGCTATCTGACACCCAGCGAGATATTCTTCAACCACGACCACATTGCACTTCAAGGTTGAATCCACCCCCGCTACGTCATGTCGGCGTGTTTCTTCACAAGGTTGTCATTGAGATCGCCGCACCTGTCATATCCAAGCATTCAAGCCAGTCGGTGGTTCACTCAGTACCCAGTTCCACCCCCACATACCGCGCCCTGGGCCGAATCGATTTCCCCATCGCCTGCAGTTCCAGCGCATGCGCCCGCCCGCCAATCTGCCTGTAGCGGACATCATCACGGCCGGCGGGGCGGGCAGGGTGTCGAGGTGGCAGATGGCGGCCGGCATCAGGTCGATGTCGGGGCGTTGGCCGCTGGCGGCTTGGGCGGGGTGGGTAATTGCGCAAGTCCGCTTCAAGGCCGGAGCGCGGGTGTCCCGGCCATCTCTGGCGTCATCGACGGCGCAGGCCTCACGGGAAAAAGGCGGGGCAGGTGCTCGGCAACGTGTTGGTGGCGATGCCTTCGCAGCTGTTGCGGAACGTCAGCGTGCCGTCCTCGTCGGTGGACAGTTCCCACACGGTGTCGTAGTCGGTGTAGCTCCACGACGGCAGTCGTGCGGCGGCGGCGGGGTCGCGGTAGACGTTCGCGAGCAGGTAACGCACGGCCTTTTCGATGTGATCGTGCTCCCAGCCGACCAGCAGCGTCTGTCCCGAGGCGGGCCGCTGCAGGTAGGGCGAATTGCGGTCAAACAACGCAATCGCCAGATCGGCGGCGTCCTCCCACTGGAACGGCGCCGGCGTGAGCGGCAGATCATGCTGGATGGCGAATGGTGCGACGGTCAGCGACGGGCGGATGTAGGAGCATGCTTGGCCGCAGTCGATGATGTCGGCCGGGTCGGACGTGTAGACGTAGTCGGGCCGGCGGCCGAGTTTTTCCAGCAGGATGCGGTTCGCGCCCAGTGCGCGCCACTGGCCCTGGCAGACGTAGTTGCCGTTCTCGAAGTTGCCGCCGGGGTGCGCTTCGACATGCCGCACCAGCAGCGCCTTCTGCGAAATGTACGGCAGCAGGCCGTCAGGCGCCCGCACGCGGATCGTCACCGGCGCCTGCGGGCAAGTGGCGGAACGCCGCGGCAGTGCGATCTCCGGGTACTTCGCATCGCGCGTCACGCCGTCGGCGTAGGCATCAAGCTTCAGCGCGCCCGGCTGGCCGGAGACCACGTAGTAGTGATGTGCGTCGAGCGACGGCAGAGAGCCGGTCAGGTTCTCGGCGATGCCCGCGAGCATGTCGCGCGGCATCGCGATCACGTAGATGCCGCGCGGCTGGTTCGCCAGCAGTTGCTGCATGAAATACGCCGGCGAGTTGTAGGTCGAAACGCCGCCGGGATTCAGCTGCTGCACCTTGACCGCCTGATAGTTCAGCAGCGCGTACGGCTGGATGCTTTGCAGCGGCACCATGTCCGTGTCCGTGTCCTTGCCGGGCGAGGCCAGCGTGAGCGCGTAGACCTGCCGCACCTGCGGCAGCTTGCCGGCGGTCGCCGAGGTGAGTGTCTGGCCGAAGCGCAGCGACGCGTTCAAGCCGGCGACCGACAGGTTGTTGTGGCGGCCCTGTTCGAACGACGGCACCAGCACGATATTCCAGCCGTTCGCGTTCAGCGGCGGATCGTCGGCCATCGCGGCGGTGCTGATCAGCAGGCCGAGTACGGCCCACAGGCGTGCGAATCGTTTCATCGAATCCCCCTTGCCTTCGCATTGAAAGCGCGCCCCATGGCGGGCGCGTGGTTTACCGCGCGACGCACCACGGCGCGACGCATCATGGCGTGACGCATCACGGCGTAAAGAACTGCCGCCGCTGGTGCTGTCCCTGATGCATCGGGAACATGACCGAATAGAACTCGGTCCAGCCGCCCATGCGCACGCGCACCAGGTTGTAGCGTTCCGGGTCCTGCCCGGCCGCCGCGTAGGTCGCCGGGTCGGCGCAGGTGAGCGTGATCAGGTTCGAGCCGGTCTCGCCGTCGGCATAGGCGCGGACGAAATGCTTGAGGTCCTGCAGCGGGAAGTCCTCGGTGATGTTCATGTCCACCGGCGAGGCATTCGACAGCCCGTACTCGATCGCATCCACGCGCCAGCTGCGCAGCGACTGGTAGATGTTGCGGAACGCCGGTGCCGGCGGCAGGTCCTGCGGCGCGGGCACGGGCGAGAGGTCCGATGCGATCGGCATACCGTTGCGCCGGCCGTCGGCGCTGGCGCCGAACGACAGGCCGTCGCCGACGTAGCCCTCGAACGTGCCGATGCCCGGCGTGACCACGAACTCGATGTCGCCGAAATTCTGTGCGATGCCGGCCAGCGCGCCCTTCAGCGCCGGATGCGGCTGGCGGATCACATCGACACACAGGCCGACCAGCGCGTCCATCAGCCACTTGCCCAGCGCATCGACGTCGGGATCGCCGCTGCCCCACTTCGGCAGCGCCAGCGCGACCTGCCGCCATTCCTGGTACTTCAGCGTGCGCGCCGCGGCGTCGGCCGGGCCCATCAGTCCGTTCTGGTACGGTTCGATCAGCGTGTAGCCCCAATCGTTGATAAGGCAGTCCAGCAGCTCCGGCAGCGTGGCGACGGCGGTCTCGCGGTCGTAGACCAGTTTCTTGATCGCGTAAAGCGAGTCGATGGTGTTCGACACGCCCACGCACAGCGGCGCGAGCATGTGGAAGCGCGCGCCTGCCGCGGTGAGATCGCGCCCGGATTCGACGCAGCCGTCGATGACCGTGGACAGCAACGGGCTCGGGCAAATGCCCCCGAGGTTGCCATAATTGCCCAGCAGCACGTTGTAGGTTTGCACCACCAGCCATTGCAGCTGGTGCAGGAACTGCCGCTGCAACGCCTCGAAGGTGTCGAGCGTGGCCGCAGGCGGTGAGCGGAACGTCTGCTTCAGGCCGCGCAGGTACACCGGCCCCGCGGCGCCATAGGTCGCGCCCTGGTTGAGTGCCTGTTCCAGCGCGGCCAGCGGCGTGACGTTGGCGAACGCGAACTCGGTGGCGCCTGCCAGCATCGGCTCGTAGCAGCCGTCGGCCGCATAGTCGCGCGCCCAGCGCAGGCTGACGTCCTTGCCTGAACGATGCAGCGCTTCGCACAGCCTGTCGTCCTGGTAGAGGATCGGGTGCGCGCCGCCTGCGAGCAGCGACTCCGCGGCGGCATCCAATACTTCCTGCGGCATGTCCTGGTACACGCGCAGCGACAGTGTGGGCGCGTTGACCGGAATGCGCCGCGCGGCCTTCAGGCACAGCATCGTGACCGGGTTGGCGCCGCCGGTCGGCACCGGGTCGTCGTTGGCGATGTAGCCGCCGACGGTGATCTGCTGCACCCACTGATTGATGCCGCCGCCCTGCGGGAAGTTGCCGCCCAGCCCGCAGACGGCGGTGGTGCCATAGTTGACGTAGTCGGTGATGTTCGCGCGGTTGACGAAGGCGTTCTCGCCGATCTTCACCCACAGGCAGTCGATGATCTCCTGCGCACGGTGCTCGTCCGTCGGATGGTCGCGCAGCAGCGGCCACAGGATCTGGTCCAGCCGGCCCAGCGAGGTGAGTTCGCCCAGCAGGTGCAGGCAGCAGTGAAACGAATAGATCAGCTGCACGCCGTCGTGGAAGTCGGCCGGCTTCTCGGTGACGAGGCGACGCAGGCGCCTGGCGACCTCGCGCATGTTCGAGGCATCCGCGGCATCGCCGGCGCGTTCGCCGGCGGCATCGGCCAGGCACGCCCAGTTTTCGAGGTAGGCCTGCACGCCTTCCAGCGACCACATCGTGGATCGATAGAAGTCGCGCTGCGCGTCGGTCAACTCCGGCTGCGCCAGTCGGGTGCGCACATCGTCGAGCATCGCGCCCAGGCCGCGTTCCACCAGCCGCTGGTAGTCGGGCACGATGTGGCCCATCGCGGACCACTCGTTCAGCTCGCCCTTCAGCCACGCGGACACCGACTCGTCCTCGGTCAGATACGGCACCACTTCCTTGCCGCGCCCCAGCGTGAAATCGGGGATCACGCCGACCAGCAGTTCCTTCGCATGGATGCGCAGCAGCTGGCCCTGCTTCGCATACGGGGAATGTGGGAAGGACAGCAGTTCGGCCAGGGTTTTCCTGTTTGCCAGGCCCTTGCGCTGTTGCGCCGACGCCTGCAGCACCGGCTGCTCGTCGGGCGCGACCAATGTGGACAGGTGCGGCAGGCGCGGGAAGGGCCTGCGCTTGAGCCAGCCGTCGTTCCAGTGCGAGAACGCGCGGCTTAGCAGCGACAGCAGGCGTTCGCCTGGCGGATCGCCCGGGCGATAGCGCCCGTCCGCCATCTGGTGCAGGTAATCCTGCGAGTTGTAGAACATGTAGCCATTCGGGCTGCGCACCTGCCAGTGCGGGTCTTCCTGTGCGGCCGCGTCGTCGTCCACTGCGGGCACGCCCAGCTCGGCGGCGGCGGGCACATACCAGTAGCCGCCCGACACGCCCTGCACCAGCGACATCATGCGGTCCACCGGGCGGTCGGGCATGTCGCCCATCAGCCGGTGGAGGATCTTCTCGAAGCGTTCCTGCTCGTTGCAGAAGGCCACGAACATCAGCCCCTGTTCGCGCGCCGGATGCCCGGGCTGTTCGCCGAACGGCAGCGCCTGCCGCAGCAGCTTGCGGTTGTCGCCGTCTTCGTCCAGCAAATGCGCGCGATGGATGTGCGCATCGTCCGGTGCCTGCGGCAGCACCGCACCGGCGGGATTGCGGCCCAGCGTCGCATCCTCGGCGTCCGGCGTCAGCGCCGCGATCGCCTTCCAGTCGAACAGGAACTGCTGGGTGAAGCCGAACGCGGCACCACGGTAGGGCCCGTCGATGAGGATGTCCTCGGCCATGCTCACCGGGTCGGACGGATTGGTGATGCCGTCCAGGTAGCGGCCTCCGATGACGCGGCCATCCTCGCGCTTGCCGACCGACACGTACTCCACGCGCTCGGCCAGCGCGTCGATCTCGCCGCGTGCCGCATCGAAGATGCGTTCTGCGGTGGCGATGTCCGGCGTCTTCAGGTAGAGGAACACATCGCCGTGCGTGTCGCGCAATTTCGGCGAGCCGTCCAGTACGCTGCGGCGCACCGGAATCTCGCGATGCTCCCAGTGCCCCCACAGTTCCGGCGAAAACGCCGCGACCAGCCCGCTGGGCTGCGGTGCTTCCGCAGCGGCGCGCGCAAGCGCACGCACCAGCGCCAGCACCGCGTCGCGGGTGTCGGCGTCATGCGATTTCAGATGCACAGTGGCGGCGCGGCCGAACAGCGCACGCAGCGGAAGCCCGTACTGCGCGCCCTTGATGATGTCGATGAACATGTGATGCCTTCCCCTGGATGCCGATGCGGTGGCGGGGGCATCGACCCGGGCGCGCGAGAAGGCTTCCGGCACTGCGTTCCCGCCTCATTGAAAGATGACGGAACGGAAAAGACGACGGAACCGACGGTATCCGTGGCTCGATCATGCACGTCATCGGGAAGACGATCCGCTCCTTCCCGCACATGCCGCCGCGTCAGTCCCTGCCGCGAATTCATCGTCGCCGCAGCATGCGCCTGCCGAAGGCGGGTGTCCAGTTGGAGGGGGCGTCATGCGCCATACACGGCGGGCCACCCAAGTTCCGCAGTTAGCGCCCGAATTTCGGCCTGTCGCGGTCGACCAAGGCCAGGCGTCGTCGACCACCTCCTGCGCCAGGTGATCCGGGCGGGAGGTGTCCGTGTACATGCCGGGAAGGCGCTTGACCGGGTCAAGCCCGGAAAGCACCTCGATGTCGGCGGCGACACACTGTCCCCTCACTTCGGGGCGGTTCGGAGCTTGGACGCGGCGATTTCCGCAGTCATCTGCGCGCCTCACGTTTTGCTCTCGATCACCGCCAGTTCCGTACCCCCACCCAGTCGATCTTCTACGCTGCGCTGCGCCAATGGCTTACCCAAACGCGCACAGGATGGTCGACTGCCTGGTACTCATGTCCGCCTTACCCCGAACGCTGGATCGGGAACTGCTTCAGGTGTGCCAGGATTTCCTGAGACACTTCCGCGCACTTCTCCTGAATCAGCCAGTGGCCGGCATCCATCTCGACGAACCGGTAATAGTCCTTCATGTAATCCGCTTCCGTCTCGGTGGTTGAGCGTCCTACCGCATGATCCTGGTTTCCCCAGATGGTCAGCGTGGGCACATGCACATCCGTATCGCCGTCTCCAGCAGAATTCTGGGTCGAGCCGAATGAAGCGCGATACCAATTGAGGGCTGCCGTAAGCGCACCGGGTTGAGTGAAAACGGAGATATACTCCTCGCGCTCTTCCGGAGAATTCTTCGACCAGACCGCCTTCAAGCGTTCGTAGTCATTGGCGGACATCGCCGCCTCGGCCACGCCTGGCTCCTGGAAGTAGGTTATGTACTTGCTGCGCTCCTGTTGGTCGGGGTCATCCCGGTAC
Source organism: Pseudomonadota bacterium (assembly GCA_030857025.1). Classification (GTDB taxonomy): domain Bacteria; phylum Pseudomonadota; class Gammaproteobacteria; order Xanthomonadales; family Xanthomonadaceae; genus Lysobacter_K. The sequence goes on along the minus strand of JALYOF010000018.1, from coordinate 53,181 downwards.
GCCCGCCCGTACGAGGCTGGGTGCGGGATGGAAAGCGAGGTCCAGGATTGAATTCGGTCGGGGTAGGGCAGCACCGTCCGCCAGCCCACGGCCGCGCCCCAATCGTGGCCGATCAGGTGAAACCTGCTGGTGAATCCGACCGCGTCGGCAATGGCGACCACGTCGGCGGCCAACAGGTGGGTTTGATAGTTTTCGCTGCCCTCCGGACGCGCGCCGGGGCTGTATCCCCGCTGGTCTGGCGCGAAGCAGTGGTACCCGGCTTCCGCGAGTAGGGGAAGCAAATCGACCCACATGTGCGACGTTGCTGGAAAGCCATGGAGGAGCAGCACGGGCTCGCCGCCGGGGATGCCGGCTTCCCGAGTCCGGAAGGTCATTCCGCCTGCCTGGATGTCACGAATCGTAATTGCCATCGGTGCGTTCCCTCGCAAATGAGTTCAGCCTACAGGGAGCTGGCGTGCCGGGCCACAACGGGGGTTTCCCGCAAAGGCCCGGGATGTCTACGCGCACGCGGGGCCAACACGCGGGGCCAAGCGGCCTCCAGGCCCGCCTTCATGACCGTCGCGGCTGTGCCACTGCCCGTCTGCCGGCCCTGTCGGGGTCTGCCGGCCCGCGGCGGTCGCGGACCAACCGTCCAGCCGGTAAACTACCGCTTTCCAGCAGTAGTAAAACGCATGGCTCCCCCAAGTTCCGTGACCCCGCTCGTCTTCGTAACCGGCGGCGTGGTGTCCTCGCTCGGCAAGGGCATCGCCGCTGCCTCGCTCGCCGCCATCCTGGAAACCCGCGGCTTGCGGGTGACGATGATGAAGCTGGATCCGTACATCAATGTCGATCCAGGCACGATGAGTCCGTTCCAGCACGGCGAGGTGTATGTCACCGACGACGGTGCCGAGACCGACCTCGACCTCGGTCACTACGAGCGCTACGTGCGCACCCGCCTCAGCCGCAAGAACTCGATCACCACGGGTCGGATCTACGACAACGTGATCCGCAAGGAACGCCGCGGCGACTACCTCGGCGGCACCGTGCAGGTGATCCCGCACATCACCGACGAGATCAAGCGCTGCATCGTGGCTGCCACCGACGGTTACGACATCGGCCTGGTCGAGATCGGCGGCACCGTGGGCGACATCGAGTCGCTGCCGTTCCTCGAGGCGATCCGCCAGATCCGCAGCGAGCGTGGCCCCGAGGGCGCGCTGTTCATGCACCTCACCCTGGTGCCGTGGATCGCCGCCGCCGGCGAGCTGAAGACCAAGCCGACGCAGCATTCGGTGAAGGAGCTGCGCTCCATCGGCATCCAGCCGGACATCCTGTTGTGCCGCTCCGAGCAGCCGCTGCCCGACTCGGACCGTCGCAAGATCGCCCTGTTCACCGACGTGTCGGAACAGGCGGTCATCTCGGCGGTCGACCTCGACAACATCTACAAGCTGCCGACCTTCTTCCACGAACAGGGCCTGGACGACATCGTCATCAACCGCCTGCGCCTGCAGGCCGGCCCGGCCGACCTGTCGGAGTGGGAGGCGGTGGTGGATGCCACGCAGAATCCGGTGGACGAGGTCACCATCGGCATCGTCGGCAAGTACGTCGACCACCAGGACGCCTACAAGTCCCTCGCTGAAGCGCTCAAACACGGCGGCATTCGCCAGCGCACGCGGGTGAAGCTCAAGTGGCTGGAGTCGACCGAGATCGAGCAGGGCGGTGCCAGCGTGCTGGAAGGCGTCGACGGGCTGCTGGTGCCCGGCGGCTTTGGTGATCGTGGCTTCGAGGGCAAGGTGTTGACTTCGAAGTACGCACGCGAGACCGGGGTGCCGTATTTCGGCATCTGCTACGGCATGCAGGCGGCAGTCGTCGACTACGCACGCAACAAGGCGGGCCTGACCGACGCGAACAGTACCGAGAACGACAAGACGACCCCGCACCCGGTGATCGGCCTGATCACCGAATGGCGCACGGCCACCGGCGAAATCGAGCGCCGCAGCGCGGACAGCGATCTCGGCGGCACGATGCGGTTGGGACTGCAGGAGCAGCGGCTCAAGCCTGGCACCCTGGCACGCGAGGTATATGGCCAGGACGTCGTCGCCGAGCGCCACCGCCACCGCTATGAGTTCAACAACCGCTATCGCACGCAACTGGAGGACGCGGGGCTGGTGATCGCCGCCAAATCCATGGACGACCTGCTCGTGGAAATGGTCGAGCTGCCTCGCGACGAGCACCCGTGGTTTCTGGCCTGCCAGGCGCATCCGGAGTTCCTTTCGACGCCGCGAGACGGTCACCCGCTGTTCGTCGGCTTCGTCCGCGCCGCACGCGAGCACAAGGCCCGGGCGGCCGCGGGCACCCACGCCGACCAGGCGCGGGCAGGCGCACGCCAGATCAAGGAAGCACGCGCATGACGCCCCCCACACCAGACCGGAGCCAGCCCATGAACGTCTGCGGATTCGAGGTCGGCCTGGACCGGCCGTTCTTCCTGATCGCCGGTCCCTGCGTGATCGAGTCGATGCAGTTGCAACTCGACGTCGCCGGCCAGCTCAAGGAGATCACCGGCGCGCTCGGCATTCCCTTCATCTTCAAGTCCAGCTTCGACAAGGCCAACCGCACCTCTGGTACCGCGTTCCGTGGTCCGGGACTGGAGGAGGGCCTGAAGGTGCTCGCCGAGGTCAAGCGACAGCTCAACGTGCCGGTGTTGACCGATGTGCACGAGTACACGCCGCTGGACGAGGTCACCTCGGTGGTGGACGTGCTGCAGACGCCGGCGTTCCTGTGCCGCCAGACCGACTTCATCCAGAAGGTCGCCAGCGCCGGAAAGCCGGTGAACATCAAGAAGGGGCAGTTCCTGTCGCCCTGGGAAATGAAGCACGTCACCGACAAGGCCCTGGCGACGGGCAACCAGCAGATCATGGCCTGCGAGCGTGGCGCGAGCTTCGGCTACAACAATCTCGTGTCCGACATGCGCTCGCTCAGCGTCATGCGCGATACCGGATGTCCGGTGGTGTTCGATGCGACGCACTCGGTGCAACTGCCCGGCGGCGCCGGTGGCAAGTCCGGCGGTCAGCGCGAGTTCGTGCCGGTGCTGTCGCGCGCCGCGGTCGCCGTTGGCATCGCCGGCATCTTCATGGAAACCCACCCAGACCCCGACAAGGCGCTGTCGGACGGGCCGAACGCGTGGCCGCTGGGGAAGATGCGCGCCCTGCTGGAAACGCTGATGGCGTTGGACGAGGTAACCAAGCGCAACGGATTCGTCGAGGAACAGCTGTAACCCTCGCCCTCCGCGCCCTGTACCGCACCGCCGTCACAAACCCGCTCATTCTGAAATGGAACCATCGGACCCATGACCAAGATCGCTCGAATCCACGCACGTGAAATCCTCGACAGCCGCGGCAATCCCACGCTGGAAACCGAAGTGACCCTCGCCGACGGCAGCTTCGGCCGCGCGATGGTGCCCTCGGGCGCGTCCACCGGATCCAAGGAAGCGGTCGAACTTCGCGACGGCGACCGCACCCGTTATCTCGGCAAGGGCGTGCGTACCGCGGTGGAGAACGTCAACACCACGATCGCCCAGGCGATCACCGGAATGGATGCGGCCGACCAGGCCGGCGTCGACCGTCGTCTGATCGATCTCGACGGCACCCAGAACAAGGGCCGTCTTGGTGCCAATGCGCTGCTGGGCGTCTCGATGGCCAACGCTCATGCGCTTGCAGCCTCGAAGAAGATGCCGCTGTGGCAGCACCTCGCCGATGGCCGCCCGGTGTCGCTGCCGGTGCCGATGATGAACATCATCAACGGCGGCGCGCACGCCGACAACAACGTCGACATGCAGGAATTCATGGTGCTGCCGATCGGCTTCGACAGCTTCGCCGAGAGCCTGCGCGCCGGAGTCGAGGTGTTCCACGCGCTCAAGTCGGTGCTCAAGGGACGCGGCCTCAGCACGTCCGTCGGCGACGAGGGCGGCTTCGCCCCGGACCTGCGCAGCAACGAGGAAGCGCTGGAAACCATTCTGGAGGCGATCGGCAAAGCCGGTTACACCGCAGGCGAGGACATCGTGCTCGGCCTGGATGTCGCCAGCAGCGAGTTCTTCGACAACGGCAAGTACCACCTCGTGGGCGAGGGCAAGCGCCTGACCAGCGAGCAGTTCGTGGACTTCCTCGCCGACTGGGCCGCGCAGTACCCGATCGTGACCATCGAGGACGGCATGGACGAGGGCGACTGGGCGGGCTGGAAGCTGCTCACCGAGCGCCTCGGCAAAAAGGTTCAACTGGTCGGCGACGATCTGTTCGTGACCAACCCGCGGATCTTCCAGCAGGGCATCGACCAGCAGGTCGCGAACGCCATCCTGATCAAGGTCAACCAGATCGGCACCCTCACCGAGACCCTGGAAGCCATTGCGATGGCCGATGCCGCCGGCTATGCCGCCGTGGTGTCTCATCGCAGCGGCGAGACCGAGGACACCACCATCGCCGACATCGCCGTGGCCACCACCGCGACCCAGATCAAGACAGGCTCGCTGTGCCGCAGCGACCGCGTGGCCAAGTACAACCAGTTGCTGCGCATCGAGGAGCACCTGAACCAGCTGGCGCCGGGTTCGGCACGCTACCAGGGCCGCGACGCGTTCGTTTCGTTGAAGCGCTGAGCGGGAAAACCGGCCGATGCGCTGGCTTCGCGTGCTGCTGGTGCTGCTGGTCGGATTGCTGGCCTTGCTGCAGTTGCGTCTCTGGACCGGCGAGGGCGGCATGCGTTCGGTCGCGGTGCTCGAAGAGGGCGTGCAGAGCCAGTCGCGCGAGAACGTCGGGCTGCAGCAGCGCAACGCCGCGCTGGCCGCCGAGGTCGAGGACCTCAAGACCGGCGAGGCCGCGGTGGAAGAGCGTGCCCGCAGCGAGCTGGGCATGATCCTGCCGGGCGAGACCTTCTACCGGGTGGTCGAATCGGAGAGGCGCGACGATACCGGTCCGGGCACGACAGAGCCGCCGCCGGAAGATGGCGATTCGCCTTGAGCGGTCGCGCCGACATCTGGGCGGTGCTTCCTGCCGCCGGGCGCGGCATGCGCTTTGGCGGCGACGTGCCGAAGCAGTATCTCCGCGCGGCTGGCAGGACGTTGCTCGAACATGCGCTGGATGCCCTGCTCGTGCATCCGCGCGTTGCCGGAGCCATCATCGCGCTGGCCGAAGACGATCGACTGTGGACGAACCAAACGGTGCGCGCCGGCAAGCCGCTGCTGCGCTGCACCGGAGGTGGGGAGCGCGCCGACTCGGTGCTTGCAGCACTGCTGGCGCTTCCCGGTTCGGCCGGGCCGGACGCATTGGTGCTGGTACACGATGCAGCACGGCCGAATCTCGACGCAGGCGATCTGCATCGGCTCATCGTGGCGGCCGAGAGTTGCGCCGACGGCGCCATCCTCGCCGCGCCGGTTCGCGACACGCTCAAGCTTGCCGACCTCGAACACAGGATCGAGGCCACCCAGCCCCGCGAACGCCTGTGGCGGGCGCTGACTCCGCAGGCGTTCCGCCGTGGGCCGTTGACCGACGCGCTGCGGGCCGCGCGTGCCGCTGGCCTGGCGGTCACCGACGAGGCCATGGCGATGGAGCGCGCGGGTGTGAGGCCGCGGCTGGTCGAAGGTCGCGAGGACAACCTGAAGGTGACCACGCCTGCGGATCTCGCGTTGGCCGAACATCTGCTGGCACGCCGCGCATGATCGCGCTGCAGTAGGCCGGGTTCGCCGCCAAGCCGGTCTGCGGTCGTATTTTTTTCGTTGCCGTTCGCAGTTGCGGCGGCACCTGCAACATCATTGTGCGGATCTACCGCGCGCAGAGAGGATCAGGTGTGAACATCAGGATTGGCCAGGGCTACGACGTCCATGCGTTCGGTGAAGGCGATCACGTCATGCTCGGGGGCGTTCGTATTCCGCACGAACGCGGGGTACTCGCGCATTCCGACGGCGACGTGGCGATCCACGCGCTGTGCGATGCGATGCTGGGGGCGCTCGCGCTGGGCGACATCGGCCAGCACTTCCCGCCCTCCGATCCACAGTGGCGCGACGCAGACAGCCGTGCATTCCTGCGCGCCTGCAACGCGATGGTGCGCGAGCACGGCTGGCAGCTCGGCAATGCCGACATCACGATCGTGTGCGAACAACCAAAGATCGCGCCCCACGCGCAGGCGATGCGGGAAGCGCTCTCGGAGGAACTGGGCATGCCGATCGAAGTCGTTTCGGTGAAGGCCACCACCAGCGAGCGCCTGGGGTTCACCGGCCGTGGCGAGGGAATCGCGGCAATGGCGGTGTGCCTGCTGGTGGCGGCGGTGGACGCATGAGCGCGCTGGACAGTGGCCTCGCGCGCGCTCACGGCGAGGAGGTGCTCGATGCCGTGATTCGCAGCAGGCCCGAGGATTTCCGTGTCGAGGAGATAGCGTCATTCGAGCCCAGCGGCAGTGGCGAGCACCTGCTGCTGACGGTGGAGAAGCGAGGCATGAACACCGGGTTCGCGGCCAAGCGCCTGGCGCAATGGGCGGGTGTGCCCGAGATGGCGATCGGCTACGCCGGAATGAAGGACCGCCATGCCGTGACGCGACAGCGCTTCAGCGTCCATCTGCCAAAGCGCGTGGCGCCGGACCTTGCCGAGCTGCAGATCCACGCCGATCCGGATGCGCCCACCGACGCCGCGCGTGGTGAACAGTTGCGGGTGCTGGAACATCATTGGCACTCGCGCAAGCTGCCGCGGGGCGCACTGTCGGGCAACCGGTTCGTGCTGGTGCTTCGTGATGCGGTAGGTTCACGCGAATTGATCGAGTCGCGGCTGCGGGCGATCGCCGCGCATGGCGTGCCCAACTACTTCGGTGAGCAGCGTTTCGGCCGCGACGGCGACAACATTGCCAACGCGCGGGCGATGTTCGCCGGCCGCAGGGTGCGGCGCGAGCAGCGCGGCATGCTGCTGTCCGCGGCACGCTCGCAGTTGTTCAACCGTGTGCTGTCGGCGCGGGTGCAGGCCGAAAACTGGTCGGGGCTGCAGCAGGACAAGGGTCTCGAAGGCGAGGTATGGACGCTGGACGGCAGCCGCAGCGTGTTCGGCCCGGAGCCATTCACCGACGCGCTGGCGCAGCGGTTGGCCGACTTCGACATTCACCCCAGCGGACCGTTGTGGGGCAGGGGCGAACTGCGCAGCACGGGGCAGGTCGCGGCGATGGAACTCGAAGCAGTCGCAGACGAGGAGTCGGTCGTGCTTCGCGCAGGCCTCGAGCAGGCCGGACTGGATCACGAGCGTCGATCGCTGCGGCTGCGACCGACCGATCTGAGCTGGCAGTGGCTGGACGCCAGCAGCCTGGAGCTGTCGTTCACGCTGCCGCCGGGCGCCTACGCCACGGTCGTGCTGGCCGAACTGGGCGATCTGCGCGAAGCTTCGCACCGAGGCTGACGCACCAGCGGCTCTCCCGCGCCTGCTTCTGCCGCTGCCCCCGCAGCGCCAGACCGTTCGTCGGGATCGCGTATTGCGGCACTGGCGGGCCGGCACTGAGGGTTGTATGGATGAGGTACGGCTGGCCGGGTCGTCCGGAAAGCCGCATCTGGAGAAGCATCATGAAAGCTGCTGCCATTGGATGTGCTTTCCTCTCCGTATCCCTTCTCGGCCTGACCGCCTGTGCCACCACGGACCAACGGGACGACCGCATGGGAATGCGCGCGCCACTGACCGCTGAGGAGATGTACATGGCCCGGGTCGAACGCGATGCGTTCAGAAGGGGCATCGATCTCACCTGGGTCAATCGGCCCAGATTCACCGCGAAGGAAACAGCCGCACTGGTCCAGGATTGACCTGAGCCGCTAGCGCCCCCTCGCAGGCACGAGCAGCACCAGCACTGCGCCGGTGCCGCCCTGCGCGGGCGGCGGCGAATGAAACGCCAGCACGTCCGCGCGATGGCGTAGCAGCCGATCGACCAAATTCTTGAGCACCGGCAAGCCGTCCGTGCCGAAGGCGCCGCCGCCGTGCGCGCCCTTGCCGTGGATCACCCGCACGCAGCCAAGGCCGCGCTGGCCTGCATCGGCCAGGAATGCCCGCAGCAGTGACTCCGCCCGGCGCACGTCCATGCCGTGCAGGTCCAGTTCGTCCTGCGCGGCGATCTCGCCGCGACGCAGGCGTTGCCAGGCCCGCATCGGCAGCACGTCACGCCGGTAGGCGAGCGGATCGCCGGCTTCCAACTGGCTGAGGTTGAGCGCCTGGCGGAATTCCTCGCGCGCGTTGGCTTCGTCCAGGTCGGCCATTCGCGCCCGCGGTCGCGGCCGGGCCGCCGCGGGTGGTGCCGGCCTCTCCGGAAGGCGCCGCACCGGACCGATCGCGGCCCGGAACAGCTCGGCATCATCGTCGTCGGGTTGGTCGGCCATGGCCCAAGCCTAGCGCGGCTGGCGTGCTTTTGATGCAGCCCCAAGAGAGGTTCGGGTGCGGCCATCGGCTATCATGGGGCCGAGGCGTTTGCCGGGCGGCATGGATCCGCCGACCGGCCCCATCCGTTCATCTTCTGAGTGCAGTTCGCGCCTTCGGGTGCAGGCGGCCTCGTCGGAGTTCATGCGATTTCATGCGAGTTCTGGTCAGTAACGACGATGGTGTGGACGCACCCGGCATCCGGATATTGGCCCAGGGCCTGCGCGAGGCGGGGCACGAAGTCCTGGTGGTGGCCCCGGACCGCGACCGCTCCGGCGCCAGCAATTCGCTGACCCTCGACATGCCGGTGCGCGTGGCGAAGCAGGGCCCGTCCACTTGGCGCGTCCACGGAACACCGACCGACTGCGTGCACGTGGCGATCACCGGCATGCTTGACCCGGAGCCGGACATCGTCGTCTCGGGCATCAACAACACTGCCAACCTGGGCGACGACGTGATCTATTCCGGCACCGTCGCCGCGGCGATGGAAGGCCGGTTCCTCGGGTTGCCCGCGGTTGCGGTCTCGCTGGTCACCGCCGACCACGTCGGGCACAACTACGAAACGGCGGCGCGCGCGGCGGCGGAAATCATCGCGCGGCTCAGGACCGATCCGCTGCCAGCCGACACGATGCTCAACGTCAACGTTCCGGACCTGCCGTGGGGCGAGATCGCCGGTTTCGAGGTGACCCGGCTCGGCAACCGTCATCGCGCCGAGGCCTGCACGCATCAGCTCGATCCTCGCGGACGGCACTGGTGGTGGATCGGCGCGGCGGGTCCGGAGCAGGACGCCGGGGTCGGCACCGACTTCCATGCGGTGCGGACGGGACATATCTCGATCACGCCGATCCAGGTCGACCTCACCCGCTACCAGGCACTCGAACAGGTCGCCAGCTGGGTCGGCGGACTGGCGGAGTCCCTGAAGCAGCCGCAGGCGTCCGCAGCCTCTGGCGACGACGCCCCGCAGGAGTCGGCGCAATGAGTCTGCGCATGCGCCTGAAGCCCGAGGCGATCGGCTCCGGGCTGACCTCGCAGCGCGTCCGCGACCGGCTCGTGGAGCGCCTGCGCGAGGACGGAATACACGACGAGAACGTGCTCAACGCTATCCGCACCGTGCCGCGGCACCTGTTCGTCGATGAGGCGCTGGCGATGCGCGCCTACGAGGACACGGCGCTGCCGATCGGCCACGGCCAGACCATCTCGCAGCCCTGGGTGGTCGCGAAGATGAGCCAGGCCCTGCTCGAAGGCGCGCCGGCCAAGGTGCTGGAGATCGGCACCGGCTCGGGATACCAGGCCGCGATACTCGCCGCGCTCGGCCTTGAGGTGCACACCGTCGAGCGCATCGGCGACCTGCTGCGCGGCGCGCGCAAGCGCTTCCGCCAGATGGGCATGAACGTGCGCAGCAAACACGACGACGGCCGCATCGGCTGGCCGGAGAACGCGCCTTTCGACGCGATCCTCGTGACGGCTGCGGCGCCGGCGCTGGTCGACACGCTGACCTCGCAACTCGCGCCGGGCGGTTGCCTGATCGCTCCGGTCGGTGCGGCCTCGTCGCAGTCGCTGCTGCGGCTGCACAAGCACGCCGATGGCCGCATCACCCAGGAAACCCTGGCGCCGGTGGTGTTCGTGCCGCTGCTGTCGGGAATGATCGATTGAGCGCCGAAGCGGACTCCGGAGGCCCGGATGCACCGATTGACCTCGACGCGGCCTCGCTCGGGGAGCAGTTGAGCGCGATCATCCGCGATCTGCCCCAGGACGAGCTGACTCTCGGTGAGCTGCTCCTGGTGTTCGGCGACGAGGGTCTGTTGCTGCTGACGCTGCTGCTGACGCTGGTCTTTCTGATACCGGTGTCCATTCCTGGCGTCAGCACGGTGTTCGGGGCCGCGATCCTGCTGGTGGGAGTCAGCCGTCTGCTGGGGCGGCCGCTGTGGCTGCCGGCCAGGCTCCGGAACAAGACGCTGCCCGCCCGCAAGCTGCGTCCGGCGCTGATCGGCGGCATGTCGTGGGTACAGCGCCTTGAGAAGATCAGTCGTCCGCACCGGCTGCGCCGGCTGGCACAGGGTCGCGCACAGGACCTGATCAACAATCTTGCTTTCATCCTGGCGGCGCTGCTGTTGATGGCGCCGTTCGGCTTCGTTCCATTCAGCAACACGCTGCCAGCCCTGGCGCTGCTGTTCTACGGTGTAGGGTTGATACAGCGCGACGGCGGAGCGATGTTGCTCGGCCATCTCGCCAACATCGGCACGATCATCTACTTCGGTATCCTGATCGGTGGCGGCGGTGTCGTCGTCCACGGGCTGTTGCAACGGTTCGCGGGTTGAGCGGTTTCACTGCGCTGCCTGCGGGTTCGTCACCACCGCCGTCCGCTCCGGGCTGGCGCTTAGGGAGAGCACAACAAGTCGCATGACCAGCATTTCGAATCAATACCGCAACGCGGCCCTGTCCATCGCCGCCGCTTTCGTTCTCGCCGCGTGTTCCAGCACGGTCGTGCGCCCCTCCGCCTCGGTGAGCACGGGCTCGGCAGCCAAGTACGGCGCCAGCACTGTCGTGCAGCGAGGCGACACCGTTTACCGCATCGCGACGAGCAACGGCATTTCCCCATTGGACCTGGCGATGTGGAACGGCATTTCCGCCCCGTACACGATCTATCCCGGCCAGCGTTTGATCCTCTATCCGAAGTCGGGTTCCGGCAGTCGCCAGCAAGCCGCACGTGCCATGCCGGAAAAGAGTGGGACGCCGCAACGCAGCACCGGTGCCGGTTCCGCATCGTCGAGCCAGGCTCCGGCACCGACTCCCGCAGCGCTGTCCAGCAACGTCGCATGGCGCTGGCCTGCGGAGGGCGCGTTGATCAACCGCTTCAAGTCCGGCGAACCGACACGGCAGGGTATCGATATTGCCGGCGCCGCAGGTTCCCCGGTCTCGTCGGCTGGCGACGGGATCGTCGTGTACTCAGGCTCGGGACTGGTGGGCTATGGCGAACTGATCATCATCAAGCATGACGAGCAGTGGCTGTCGGCATACGGGCACAACCGCAAGCGTCTCGTCAGCGAGGGGCAGGTGGTGAAGGTCGGCCAGCAGATCGCCGAGCTCGGCCGCACCGGTGCGTCGCGCGACATGCTGCACTTCGAGGTGCGCCACAACGGCAAGCCGGTGGATCCGCTGCAGTATCTGCCGCGGAAATAACGCCGCGAAGCGGCGGGGGTTTGTTCGTGTCAGTCGCACCTTGCGGCGATCGGGGTTGTTGATTTCGTCGCCTGGAAAAGTTCGGCGTTGCCGTTGCATTTGCCTGCGTTTGATCCCTCCACCTCAACTGCATTTCGTCGGTCTATGACCCGTAGGGCGCCGGGCATGGATGCCCGGCGGTTTCGGCCGAGCCATGGATGGCGAGTCCGAAACTCCCGCGCAGCTACTTCGCTTGAGGGCTTGTGATCTTGCGGGGAAAGCGTTTTTCTTTGGTTCCGTTTCTTTTGGCGCTTACCAAAAGAAATGAACTCGGCCTTCAGGCCGAAAGCCTTTGATATTGCTTGTATCGCTTCCGCGAATCAGAGCAACAGCAACAGCAACAGCTTCCGCCTGTAGGCGGGTCACTTTCTTTGATGACGCCAAAGAAAGTAACCAAAGAAAGGCGTCTCCCCGACAGGGCAACAGCTCGAAGGCGCGGTTTCTGCGCGCGAGTTTCCGACTCGCCATCCATGGCTCGGCGGAAACCGCCGGGCATCCATGCCCGGCGCCCTACGGGTCTAGACCGCCGATGGGGCTTGAGGAGGAGGGATCAAGAGCAAGGGCAAGTGCAAGTGCAGTGCAAGTGCAAGGGCAAGTGCAAGTGCAAGTGCAAGTGCAGTGCAAGTGCAAGGGCAAGAGCAAGAGCAAGGGCAAGTGCAAGGGCAAGTGCATGGCAGGCTACCGATCCGGGCACGGGCGCCGCGGGCCGTGCGGCGAACCAGCGGATGCGGAAAAAAGTGCCGCCCGCGCCGTACCTGCGGCAATAATGCCGAAGATCGATCGAGGGCCTGGGGATGCGGGAAAACAATGATCGGCTGACCGAGTGCTGAGCTTCGCCGCCGTCGCCATGGCGAGCCTCGCCTGGCTCGCGCTCATGTTCGGCACCGCGCTGTATGGCGAGCGCCGGCCGGCGCTGTTCGCCCGGCACTGGCGCCACGTCTATGCGCTGTCGCTCGCGGTGCACTGCACGTCGTGGACGTTCTACGGCACGGTCACCCAGGCGGCGCGGTACGGATGGCCATTGCCGCCGACGTTTCTCGGGGCAATCCTGATGTACGCGCTGGCCTTCGGCTTCATGATGAAGCTGGTGCGCCTGGCTCGCGAGACCAATGCGACCTCGCTGGCCGACCTGATCGCCACGCGTTTGGGCAAGGATGCGTGGCTCGCCGCAACCATCACCCTGGTCGCGGCCCTGGGTCTGATTCCCTACATCGCGCTGCAGCTCAAGGCCGTCGCAATGAGCTTTGCGATGCTGACCACGCGAGCCACCGACGATGCCGCGCTGCCTGCATGGCAGGACAGCGCGATGTACGTGGCGCTGGCGATGGCGGTGTTCGCGATGCTGTTCGGCACACGCCGGGCGAGTGCCGCCGAGCACAACCGTGGGCTGGTGCTGGCGATGGCATTCGAATCGCTGTTCAAGCTGGTGGCGATGCTCACGCTCGGAGCTTTCGTGTGGCTGGGGCTGGACGGGCTGCCGCCTGCCCCGCTGCAGACGGTGCCTGCGAACCCGACCGGTGGCTTCCTGCCGCTGGTGCTGCTTGGTGCGCTGGCGATGTTCATCCTGCCGCACCAGTTCCACGTGGCGGTGGTCGAATGCCGCGACGAAAAGGACATCCGCACCGCGCGCTGGCAATTCCCGTTGTACCTGTTGCTGATCGCGCTGCCGGTGCTGGGCCTTGCTGCGGCCGGTGATGCCCTGCTCGGGGGCAAGGTGCATTCGGACATGTACATCATCGCGTTGCCGCTGTCGCAGGGGCAGGGCGGCCTGGCGCTCTTCGCGTTTCTCGGAGGGCTCAGCGCATCCACCGGCATGGTCGTGGTCAGCACGTTGACGCTGAGCCTGATGATCGGCAACCACTGGTTCGCGCCGGGGCTGCTGCGCGGCGCATGGTCGCGCAACGACGGTGCCGACCTGCGAGGGCACGTGCTTGCGCTGCGGCGGGTCGGAATCATCGCGATCATGCTGCTCGCGTGGGGATACAGCCGACTGATCGCCGGAAGCGATGCGCTCGCCGACGTGGGTGCGGTGGCGTTCTCGGCGCTGGCGACGCTCGCGCCTGCGTTGGCTTTCGCCGTGTGGCGCCCGCAGACACCGCCCCGAGCTGCATTGACGGGCCTGGTCGCGGGATTCGCAACCTGGGCCTGGGTGCTGCTGTTGCCGATGACGCTGGAGCCCAACGGTGCCGTGCCCGGGTGGCTTGTTGCCGGTCCGTTCGGAATCGAAGTGCTTTCGCCGGACGGCCTGTTCGGTCTCAGTGGCTGGAGCCGACTGGGGCGCGCGGTAGGCGCCAGCCTGTTCGTCGGCACGGTGGTAACCCTGCTCGCCGGGTTTGTGCGGCGCGAGGCACCGCGCCGCGCGCTACGCGGCCTGGATGCACAGACCCTGCGCGACGCCGGGTTGCGGTTCCTGCCCCGTGACCGGGTGATGCAACTGCTGAGCGATGCGCCCGCCACCGGAGCGGTTCCCGAGCAGGCCGAAGAGCGCGTCGAACGCGAGCTTGCGGCGGTGCTGGGTTCGGCCTCCGCCCGCGTGCTGCTCGATGCCGCGCGGCGCGAGGCCGCACACCTGGACACGGTGGCGGCCATCGTCGGTGAGGCCTCGGCCGACCTGCGCTTCAACCAGCTCGTGCTCGAGGCGGCGCTGCAGAACATGAGCCAGGGCATCAGCGTGGTCGATGCCGAGCTGCGGCTGGTGGCCTGGAACCGGCGCTATGCCGAACTGTTCCGGATTCCCGGCGAGTTGCTGAAGGTGGGACAGCCGATCGCCGACGTGTCGCGCTGGGCATTGCAGCAACTGCCGCCAAGGGGCGACCCCGAGCGCGCACTCGCGCGTCGACTTGCCTTCATGCGCGCCGGCACCGCGCACCTGTCCGAACGCGTGCTGGCCGATGGCAGCATCATCGAGATCCGCGGCAACCCGATGCCCGGCGGCGGCTTCGTCGCCACGTTCACCGATGTCACCGCGTTCCGGCGCGCCGAGTCGGGTCTTATGCAGGCCAACGAAACGCTGGAGCAGCGCGTGGTCGAACGCACCACCGACCTGGAAGTCGCCAAGCACGAGGCCGAACGCGCGAACGAGGCCAAGAGCCGGTTCCTCGCGGCGATCGGTCACGACCTGATGCAGCCGCTGCACGCTGCCCAGCTGTTCGCCGACGCACTTTCGCAGCAGCTCGACGACGCACCCCAGCGCGCGGCGGTGTCCCAGATCATCGGAGCGCTCGACTCCACCGGCGACCTGCTGAACGGATTGCTGGACATGTCGCGGCTGCAGTCGGGTGGACTGGTGCCGCAACTGCGCGAATTCCCGCTGGCCGAAGTGCTGGAGCCGCTGGCGTCGGAGTTCGAGGTGATCGCTGCCGCCCACGGATTGCGCCTGCGCTACGTGGGCAGCAGCGCGTGGACGCGCAGCGATCCGCGGCTGCTGCGCAGGGTGCTGCAGAACTTTCTCGCCAATGCGGTGCGCTACACGCCGCAGGGCAGTGTCCTGCTGGGCGTCCGCCGGCTGGGCGCGCAACTACGGGTCGAGATACACGACACGGGGCCGGGGATTGCCTCCGATCAGCAAGTGGCGATGTTCGAGGAGTTCCGCCGGGGCGATGGTGCTCCGGGGCAGGGTCTCGGACTGGGCCTGTCGATCGCCGACCGGATCGCGCAACTGCTGCATGCGCCGCTGGACCTGCGCAGCCAGGCCGGGTGCGGTGCCGTGTTCAGCGTCAGTGTGCCCGCGGTTGCCGGTGCCGTGCCGATGACCACCAGCGCAGCGGGGCGCCCGGGATTGGCCGGAACCCGCGTGCTTCTCGTCGACAACGACCCGCTGGCGCTGATCGCTTTGTCCAGCCTGCTGCAGGGTTGGGGATGCGATGTGATCACCGCTGCAAATGGAACCGCGGCGCAGCAGGCACTGAGCGATCGTCCGGCCGCATTGTGGCTGTTTGACTACCACCTCGACGACGGCGACACCGGAACGCAGCTGGCGGCGCGGCTCGCCGATGAGTTCGGCGCTCGCCCGGCGCTGATCCTCAGCGCCGACGCAGGTGCCGAGGTGCGAAGGTCGGTGCACGAAGCCGGGCTCACGTTGATCGGAAAACCGCTGAAGCCGCTGGCGCTCAAGTCCGTGATCGACCGCTGGCTTGCGGCGAACGAACTGCAGCCGGTTCCCTGATGCGCCGCAGGACTAGCTCAGATCCCGCCGCGCCGGATCGGTCAGTTCCAGTTCGCGAAGGACAACGCCGGCCTGGGTGCGGTTGCGCACGCCGAGTCGTTCGAAGATCGCCGACAGATGCGCCTTGACCGTGCGTTCCTGCACGTCGAGGCGATCGGCGATCTGTTTGTTGAGCAGCCCCTGCGCGACGAATGTCAGCACCCGGAACTGCTGCGGCGACAGGCTCGCCAGGCGCGCGGCCAACTCCGCGTCGCTGCTGGAACTCTGCGTGCGCGCGACCGCCGCGCGCAGCGAGGCGGGCAGCCATTGCTCGCATGCGAACACCGCACGAATGGCGTCACGAAGTTCGTCGAGTCCCGAGCTTTTCGGGAGATACCCTGCCGCGCCGTGATCGAGTGCCCGCCGCACCACGCGCGGATCGTCGTTTGCCGACACCACCACCACCGCCACGCCTGGATGCTGCGCTCGCACCGCCGCCAGCCCCGCCAGCCCGTGGTTGCCGGGCATGTGCAGGTCCAGCAGGACCAGATCGATGCCGGGATCGGCATCCAGGGTGGCGAGCACGGCGTCGAGTGTCCCCGCCTCATGGATCACCGCATCGGCAACGGCTTCCGCCGCCGCCTGGCGCAACGCTGCGCGGAACAGGGGGTGGTCGTCCGCAATCAGCAGTGATGGCATGGGGTGTCCTTCATTGCGCTAGCCTAGCAAGCCGGAATCCGCGCCGGGTGGTGCGGTCGATGTACGAAAGTACGATGCCGGGCGAGGCTCGGCTTCTTGCCCGCTGATCCATGCCGCAGCCCCATGCCCCTCCGCATTTGCTGTTGCTATCGCTATCGCTGTCGCCGGTATTTCTGCTGTTGATCCCTCCGCCGCAACTGCCTCCTATCGATCCAGACCCGTAGGGCGCCGGGCATGGATGCCCGGCGGTTTCCGCCGAGCCATGGATGGCGAGTCGGAAACTCCCGCGCAGCAACTGCGCGTGCGAGCTGTTGCCCTGTCGGGGAAGGCGCCTTTCTTTGGTTACTTTCTTTGGCGCCCTATCAAAGAAAGTGACCCGCCTTCAGGCGGAAGCTGTTGCTGTTGATCTGCTTACTTCAGCTGTCACAAAACCAAGCCGGATCAAGGGCTTTCGGCCTGAAGGCCGAGTTCATTTCTTTTGGTAAGCGCCAAAAGAAACAGAACCAAAGAAAAACGCTCTCCCCGCAAGATCACAAGCCCTCAAGCGCAGGTTTCTGCGCGGGAGTTTCGGACTCGCCATCCATGGCTCGGCCGAAACCGCCGGGCATCCATGCCCGGCGCCCTCCGGGTCATAGACCGACTGGAGGCAGTTGGGGAGGAGGGATCAACAACAACAGCAACAACAGCAACAACAGCAACAACAGCAACAACAGCAGCAACAGCAGCAACAGCTGCGCAGAAGGCAGAAGCCTGGTCCAGGGCCGCGACCTCAGTGAGAGAGACGGTGAGCATCACCTGTGCCGCAGCGACCGACTTGCGGAAACCTTTCTTCCCGCGCTCAGCGCGCCAGCGAGACCAGGATGTCCAGCGCGATCCTGCGCTTCATTGGCGACAACAGGCGCAGTTGCCCGAGCGCCAGACTCTCGTCCGCGTCCCGCGCATATTCATCGATCATCACCGCCGGTGTGGACTCGAGGTTGTCGGCGTGACTGGGCCCACGCCCGGTGGCGAGCCACTCGAACATGGTGTTGGTCTGCATGGCGATCTGGATCAGGTGATCGACGCTGGGGCAGGTGCCGGCGGGGTGCTCCCATTGCGTCACCGCGCTGCGCTTGACGCCCACCCGTCGGGCCAACTCGGCCTGCGACAGTGCTGCGGCACTGCGGGCCTTCCTGATTCTCAGTGATAGTGCGCTCACTACGAACTCCCGGTGTGGAGGTCTGGTGGAACGACAGCTATGCGAAGCGATACTTTCCCGACAGTGGCTCTTGCCTCAACTTGTCCCCGCCCGCTTTACGAGACAGGTTCAAAGCGAAACACTTCGGCCGGTCGGCCCGATGTAAAGCGATTCTGTCAGGGTCTGCGTTCGGCGCCCGCTTTTCAAGTCCCCTGTTTTGGTGCGTGATGGCACGGCGCCTTCGGTCATGGACCGGGCGCAGTCAGCTTGCCGCACAGCGGCAGGGGGCGCGTCGATCTTCCGGCGTGGACCACTGATCAGTTTCAGGCTCCTCGGCGATCGCGAATTGGGACGGTCGCGTCTGCTCAAGGAACGATGCCGATGTTCAGAATCTGGTTGTTCGGTTCGCTGTCCGTCGCCACGGACGAGACCGGTGAAAACGTCACCACGATTGCCGGCCGGTGCGGGAGCATGCTGGCGTATCTCGCCCTTGGCCACGGGCGCTATTTCAGCAGGTCGGAGTTGTTGGGGAACCTGTGGCCGGAGCACGCGTCTTCGTCCACGGCGGGCTCGTTCAACACTGCACTGTGGCGGCTGAGGCGGCTTGTCGAACGTCCGCCGCTCAGGCATGGCGACCTGATCGTCTGCGACGGCCGCGGGGCTATCGGCTTGACCGGCCCTGCGGGCGTCTGGCTCGATGTCGACGAATTCGAACGCCTGATCGCGCCAGGACTGACGAAAGCGCCGGACCTGCTGAGCGATGCGGACATCGACGGGCTCCGCGAGGGCGTGCGGCTGTACAAGGCCGACATCCTGCTGGACATCACCGAGGAC
Organism: Pseudomonadota bacterium; assembly: GCA_030857025.1. GTDB lineage: Bacteria > Pseudomonadota > Gammaproteobacteria > Xanthomonadales > Xanthomonadaceae > Lysobacter_K. Next base: position 34,715 of record JALYOF010000018.1, on the reverse strand, counting down.
TGGGCCTTGCGGGAACGGGAAAAACATCGGCGGAATTACCTCAATGCGCTGGGCAGGCTGGTGCAGCTGGCGACAATCCGTCGTGACTATGCCGATGGAATTCGCCACGCGCAGGCGATCCTGGACAGCGACGAGCTGCGCGAGGACGTGCATCGGCAACTGATGCAGCTTTTTCTCCTCAGCGGGCAGCGGGCCCAGGCCCTTCGCCAGTTCGAGCACTGCCGGACGCTGCTGAGGCGCGAGCTGGCGATCCAGCCCATGCGCGAGACCCTGATGCTGTATCAGCAGATCGCCGACAGTGCCATCGCCCCGGCGCCAGGTACCGGATGGCCGACGCCGATCCCTGCGGCCAGCGTCGCGGGGCTGGAATCGATGGCTGGCGACGGCAGCGCCCAGGACCGGATCCACGCGGCCCGCCATCACCTTGCCGCCGCTGACAGCCAGTTGCAGTTGAGTTTGCGCCACTTCCAGTAGTTCCGGCCCTCGGCCCAGGCAATCACTGCTGCGGACGGGCGCGTCGCTGTTCTCCTGCGCGGCGTTTCCCGCAAGCTTCGATCTGCACCCGAAGGACCCGCCCATGACGCCACCACGGGGGCGTTCGCTTCGGCGTGGTCGAAACCAACCCTGATTCAACGGATATCTCCTCGTTCTTGGGCTTGGCCTGGGAACAACTCCCCTTTCCCGGGAGTACGGAAGTGCGTGCCATCACCGGCATCACCGCGGTGGTGATCCACGCGTGATGCGGCGGTGACGCTGCGGTGAGAGCACGGGTGCAGCGTCTGTCCAAGGCTCGAAGACGGGCGCGCAGTGCGCCAGTCGACTCGAGAGGATCCGCCTTCATGTCACTTCTCGAAGACCGCACCGCCGTATTCATCGTCCGCATCTGGTGCGAGCGCGGCGACGCAGAGGCCGCAGTGCCCGAGTGGCGCGGGTCGGTCGAGCACGTCGAGTCGGGGCAGCGGACTTTCTTCCGCAATCTGGAGGCGGTGGCGGAATTCATGAAATTGCACCTTCGCGGCATCGGGGTCGATGCCCAGCAGCGTTTCTGGGAACGGATTTCCACTGTGATCGACGATCCCGGCGACGCAGCGCTCCCGCCCGGTCCCGTCGGCGCACAAGCCGCTTCCCCCCGATCCACCACCGCACGCAAGCGCCGATAGGAGTCAGTCATGGCAGTCATCCAGGCCAATCGCGAGTCGATCGACGACCGTTTCAGTGTGTTGGGCTTCACCGTCCGCACCAACGAGCCGCTGTTCGAAATCGGACTGGCAACCGACCCGGAGCTTCTGAAGCCCGAGAACCGCCAGAGGCGCAATGCCGGAAACTTCTTCACCAGCAGGCTGCTTGGCGCGTCGCAATCGCGCCGGGGCGAAGCGACCTATCTGGTTCCACCGAACGTGGTGTCGCGGTTCGTCGGAAAACCGAGGTTGTACTTTGGTGTGGCGACGTACGCAGAGGGCGAGCGCAGCCGTCCGGCTTCGGTGAGCATTCCTGACCGCGGCAACATGTACGTGAGCCTCTCCGGGCTGACCGAGCGCGGGCTTCGGCGCACCGCCCGGCCGGAGGGGGATGGAAGCTACGGCACCAATGGCAATGCAATGGGCTGGGGCGGTGACGCGGCGGCGTCATCTCCCAGGCGAAATGGAAAGATCAATGGAACCGCCGAGGCCGTTTCGCCGGACGAGCCTCCGGCCTACAGCGACGGTTATTCCGAGGATCTGTGGCAGCAACCCGGTACTTCGGCAGAATCGCCGGCGGGCATTGCGATCCGGAGCGGCCACGCCAGCACCAATGCCGATGTTTCCCCGGTCAGCACTGCAAACGACAACGACCGTGCCGCCGCGGTGACGTCCGACTCCGGCGAGTCGCCCGCGCGCAGGGCAGCGGTCGAGGCCCAGAGCTACGCCAGGCCGCTCGCTGACAGCGGCACTCCGCAACGCCGCGCAGAAACGCGGCTGCAGCGAACATCGTCGGCGCAGGCGCTCATCGGGTCGAATTACTACCAGCCCGAAAACTGGGTCGATGCGCTGCGCACGCAGCTGTCCTTCTTCGTTTCCAGCGCGATGTGGTTTCTCGGAGTGGCCGATACCCGGACTCCGCCGCATTCGGCCATATGTCAGGTACGCGTTCCGGACGGCAGCCCCGAGGGAGCCCTGCACGGCAGCGCGTTCCATATCGCGCCGGGGCTGCTGCTGACTGCGGCACACGTGGTCGACGGCGCGTCCGCGCTGATCGTCATACCGGGCAAGAATGGCGCTGGACTGGGTGCGTCGGCCGAGCCATTCGGCCGCTTCCAGGTGTCGGCGGCGAACATGCGCAAGCATCCGTCGTATGTCCCAGGCGTACGCGACTTCGACATGGCGCTGATCCGCGTACCTGCCGCCAGTTACGCAGGTGCGGACCAGTTCTTCAACCTGGTCGAGGAACTGACGCAGTCGCGCCCCGAGGGCGTGGTGGTGTGCGGGTATGCCGCCTACTCGAAGGCGGACGACCCGCTGGAGCAGTTCGTCAACACCAACATCGATCCCGACCGGCAGCATCTGCATGGCGGGCACATACGCAGCCTGCCCACCGAGGAAACTTTTGATTACGACCTCCAGAGTCTCGGTGGCACCAGTGGCTCGCCGGTGTACTGGATCGAGGGCGGCGACCAGCCGCGAGCGCACATGGTCGGCGTGCACGTGGCGGCGCACTCGGAAACCACCAACCTGGGCTGCCGCATCACGGCAGGGAAGCTCGACTGGATACGCAGCACGGCCTCGGCGTGGGGCCAGACGATGGCGTTTTCGCTCGGCACATCCCGCAGCACTGGTGGACGGGGCCGCTCGCATGCGCTGGGCACGGATGGTGCGGCGGAATTCCGCTGGCCGGCAGACGTCGCAAGCGGCAACGTCGTGGTCGAACGCTTCGTGGAGGCATTCAACACGCGTGCCCGCGAGGGCGTGTCCGGAACGCCGGCACCGGACGCGAACCAGTCGCGGACGCATGAGGATGCGGACGACCGCGCACGCAACGAGGCCTTGCGGACCCACATTCCGGCGATCAGCGAAACGCTGCGCACGGAAAGCGGCAGGCGCGACGTGAGCGAGGCGATCCTGGCAATCACCACCGTGGTGACGATGCAGGTCCTGGAGAAGATCTCCAATCGATTGCCGAAGACCTTCTATGCGCCGGTGTCCACCAATGCCGCGGAGCCTCCGGTCGACATCAACCCCGACTTCGTCCTGCCCCGGGCGCTGCCCGAACTGAGCCGTCGCATCGGCATGTTCCTGGCGTGGGTGGACATGGCGGTGCAACAGGCCACCAGCGACGAAGCCGAGCGCATCCGCCAGCAGAAGCAGCAATGGGAAGGCATGCTGGGGATGCTGGGTGCAGGCGGTACGCTCGTGGGCCTGATACCGGGGCTCGGCACCGGCGCGACCATCGTCGGGCTGGCCGTGCAGGGCGTGATCACCGCAATGGCGCCGGACTTCGACCGGCAATACAGTTCCTTCGCGTCGGCGACCCGCGCCGTTCGCGCTACCTACAAGGCCCTTGCGGCCACCGTCCTGCGTGAATTGATCCAGCATCGGCTCGGACCTTCGGTCTCGCTGCACATTCCCCTGCATCCCGATGTCCAGGGCTACATCGACGCGCACGCAGCGCATGTCCTGCTGGGTTGGCAGGACGAGCTGGCGTTCCTCGGTGGAGGCGCCACCAGCCTGGCGCTGGGCGCGACATCCCGTGCACTGGTGATCGATCGCGAGGACGTCGAGCGCGCGCAGCGGCATGCGCCGCACTGGGCCGACCTGTTCAACTGGACGGCGCCCGATACGGTCACCAGCCTGCTGGCACCGCGCGGCATGCGCGTGCAGCGCATCCAGGACGCCATCGGCGAGCTCAACCTGGACCGTTACGAGGTGCGCTGCACCGGCCTCCCCGCAGGGTGGAGCGACACGTCGCTGCTCGACCATCTGCGCAGGAACCTCAACGAGTTCCTGGACACCGACAACAGCGAGTTCATTCCCTATGCGGCCGGCCAGGACGACGTGGCCTGGGGTTCGTCGAACCCTGTCGGTGCGGTGTTCAAGATCGACATCATGGGGCCGGACAACGCGGCGGTCGTCGGCAGCCTCGTGGAGGAACGTCGGTTCCGCTTCACCACCGTGCACACGCCGTGGTCGGGCGACCATCCCGTCAGCGGGCACCGCGAGTTCGGGGTGCGCAGCGATGGCGACGCGCTGGTCTTCTACACGCGCGGTGCGGACCGGGCCACCAACGGCATGTTCGAAACCGTGGTGTTTTCCGGGGCCCACCATCTCTGGCTCAGCTTCCAGCGCAAGCTCAGCGGCTGGATCAACGCCAACGGCGGCAGCGCGACGACGCCGGAGCCTTTCAGTGAGCGATTCCATCCCGACGTGGTGCGCATTCTCTACGGCAGCACTTCGCAGTCGCTGTCGAGCCGGGCACTGGCGATCCCCCTCGATCCCGGCGTCGGCGGGCAGTCGATCGGGTTGGATGCGCTGTCGCCGGGCGACCTGATCGTCTCGACCGCACGCCACCCGGTTTCCTACGCGATTCGCGCGGGGACGCTGTCGGCGATCAGCCACGCGATGATCTACGTCGGCGACGGCAACGTCATCGAGGCGGTCGGCGACGGCGTGCGCGAAGCGCTGCTGGACACCGCCATCGGCGATGCGATCCTCGCCGTCGCGTACCGCGATCCGCGCGTGGACGCAGCGAAGGCCGCGCAGCTCGTGGACTTCGCCCGATCCCAGCTCGGGCGTGGGTACAACTACGGCGGTGCCGCGCGCGCCGGCTACCGGATCGCGTATCCACTGGCCGGTCGCGTGCTAGATGCCATTCGCGATGCTGCCGGGGTCGATGACACCAGCGCACGCACGTTCTACTGCTCCGAGCTGGTGTTCGCCGCGTTCGAGAACGCGGGCATCCCGCTGGTGGCCGCACCCGCTTCGCACAGCACGCCCAACGATGTCGTACGGCTTGCCGGGGGCAGCCTGCTGTATGTCGGCCATCTGAAGGCGCGCGACGAAATACTCGGCATCGCCTTGGGTTTGTCCAGCGAGTCCGAGGCACCCACAAACCCGCAGCACGCGCCTGATTTTCCAGTCCGGCTGATCGCGCAACCAAACAAGGACACCAGTTGGGCGACTGCGATGGCGATGCTGCTTGCATGGCGACGCGACCCGTCCGTCGTCCCCGAAACCGTCATCACCGAACTGGGCGACACGCTTGCTTCGTCCTACGACCAGGAACTGCTCGACGCCGCGCAGGCGCGCTACGGCTTCCAGGTACTTCCAGCACCGGCCGACACGGCGACATGGCACTCGCCGGTGCAGTGGGCGAACTGGCTCGACCGCTTCGGTCCGCTGTGGGTGCTGATCGTGGACGCGCCGCATGCGGTGGTGATCGCCGGCATCCGCGGCGACCTCGCAGACCCGGCATCCGTCCAGGTCAAAGTGCTCAATCCCTGGGACACGCGCGTCGCGTTCGACGGCGATCCGGTGTCATTCCAGCCCGCCAATGCTGGATACGAGGACTGGATCGCCTTCGAGCAGTTCGCTTCCGACTTCGGCAGCATGGCAAGTCCGGATTACAGTGACTGGAAGGTGCTGCATCTGCCGGCTGTCACGGCATCCGTTCAGGCAGGCGGAGCGCACAAGCTGCGTCTCGCCGTACCGCCAGCGGTGCGTCCGCTGGGGGATCCTGCGAAGGAGGCGGCTGGCGCGGAGCGGTCCCGCGACCCGATCGAACCCAGCCGTGTTCCCGGCACCCGCATGAGCGTCGTTCGCGGCAGTGCTGGTGCCAGCACCTGGAGTCTGGATCAGCTGGAAGGGCAGAAATCACCAGCACACCCAGCGTCGGCCGCAAGCCAGCCCGACAGCAGCGAAGTGAACATCGACCTGGGTGCGTGGCCGGCGATCGAAGGGCAGGCCGCGCCGCTGCCATTGACCGTGAGCTTCCGCAGCACCGCACAGGGCTCCGTCGGCGATGTGCGGATCCAGGCCGGGACCCCGGCGGATGTCGGCTACGGAGTGGAAGTCGTCGCACGCATCGAGGACGACGACGATGTCGGCTCCGTCGCTGCGATCCGCATCGGCATCGACTACCGCTTCAACGGCCTGGCGCAGGACGCCCCGGCGGCACGCATAGAGCTGCGGTTGCTGGGTGACGGGCGTCATGAGCGGGTCAACCGCTGGCTGACAACAGCCCAGGCCGCGTGAGGACCGCATCGTGCACGACCACGACCAGACCGCAACTCCCCCGATCAGCGGCAGGATTTTCCCGCAGGCTGGTCACGGAGTGCGCAATGGCCACGCGAGCAGTCGTGCGCTGGCCGAGGGCGATCCCGCCCAGGGGAATGGCGCGGCGCCGGTAACCTCGACCAAGCCGCAGGCCACCGAGACGATCGCCCGGCGGACCGGTGCGATGGTCAACGAGGTCGACTTCCCGGGGTTCGTCGCGCAACTGGTCAACGGCACTTTCGACGCGATCGTAGACGCATCCATTCGCCAGATGGAGAGCTACTCCAGCCTGGTGTCGGCCGTGGCCAAGACGGTCGACCAGTTCACCGAAGAGAACGTCAGCACCAACCAGGCGCGCGACTGGCTGGCCACGCGTTACCCGGGCGACGTCAAGCTGCTGCTGCCGGACGGCGAGCGCATCGAGCCTGAGCTGGTGCCGCAGGTCGAAGGGCTGGAGCCCGCATGGCTGCGCGATTTCGGCGTCGAAAACGAGGAGCTCACGACCGAACTGATCGAGCAGCGCGTGCTCCCGCAGGTGCGCAACCACATCGGCGCCGAGCGCCAGCAACTGCTGGCGACCATGGTGATGCTGGGCATGAACCGCGTCGTGATCCGCGACGGCAGCATCAGTGCCAAAGTGATGTTCCGTGCCGCCGCACGCGATGCGGCCGGCGTGCAGTACGCAACCAGCAACGACCCCAAGGCGGTGGCCAACTGGGGCGAACGCGGCAGCCAGACCTACGGCGCGCAATCGACCACCATGATCTCGACGCTCGACGTCAACGCGCAGAACGAGTCCAGCGTGCGCGCCGACCTGTTCGGCGAGGTCAAGCTCAACTTCGTCAGCGAGACCTTGCCGCTGGAGCGTATGGCCGACGCGGCCCGGATTGCGCTGGTGCAGCGCAATTCCCCGGCAATGCGAACCACCCAGGCCGCACCGGCGAGCACGCCTGAACCGGCACCCGCACCTGCGACACCGCCGGCGGGAGGTGCGTGATGCTGCGCGAATTGTCCGAGGTTCTGGGTGAACTGCACGACGGGCTGGTCTCGATCGAGGCTCTCGGCAACGTATCGCTGACGAGTATCGACATGACCCTGCCGCTGCAGCTGCTGCCGGTGTTCCGCGACGGCGGCTGCGTGTTGCTGGCCGACCTGCCGCGCAGCCGTGAAGCGAACGAGTGGGTGACATCGCCATCGAAACTGCGCATGGCGTGGCAACTTGGCAATCAGGACGGGAGCCGGGCGGCATGAGCGCGCAGCTTCCCTCGCTGGTGCAGGAGTCGGGCGTTCCGCTCGATCTGTTCATCCAGGCGCTGACCGAGCAGTTGGACAAGGCGCAGGCGTCGATGGCGATCAAGGCGCGCGTCGGCAAGCTGCCACTGACCTTTGCCGTCAAGGACCTTTCGATCGACCTGCGCGCGTTCGTGCAGGTGATCGACGACGACATCTACGTCCGTGCCGCCGGGCCCGGAGAATCGGACGCGAGCACGATCAAGCTCGCGCTGACCACGATCACCCGTTCGATGGTCGAGGAAAACGCGGTGGATTTCGCCGCCGAGGAGCCGCAGTTCTCGTTGCGTGAGGCGCTTGGCGACCGGATTTCGGAGTCCGAACAACGCCAGCTCGAGCGTATCGGCGTTCGCACCGTCTCCCAGCTCAACGAACTCAAGCGCACCGCAGGCACGGACGTCATCGCCCGGCTTTCGCGGATGCCGGTCAACCGACTGCAACAGGCGCTGCTGCAGGCCGCGGTGCCGCGCGTCACGCGCGTGGAACCGCCGACGGCAAACGGCGGCGCCCGCGTGCACGTCAGCGCACCGCGGCTGAGGGCCGGGCGCGTGCCGCTGGTTCGTGCCGCCGGTGCCGCGGTCCCGGTGATCACCGCCAGCGACGGGCAGCTCGTGCTGGCGCCGATGGCGATGCAACTGGGCAGCGACGCGGACGTCGATTTCGGCGACGGCGAATGCGCCCGGGTGCAGTTGAGCGAAGGACGCGTCGGCGAATGGAGTGCGCCATGAAAGCCCATGCGCCACGGCCGCTGCGGGTTTCCGACCGGCTGCTGCTGACCCTGCGGCTGGGCGAGGTGCCCGAGCACGTGCCGGGAGTCCGTGCCTGCAACCGGTACGGCACGCCGGTGGCCGATCACGTCGATGGCGGCGTCATCGATCGCCTGCTCCACCACCACGGCGGAGCATTCCGGGTGGTGCGCCTGCACAGCGCGCGGGTTCCGCGTGCGGTCCGTCCCGTGCCCGGCGCAAGGCGTTTCGACGATGTCGAACAGATCAGCGGCGTCGCCAGGGTGTTGCGCGTCCAGATCCGCGACCAGGCCGGATTGCCGGCGCTGCTGCAGGCGCTGGCGCAGCTGCCGACGGTGGAGCAAGTCGGTGCCGATCACGTATGCCAGGCGCCGTTCGATTCGCCGTCACCTGGCGGCGCAGGCGGCAATCACCCGGTTTCGACGCGCTGGGCTCACGACGCGGTCCGCCTGCCGCAGGCGCTGGCCCTGGAGCCCGGCGACCCGGCGGTGGTGCTCGGCCTGGCAGACACCGGCGTGTCCCTGCGCCACGAGGAACTCGACGCACGCCTGCGCGCCGGATTCGACAGCGTCGACCTGGACCCCGCGGCGGTCGGTGGCCTGACCCTGGTGGGCGATTACCGCGAAGGCGGGCAGCACCCGCACGACGAAGTTGGCCATGGAAGCGGATGCGCCGGGATCCTGCTGGCGCTGGGCCGCGGCATGCAGCCGGGCGGGGCGGGTGCGTGCGGGCTGACCCCGGTGCGGGTCATGGGTGCGGCACTCGGACCGGGCGGCAAGCGCATCGGCATTGGCGCGATCGACAACATCGACGCCGGCATGAAGCGCCTCATCGATCTCGGCGTGAAAGTGATCAACATGAGTTTCGGCACGCCGGAATCCGCGCTTGGCGCCGATGCGCCGCTGCCGCACGAGGAGATCATCCGCTACGCGCTGGCGCGCGGCGTGATCCTGGTGGCCGCCAGCGGCAACTCCGGTCTGGTCGAGCGCTACTTCCCGGCGGCGCACCCAGGCGTGATCGCGGTCGGCGCGGTCGACCCTGCGTTGCTTCCGGCGGGCTTCAGCACCCGCGGCAACCACGTCGCGGTGAGTGCGCCAGGGCGCGACATCCTGACCTGCAGCGTCCAAGGCTATCAACATGCGACGGGCACCAGCTTCGCCGCGCCGTTCGTCGCCGCCGCCTGCGCGCTGCTGGCGTCTCGTGCGCAGCGCAGGGCATGGCCGCTGGATGGCGTGCAGGCGCGCGAGATTTTGGTTGCCAGCGCGCGACCTTTCGCGGCATCCGGCGTGGCCGGCTGCGGCCATGGCGTGCTGGATGCCACGGCTGCGTTGCACGCGCTGGATGCCCGCATCGACGAGCAGCTGCGCACCAATGGCGGCGCGAACGCGCACGCCGCAATTTCGCAAGACCACACGGCGGCCATGTCCGCCATGGCCAGTTGAAGACTGCCGAGGAGGCGAGATGGCGACCCGAGCCAGAAAGAGCAAACCCCGCAAGAAGGCGGTCCCCAAGGCAGTCCAGCCCCATACGGCCGTTCGCAACCATTCGGCGCGCACGCGCATGGAGGAGGCCGGTGAGCGGGAATCCGCCGGGCAGCCTCCGCCGGCCCCGTCGCGTAAACCGAAATCCCCCGGCCCGGCCGGTGCAGCACGAGCGACAGCGTCATCCACTTCCAACACTGCGAGAGACAAAGCCATGAACCGCATCCTTCTGGTCGATCTGGGCGAGCGCGAGCTGAAGAAGCGCCAGGAGCTGCGCGCCCGCCGTCAAGTCCTGCAAACCATTGAAAGCACCGCCAACAGCAGCGGTGGCCTCAGCAGCGCGCAAATGGACGAACTCGAGTCCATCCAGGCGCAGTTGAGCAGCGACATCACCGTCGATCCCTTCTATCGCCTGGTGGCCGCAACACACCAGCAGAAGGACTGGCACGAACTGGAGGAAGCGCGCGAGTTCGCGCACGAGTACGGACTGCTCGGTTCGCAGCGCATGCGCAATTCGACGGGGCAGGACCTGCAGGCCAACGAGAAAGAGATCGCGGCGATATGCGGCCTGCTGCAGGTCGACGGTTACACAGATGCGGGCCGACGCGGGTTCGTGCAGCGGATCAGCACCGCCCAGGGCGAATACCGCGAGAACCGCGCGTTGTTCGATGCGGCGTTCAAGGAGCTCGGCACGCGCTACAAGGTCCGGCTGAAGTCGCAGATCGACGCGGGCCTGATCGATCCGGACATCATCGGCTGCGACCGGCCGAACGACAATCCGGAAGAACGCCGAGGCCGCGAATCGCATGCCGACCTGCCATTCATTCCCGGCGAGGACGACATCGTCTGCGCACTCAGCTCGCGCAACATCGCCGCCGTGGTGCGGCGGCTTGCGCGCAACGGCACCACGGCCAACGACACCTGGCTGGCCAGTCGCATCCAGAACACCTACGACATGCAGACCGGCGTGGTCGAGGGTGCCCCGCCGTCGGCGATGGAGATCATGCTGCCGGACCTGGATGCATCCACCGACGTGGAGATCATCAAGGAGAACCTCGACGGCGCCCAGGCGATTGGTTTCGCCAGCAATTGCGAGGACATGCACATGCCGCAGGTGGTGGAGCGGATCGTCGAGCTGTTCCGCCAGGGCATGCTGCCGCTGGGACGCGGCAAGGCCGGCGACTACCTGTTCAACTACTACAAGAAGGCCGGCGAGCGCATGACAGAAGGCGAGCGCCGCGATCTGTACATGCGCGTGCTGGGCACGCCGGGCGGCGACGGAAGCGCGACCGAGCCGAACCGCGAGTTCAAGGAGCTGTGGCTGCGCTTCATTTCGGCGGTGTCGCAGTTCGGGCGGCAGCTCAGTGTCGACCGGATGCTGCGCAGCAATGTCCCCGTCTCGGTATCCCAGGAGCAGGTACGAAAGGCCGGGCGCGACCTGGCCGCCAACCTGTCGCTGCATTGCTACGGCATCGCCTATTTCGCGGCGACCGAACTGCAGACCATGATCCTGGAGTTCCGCGATCTGTTGAGCGATCCCGAGATCCGCGGCTGTTTCGGCGCGCGCGACATGTGGCAGGTGATCGACCAGGTCAACGCGAACTACCTTGGCGGGCCGCGGAACACCCACCGCTACCGCACGCAGGCGCGTTCGTTCGCGGTGATCGTGCGCTGGCTGGCGAACCATCGCGAACGGCTCGGAAGCCATTACGGCGAGGTCATCGCGGTCAACGCACTGACCAACCCGCAGCTGCGCGGCAGCGACCAGCCGACCATCAGCCCGACCGACTGGGATCTGGTGCAGGCGTGCGAGCAGTGGCTGGCGGTGGGCGGCGTGCAGGAGCAGAGCATCGAGCACTACGCGCAGTCCAGCGAATCGCCGCTGATCACCAGCAAGCCGATCGGCATGCCGCAGATGGCGCGCGACGTGCTCGATCAGGCGGGCATCAGCCTGCCGAACCTCTGACCGCCCGCCCAGGAGATCGCCGCCATGCTTGCAGATACCAGACCCAGGCCCGTGTCGAGCCTGGTGCACCAGTCGCTCACGTCCGCCTCGCAGGCGCTGGGGACGCGGGACCCGTGGCCGTATGTCGACGACCTGATGCGACGCACGTTCTACCTGCCCGACACCGACACGTCGTATGCGCGGAACTCGCTGGCACCCGGCGCGGTGCCGTACGAGCCGTCGTTCTCGGAGTCCGAGCCCAACACCCTGCGTTTCACGATCCAGCCGCTGGGTCCGAATGCTTCCCCGATTTCGCGCCGCGACGAAGCGACGCGCGAAGTGCGACGGCTCGTGTCGCCGCTGTTCGGACGCGATGCGCTGCGCTGGTTCGACTCGCGCAGTGAGGAATGGCGTGGCTTCGGTGGTCTGAGCTGGATGAACTACGGGGCGTGGTTCGGCAGCGCCTTCGACGAGGACGGCCTGTACGCGGCGAAGATCTACTACGAACTGTTGCCCGCGCAGATCGACGCGTTGTCGCCGGGACTGGCGCAGCTCACCAGGCAGGTGATGTCGGAGATGCCCAACCTGATGCCGATCTTCACCTCGATCGGCTGCAAGCGCGACACCGGCAGCCAGCGTGTCACCTTCCTGCATCGCGGCGCGATGGCCGTGTCGTCACTGGCGCCGCTGATGAACCGGCTTGGCATCGGGCACCAGCTGCCGAGCCTGATGCGGATCGTCGGGGTGGCGCTGGGCGGCCGTTTCGAACTTCCGGCCGGCGCGGTGCTGGTCGGCGTGCGCGAAACGCAGCAGGGGCCGGAACTGAAACTGGAGATCCTGCTCGCGGCCATTCCCGACCTGCCGGCGCACTTCCTGGACCTGCTCAGGCTCGGGCTGTCCGAGCGGCCGCGTCAACTGACGGCCCTGTCGCGCTGGCTGGAGGCGTTCGGCATGGAGGGCTCCGGCGACCAGGGTCATTTCTCGGTGCTCAGCATCCGGGTGTCGCCGACTTCGGCTGCACGGATAAGCCTGTACGTGCGGCCGATCGAGTTCGAGATGAGCGAGGCCATCGGGGAGGCGCGCGGGTTGCAGTGATGCCGCAGGACCGAAGAGAGCGATAGACCAGCGGAGCAATCCGAGACCCGACCTCAGAAGACGGAGCGCAGGCCATGCCCAGTATTTTCCCCCGATCCACCACCGCTGCCCGGCCGCCTGCGCCGATGGTGAGCAAGGACACCCACGATGCGGCACGCATGGGCGTGCGGCGGTTGCTGGAGGAGACCGAGGCGTTCCAGCACCTTTCGCCGGAAAAGCGTGAAGCGATGGCCCAGGGGCTGGTTCAGATCGCCGGCTTCCTCGCCGAGCCGGGCGTGAAGCTCAAGCCCGGCCAGCACAGCCCGCAGGTGCAGGCGCTTGCCGAAGAGGGGCAGAGCCGGATCGCACAGCGCGGCAGCAACACCGACGAGGACGGCAAGTTCACGGCCCAGGGCGCACGTGAGGGTGCCGCGGTGGCCGGTGCCCTGTTGCAGGCGGTGAACTTCCCCGACTTCTGTGCAGGTCTGATCAACGGCGTATTCCACTCGATCGTGCAGAGCTCCATCGAGCAGATGGAGGCCTACGCCAAACTCGTGGCTGACGTGTCCAAGAGCCTCAACCAGTTCCGCGACGACAACACCACGCAGAACCAGGGCCGCGATCATCTGGTCGAGCAGTTCCCCGACATGTTCCAGCTGAGCATGGACACCGGCGAGTTCGGGGGCGGTTTCGACAGCGGGTTCGGAGACGAAAGCTCGCCGCCGCCCGGTCCGCGTGTCACGGTGCGCGAAGGCATCGACGAACGCGCCGCGGTGGCGCGACTCAACAGTTCGCTGCCGCTGGAAAAACCCATCGAGCGGCTCGACGATGGGCTTGTGGAGGCGCTGCTGGTGCCAGCCGCGCGCACGCAGTTGGCGACCAGTCGTCAACAATTGCTCGCGACCATGGTGATGCTGGGCATCAACCGCATCGTGATCACCGACGGCAAGATCTCGGCCAAGGTGATGTACGACTTCCAGGCGCGCGACAACATGAAGTACCGCAAGAGCGCGCAGAAGTTCGACTACGGCGATCAGTACGCCACCACCTCGTCCGGTGATTACGAACGCAGCAGCGAAGGCGCGGAACGCAGCAGTTCGTACAGCAAGGATGCCGGCTACCAGGGAAGCAATCGCGACGCGAGCTACTACTCCAAGGGCACCTACAAGACCACCGCGCAGCCGGTGCTGACCATGGCATCGGCATCGCAGTCCACCGTGGACGCCAGCCTCCAGACCAAGGCAAGCCTGGCCGGCATGATGGAAGTCAATTTCAAGAGCGACTACCTGCCGCTGGACAAGATGGCCAACCCGGAGGCGATCGCGGCCATCCAGATGAATGCGCAACCGGGAATGGTCAAGACCATGGCCGGACGCCCGCAGGCGCCATCGGCCTCCACACCCGCGCCCGCACCCGCGCCGGCAGCCTGATCCAGCGCCGCAACCGACCCGCAGGAAAACGCCATGGCTGCCACACCGCATTGTCTTCCAAGCACCGACCCGGACTGGCTCGACGACCGGACGCTGGACGCCGTGCGCCCGCATGTCCGTCAGATGCTGCAGTCGTCGCCCGGTTTCCGCGCACTGCCGCCACACCAGCAGATGGAGATCGCCCGCAACATGGTGCGGGTCGCCGCGTACATGTCCAACCCGCAGGATCTCGCCCGCCAGGAGCTCTCTCCGGGCGGCGGCGTGCTGGCGAAGGTGCCACCCGCGCAGGAATCCGCGCCGGTGCGCGCGCTTGCCGACCCGGTCGAGGCAGCCAAGGGCAAGGCTTCGGGAAAGGTCGGCACCTTCGCCGGCAGTGATTTCCAGGCCGGATCGGTGGAGCAGGGTGCGGACAACTTCAAGAAGTACATCGGCTCGGTCGATTTTCCGGCGTTCGTGGGCGGTCTGATCCAGAATGTGTTCCAGGCGATCGTCAATGCCTCGATCCAGCAGATGAACGCCTACGGCGAGCTGCTGAAGTCGGTCGCGCAGACCGTCGATCAGTTCGCGCAGGACAACATCAGCCTCGACGATGCGCGCGGTTGGCTGGTGGACAAGTTTCCGGGCGAACTGGGCATCGAGGAGGATGGCGAGGGCGGCAACCGCATCAGCGTCACCGCCGAGGACCCCGACAGCGTCCTTGCCAGGTTGAACCCGCAGATGCAGATGGCCAAGCCGGTCAGCGACCTGTCCGACCAGGAGGAGGAAGGACGCCTGGTGCAGGCCGCGCGCCTGCAGATGGCGCGCAGCCGTCAACAGCTGTTGTCGTCGATGGTGATCCTCGGCATCAACCGGATCGTGGTCACGGACGGCGCGATCAACGCCAAGGTGGTGTTCGATTTCCGTGCGTCCGACACCGCGCAACGCAGCGCGGGCGCAGCGTTGCGGGACAGCCGGTCGAGCATGAACCGCAACACCACGGTCGCCGGGTTTGGCGGCCCGTGGGGTGGCGCCGCTACCAGGAATGAAAACGTGCAGAGGCACATGACCACCGTGCAGTCGTCGGTGGACGAGGATTCCGAGTCCAAGCAGGAGATGAAGGCCAAGCTGACCGGCGAGGTGCGGGTGAATTTCAAGTCCGACTACTTCCCGATGGAAAAGCTGGCCTCGCCGGGAATGATCGCGGCGATCCAGGGCAACTCGACGCCGGTGGACCCGAATGTGACGCCGCAGGCGCGCGGTGCCGCCTGAGGCGGGCTTTCGATGCGCCCCTTGCCCGCCCCTGCCGATCCCGCGCGTCATGAGCACACGCCGCTGCTGCTGGCACTGGCGAGCGCGCTGGGCACGCTGGACCGTCGCGATGCCGTGCTGGCCGTTGCGCTGGCAGAGCTGGGCGACATCGACCTGCCCGCGGGCGCGCCACGGCCCGAAGATCGTGCCCAACTGGAAGCGGCCGGGCCGCTGTACTTCGCCAGTGAGCTGGAGGCGGCTGGATTGTTGCCGACCGCCGAACTCGTGACCGGTCTCTTCGCCAGCGGTGCGATCACCCAGCCGCTGGGTCCGACCGCGCAACTGCTGCACACGTTCTGGCGCGGACGCCGCGACCGGCTCGACGGCAATGAACGCGAAGCATTGTTCGCGCGCGTCATCGAACCACCGCACTTCGACCGGCTGATGGCCGCCTTGTGTTCGGCCATCGTCGCGCAGGCATCGGTTGCCGGCTTCCGGGAGCAGGCGGCGCTGTCGCATGCGACGGAAAGTCTTGCGGAATTCCTCAGTCTGCGCGTCGACGCGATGGCCTCGTTCGCGGTGCGCGACATCATCGCGGCGATCAATGCCGCGCTGGGTTTCATGCGCGACCGCATGCTGCAGACCGCGTTCGGGGTGCGTTCGTTGTGGCAACTGGTTGCCGTTGCCGGGGCCGTGCAGGGCCAGTCGGCAGGATCGGTGCAGCGGCATGTCGAGCAGGGCCGCTCCGGGCAGACGGTGCTGACGTGGCTGGCCGGGCATTACCTCGATGACGCGCCACGTCTGGACGGCGGCAACCCCGCGGACATGGAAGTGATCGCAGCTGCCGCGCGCTGGCTCGGCGGGCGCGCGGTAGTGCCCGCCTACCCTGGACCGCCGGGTGCGGCAGCGGCGATGCCGGTAGCGGCCTGATATGAGCGGCGTGCTCGCCCACCGCGTTGCGCCCGAGGCGCCCGCTGCTCCTCCCCGCTGGATCCGCAGTGCCGTGCGCGAGGTCCTGGAGAAAGCGCCCAACTACAGGACGCTCGACCCGGGCGAGCGGATCTCGCTGGCCCGGTCGATGGTCAAGGTGTCCACGCTGGCCGCCGAGTTGCTGGCGCAGGAAGGCGACGCGGAAGGCGAGATCCAGGCGCAACGCCCACGCCAGCCACAGCCTCTTGCGCGCGCGCAGGGCCAGCCCGGTTTCGGGGCCGCCGCCGACCGTGTCGCCAGCACCACGCGCAACGTCCTCAACGCGGTGTCGTTCCCACGCTTCGTGACCGACCTGGTCAACGGCGTCTTCCGGGCGATGCTCGACTCCAGCCAGCAGCAGATGCAGATGTACGTGCAACTGCTCAATAGCGTCTCGGCTTCGGCGGCCGGCTTCGAACAGAGCCAGTTCAGCCTGCCGCAGATGCGCCAATGGGTCGCCGACCATTTTCCCGATGCCGTCGAGTACGACCTGCCGGAGCTGGACCCGGGCGAGGAACCCGATCCGGACGAGATCGCCGATATCCGCCTGCGCCTGAAGCCGGGTGCCTCGATGCCCGGCCAGGACGCCATCCGCGCCACGCTGGGGATGGATCCCACCGAAGCGGTCGACGCGTCGAATCCCGAGCAACTGGTACCGCTGGCGCGGCGCTATGTAGCGCGACAGCGGCAGCAGATGCTCGCGACCATGGTGATGCTCGGGATGAACCGGATCGTGATCGACAGCGGTCGCATCAATGCATCGATGCGGTTCCACGTCGACACGCGCAGCGCCGCGAACCAGGACCGCGGAAGCGAGTTCAGCATGCAGAACCGGATCAAGGCTGGCGCGAGTTTCGGCACCGGCCCATGGGGCGCCAGCGCGGAGGTCGAAAGCAACATCGGCTATGTCTCGACCGAGCGCTCGCAGGCGACCGAAGAGTTGAACACCGGTCTTGAGCTGAACTCCTCGGTAGAACTGAATTTCCGCAGCGACTACCTGCCGCTCAACCAGATGGCGCCAGCCTCCCAGGCCGAACGCATTCGCAACTCGTCGATCAATCCTGCAGCCGCGCCGGATCCTGCTGTTGCGCAGGCGTCCCGGCAGCAGGCGCAGATGCAGTCTGAGCGCGCACGCGCCGCCGGCGTCAACAGCGCACTCGCGGGCGCCCGTGCTCCCATGCCGGCCAGTCCACCACTGCAGGTGCCCAGGCCGGGGACTCAGCCAGCGACCACGGCACCGGCGCCCGCTGCGGTGCCCGGTGCCACTGCACCGCGTGCCACGAACGCAGCCACTCCCGCCACAGCGCCCGCTCCCGTCGCGACTGCTCCGCGCACCAGTCCGCCATCCTCCGCTGTTCCCCCGGCCTCACCGACGCCAGCTCCGACTGCGGCTCCGCCTGCGGGAGCACCCGCTACCGTGCCGCCGGTCTCCGCAGCGCCGGCGTAGTCGAACCAAAACCCGTCCGCGTCGGGTCGTGCTGCGCTGGCCCGCGACCGGGAGGCGCATGTACCAAAGTACGATGGGCGGGCCGCTGTCCCTTGCTACCCTGCGGCGATGACCATCAAATCCGTTTCCATCGCATTCGCAGCCCTCGTCCTGGGCGCATGCGCCACCTCTCCGCGCCCGTCTTCGGAGGCCCTGCACTCCATGTCGCAACGTTTCGAGCCGGTACGGATCACCGAACACCGCGACGCAGATGACCTTCTGACTGCAGGCCTGGGTCTGGATGGGCTGGGCTCGGCGACCCCGCCACCGTTTTCCGATCCTGAGAAACCGACCGCGGCCGAAGTGCGGCGACGGGCGATCTGGAACAGCTGGCGTGGAATTGCCGACCTTTCCCCGGGCGGTGGCTATGGCGAGATCTACGGCAGCACCGTGAACGTGCCCGGCCGTGAGTTCAGTGCACTGGCTACCCTCCCCGGCGCGAACCAGCCGCACCGGGTGCTGTTGCAGGTGCCGGATGCATTCGATACGGAAAATCCCTGCGTGCTGGTGGCGCCGTCGTCGGGTTCTCGTGGCGTCCATGGTGCGATCTCGGTCGCGGGTGCATGGGGCCTGCCGAAGGGTTGCGCCGTGGCGTACACCGACAAGGGCGCGGGCACCGATTACTTCGACCTCGATGCGGGGCAGGGCACCGCCCCGGATGGCACGCCGGCTGCGGGCAGCGATCCGCTCGCGTTCGCACCCGACGCCGGTGTCTCCGCGGCGGACACGGTGCGCGGCGTGGCGGTCAAGCACGCACATTCCGGCGACAACCCGGAAGCGGACTGGGGACGGCACGTGCAGCAGGCCGCGCAGTTCGCGCTCCAGGCGCTCGATACCGCATTCCCGCAGGCCGGGCCTTTCTCGTTCGACAACACCCGGGTGATCGCGGTCGGCATCTCCAACGGTGGCGGCGCCGTGTTGCGCGCCGCGGAGCTGGAGGGCGACTGGCTCGATGCGGTCGTCGCGGCCGAGCCGAACATTTTCAGTCAGGGCGGGCGGTCGCTGATGGACTACAGCACCGAGGCGGCCCTGCTGATGCCCTGCGCGCTGCTGGACCCTGCACTGGGACCGCTGCCACAGCCTCCCGCGGCCGCACAGGTCGCGCCCGTCTGGGCGCAGCGTTGCGCGTCGTTGAAGACTGCGGGGCTGGTGGAAGGCGAGGATGTGGAGGCAATGGCGCGCTCGGCACACGCGCAGTTGGCGGCGGCGGGCTGGACCGATGAAGCGCTGCGCGCGGGTGCGTTGTCGGCCGGGTTCGACCTGTGGCGCGCGGTGGCGGTCACGTATTCATCCGCTTACGGCCGTTACGGCGTAGACGAGCATCCGTGCGGATATTCCTTCGCGGCCCAGAATCCCGATGGCAGCCCGCGCGCGGCGACCGCGGCCGAACGCGCGGCGTGGTTCTCCGACGCCAGCGGCATTGCTCCCGGCGCGGGTGTGGGCATTGTCGACAGGCTGGCCAGCGGACCCGATCCTGCATTTCCCGGATTGCAGTGCCTCCGCGCACTGGCCACGGGCGATGGACCGGAAGGCTTGCGTGTGCGCGCCGGCGTAGAGGAAATCAGCGCCAATATTCCTCCCCGAGAGGGCTTGCCGATGATCGTGATCCACGGCCTGGACGATGGACTTGTGCCGGCGGCATTCAACAGCACGCCTTACGTCGGGATGGCCAAAGCCGGTGGTGGCGACGTGCGCTACTGGCAGGTCCGTAACGCACAGCATTTCGATGCGTTCCTGGGCCTGCCGGACTACGCCGCACGTTACCTTCCGATGCTGCCGTACGTGTATGCCGCGCTCGACCGGATTTCCGCGCACCTGGACAGCGGCGCGCCGCTGCCGGCCGACGCGGTCATCAGCACGACGCCTCGTGGCGCCGGCAACGCGCTGTCGCCATCGCATCTGCGGATCCCCAACGACTGAACGTGCAGCAAGCTCAGCGAACCCATCCGGCCTGCAAAAACGTGGGCCGTGCGGGGGCAGCCAGGCTTTGAGCGTCCGAGATGCATTTGCCAGTTTCACGCAGGCACTGGCAGTCTGGGGTTCCCTTGCCGGAACCCGGATCACCATGACCCCAGACCGCCGTGTCCATTTTTCGATGCTCCGCGAGTTCCATCTCGCCGACTGGTTCACGCTGGCCAACGCGTTCTGCGGTACCGGTGCCGTGTTCGCAGCGATGCGTTTCCTGCAGGAAGGTGGAGTACGCGACCTGATGATCGGAATGGCGCTGATACCACTCGCGTTCGTTTTCGACGCCCTTGATGGCAGTGTCGCGCGATGGCGCAAGTCGGCCTCGACACTGGGCCGCGAGCTCGACTCGCTTTCGGACGTCATTTCTTTCGGCGTCGCGCCTGCCGCTCTTGCGTATGCCTGTGGCATGCAGGGTGGCTGGGACTGGGTGGTGCTGAGTTACTTCGTCGGCTGCGGTGTAAGCCGCCTGGCGCGCTACAACGTCACCGCGGAGCAACTCGCCGGCGACGAGGGCAAGGTCAAGTACTTCGAGGGCACGCCGATCCCGACCAGCCTTGCCCTGGTGATCGTGCTGGCGGTGGCGGCATGGCAGGGCGCGATCGGTGACCAGTTATGGTTCGGTGTCGTGCACCTGGGTCCGTGGCAATTCCATCCGCTGGTGCTGATGTTCGCGATTTCCGGATCGCTGATGATCAGCAAGACCCTGCATATCCCCAAGCCCTGATCCATTCGCCGGCTGTCGAGGCCTCGGACCCGGGCCGGCAGCCGTGCGTAAAACGCGCGATGGCGCGACGCAGCATTCGCGTTGGTATGATCCTCGCAACACTGGGAGGGGCGCGATGACCAACGGGTTTGGTGCAGGTGGTTTTGGTCCGGGGGGCTTCGGCGCCGGGGGCTTTGGTCCAGGCGGTTTCGGTCAGGGTGGTTTTGGTCCGGGTGGTTTCGGTCAGAGCGACTACGACAAGCTGGTCCGGCAATACTGGAACAGTTGGGGCGAGACGATGCGCAATGCGGCAGCCGCCGCGCCTCCCGCACCGGGCACGGCCGGCATGGCGCCCGGCGCAGCCGCGTTCCCCGGAATGCCCGGCTTCGATGGATCAAGCAGCCCGCCGATCCCCGGCTGGAACGAGGCGTTGGCCTGGTGGACGCAGGTCGCCAATGGCGCTGGCAGCCATGGCGGCAGCGGCATGCCTGGAGCGGGGTTCGGTGGCGCACTCGACCAGTTCAATTCGATGGCGCGCAGCTGGTTCACGCTGATGCAGCAGGTCGCTTCGCAGATGTCGCCCGGCGCGAATGCCGGCGAGATCGCGCAGGCATGGCAGCGCGCGCTCGGTGGTATGGGCGACAACCCCTTCGCCGACATGTTCCGCGCGATGCGCGGGCCGGGACAGCAGGGATTCGACGGATGGCTCGAACAGGCCGCGCCCTACCTGCAGAGCTTCACGCCCTGGCAGGGCGATGGTGCTTCGATGCTTGGCCAGCCGACATTCGGCTTCACGCGCGAGCACCAGGAGCGCTGGCAGAAGCTGATCCGGGCCAACGTCGACTACCAGCAGCACAGCCAGGCCTACAACGCATTGATGTCCGAAGCGGCGCAGAACGCGTTCAAGCTGTTCGAGAAAAAGCTCGGCGAACGCAGCGAGCCGGGCCGTCAACTGGAAACCGCCCGCGCGCTGTTCGACCTGTGGATCGAGGCGGCCGAGGAATCCTATGCCGAGATCGCGCTCTCGCCGCGGTTCCGCGAAGCGTACGGCTCGATGGTGAATTCGCAGATGCGGCTGCGTGCCGGATTGCAGCGCGAGGTCGAGGAAGTCTGCGAGCTGTTCGGCATGCCGACGCGCACCGAAGTGGATTCCGCGCACCGCAAGCTGGTGAAGGTCGAGCGCGAGCTGCGGCGCATCCGCGACGCGATCGAGGCAGCCGGTGGCCTTGAAAACCTGGTGGCGCGCGCGACATCGGAAGGACGTCAGCCCAATCCTGCGCGCGTGCGGCGCCATAGCGGACCGTCATTGCAGACGGCTGCAGCGGTTGATCGGGAGGCGGGCGTCAGCAGCGATCGCGCGACTGCTCCCGCCCAGGCCAGACAGCGCCCGGTCACAAGGTCCGAACCGGTCGCGCGGACAATCGTCGCGTCGGATCGGCCTGTGATGGAGCAGTCCGTGCCAGTGAACGCACCAGCAAAAAGGGCGACTGCAAGAAAGGCTGCTTCGAAAAAAGCGGCGGCGAAGAACGTCGCGACGAAAAAGGGGGCACGCAAGTCTACGGCCAGCACCAGCACATCGAAGACGATGGCGGCGAAGAAGGCGACGGCAAAGAAGTCCGCGGCAAAGAAGACCTCTGCAGCGGCGAGCAGGACTGCGGCAAAAAAAGTCGCGTCGCGAAAGAGCACTGACGCCGGACCCGGTTCGCCCCGGCCCGCAACCAACGCGATCAAGGCCCGGAAGAGACCTGCCGGGAAAGCCCGGGTCAAGAAAATTCCGGTTGAAAAAGCGGTTGCCAGAACAGCTCCGCCGAAGACCGGCAACGGCAACGGATCGCGATCCTCATCATGGGCCGAGCGTGCCCGCGCGACGACCACCGCCGGAGATTCGCCGCCCGCACCGGTGCTCAAACGCCCGACCCGCACGGCCAGCAAGAGGAATAGCGGATGAAGCCCTTCAACAGCCCGATCAACTTCACGCCGCAGGCACTGGCGCAGGAACTCGCGACCGCCCAGGCGCAACTTCGCGCCGGCATGGACACGCTGCGCCAGGTCGAGGACGTGAACTACGGCGTGACCGCCCGCGAGGAAGTGTGGCGCGACGGCAACGTCGTGTTGTACCGGTTCCGCGGCGACACGGAGCCGACCGCGACGGTGCCGCTGCTGATCGCCTACGCGCTCGTGAACCGGCCGTACATGGTCGACCTTCAAGCCGACAAGTCGATCGTGCGCGGTCTGCTGGAGCGCGGCGAAGACGTCTACATTCTCGACTGGGGCTATCCGGATCGGTCCGATCGCTATCTGGAACTGGAGGACTACATCCAGCGCTTCCTCGGTGGCGCCGTCGATCATGTGCGCCGCAGACATGGGCTCGACGCGATCAACGTGCTCGGCATCTGCCAGGGCGGCGCATTTTCGCTGTGCTACACCGCGCTGAACCCGGGCAAGGTGCGCAATCTGGTCACCATGGTCACGCCGGTGGATTTCCACACCGAAGGCAACATGCTCGGCAACTGGGTGCGCGGCGTGGACATCGACCTCATGGTCGACACGCTCGGCAATGTCCCGGCCGACACCATGAACTGGACCTACCTGACGCTAAAGCCATGGCGGCTGTTCGTGCAGAAATACGTAGGCCTTGCCGACATCCTCCACGACAAGGACGCGCTGGAGGACTTCCTGCGGATGGAAAAGTGGATCTTCGATTCGCCCGACCAGGCCGGAGAGGCATTCCGCCAGTTCGCCAAGCAGTTCTACCAGGGCAACGGCTTCGTCAATGGCGGCATCGATATCGGTGGACGGGCGGTCGACCTGGCCGACATCGAGGTTCCGGTGCTCAATGTCTTCGCCCAGCAGGATCACCTTGTACCGCCGGAATCATCGATGGCGCTGCGGGGTCTGATCGGCAGCAGCGACTACAGCGAACTGTCGTTCCGCGGTGGGCACATCGGCATCTATGTCTCAGGGCGTGCCCAGCGTGAAGTGCCGACTGCAATCCACGAATGGCTGACGCAACGTTCTGGAAAGCGGCCCCGCAAGCGCGCAGCGTGAGCTGCCGGGGAACATCGTGCCGGCTGCCGGCGCTCGTTGACGCGCGGGAAACGCGACCATCACGCATTTTCGTTCATGCTGGCACCCACTCAACAGAGGGGACGTCGCATGAACTCTACTTCGCGTCCATTTACGCGCTCCCGCAGTGATCGCATGCTCGCCGGCGTCATGGGTGGCATCGCCCAGCGCTACGGCTGGAGCTCGGCGATGGTCCGGATCATCTTCGTGGTCGTCTCGCTCGCTTCGGCCGCGGTACCGGGAATCCTGATCTACCTGATCCTCTGGCTGCTGATGCCCGAGGAAGCCTGACCGCCGCGCCGTCCGCGGGCGGGTCCTGTCGAGCGCAGTGACGATTCAGCCGATGCACCGTTCCGGAGCTGGGCCGGGATCCCCGCCGACAGCGGCGGCCCTGCCGTGGCCGCTCGCGTTGATCGGCGCCCTGTGGACCTCGCCCAACACCATGACGGGCCTGTTGCTTGGCGTGATCGGAATGCCGATCGGAGCACGCGCGCATTGGCGTCGCGATGACCTGGCGCTGGTGTTCCATCGATGGCCATGGGGGCCGGGCGGGGCGATGACGCTTGGCAACGTGATCCTGCACACCGGCGACGATCTGGAGGTGGCGTGCGGCACGTACGCGCACCGGGCAGGCCGCTGCGTCGATCCCCAGGTGCGCCTGTGCGACCACGAACGTGCCCACGTCTACCAGTACATGGTGCTGGGACCGCTGTTCCTGCCGCTGTACCTGCTCAGCGGAGGCATCAGCGTCCGCAACCGCTTCGAATACGCCGCCGACCGCTACGCGATGACCGGCCGCGGATGGTGGCCGTGGGGATAGCGTTGGAACTTCAGAACGATCTCACGTGGGTTCGACACGCTACTAACGGGCGTGGAAGTACATTTCCCACGTCAGGACAAGCAGTGGACGGCGAAAGCTCAAGCCAGCGTCCTGACTGAAGGCCCAGCCACCGGAGGCTCAAACCTCCAGAGTACTGGGCCTTCTCATTTCAAGCGATCCGCTCGGATATGTCGGCGCACGGTCGCTGCCTGGCGGCCGTGACCGGCAGTTCAACGGTGCTTTCGCCAAGCACCGCCGCCTGTGGACCGTACCGCCGCTCGGCGAACCGGATACTGTCGGCGTCTACCAGTATCACCGTGCTGGACCTCGTGCCGTAGGTGTCGCCCACGATGAACGGCGGCGACAGGGCGCGCTCGATCTCCACGCCCACGCCGGTGTCGGGCAAGGCTTCATCGGGCGCCACCGTCGTGTCGGCGAGCGCATCGAGCAGCGGATCGACCGAAGCCGCAACTCCGGCGCCTGGCCTCGCCCCGGGTGGTGTGTCGAGCCAGCCGGACAGCGCCCGCGTTGCGTGCGTGCTTTTGGGCCAGGGCGCATCAAACGCGCCGTTCGACATCGCATGCAATCCCGGCGTGACGGGATGGCTGGTGAATTGCGGATGGTTGCCGCCGAACATCAGCTCCTCGCCGTCCCACACCAACAGGTTGAAGCGGCCGTACTCCCCGGCGCGTGCCTCCAGCGTCGCAATCCACTCCGGGCTTCCCGAGTCGCTCTCGACAAAACCCCGCACCAGTTCACCGCGCGACCGAGCTGCCACTGGCGGACCAGCGCCGAACCGTATGTTGGTAACTGCGGCCAGGCGCCCGCGCGAGGATGCCAGCAACCAGCTGCCACCCTGCACAAGATCGCGGCCGCCGTAAACGTCCGGCCGCGCCGGATCGGGTCCGGCCGGAGCGGTCGGTCGGGCATGGAATTCGTCGCGATTCGAGATGAGGGCCAGCCGATAGCGCGGGTGGCACTTCCAGGCGAGAGCAATCAGGCACATGCAGCGATGGTAGCGCAGTGGCTTCTTCGGGTTGCGGGCAGGTGGGAGTGCATGCGCCGCACCTGCACCCCTACTGCCGCAGCAGCGCTGCCGTTCCGGTGGACGTGTCGGAGAGTGCAAGCGCCTGCGCCCGCATGCCCGGTGCAACGAAGCGATCGAACCAGCGGATTGCACCGTCGATATGCTCCCGATACCGGGTCTTGAGAATCTCGGTCTCGGCAGCACGGTGCTCGCTCCCGTAGGCCACGCCCACTTCCTTCGCATTGCGCGTTCCCACCTCGGCCACGCGCAACTCGAGCGTTTTCTTCGGGACCGACAGGCGCAGCCACTGCGCGCAACGCCAGGTCACCGCAGGAAGATCGGCAAGGAAATCAGCGGCGTCCAGCACCCGAACCGTCCCGGGACCCCGAGCTTCCAGCAGGTCCAGGCAGGTTTCGCGCTGCGCGGCCCATTGCAGGGCGGCGCCCGCGAGCGCGTCCGGAGGATCGAACGCCAGCGGCGGCAGCCGGGAGTGCAGGCTGCACGCGCTGAAAGCGCGCTCCACCAGCGCGGGGATCTTGCGCTGCGTGGCGGGGCTCTTTTTCATGTTGGAGACAAGAAAGTCTTCCAGCGAGGACGTCATGACCAGCGCACGGCTGTCCGGTCGTGCCGCGAGCAGGTCGGCGGCGATGTTCAGAGCCGCGTGACTGGGCTTGATCACGACCGATCCCCCGGGATGCCAGGGCCTGCCGAGCAGTCGCAATACGGGATCAAGCAGTCCCGCGACGGCGATCTCACCGTGCCTGGCGTCCGCCAGCCTGCGAAGCACGAGTGGCTCCTTCAATACGACCTGATGCGGCGGCGAGTGGAGCGCTCTGGCGAGCAGGGTCGAGCAGCAGAACGAGGTGTGGAAGATCCACCCGATGCCCGCATGCGGAATGTCGGCTGCGAGCACGTCCTGGATCGGCGTCGGCCGTGCCCGCTCCAGCGGCGCGGTCATGCGGGTATCCATGAACGCCGACTGCTCCAGCACATCCGGATGAAGTTCGAGTAGCGAGACCCGCCTGCCCGGAACATCCATGTCGACTGGAAACAGTCGAGCGTCTGACAGGCTGGTCATGGGGTCTCCGGGTCGCGGCGCTCTGGTATGCGCGCACTGAATTTGCAGGTCGGCAGCTGATTCTATCGAAGGGCAGCACAAGCCCGCTGCATCGCTGCACTGGCGGGGCCAGGCGACCCGGCGGCAGAACGGCCTTCGCGCGTTTGTTGCCACGGCAATTACCGGACATCATTGGCGGCAGCGGCATCGTTGTGCCCCCGAAGCTCGTGTTCGCTTCAGGGAGGGCTGGTGAGTGCGCCGCAGGAGTGGCACCCCGCGCGGGACCCGTGCACCTCGGCTATACTTCGCGGCCGGCCGAAGTGGCGGAATCGGTAGACGCAGCGGACTCAAAATCCGCCGCCCTTAAAAGCGTGGGGGTTCGAGTCCCCCCTTCGGCACCATCAAAAACAAAGGGTTAGGCCTCGTGGCCTAGCCCTTTTGTTTTGGCGAGTTGTGCCGTGTACGGTCTGTGTACGGACTGGCGCAGCGTAAGCTATTCGTACTGCCGCCGCTCGCTGACGTTGCGGTTGCACGGTACACGCCATTGCGCTCTTGGCCCAGCATGCCACCGCAGCCGCACAACAGGCCCTCGCCGTGCTCGCATTGCCACATGCGGTAGAAGGCGTGGGCGGTCAGCAGTGCGCCCTAACCGAGCATGGCCACAGGAGCCCAACGCAGCGTACGGAACAGGCCCATCACGAAGGGTCTGTCCTGTAGGCCTGAGAGTAGCCACATCACAGCCAGCGCCGCCGCCATCCACACCAGCCCCGGCACTAGCGCCTTCCACATCATTCGGTCAAACCGGTCCATTTCCCTGCTCCCGTGAGGCCCCTACACACGGGGCGCGGTAAGTCACCAGTAGCGGCATGCACGGCTCAAAGTACAGCCCCGAGCGGACAGTCGGTGAGTAGTCTCCGCAGGCGCTGCCAGCCCTAAACCCGGTCAGCCTTACGCGCCGGTTCAATGCGCACGCCCGCGCTGGACCTCATCGGCGATGCCGCGCGGCTGCCCGTCTTGGCGATGATGCTGTCGTTCGCAACAACGCACGGATTGAACCGCCACCGCCTGCGCACCGTCCATCTCACGCCTTCAGTGAGCCTGTCATCGCTGCGGTTCCTGGCCAACTCGTCTAGGGCCAAAATGCTGCCGCGCGGACCACCCGGCCCGGTATCGCCGGGCGACTCTCACGTAGGTGACGGAGGGTGGGGCGAGCACTTAGGCCCCGATCAGCATGCCCGGACTAGCATGCGAGTCCGAGTGGCTTCATGCGTCGGGTGCGGAATGGTCACATCGAACGGGCAAGCGGCAGAACACGACACCGCCACCATCATGGGCGGCTTGTACGGGGATGGCATCGTCGGCAGCAAGGCGGCGTTCGATCGGGCATGGATCGCACGACTGGCCGAAGACATCGACCTGCTGTTCCGCCAGGCCCTGGCGCTGCCAGGTGGCACCGTCCCCCGTGGTCCGAACCGCTACTACGTCGAGACATTTCCCGAACGCCTGCGGGGCTTCGTGGACCTGGCCTTGCATCCGTGGATTGTCGCGGTTTGCCGGGCGGTGCTCGGTCCGGAATACCGGATCGTGGAGATCGGTTTCGACATTCCGGGCCCCGGTGCGCAGGATCAGCCGTGGCACCGCGATTTCCCCGCGCCCGACGCCACCCGGATCGGCCGCCGCCTCGACTCGCTGGCATTCAACCTCACGACGGTCGATGTCACTCAGGCCATGGGTCCGCTGGAAATCGCCCCCGGTACGCAGTGGGACTCCGATGAGAACTTCGAGAATGGGATGTTCCCGCCACGTACCCTGTGGCCGCGGTACGAAGCGAGGGCGCAGCGCAGGTTTCCGCAGGCTGGCGACGTATCCGCGCGATCCGCGCTGACCATCCATCGTGGTACCGCAAACCGGTCGGACATGTCGCGTCCGGCGCTGGTGCTTGGTGTCGATGCGCCCGGGGCGTGCAATGCCGAGCGGCACGACCTGCAGGTCACCCGCGGATATCTCGACAGCCTGCCCCTGCTCGTGCGGGACCACCTTGCCTGCAGAGTGGTCAATCGTCTGGAGCCCATCGTGCAGCGGCACACGATCGATGGTTTGCTGATGGGGATGCAGTAGGCGTCAGCAGGCGGCGAAAAATACCTGGCCCAGCCGTCAGTCCGTTTCGTCGGTCCGCATGGCCTTGGCCTCGCGCACGAACCACTCGCCATCCTCGGGAACGAACATCGAACAGTCTTCCATCGGGGCTTTGTAGATGTGCAGGGTGACCGCGATCTGGTCGCGGCTGGCGTTGCAGATGGTGTGGTACTCGTGCGGCGGGATCAGGCTGCCGGCGCTGCCGGTGCCGGCCTGCATGCCGCCCGCTGCGCGGAAGCGGTAGCGGTTGCCGTCTTTTTCGAGCAACTCGTACTGGGTGATTTCCAGTTCGCCGTCCCAGACGCCTTCGACGCACCACAGGCCGCAGTGGTCGTGCATGGGAGTGCCTTGCCCGGGTCCCCAGGTCATGACGACGACGCTGTAGCCGAACCGGTCGCTGCGGTAGATTTCGCGGCGTGCGTAGTGATCGGCAATGGGTTCGTACACGCAGTCGGGCAGGTGCACTTCGCGGTCGCGGATCATTGAGCACAGCACCTGGCGCAGGCTGGCGGTGATCAGGTGATCGTTGCTCTGGTCGACGGCGGCATCCACGGCGGCGACGAGTTTTTCCTGGCCCGGGAAGGAGACGTTGGGCTTGTCTGGGCAGGACGGTGCGTCGTAGAAAGTCATGGCGCCATTCTACGCGTGCCGGGCTCATTCTTTTGCGAGGAAGCCCGAGACGGCAGGGCCGAAGCGCGCGATGTCGACCAGGAATGCGTCATGCCCCTGCGGCGATGGCAGCGGCAGGAAACTCGCGTCGGCGCCGCCTTCGCGCAGGCCGTGGGCGATTTCCTGCTGCTGCTGGGGCGGAAACAGGATGTCGGTTTCCACCCCGATGGCCAGCGCGCGTGCGATCCGGATGCGGGCCAGGCCGGCGCGGGTGTCGGCATCGCTGTCGCCGGCCTTGGCGTCGTGCGCACGCGTGGGGCAATAGTCGGCCATGTCGAACCAGTCCATCGAGCGGCTGAGATAGAGATAGCAGTTCGGGTCGAACTTACGCACGAAGCGGCGCGCATGGCCTTCCAGATAGCTTTCGACCTGGAATTCCAGCCCGAACGGCTCGTCGTCGGCGCGGTCGGAATCGAGCCGCACGCGGCCGAAACGGCCGTCCCATTCCATGGCCGAGCGGTAGGTGATCACGCCGAGCTTGCGCGCCATGCGCATGCCGGACTCGGGATAGTGCTCGTCGTCGTAGCGGCCGAGGTTCCACTGCGGGTCCAGGCGGATGGCTTCGCGCTGCAGCGAGCGGATCGCGATCGAGAACGGCAGTGCGCGGGCCGCGCCGGATATGTTGATGTGCGAGCGGGCAATGCCGGGATGGCGCACCAGCAGCGCGAGGGCGGTCATGCCGCCCATCGAGTTGCCGATGACGCAGGCGAGCTGCTCCACGCCCAGCGCACGAACCACATGCGCGGCCGCGTCGGCACCGTCCTCGATCGAGAGCTGGGGGAAATCGAGCCTGTACGGCAGGCCTGTGGCCGGGTTGATCGACGCCGGGCCGGTCGAACCCTTGCAACTGCCAAGCGAATTCACGCAGATCACGAACCAGCGCCCGCTGTCGATCGCCTTGCCGGCCCCGAGCATGCCTTCCCACCAGCCGGCCGCGGGATTGGCGGCATTGGATGCGGCGTGGGCATCTGGCGACAGCCCCGTGACGATCAGGACCGCGTTGTCGCGCGCGGCGTTCAACGTGCCCCAGGTCTCGTAGGCGACGTGCGCGCCCAGCAGCGCGTCGCCGCGCTTCATCGGGAAGGGCGAGGGCAGGTCGAGGAAGCGGGTTCCGGTCGGGATGAATTCAGTCATGCGGCGCGCGTCGTCCTTGTCGTCGATTGAAGATGGCTGGTGGTCGCGGATCGTTCCGGCGGAAGTCGGGTCCCGCGTCCGCACAAGTTCAGTGGCGGACGCTTCGGCTATTGGACCACGCGGTCGATCAGCAGCGCTGCGGCACCCGCACTCCGGTCGACCACGACCGGCGTCGCCTCGAAGTCGCCCGGTTGCGCGCTGGCGTTGCCGCTGGCGGAAATGCGCGCCATCAGCTCGACGCGGTCCAACTGCGACAGCCTCAGGGTCGGCATCGGGCTGTCGGCATCGCTGAGGGTGATCACCAGTGGGAACTGGCGCACGGGAATCTTCTGCACCGCCACCGGCATCGGTGGACCTCCGGGCTGGCGCGCGATCACGAACAAGGTCGTGTCGTCGGGCAGGCGCATCGCCAACGCGGGGTCTAGCGAGATGCTGACGTTGATGCCGGCCCCGGCCCCGGCCAGGTCCTGGGCCTGCGGTTCCGGCGCCGACAGCGGCGGCAGGCCGGCTTCGCTGCGCGCGGCGTTGATCTGCTGGTGAATGCCCGTGCGGGCCGCACCATCGACCATCGCCAGCAACGGCTCCCAGGTCGAGGCGGCTTCGGCGGCTTCACCGCGCTGGCGCTGGGCGATGCCAAGAAACCAGCGAGCGCGCTGATGCATTGGCTGCTGAGCGAGCGCTCGGCGCAACATTGCGATGGCCGCGTCGTCGAAGCGGCGGGCTTCGGTGGCGATCGCGCGAGCTTCGGCTGCCTGGACGAGCAGGTCGGGGTCGTCGGGGGCCAGCGCGACCGCGCGCGCCAGCGTGTCGCGGGCATCGACGGCACGGTCCTGCGCGGCATAGGCGGCCGCGAGCACGCGCAGGCCTTCGATCCGGTTTGGGTCGCGCTTCAGCTCGGCCTCAAGGCGCGCGATCGCCTCATCCATCGTCCTGGGCGAGCTGCGCTGCGCGGGGTCGAGCGCGGACGGCGTGCCGATCAGGGTGTAGGTCAGGCCGGTGGCGAAGGTCAGCATGGCGATGGTCGCCAGGCCGACCGCAGGGCGTGTCCGCCACAGCGGACGCAGCACCCAGGCCAGGACCAGCAGCACCAGTGCGGCGCTTGCGAGCACGAAAACAGTCATCACCACTCCTGGTCGGTGTTGTCGCTGTCGACGCCGTCAGCGCGCGGACTGCGCCTGCGCACGATCGCGGCGATCGCGAAGCCGCCACCGATCAGCAGCAGCGCCGGCCCGAACCACAGCAGCCAGGTGCGCATCTGCACCTGCGGGCGGTACAGCACGAACTCGCCGTAGCGCGCGACCAGGAATTCCTTGATCTCGAGATTCGACTTGCCTTCGCGCATCAGCGTCAGCACTTCGCCGCGCAAATCCTGGGCGATCTGTGCGTCCGAGTCGGCAAGCGACTGGTTCTGGCACATCACGCAGCGCAGTTCGGCGACCAGCGCGTGGAAGCGTGCGGCCTCGGCCTGGTCTTCGAACTGCAGCGGCGCGGCGTTGGATGCGACCTGCGCGCTCGCCGTGACGGGTGCCAGCGACAGCGCCAGCAGCAGCACCAATGCCACTTGCCGCAGGATGCTCATCGGGGCCGCGGCGAGTTTCACAACGTGCTCCCCGGCGCGGCCTTCCGAATCTCGGCGAGCTCCGGCAGCAGTTGCTCGCGCAGGACCTCATCGGTGATCGGACCGACATGCTTCCAGCGCACGATCCCGCCCGCGTCGACGAGGAAGGTCTCCGGCGCGCCGTAGATGCCCCAGTCGATCGCGACCTTGCCTTCGTAGTCGGCCAGCACGACCCAATAGGGATTGCCGAACTGCTCCAGCCATCGCAGCGCATCGGCGGGCTCGTCCTTCCAGTTGAATCCGATCACGCGAAGCTGCTTGGTCTCGGCGAACCGCGTGAGCACCGGGTGCTCGTCGCGGCACGCCGGGCACCAACTGCCCCAGACGTTGAGCAGGTAGGCCTCGCCGCGCAGATCCTGCGACGACAGCGTGCGACCTGGCTCGTGCAGCACGGGCAGCGAGAACGACGGCGCTGGCTTGTCGATCAGCGGGGACGGCAGTGCTTCGCGATCGGGGTTGCGGCTGAGCATGACGCCAGCCAGCAGCAGCAGCCCGATCGCTGCCACCACCATCAGCGGCAACCAGCGCGAGAAGGAATGCATCTGGCGCTCGCTCATGGGGCGGGCTCCGTAGAGGGTCGGGACGTGGGCACGCGGAAGCGTTTGTCGGCGGCGGTGACGAAGCCGCCCAGCATCATCAGCAGCGCGCCGGCCCAGACCCAGCGAACGAACGGCTTGATGTGCACGCGCAATGCCCAGGCGCCGTTGGTGGACGCGGCGGTTCCGGCGGCCGTGGTGGCGCCCAGCGGTTCGCCGAGCGCGACGTAGAGGTCGCGGGTGAAGCCGCGGCTGAGCGCTGCCTCGGTCATGACCTGGCCGCCGGCGACGTAGGTGCGTTTTTCAGGGTGCATCACGGTCAACAGATTGCCATCGGAGAAAACGGTGACCGTGCCGGTGTCGGCGATGAAGTTCGGGCCTTCGCGATGCTCGACGCCATCGAAGCGGAAACTGTAGGTGCCCATCTCGACGGTCTCGCCGGGCTTGACCGCCACTTCGCGCTGCTGGTTGAGGCCCTCGACCAGCAGGGCGCCGATCAGGAACACCGCGACGCCCCCATGGGCGAGCGTCATCCCGAGCATCTCGGCCGTGAAGCGCTGCCCCTGCGAGCGGCTGCGCAGGCGCGACCACACGAAGCGCGCCGTACCACCGGCGATCCACACCGCGCCGAGCACGCCGGCCGCGACTTTCCACTGGCCCTGCGGCGCCATCATGTAGGCACTGACCGCACAGACCGCCGCCAGCCCGGCCCAGGGCAGCAGCATCGCCAGAGGCCTGGATACCTGGTCACGCTGCCAGCGCGTCACCGGACCGAACGGCAGCAGCAGCACCAGCGGCGCCATCAGCAGCGTGAACATCAGCGCGAAGTAGGGCGGTCCGACCGAGATCTTGCCAAGCTCCAGCGCGTCGGCGAGCAGCGGATACAGGGTGCCGAGCAGCACCATCGCGCAGGCGGTCGTCAGCAGCAGGTTGTTGGCCAGCAGCAATGTCTCGCGCGAGGCGGCCGCGAACGGCTGGCCGTCATTGTCGGCTTCCGGCGCACGCAGGGCGAACAGCAGCAGCGAGCCGCCGATGATGATGCCCAGGAAGATCAGGATGAACAGCCCGCGTGCCGGATCGGCGGCGAACGCGTGGACGCTGGTCAGCACGCCCGAGCGCACTAGGAAGGTGCCCAGCAGCGACAGCGAGAAAGTGGCGATGGCCAGCAGCAGGGTCCAGCCGCGAAAGCTGCCGCGTTTCTCGGTGACCGCCTGCGAGTGGATCAGCGCCGCGCCGGCCAGCCACGGCATGAAGCTGGCGTTTTCGACCGGATCCCAGAACCACCAGCCGCCCCAGCCGAGTTCGTAATACGCCCACCAGCTGCCCAGCGCGATGCCGATGGTGAGGAACGCCCAGGCGACGTTGGTCCACGGCCGCGTCCAGCGCAGCCAGCGGGCATCGAGCCGGCCGTCGAGCAGTGCGGCGATCGCGAATGCAAAGGGCACGGCGAACCCGACGTAGCCCAGGTAAAGCATCGGAGGATGAATGATCATCCCGAAGTCCTGCAGCAGCGGGTTGAGATCGCGGCCCTCGGCGACGGCCGGCAGCAGGCGCTCGAACGGGTTGCTGGTGAAGATCAGGAACGCCAGGAAGCCGATGCTCACCAGTCCCATGACCCCGAGCACCCGCGCGACGACATCATCGGGAAGCCGCTTTGAGAACAGCGCGACCGCGGCCGTCCACAAGGCCAGCACCAGCGCCCACAGCAGCAGCGAACCCTCGTGCGCGCCCCACACCGCGGTGTAGCGGTAGGCCATCGGCAGCAGCGAGTTGCTGTTCTCGGCGACGTAGCGCAGCGAGAAATCCTGGTTGACGAAGCCCCAGGTGAGGATCACGAACGCGATGCCGACCAGCAGCAATTGAGCGAAGGCCGCGGGCCGGGCGACCGCCATCCACGGAGCGATGCCGCGCTGGGCACCGGCCAGCGGCAGCGCGGCCTGAACCATGGAGATCAGCAGCGCGAGGATCAGCGCGACCTGGCCGATTTCGGGCAGCATCAGCGGGTTGCTCCGTCAGTCAGAGATGTTGTTGCGCTGGGATCCAAAGCCCCCCTCACCCCAGCCCTCTCCCCCGCAAGCGGGGGAGAGG
>JALYOF010000044.1 GCA_030857025.1 Pseudomonadota bacterium | reverse complement strand
TCTCGGCGAGGACGCCGGCCTTTTCGCAGGTGCGCTTGAAGCGACGCAGGGCAAACTCGAAAGGCTCGTTTTCGCGGACTTTGACACTCGGCATACGTTATCTCTGTTCAGGGACAGGCCCGGATCCACCGGGCGAGCCGCGCATTATAGCGATGGCCGCCCGACCCGTGCAAGATAGGCGGGCTGCCTTTGGCGACAGACACGATGCTCCCATGAAGGTCCTCGGAATTGAGACCAGTTGCGACGAAACCGGTGTGGCGGTGTACGACACCGACGCCGGATTGCAGGCCCATGCGCTGTACAGCCAGGTGGCGCTGCACGCCGAATACGGTGGCGTGGTGCCGGAACTGGCCAGCCGCGACCACGTGCGCAAGCTGCTGCCGCTGATCCGGCAGACGCTCGCCGAGTCCGGGATCGAGGTCGGCGACCTGGACGGAGTCGCCTACACCGCAGGGCCGGGACTGGTCGGGGCCTTGCTGGTCGGTGCCGGCGTGGCGCGTTCGCTGGCGTGGGCGCTGGACCTGCCGTCCGTTGGCGTCCACCACATGGAAGGCCACCTGCTGGCCCCGCTGCTGGAGGACGATCCCGCCGGACGGCCGCAGCCGCCGTTCGTTGCGCTGCTGGTGTCCGGAGGCCACACCCAGCTGGTCGCGGTGGAGGCGATCGGTCGCTACCGGCTGCTGGGCGAGACACTCGACGACGCGGCCGGCGAGGCCTTCGACAAGACCGCCAAGCTGATGGGCCTGCCGTACCCCGGCGGCCCGCAACTGGCCGCACTGGCGACGAAGGGCCGGCCCGGCGCCTACACCTTCTCGCGGCCGATGACCCAGAAGCCCGGACTGGATTTCAGCTTCAGCGGGCTCAAGACCCAGGTCATGCTCGCCTGGCGCGACAGCGACCAGTCCGACAGCACCCGCGCCGACATCGCGCGGGCGTTCGAGGACGCGGTGGTCGACACCCTGGCGATCAAGTGCGAGCGCGCATTGGATGCGGCCGACTGCGACACGATCGTGGTCGCCGGGGGCGTCGGCGCCAACCAGCGGCTTCGCGCGAAGCTGGCCGAAATGGCCACGCGACGTGGCGGCCGCGCCAGTTTTCCGCGCCCGGCGTTCTGCACGGACAACGGCGCGATGATCGCCTTCGCTGGCGCACTGCGCCTGCAGGCCGGCCAGTCCGAGGACGCTTCGGTCCGGGTCACGCCTCGCTGGGACATGGAGACATTGCCGGGGTTGGATCTGCGCGGTTAGCCAGGAGCGTTTGTCCGCGAAGGACGCGAAGGTCGCAAAAAAAGCAGAAGCAAATTGAAGCCAGGGATTTTTTCAGCTGCCGGAGGAGACACGCCGTACCTGATGCTGCGGTCGCTCCGGTCACCCGCCATCGAGGAGCCTTGAGATGTTCTGCTTCGGCTCTTTTCAGCTCCCCGCCTGCAGGCCGGCCAGTCCGAGGACGCTTCGGTCCGGGTTACGCCGCGCTGGGACATGGAGACATTGCCGGGGTTGGATCTGCGCGGTTAGCGAGGAGCGTCCGTCCGCGAAGGACGCGAAGGTCGCAAAAAAAGCAGAAGCAAATTGAAGCCAGGGATTTTTTCAGCTGCCGGAGGTGGAGGCACGCCGTGTCTGATGCTGCGGTCGCTCCGGTCACCCGCAATCGAGGAGCCTTGAGATGTTCTGCTTCGGCTCTTTTCAGCTCCCTTCCGCTGTTCTTCGCGTTTTTCGCGTCCTTCGCGGACCATACCCCCTTTCACCCGGAGCGCCCATGGACAAAGTCTTCATCGAAGGTCTCGAGATCGAGGCGCTGATCGGCATCTACGACTGGGAGCGGCGTATCCGCCAGCCGCTGCTGTTCGATATCCAGATGAGCTTCGACAACCGCGTTCCCGCGGCCAGCGATGCGATCGCCGACACGCTCAACTACAAGGCCGTGAGCAAGCGCGTGATCGCCTTCGTGTCGGAGTCCGACTTCGGACTGGTGGAGACGCTCGCCGAGCGCGTGGCGGCGATCATCCTCGAGGAATTCAACGTGCAGCACGTGTGGCTCAAGCTCAGCAAGCCCGGAGCAGTGCGCGGCGCGCGTGCGGTCGGGGTGATCATCGAGCGCTCGGCCGCTACCCTGTCGGGATGAATCTGATCGAGCAAGTGGATTTCCTGCAGCCGCTGTCGCGGCTCCCGCATGCGATGGCGGCCCTGACGCTGGCGATGCTGCTGCTGGTGGCGGCGCTGGCGAGCTGGCTCACACGCCGCGTGCTGTTGCGGATCGTCGCGAAACTGGCCGAAGCCTCGCCGGTGCACTGGGACAACGTGGTGATGTCGCACAACGTGCTGTCGCGACTGGCGCACGTGGTGCCGGCACTGGTCATGTACTTAGGCATCGGGCTGGTTCCGGCGTTGCCCGAAGCGGTCGAAGCGGTGGTGCGCAGCGTCGCGCTTGCGTGGATGGTGCTGACGGTGGCGCTGGCGGTCGGCAACCTGCTCGACGCGCTCAACGAAATCTATCGGATGCGCGGCGAGCGTGCACGCGAACGCCCGATCAAGGGCTACCTGCAGCTGATCAAGCTGCTGGTGTTCGTGATCGCGGCCGTGCTGATGATCGCCGCGCTGATCAACCGCTCCCCGCTGCTGCTGCTGACCGGCCTGGGCGCGATGACCGCGGTGGTGCTGCTGGTGTTCAAGGACACGATCCTGTCGCTGGTGGCCAGCGTGCAGCTGTCCGGCAACGACATGCTGCGTGTGAACGACTGGATCGAAATGCCCGCGCATGGCGCCGACGGCGATGTGATCGACATCAGCCTGCACACGGTCAAGGTGCAGAACTGGGACAAGACGATCAGCACGATTCCCACGCACCGGCTGATCAGCGAGAGCTTCCGCAACTGGCGCGGCATGACCGAATCCGGCGGCCGCCGCATCAAGCGCGCCCTGCTTCTGGACCAGGGTTCGGTGCGCTTCCTCAGCCCCGACGAACGAGTGCACCTGCGGCGCATCGCCCTGATCGACGAGTACCTCGACAAGCAGCGCGAGGAACTCGAGGCACACAACGCCCAGTTGGAGGCAGCCGGCAAGGATCCGGTCAACAATCGCCGCGCCACCAACCTGGGCACGTTCCGGGCCTACGTCACCGCCTACCTGCGCGCGCATCCCGGCGTGAACCAGGACATGACCCTGATGGTGCGGCAGCTGGAGCCACGGCCGGAGGGTCTGCCGATCGAGATCTACTGCTTCTCCTCGGACGTGGGCTGGGTCGCGTACGAAAACCTGGCCGGCGACATCTTCGACCACCTGCTGGCGGTGGTGCCCGAATTCGGGTTGCGTATCCACCAGCAGCCCGGCGGCGCGGATTTCGCGGCCGCGCTGGCGCCGGCGGCACGATTGGACGGGAGCCATGACGCCGCGCGCGAACTTTCCGTGACTGCTGCGCCATGAGCCACGCGTATCTGAGCCTGGGCAGCAACCTCGACGCAGAGACTCACCTGCGCGCCGCCGTGGACGAACTGCGCATGCGCTTTGGTGCGGTGCAGCTCTCTCCGGTCTACCGCACGAAGGCCATCGGGTTCGACGGCAACGCGTTCCTCAATGCGGCCGCGGTGATCGAGACCGACCTGGAACCCGAGGCGCTCAACGAGTGGTTGCACGCGCTGGAGGATTCGCACGGCCGCGACCGCAGCGGTCCACGGCACGGCGACCGCACGCTGGACATCGACATCGTCCTGTTCGATGACCGCACGCTCCAGGGCCCCGGGCACCTGCGCATTCCACGCCCCGAATTGCAGCACGCGTTCGTGCTCAGGCCCCTGGCGGACATTGCCCCGCAAAAAACCGTGCCGGGCCTCGGCAAGACACTGGCGGAACTGTGGGAACAGCACCCTGAGCGTCAGGCTCTCTTGGAGCAGGTCAACCTGTGAGGTCCTTGTACGGCAGGCGCGTTCGGGTTGAGAATCAGGCCTGAACCGGGGAGAACGACATGTTCGACAAATTTTCGCGCAGCTGGACTCTGGTCAAGGCGAGCGCCGCGGTGTTGCGGGCCGATCGCGAACTGATGCTTTTCCCGGTGATCTCCTCGATGGCCACCCTCGTGGTGCTGGCGACCTTCGCCGCGCCCGCCTTCGTATGGCGCATGTTCGCCAACGGCATCGATCCGATCAGCCTCGCCTGGGCGCTGCTTTTCTACTTCTGCCAATACTCGGTAATCATCTTCTTCAACTGCGCGCTGGTCGGCGCGGCCATGATCCGGCTGCAGGGCGGCGACCCGACGTTGGCCGACGGTATGGCGGTCGCGCGCTCGCGCATCCGGTCGATCCTGGGCTATGCCGCGATTGCCGCCACCGTCGGCGTGCTGCTGCAGTCGCTGAAGAACCAGGACAATTTTTTCGTGCGATTGCTGGGCGGCGGCCTGGGCGTGGCCTGGACGCTGGGTACCTTTCTCGTGGTGCCGGTCATGGTCAGCCAGGACATCGGTCCGATCGATGCGCTCAAGAAGAGCGTGAGCCTGCTCAGGCGCACCTGGGGTGAGAACGCCATCGGCACCGTCGGCCTGGGATTCTTTTTCGGCCTGCTGTCGTTCGCGGTCGTCATCGCCGGTGCGCTGCTGGCCTATGCCGCGCTGCAGGTCTCCAGCCTGCTGGCGCTGGCGGTCGTCGCGATCTTCGTGATCGGCCTGCTCTTGCTGGGC
Source organism: Pseudomonadota bacterium (assembly GCA_030857025.1). Classification (GTDB taxonomy): domain Bacteria; phylum Pseudomonadota; class Gammaproteobacteria; order Xanthomonadales; family Xanthomonadaceae; genus Lysobacter_K. The sequence continues at coordinate 57,562 of JALYOF010000044.1, read as the reverse complement.
GTGTACCAGGCGGCACTGAGCGGCGTGTACTCGGCGGCGCTGTATCGCTATGCCGACGACGGCGTCGTGCCGCTTGGCTTCCAGGGCGCACAGCTGGAGCGTGCGTTCGCGGCGAAGTGATCGCCGAAGCCAATCGCCGCAGCGACTAGCTGGTCAGCATCCGGCCACCATCGAGCTGAAGCACCTGGCCGGTGCAGTAGGTCGCATCCTGCAGCAGCCAGCGCACGGCTTCGGCGACCTCTTCTGGCGTGCCTGTGCGCGCCAACGGCGTCCGCGCGAGCATCGATGCCTGTGCGGCCGTATCGCTCGAACCCTGCGCCCAGAGGATCGCCCCGGGGGAGACCGCGTTGACGCGCACCTTCGGAGCGAGCTCCAGCGCCAGCGACCGCGTCGCCATCAGCAGCGCGGCCTTGGCCATGCAGTAGACCGTGTGCTCGCGCAGGGGCCGTTCGCCGTGGATGTCGGTGAGGTTGACGATTGCGCCGCCCGTGGCCGTCAAATACGGCGCCGCGGCCTGTGAAAGGAACAGCGGCGCACGCGCGTTGCTGGCAAACAGTTCGTCCCACTGTGCAGGCGTTATGGTACCCACGGGCGTGGGAGCGAATCCGGATGCGTTGTTGACCAGTCCGTCCAGGCGCCCGAAGCGGCCGATCGTCTGCGCCACCAGTTCGGGCAACCGGTCGAGCTGGCCCAGGTCGGCCTGCAGGGCGAGCGTGCTGTCGGGACGCGCGGCTTCGAGTTCACCGATGAGCGCATCCAGTTCCGTTCGCGAGTGTCGGCAATGCAGCGCGAGGTCGAAACCTGCTGCGTGCAGCGCGCGCGCGATCGCCGCGCCGATCCGGCGCGCGCTGCCTGTGACCAGCGCCACGGGTCGTCGGGCAGTGGCATTCATGACTTCGATCTCCCTCACTGCGACGTAAACGGGGCGTCCGCCGAACGACGGGGCACCGTACCAGACGGTATCCTGCGCGAGTGTTCCCTTGGATGCCAACGTGAGCGACTTCGAACTGCCGCACCCCGATCCCGACGCGCTGGCGCACAGCGCCCGGCTTGCACGACTCGTTGGCGACGAGATCGCCGCGGATCCGACCGGCGCCATCGCGTTCTCGCGCTTCATGGAGCTTGCGCTGTACGCGCCCGGGCTGGGTTACTACAGCGCCGGTGCGAGCAAGTTCGGCGCCGAGGGCGACTTCGTCACCGCGCCCGAACTGGGTCCGGTGTTCGCCGCCTGCGTGGCCGACAGTATCGCGCCGGTGTTGCAGCAGTTGAACGCAGCATCGCTGCAGCCGGCGCGGTCACCGGGCAACGGCGGGCCGGATGCGTCGCTCCCCTGCGTGCTGCTCGAGGTCGGCGGTGGCACCGGCGCATTCGCCGAAGTCGCGCTCAAGCGGCTGATCGAACTGGACGCGCTTCCGGACCGTTACGCGATCCTCGAACCCAGCGCGCAATTGCGCGAACGCCAGCGCGAGCGCCTGCAGCGGCGGCTTCCCCCGACCTTGTTCGAACTCGTGGAATGGATCGACGGACCGCTGCCATATGACTGGAACGGCGTGCTGTTCGCCAACGAAGTCATCGATGCGCTGCCGACGCCGCGCTTTGCGATCCGCGACGGCGAGGTCTGCGAGGAGCACGTGGTGGTCGATGCCGATGATGCGGCGGACGGCACCGGCTTCGCCCGCGTACTGCGTCCCGCCGATGCCCTGCTGACCAGCGCGGTGCGCCATCTGGAGCGTCGGCTGGAGCGTACATTGCCCGAGGGCTATCGCTCCGAAGTGCTGCCGCAACTGCCGTACTGGATCCAGGCCATCGCCGGTGGATTGGCCAGTGGGGCGATGCTGTTCGTCGACTACGGCTACGCACGAGGCGAGTACTACCAGCCGCAACGCAGCGACGGCACCCTGCGCGCGTTCTACCGCCATCGCATGCACGAGCGGCCGCTGCTGTATCCCGGATTGCAGGACCTCACCGCCTCGGTGGATTTCACCGCGCTGGCCGAGGCGGGAGTTGCTGCAGGATTCGACTTCGCTGGCTACTGCTCGCAGGCCAGTTTCCTGCTGGGTAACGGGCTGGCCGGGGTGCTGCAGCGGATCGAACGCATCGACGACGAACTCGAGCGCCAGCGCCGCGGCAACGAGGTCAAGCGGCTGACCCTGCCCAGCGAGATGGGCGAACGTTTCCAGGTCATGGGTTTCGAAAAGAATGTCGACTTCGGCGCGGCGTTCCTGGCCGGTGACCTGAGCCATCGCCTGTGAGGCAGAGCGGCGTGGGTTCCGAGCACCTGGACAGCAAGAGGAAGAATCCAGATCCAGCCGAATCACTGCTGCGGGCCTTCCATCGTCCGCGGCTGTGGGTGCTTCTGGGCGTGGGAATGGTCGGTCTCGTCATGCTGGGCTCGCTGCTGCCGGCGCGCGACCTGCCGCCGGTGCCGTTCAATGGCTTCGACAAGGTCCAGCACCTGCTCGGCTATGCCGCGCTGTCGACCTATGCGGTGATGCTGTTCGCGCGCCCGCGCATGCAGGCGATCTGCGCGGTCGGGCTGGTGGTTCTCGGTGTCGGGCTGGAGTTTGCGCAGGCTTCGATGACGAACTCGCGCCAGGCGGATCCGGCGGACGCGCTATTCAATTCGCTGGGCGTCCTGGCGGGGCTGCTGGTCGCTGCGACGCCCCTGGCGGCGCTGCTGCAGCGGGTCGATTGCCGCTTGTGGGGGCAAGCTCGCGGATAGTCTGCGAACGGTCGGTGTTCGATGGGGCGTGCGCGTCCTGCCCCGACCGGATTTCCGATCGGCACCCGAGACTTCGGCTTCGGCTTCGGCTACTGCTTTTGATCCCTCCTCCCCAACTGCCTCCGATCAAACTAGACCCGTAGGGCGCCGGGCATGGATGCCCGGCGGTTTCCGCCGAGCCATGGATGGCGAGTCGGAAACTCCTGCGCAGGGACTGCGAATTCGAGCTGTTGCCCTGTCGGGGAAGGCGCCTTTCTTTGGTTACTTTCTTTGGCGCCCTATCAAAGAAAGTGACCCGCCTTCAGGCGGAAGCTGTTGTCTTTGTTGTTGCTCTGCTTCGTTACCGATGTCAAAAACACAGCAGCAGATCAAGGGCTTTCGGCCTGAAGGCCGAGTTCATTTCTTTTGGTAAGCGCCAAAAGAAACAGAACCAAAGAAAAACGCTTTCCCCGAAGGAGCAACAGCTTGCGAACTGATCGATCTGCGCGGGCGTTTCAGACTCGCCATCCATGGCTCGGCTGAAACCGCCGGGCATCCATGCCCGGCGCCCTACGGGTCTAGTCCGATCGGAGGCGATTGGGGAGGAGGGATCAAAAACAGGATCAACGGCAACGGCAACGGCAACGGCAACGGCAATGGCAACGGCAACGGCAATGGCAATGGCAATGGCAGGCAAGGGCAGGCAAGGGCAACGGGTGGAGGTGAGGCAAAGGCCGCAATGACGGGAAGCGCAAGAAGCGCAGGCAGAGCCTGCACAAGGCGCAGGGCGCACCGGGCGCCGGGGGAACGGCGGCACCCACACGCCGACTTCGGCTGCGTTCTGCGCAGCAAAGCTGCGCGTGTGTGCTCAGCGCTTGCCGGTCGCCTCGGCGACGGCTTTGATGCGTGCCTTGCGGATCGCTTCGCCCAGCGCCGGGCCACTGTGCTGGCTCGCCAGTTCACCGGCGCGTACCGTCATCGCCGCCTCGTGCGCGGCCAGCAGCGCCGTGGCCTGCGGATAGGCGGCGTCCTCGTGGCCGGTGCGGCCGCGCTTGTCGGCCTCGCATACCACCGCAAGCTGCGCGATACGCCCGGGATTGCGGAAGCCATCGCAGCGTTCGATCAACTTGATCACCGTCTCCGCGCGCAGTTCGTCGAACCTGTGCACGTTCAGATGTTCGCGGCACGCGGCCTCGGCCAGCAGCCGGTGCCCGGTCGGGATCCGCAGGCGTTCGCACAGCTCGCGCAGTGGCGCGATGCCGCCGGCCTCGTGGCCGATGTGCTTCGGCAGGATGTGCGCGGGCGTCAGTGCCTTGCCCAGGTCGTGGGTGAGCGCGGCAAAGCCGATCAGGTCGTCGCCGGGCGCGAGCCGGGCGGCCATGTCGCATACCAGTTCGGCATGGATCCCGGTGTCGACTTCGGGGTGGTACTCCGCGCGTTGCGGCACGCCGTACAGGGCGTCCACTTCCGGCAGCACCACGGCCAGCGCGCCGCAGTCGCGCAGCGTGCGCAGGAATGCGGACGGGCGGGTGCTGGCGATCGCGCGGCGCAGTTCCTGCCAGACGCGCTCGGGCACCAGATCGGTCAGTTCACCGGATGCGACCATCTGCCGCATCAGCGACATGGTTTCCGGCGCAACGGTAAATCCGTGCGATGCGAAGCGCGCCATGAACCTGGCCGCGCGCAGCACGCGCAGCGGATCCTCGACGAACGCGTCGCCCACGTGGCGCAGCACGCGTGCCTCGATGTCGCGCACGCCGCCGTAGGGGTCGACGAGTTCGCCGTGCCGATCCTGGGCGATGGCGTTGATGGTGAAGTCGCGACGGCCGAGATCCTCCTCCAGCGTCACCGACGGATCGGCATCGACCACGAACCCGCGATAGCCGCGCCCGGATTTGCGCTCGGTCCGTGCCAGCGCGTATTCCTCGCCCGTGCGCGGGTGCAGAAACACGGGGAAATCGCGCCCCACGGGCTTGAACCCGGCCGCCTCCATCGATGCCTGGGACTGTCCGACCACGACGTAGTCGCGGTCGCCCGGCGTCAATCCGAGCAACGCATCGCGCACGGCACCGCCGACGAGATAGATGCGCATCCCCGACTCAGGCACCGCTGGAAATCCCGAGAATCTCCGGCAGTTTCAGCGTCACGCGCGTGGGCGTGATTCCCAGCTTCGGCAGGCCGTTGTCGACGCTGGTCGAATCCAGCTGCAGCGAGCGCCAGTTGTCGCGGCTGATCGGTTTGCCCGGCAGGTGCTCGCCGACTTCCGCCTGCAGCCGCCCCAGCGCATCGGGCAGGCCGATCACCGCGCGATGGCGACCGCGTGCCTTCGCGGTCAGGCGCACGATGTCGGCAAGCGTCATCACCTCCGGTCCGACCAGGTCGTAACTGCGCCCGACGCTTGCATCGTCGTCGAGCGCGCGCGCGAAAGCGTCGGCCACGTCACCGACCCACACCGGCTGGAAGCGCGCGTCGGCACGCCCCAGTGGCAGCGCCGGTGCCAGCCGCAGCAGTGAATCGAACCGGCAGAACAATCCGTCGCCGGGTCCGGCGATCACCGAAGGCCGGAACAGGGTCCAAGACAACTGCGAGGCACGCACGCGCTGCTCGGCGCGGCCGCGGGCCTGCAGGTAGTGACTGCCGCCTTCGCCGGCATGCAGCGAACTCATCTGCAGCAGGCGCGTAACCCCGGTCGCCTGCATGGCCTCGATCACCTTGCCGGCCAAGTCGACAAACACCTTCTGGAAGCCCGAGCCGTCGTCGCCCTGCTCGTTGAGGATGCCGATCAGATTGATCACCACGTCGGCACCGGCGAAGGTCTCGCGCAGAAATGCCGGGTCATGGACATCGCCGTCGCGTATCGCCGCCTGCGCGGGGATCGCTGTACGCTTGCCCTTGCCCGAGCCGCGACTGAGCACCGTGACCCGGTGACCGGCGTCCAGCAGCCGCGGGACCATGTGACGGCCAACGAAGCCGGTGCCCCCGGGAATCACGATGTGGCGATGGCTCACGGGACTCTCCGTCACAGTGGGGAAGCGGTCATCTCCGGGCAGGCGAAGCCCTTGCGCGGGCCGTCCAGGCGGCTGTGCATGCGCTCGGTCACGCGTCGCGCCTTGCCATCCAGGCGCCAATCGTAGATCACGCTGAAGGCCAGCACCCGGGCGACGTAGTCGCGCGTCTCCTTGTAGCTGATCGTCTCGATCCAGAAGTCGGGGTCCATCGACGGACGCTGCGACTTCCAGCGGTTGAGCGGCGCCGGCCCGGCGTTGTACCCGGCGATGGCGAAATAGGTCTGGTTGCCGTAGTCGTCGAGCATCTGCCGAAGGTAGGCGGTACCAAGCTCGATGTTGGTCTCGGGGTCGTAAAGGCTTGCCGCACCGTTCCACGGCCGCCCGATGCGGCGCGCGACGGCAGCGCCGGTGGTGGGTAGCACCTGCATCAGCCCCATCGCGTTGGCGCTGGAGCGCGCCGCGGGATTGAACACGCTTTCGGCGCGGATTTCGGCGGCCACCCAGGCCGGGTCGATGCGGTAGGTGGTGGCGTGGCGGCGGATGGCGGCATCGTGGTGCAGCGGGAAGCGCAGGTGGTACAGGCGCATTTCCTCGGGCCGGCGGTTGCCGCGCGCGTCCTTGCCCAGCGAGAACACCGCGCGGTCGAACCAGCCGTTGGCCTGGGCGACTTCCACCGCGATCCGGCGGCCATCGTTGTCCAGCCGCGCCAGCGCCTCGTCCCATTCACGCAGCGCCCAGCTGGAGCGGTCGATGCGGTGCAGCCCCATCGACCGGACGATCGCCGGGTCGTTGGCCACCGCTGCGCGCCGGGCGGCGCTGTCGTCGGGTTTCCAGGGGCACAGCGCGTACGGCTGGTCGATGCGGTCGGCTGCGAGGAACCCGTGGAACTCGGCCTCCTTCGCCGCCTGGCGGTACAGGCGCTGCGCCGCCGGTTTGTCGCCCGCGATTTCCGTGAGCCGTGCCTGGAAGTAGGTCCAGCGCGAGTCGTTGCGCTGGACATCGCCCATCCTGCGGATCGCCGCCAGCGCCGCGGGCCAGTCCGAGCGCGACATCGCTTCGCGCACGCGCCATTCGTGCAGGCGCTCGTCGTAGGCGACCCCGGGCACCGCGTTGAGGCGACGTGCCGAGTCCGGCAGGTAGGACGCCACCGTCCATAGTGCGACCTGGTACAGCACGCGGCCACGATCGGCATCGGTGAATCCCAGCGCCTGCGCGTAGCGCGGCAACTGAGCCTCGGCGGCGTCGGGATCCTGCTTGCCCAGCCGGGCCAGGCCCAGCGATGCGATCAACCGGCTGCGATCGGTCTTCGGCCACATCAGGGCGCGCGTGTGAACTCCCTCGAGGAAATCGGCGTAATCGTTCGCGAGCACGCGCTCGGGCGGCGGCAAGCCCCGCGCGACGCTGCGCATGACGCCGGGCTGGCCTGCTTCTGCGGCCTTCTCGATCCGTTCCCAGCGCAGCGCCGGAGTTGCGCCGCCCTTGGCTTCGAACACGGCCAGCGGCGCGTCGCAGGATTCCGGCAGGGTCTTGCCGGTGCTGCGCCACATCGCTTCCATGTCCTTCAGCCACTGCGCGTCGGTGCGGCCGAGCGCCTGGCGCGCGTTCAACTGTGCGCATCGCAAGGCCGTGCTTTCGACGCCGGCATTCCACGAGGCCATGAAGGCGTCCCAGTCCTCGCGGCGCGAGGCCGCGGCCAGCCACATCTCGCGGAACGCACCGGCGACCGCCTGTCCGCGGTAGCGCTTCAGGAAGTCTTCGGCGCGGCGCCGGTCGAGCGTGTCGATGTCGCGGCGCATGCCGGCGTACTCGATCCAGCCGTACAGCGGATGGTTGCGGAGGTCGGCGTATCCGGACGCGTCGAAACGGCCGCGCTCGGCCGCGGTGATGGCGCCGAGCACGCGTGGCAGGCGCGGGTCGGCAAGTGGCGCGATGCTGCCGTGGGCCATTTCCGCCGGGGCGGGAATGACGGCCGGAGCGGGGCTGGCGGTGGGCCGGGGCGCTGGCGGCGGCGTCTGGGCGCAGGCAACGCTTGCGAAGGTCGCCACCATTGCGGCGAGTAGAATATTCAGGGGTCTGGGCAGCATCGAGCGACTATAGCGGAGCGAATATGAAGCTCCGGTGGGGGTTCACGCCTGCAATCCTCCGACGCAGGATCGCGCGCGTTTGCAGGCACATGCGGCCGTTGCGCAGCCTTACGGCCTCAACTTCAAGGAGAAATCGTGGCTGCTGCATTGATGATGTTCCTGGCCCTCGGCGCGGTCGCCGGGGTGCTGGCGGGGCTGCTCGGCGTTGGCGGCGGGCTGGTGCTCGTGGCGGCACTGGCGTGGCTGCTGCCGAGTCTTGGTATTCCGCAGGAAGCGGCCATGCACGCGGCGCTGGCCAGTTCGTTGGCGAGCATCGTGCTTACCGCTGCAGCGTCGGCGCGCGCGCATTCGCGCCGGGGCAGCGTGCTGTGGCCAACGGTGCGGTGGATGGTGCCGGGCTTGCTGCTTGGCGGGTGGATCGGGAGTTTCGCAGCGGTGCGGATCGACGGCAACATCCTGCGCTACGTCGTGGCGGCGTACTGCCTGATTGCCGCCGCGCAGTTGCATTTCGGATCGGTTCGCGCCGCCGACATCGGCAGCACCTTGGCGCCAGCCGGCCCCGGCATGGCAGCGGCAGGCGTCGGGATCGGCGCGGTGTCGGCAGTCGTGGGGATAGGCGGCGGCAGCATGACGGTGCCGCTGCTGGTGTGGCGGGGCATCGCGCCGGTGAGGGCGGTGGGTACGTCATCGGCATGCGGGGTTGCCATCGGCGTGGCGAGCGCGCTCGGCTATGCACTGCATGCGCCGGCGGGTGCGCTGCCCGAGTACGCGATCGGCTACGTCTACCTGCCCGCGGCGGCAGCGGTGGCGGTGGCGTCGGTGCTGGCTGCCCCCGTGGGGATGAGATTGGCGCACCGGCTGCAAGGGGCGGCGCTGAAGCGGATTTTTGCCGTTTTCCTGGTGTTGGTGGCCGTGGCATTGCTGTTCGGCGACTGAGCCGGCTTGGCTCGCCAATGGCCGGTTCCTGTGAAGCAGGTCGTTTGCCGCTTGTGATTGGTTCACGAAAAGTTTACAAACGCGTGACGTCGTGGCCGGGGGCGCGACGGCTTTGCCCTAAAATTCAGAATTCATCAAGGAGAGAGAGTCAATGAAAGCGTTGCGCCGCCAGACCCTGACCAAGGCCATTCAACTGTCGCTGCTGCTGGCGATGCCCGGCCTGGTGGCCGCGCAGGACGCGCCGCAGACCGATGCCACCACCCTGGACCGTGTGGAAGTCACCGGCACCCGCATCAAGCAGGCCGAGATCGAAGGTCAGGTGCCGATCCAGACCGTCACGCGCGAAGACATCGAGCGCACCGGACTGACCTCCATCGGCGACGTCATCCAGTCGCTGACCGGTTCGGGCTCCGCGCTCAACACCAAGTTCAACTCCTCGGGCAATTTCGGCTTTCCGCCGGACGGCAGCGGCGTCGGCGCGGGCTCCGCGCAGGTCGACCTGCGCCACCTGGGCGCCAAGCGCGTGCTGGTGCTGGTCGACGGCATCCGCTGGGTCAACGAGGCTTCCGCATCCGGCGTGGGCGCGGCGACCGACCTCAACACGATTCCGCTGGCGATCGTCGAGCGCATCGAAGTGCTCGAGGACGGCGCCTCCGCGCTGTACGGCTCCGACGCGATCGCAGGCGTCGTCAACATCATCACCCGTCGCAGCTTCGATGGTGCGTCCATCAGCCTGCAGTACGGCGAGTACAGCGAAGGCGACGGCGCCACCAGCAAGGCCGATCTGGCCTGGGGCTGGAACGGCGAGCGCAGCAGCGTGTTCCTGGGCGCCAGCTGGACCAAACAGGAGGTCGTGAGGTCGTCCGATCGTGAGCAGGCGCGCTTCCCGACTCCGGGTACCGGCGTTGCGTTCGGCAGTTCGGGTACGCCGACGGGGCGGTTCATCTTCACAGACCCGAACACCGGTGCCACGCTCGACGTGACGCCGAACACCGGCAACACCGACCCGAACTACGATCCCACGCAGACCGGGTGCGACCGCACCGACGGCTACCATTGCTTCAGCACAGCCGACCGTTTCAACTTCTCGCCGTTCAACCTGGTCGTCACTCCGTCGGAGCGCGCCGGCCTGTTCGGCCAGTTCCGCTTCGACCTCAATGACAGCACCAACGTCTACGTCAAGGCGCTGTACAACCGCCGCGAGTCGACCAACCAGGCTGCCCCTGAACCGATCTTCCTCGGCCCCGCGGCCGGCACCGGCAACCCGCGCGCCGACAACATCTTCATTTCCGGTGCGAACCCGTTCAACCCGTTTGGCTTCGATCTCGACGGGCGCCTGACCACGCCTGAGGCGGATCGCAACCTGATCCTCGTCGGTCGTCGCCCGGTCGAGGGTGGTGCGCGCGTATTCGAGCAGGAGGTCGACACCTGGTACGTCGGCGCCGGCATCGAGGGCGTGTTCGAAGTCGGCGAGCGCGGCTGGTTCTGGGACGTCAACTTCGCCCACAGCCAGAATGAGGCCGATCAGACCAACTTCGGCAGCTACGACATCCGCAACATCGCCATCGCACTGGGCGATCCGGCCACCTGCGCGGCAACCCCCGGCTGCACGCCGCTGAACATCTTCGGCGGCCCCGGCACGATCACGCCGGAAATGCTCGCCTTCATCCAGCCGATCGTCCGCGACCACAGCGAGAACACGCTGAGCCTGCTGACCGCCAACGTCTCCGGCGAACTGGTCGACACCTGGGCAGGTGCCCTGTCGTTCGCCGCCGGTGCCGAACATCGCCGCTTGGAGGGCTCATACCAGCCCGACCCACTGACCGTGGCCGGCTTCTATAACGGCGTCCCGTCGTTGCCGACCTCCGGCGAGTACGACGTCACCGAGGTCTATACCGAGTTCAACATCCCGCTGCTGTCCGACTCCCCGTTCGCCGAGCGGCTCGACCTGAGCCTGGCCGGCCGCTATTCGGACTACTCGACCTTCGGTGGCGAGTTCACCACCAAGGTCGGCCTGCGCTGGCAGGTGGTCGACGAGCTGGTGTTCCGCACCACCTTCGCCGAGGGTTTCCGCGCCCCGTCGATCGGCGAACTGTTCGGTTCGGCCAGCCGCTTCGATGCGCAGATCAACGATCCGTGCTCGGAGCCGCTGCTTGATCCGTCGTTGCTGGCCAACTGCCGCACCCTCGGCGTGCCCGCCGGCTTCTCGCAGCCGAACCCGCAGATCTCCGTCGTCACCGGTGGCAACGAGGACCTGGAACCCGAGCGCGCGGACAGCTTCAGCGCCGGCATGGTCTGGAGCCCCAGCATCCTGGAGAACACCGCGATTTCCGAGCGCGTCAATGTCGAGGTCACGTTCTACAAGCACGAAATCGAAGGCGCCATCCAGGCGATCGACGCCCAGACCCAGCTCGATCTGTGCGTGGAGACACTGGACCCCGCGTTCTGCGGCAGTATCGGACGCGCTGCCACCGGCGGCATCAACGACTTCAACAACCGGCTGACCAACCTCGGTGTCATCAAGACCGACGGCTGGGACGTCGACCTGTTCTGGATGTTCCCGGAAACCTCGTTCGGCAGGATCGGATTCGAGTGGCGCAACACCTTCGTCACCCACTACGAAGCCGTCGGTGCGGCCGGCCAGGTGCAGCCGCAGCGGCCGGGTTTCGAAGTGGTCGACAGTGCGATCCCGGAATGGACGTCCAACTTCATCACCGACTGGAACTTCAACAACTGGTCCGCGTCCTGGACGATCCGCCACATCGACGAACTGCGCGAGGATTGCGGACGCTCGGTCGGATTTCCGGTCTGCAGCAACCCGGCCGAAGGCATCAACATCCTGGAGGCCACGACGTACCACGACCTGCAGGTGGGCTACAAAGTCGACTGGATGCGCGGCCTGCAGCTGACCGCGGGTGCCAACAACGTATTCGACAAGGACCCGCCGATCTGCCTGTCGTGCTCGCTCAACGGCTACGACGCGTCGACCTACGACATTCCGGGCGGCCAGTTCTTCTACGTGCGCGCCGATCTGCGGTTCTGATCGTCATCTGATCGTTTGAAGAAGACGGCCGGTGGGGCGACCCACCGGCCGTTGCCGTGGTGGCGTCCCACGGTCTCGAAGATAAATGTTGACCAGTTTCCGATCGGTCCTGTACAAAACACGGCCTGAGTGCCCGCAGTCGTCACGCACGGCGGAGGGGGCTCAGTCCGGCAGATATCGAAAGGCACCTGAGGTGGGCGATTCGTGTGTCTGCGGGTTCTGCCTGGTGCAGCGCTGCGGCGCATAAGCAAGCACGTGTGGAACAAGGCAACGACCTCCGCAATCTGCACAGACGCCCCGTGTCCGGGTCCGGCTGCGGAAGCTGCGGATTTCGTACGACCGGGCGGCCGGCAACTAGCGAACCCGGAGATCGGGCACGCTCGACTACATCGACAATGCAATAGACAAGGGAAGGGTATGGATCTGGCAAGCGGGGCGCGCAGGCAATTGGCGACAACTGCGGCGTGTGCGGTGATGCTCTTGCTTACCTTGGAGTCGAAAGCTTCGGACCGAGCGTCGGATGCGAATCCGGCCGCGGCCCAGACCAAAGCGCCGACCCAGAGCCCGAGTACGAGTACGAGCCCGAGTCCGAGTCAAGTGCAGGTGCCGACCCAAGGCGAAGACGTAGTCGAGCTGGGTTCCGTGAAAGCGGTCGCTGTGCCTTCGTTTGAAGAGGGGCTGTACTCGACGACGGCGAAATCGGTCGTGGACCGTGCATCAATCGAGAAGTACGGCGACTCGAGCCTGGCGGACGCGTTGCGTCGCGTTTCCGGGGTGACGGTCGACGAAGAGGGCGGGCGCAGGGTCGTTCGCATGCGTGGGCTGGGCACTGGATACACGCAGATTCTGATCAATGGACAACCAGTACCTGCCGGCTTTTCAATCGACTCACTGTCAGTGGCGCTGATCGACAGAATCGAGATCGTTCGTGTTCCGACCGCGGACGCGTCTGCCCAGGCGATCGCCGGAACGGTGAACATCATTCTCCTGGAAGCGGGTCCGCGTTCCGAGCGCAGTATCAAGGCATCGGGGTCGCGCGAAGGCGGAGCCGAGGGGTATGACGCCAGCGTCCGGCTGGCGGGGAAGAACGGCGAGTCGCCATACTCGATGGCCCTGTCCGCGGGCCGGGCGCACTTCGACCGGCCCAGCGTGATCACGGAGACGGGCTGGGACCCGGGCGGCGAGCGGAATTTGAAGCGGATGACGCTTCGGGAGAACCGCTATGCGGTCGATACGCTGGGGCTGGTGGCAAATGTCAGGCGGGGCCCGGACGCCGACAACTTCCTTTCGTTCGAGTTGCTGGCGACCGATCGCCACGCGGCCGGGCACAACTTCGACCGGACCGACACCGAGGCCGGAATGCTGCCCGAGTATTCCAGCAGCAACATCATCTATACGTCTGACAATGCGGACGTCAGAGGCACCTTGAAGTGGGCGCGCGATCTGACCGGCACCGCCAGGATCGAGGCCGATCTGTCTGCAGCCCAGATCGATCGGAAGTCGGAGGTCGTATTCCAGGGATTCGATGTCGATCGGGTGCTTGTGCGCGATCGTCAGGTTCACTCCGAGGGTTCTGACCGGACCCTGACTCTCAACGGGAAGTATGTCTTCCCTCTCAGCGACGCTCACTCTTTCGACGCTGGGCTGCAGGCCGAAGGGAATTCCCGCAGCGAGCTGCGGGTGCAGAACGATTTCACGCCGACCGGCTTGCCGCCGGTGGACCTTGACGAATCGTACGACGCCGATGTGTGGCGCCTTGCTTTCTATGCACAGGACGAATGGGTAATCCGCGACGACCTCTCGGCGTATCTCGGCCTCCGATGGGAGGGCGTGCGGACTACCACGCGCGGAAACAATATCCCGACCATCACCAGCAGCATCGATGTGTGGAGTCCGGTTTTGCAGGCGGTCTTGCGACTGTCGGAAGAGGACAGCGAACAGTTGCGTCTTGGCGTCAGTCGAACTTTCAAGCCGCCTCTACCCGTGGAGTTGGTGCCACGTCGCTTCATATCGAACAACAACACGCCCACCAGCCCCGACGCCAGGGGAAACCCGGGTCTGCAGGCGGAAGTGGCGACCGGTCTGGACATCGCGTACGAGCGCGCGTTGCCGGGGGGGATGCTGAGCCTGTCCAGCTACGGTCGCCGTATCGATGGAGTGATCGTTCCCCAGTTGCTCTTCGAGGATGGAAGGTGGATCTCGGTTCCTTTCAACGTGGGGACTGCAACCGTGTACGGGGTCGAGTCGGAGGCCCGCTTCAACCTGGCGGAACTCTGGTCCGGCGCACCCGGGCTGAACATGCGGTTTTCGCTGGCGAAGAACTGGTCTGACGTCTCGCATGTGCAAGGCCCTGACAACACCCTGGGTCGCCAGATCCCGCTGGTGGCCTCCTTCGGTGGCGACTACCGGTTCAGCGCGTTGAACACCGTGGTGGGAGCCGATTACAAGTTCGAGAAGTCGCGCGACAGCCGCACCTCCGAGACTGTGCTGACGTCGGAGAGTGCCCGGCGAGCGTTGGACCTTTATGCCGTGTCGGAAGTGAGCGAAGGCGTGAAGCTCCGCGCCGCCATCAGCAATCTTCTGGGAGTGGTGCGGCATACGGGCGTGACCTACGCCAGTGCGGCAGGCGTTCTGGTGCAGGACACCGCGGTGCCGACTGAAACAATGGTTCGGGTGACGCTCGAGATCACCCTGTAGTACCGACGGCACTACGGACGACGACTCAGGTCCGGGAAAAGAGGTTCCATGGAAGTTCAGCACCACCACATTCTTCATGCGTTCGACCGTGTCTGCAGTGAGCTCCCGGGCAAGCTTGCCGTACAGGATGCAACCCGCTCTCTGTCGTATGCGGAGCTCTCCCACGAATCTTCAGCGCTGGCCGGTGAGTTGCACCGGCGCGGAGTCGGACCTGGGGACCTGGTATGCATCCTTGGGCAGCGATCGGTTGACTTTGTGGTTGCTGCGCTTGCCGTGTGGCGCTGCGCGGCCGGGTATGTCCCGATTGCCGACGACACACCTGCAGAACGCATCGACTACGTCGTCAGGGACACGCGAAGCCGTGTCGTCATCTGCCTTGGTGCCTGCGTCGCCGACGATCCCCGCTACCTGTCGATGGCGTCGTTTGATTCTGCGTCCACGATTCCGCTCTCGATCGGCGTCGAGCATTCGGGCGCTGAAGTGGCCTATGTGATCTATACGTCCGGCTCAACGGGCGCGCCGAAGGGCGTGGTCGTGGGACACGATTCCCTTGCCGCGGTGCTGCACGCCTATTGCAACTACCACGGGATCGCTTCGACCGATCGCGTGTCCGCGGTGGCCAACATCGGCTTCGACGCGTCGGTGATCGAGTACTGGCCAGCACTCGCGCGTGGTGCGTCGGTGCATGTCGGGTCCAGGGAGATCCTGCATTCCATGGATGGCCTCATGCGATGGTTGTCCACCGAAAGGATCACTTACAGCTGGCTGCCTACGCCCATCGCCGAAGTGTTGTTGACGGCCGAAGGGTTGGACTTTCCAGATAGTCTGCGCAGGATCGAAACCGCCGGCGAACGCCTTAA
The DNA here is from genome assembly GCA_030857025.1 of Pseudomonadota bacterium. Taxonomy (GTDB): domain Bacteria; phylum Pseudomonadota; class Gammaproteobacteria; order Xanthomonadales; family Xanthomonadaceae; genus Lysobacter_K. The sequence goes on along the minus strand of JALYOF010000044.1, from coordinate 42,233 downwards.
AGCCAGGCCTGGCGCTGATTGGAAGATTCCGCTGCACAATTCGTACGGACCGACGGAAGCTACTGTCATCGCGACGTCGTCGCTTGTTGCGGCAACCGGTGCCCGCGGGCCGGACATCGGACGACCGCTTCCGGGTGTCCACGTGCATGTGCTCGACGGCGACGGGCGCCCCGTTCCAGAAGGCGAAACAGGCGAGCTTTTCATTGGGGGAATCGGTGTTGCGCGCGGCTACTTGAATCAACCGGGGCTGACCGCGGCGCGATTCGTTCCTGACCCTTTCTCGGAAAAGCCGTGCGCCCGGATGTACGCGACCGGCGATCTGTGCCGATGGAACGACTCAGGAAACCTGGAATTCATTGCCCGCAACGACGGTCAGGTGAAAATCCGCGGAAATCGCGTGGAACTCGGCGAGATCGAGCAAGCCATGATGGCGCTGTGTGGCATCCGGCAGTCCATCTGCCGGATGGCCGATCAAAGGCTGGTGGGCTACTACACGCGTGACCCCGCAGTTGGCGTCGAGGAGGCGCTGGAGATATCCCTTCGACGCGTGCTGCCTTCGTACATGGTCCCGGACGTGTTCATCGAGCTGACGGAGGTGCCGCTGAGCGCAAACGGCAAGACGGATTACGAAGCGCTTCCGCTGCCGGAGAAGGTCGAGCACGTGATCGACGCGGCACTGGACGTTCATCAGCAGGCCTTTCTTCGATGGTACCGGGACACGAGCGGGATCGCGCTTGCGTGGACCGACGACTTCTTCCGGAGCGGAGGAAACTCGGTCGGTGCAATCATGCTGCTCGAGTCGCTGCGCCGCAGGGATGGCGTTCAATTGGGGTTGCGGGAGTTTTTCAATGCTTCTTCCCCGTGCGCCGTCTACGATGACCTACGCGCCGGACCGCATGGCAACGAGGTTCCCAGCGTCGACATCGAAAGACGCGACGTTGCGCAAAGTGCGCTCGCACCGCTGTCGGCCTCGCAGCGCTCGATCTGGTTCATGGCAGGGCTGCACCCCGACGATCGGGCATACCACGCGAAGGCGTACGTCCTGTTTGATGGCGACCTGTGCGCCACAGAACTGCGAAACGCACTGTCGGACGTGGTGGAGCGACATGAGGTTTTTCGCACCACCATCAAACTGGTGGGTGACGAACCTTTCCAGCTGATCCATCCGCCCTTCGAGGTGGTGCTTGAAGAGGTTGATCTGACCTCGGTGCCGTCATGCGACTCGGCACGACATCTGGAGCAGTTGCTGCAGGGCAGTATCAACCGACCCTTCGACCTGGATCGGCTGCCGCTGGTGCGCTGGGCCCTGGTCAGACTGGCGGGGCAGGCCTGCGCCCTGTTGCACGTCGAGCACCATCTCGTTCACGACGGCTGGTCATACAATCTTTTCCTTCGGGATCTGGTGTCGAGCTACAGCCGGCGGGTCGATGGCGTTCGCGAGGCCGACAGTGCACCAACTGTTCTGCAGTATGCGGATTATTGTGTGGCGCAGATGGCGTGGCTGCAGAACGGGCAAGCCCGTGCCTCCGAGGATTACTGGCTCAATGTCCTGGAGGGTGCCCCCACACGCACGAATCTCCCGTCCAACGGCGTCGCGGGCGAAGACAGCGGAGAGACAATACGGGTTCCGTTCCCGAGGGCAACATGGCAGAAGGTCCAGGACTTCTGCCGGAGCCGCCAATGCACGGCGTTTGCGTTCGTGCTTGGTGCCTTCAGCCATCTGCTGTCGCGCTACTCCGGCGATGACGACGTCTGCATCGGATCCGCGTTTGCCAACCGCTCGTGGGGCGGGGCCGACGGGATCGTCGGAATGGTGATCAACACGGTCGTCCTCAGGGCCGCTGTGGCGGAAAGCGATTTGGTGAGTGACCACCTAGCACGCTGCATGCAGGTCTGCCTGGACGCGCAAACCCACCAGGCCTACCCATTCGAGCGCCTGGTTCAGCTATTGAATCCGACTCGGGTGCGCGGGGAGAACCCGCTGTTCCAGGTGTTTATGGGGTTTCACGATTCTCCCATGCCAGAACTGGCGGTTCCCGGTGGAGGGAAGAACATCCGCGTCGTGGAGGCTGTGGACAGCGCATCTTCGAAGTTCGATCTGTCGCTCGTGGTGATCCCGCGGGAGGGACAGGAGGGCGAGGACGATCCCGTGCACATGCTGTGGGAGTTCAAGCACAGCAGATTTGCACCGTGGTTCGTGCGACGGCTGATCGAAAGCTTCGGCCACGTTGTTGACAGCTTCCTTGGCAGCCTTGATCAGCCGCTGGCCAATGTGCGACTGGAAAAGCCTGCGATTTGCGCTCTGGACGACGGGTGCCCTGCGCCAGAGCCAGTCCGCATGCCGTACGACCGCATACGACAGGTCGCGGAGATGAATCCTGATCGGATCGCGGTGCGCTTCAAGTCCGAGTCGGTAAGCTATCTGCAACTGATGGATTCGGTCGATAAGAAGGCAGCGCGGCTTGCCGGAGAGGGCATCGGGAGCGGCGATCTGGTTGGCATCTGCCTGCCAAGGTCCGTCGACATGCTCGCATGGATGCTGGCAGCACAGCGCGCAGGCGCCGCTTACGTGCCGATCGACCCGGGATATCCGCCGGCCCGGATTTCCTTCATCCTCGATCACTGCAGGCCGGGCATTGTCGTCCGCGACTCTTCGGGTCCCGAGGGGACGGCTGCTACGGCTGCCCAGGCTGGAGCGACTGGCGATTTCATTCCCCAGGCGCACGATCCAGCGTACGTGATCTATACGTCGGGCTCGACCGGGAATCCAAAAGGGGTCGTGGTCGACCATGGCAACCTGTCGGCGTTCCTCGACGCGATGACCACGCTGTTTCCGCTGTGCGAGGAAGATCGATGGTGCGCGGTCACCTCCGCTTCGTTCGACATCTCGATCCTGGAGTGCTGGCTTCCGCTGTGTACGGGTGCAATGCTGGTGCTGGCCGACGAAGACGAGGCCCGGGATGCCGGGCGAATCGCAGCCCTGCTGTCGACGCACGCGGTCAATCATCTGCAGGCCACGCCTTCGACATGGCGCGCTCTGCTGGATACCTCCTGGGCGCCTTCCGAAGGTCGCTTCGTTGGATTGTGCGGCGGCGAAGCGATGCCCGGATCGCTTGCATCGGCATTGCTCGCCCGGGGAGTAGTTCTATACAACATGTACGGACCGACGGAGACAACCATCTGGTCATGCGTGCACGCCGTGCAAGCCGGGCAGGTCGTCGATGGATCCATACCGATTGGCAAGCCGATCGCCGGCACTCATGTCGTCGTGCTTGATGCGCAGATGCAACCGGTGCCGCTGGGCGCAATGGGCGAGCTTTGGATCGGCGGCGCAGGAGTGTCCCAGGGGTACTTGAACGACCCGGTACAAACCGCCGAGCGTTTCCATCAGCGCCCCGAGCTCAGTGGTGGTCGGCTGTACAAGACCGGAGATATCGCTTCGCTCGACATCGTAGGAGACCTGCATTTCCACGGGCGCAGCGACGGGCAGGTCAAGATCCGAGGGTACCGAATCGAGTTGGCGGAAGTCGAAGCAACGCTGGCCGGTGCGCCCGGGCTTTCCCGGTGCGCCGTCAGTGTCGTCGAGCGTGGCGAAAGCAGGTTCCTTGTCGCGCATGTGGTGATGGGGCCGGACGGCGACTGCGACACCATCAAGGCACATTGCGCGAAGGCGCTCCCTGGATACATGGTGCCGGATATCTGGGTGGCGTTGGAAAGCCTCCCATTGACTCCCAACGGCAAGATCGACCGAGCGGCACTGGGGGAGCCGGTGATCGAGCTCCGCCCGGAAGCCGCGCCGCGCACGGCAACCGAGGCTGATCTCGAGCAGTTGTACGCGGCACTCCTCGACATCGAACGAGTCGATATCCGAAAGGGCTTCTACGCGATCGGCGGTCACTCGTTGCTGGCGATGCGGCTGGTGGCCAGGATCAATCGTGCGTACACGACGGACATCAGCGTGACGGAGTTTCTGCGCCTCGACAGCATCCAATCGGTTGCTGCGCACCTGGACGATGTCCGTGGGAATGCGCAGTTCCTGGAAATCTTCATCTGAGCTTGAAGGTTTTCTGTTACCACCCCTTTTTCCGGATATTTCCTCATGGATGTCGTTGAACTTCCGCTTTGGCACGGTGCCGATGCTCCGTATACCGATGCTGGTCTCAAGCTGGAAACCGCAACGCGAACTCCGCGGACCGCCTTCAAAGCGTATCCGATCCGGCAAATGCAGGAGAAAGAAGTTTTCCTGCGTCTTCCGCCCGAACGCCGGTTCGACATGGAAGTCGTTGCCCAGGTTCTGCCATTCCGCGTCAACCAGTACGTACTCGATGAGCTGGTCGACTGGGCCGACCCGGAGTCCGACCCGATCTTCAAGCTGGTCTTTCCCCACCGGGATATGCTGCCGCCGCACGATTTCGACGCGATGGCAGCGCTGTTGAAAGCAGGTGCGCCGCCGGCGGCAATCAAGGCGCTGGCCGAGAAGATCCGGCTCCGGTTGAATCCGCATCCGGCTGAGCAATCCACGCTCAACGTGCCGTCCCTCGATGGCATGGCGATTGCTGGCGTGCAGCACAAGTATCGGGAAACAGTGCTGTTCTTCCCCTCGCAGGGTCAGACCTGCCACTCCTACTGCTCGTTCTGTTTCCGCTGGCCACAGTTCGTCGGGAAGCAGCACAGGTTCGCTTCGCCGCACGCCGAGCGGCTGTACAGCTACCTTTCCGAGCACAAGGAAGTGAGCGACCTGCTTGTCACCGGCGGGGACCCGTTGGTGATGCGGACAAGCAAATTGGCCGAACACCTCTCGCCGCTGCTGGACGAGCCGGGGCTGGAGCATGTAAGCACCGTTCGAATCGGCACGAAGTCGCTGACGTTCTGGCCACAAAGGTTCGTCACCGACGACGACGCGGACGATCTTCTCCGGCTGTTCGAGCGGCTGGCGAATGCAGGAAAGCACGTCGCAATCATGGCTCACATCAATCATTGGCGGGAAATGGAGTCGCCCATTTTCGCCGAGGCAGTGCGCCGGATCCGTGACGCCGGTGCAGTCGTTCGCAGCCAGGCACCGCTGCTGGCCGGGATCAACGACACGCCGGAGGTGTGGTCGACCATGTGGAAGCAGCAGGTGCGTAGCGGGATTGTGCCGTACTACATGTTTGTCGAACGCGACACCGGTGCAAAGGAGTACTTCGAAGTGCCGCTGGCCAAGGCACATGCCGTCTATTCCGAGGCGGTCGGTAGCGTGTCCGGACTTGCCCGCACGGCGCGGGGACCGAGCATGAGCTGTGGCCCGGGCAAGGTCGAGATCAGCGGTATCGCGGAGGTCGCGGGTGAAAAGGTTTTCGTCCTGAACTTCGTCCAGGCGCGAGATCCGCGATGGATCAAGCGGCCGTTCTTTGCCCGTTTCGACGCGCAGGCGACCTGGTTCGACGGGCTGAAACCCGCTTTCGGCGAAGACACGTTCTTCTTTTCCGAACAGTACGCGGACATGCTCCGGTCAGCGAAGTCGCAGGGGCTGTCCCCGTGACGAGCGTGAGCACCGCCACCATCGCTGAGATCGTCGATAGTCTCGCTGCACAGGGCATTGGCGTCACTTCGTCGGACGGAAGGCTGGTGGTACGTTCGCGAACAGGCGAAATCGCCGCGGCCGCAATGGAAGTGCTGCGGTCGCGCAAGAGCGAATTCCTCGCCCACTTTTCGAGCATCACCGAGCAGACGCCAGGGCTGGTCTCTGTGCCGGTTGGAGTGGAAGTAAGGGCAAGCTCGGTGCAGCAGCGATTCTGGTGGCTTTCGCAGGGCAACGGCGCGGACGCGTATGTCATCGTGGCCGCCCATATCATCACCGGTCCGCTCGATCGCGCGGTATGGTCGGCTGCAGTGACCGCAGCCATGCGCCGGCACGGCGCCTTCTCGTTGTCGTTCGTCGAGCGGGACGGCACGCTCTTCCAGCGCCTCGAATCGCGTGATCCACCCAGGCTGGAATGCAGGTACGACGTCGCGCTCGGGCAGGCGGATGTCGATGCATTGATCGACAGATTCGCTGCGACGCCGTTCGACATCGAAGGAGGCGTGCTCGCGACACATGGTCTCTTCAGCGACGGCGATGATGACCGGCATGTGTACCTGCTTGCCTGCCACCACATCATTGCCGACGGGCAGTCGCTCAACATCTTCTTCGCAGACGTGTCCGTCGCCTACGATGCGCTTGTGAATGGACGTGTCGCCGTGTTCCCGAAGCCGGCGCCGCAGTACATCGACCTGCTTGCTGCGTCGCAGGGGCGCACTGACGCAGAGGACTCGGTTCGCTACTGGGTGGACCAGTTGCAAGGTCCGAAGGACGCACTTGGGTGGCCTGCCTCACGGGTATCCACGGGCGAGGACGGTGCCCACATCGCGCCGATGCCAATGGGCTTGTCGAGCGCGGTTCGCGATTTCGCCAGAAGCCACAATCTCAGCCAGTTCAGTGTGTTCTATGCCGCTTTCAAGCTTCTTCTTGCCAGAGTGTGCGGGACGCGCGACTTCATCCTCGGTCATGCGGTGGCGAACCGCGCGGACCCAGCGTCCGACGGCGCCGTGGGATGCTTCGCGAACGCAATCGTGTTGCGTGCTCATCTGTCGCCAACCGATGCGTTCCTGCATCTGGTCCAGCGCGTCAACTCGGAAACGATCGCATCTCTGCAGCACCAGGCGGCCCCGCTTGAAAACGTCGTCGAGCAGTTGCGGGCGGGACAGGAGGGGACGTCCTGGCACGGGCTGCAGGCGTTCCTGTCCATGCAGGAATCCGGCGCACCAAGAGTCCGCGGACTGGAACTGAAGCGTCTGCTGCGAACACCGAAGCGAGCCAAGTTTCCGCTCGGTCTGGCGATCGACCTGGATGAGGCCGGGGGCGCCATGCTGGCCTGGGAATATTCCTCAAGTCACGTGGATGCTGCCACGGCAGTCTCGTTTCACGAGTGGTACGTCTCGCTGCTGGCGGATGTGCTGGCCCAACCTGCCCGTGCCCTTTCGGAATTCCCGATTCGTCGCTCCACCCCACTGGCGAATACCCCGCTCGTCACTCCCTCCCGGGACGGGGCGGCGCTGCCGGACATCATCAGTCTCTTCCGGCTCATGGTCGCGCGCCACGCCGAAAAGCCAGCGCTCGTTTTCGGGAGCGATCGCCTGTCTTATCGGGAGCTGGATGTCCGAAGCGACAGCGCGGCGGAGCAACTCATTGCGGCAGGAGCAGTGAGCGGCGGCTACGTGGGAATCGCATGGTCTGGCGGCCTCGAGCGCATCGTCGTACTGATTGCGATCCTGAAGGTCGGTTGTGCCTATGTACCGATGCCGCCCCAGGCCAGCTCCCGTCGGCAGTCGGAGCTGGTGTCGCTACTGGGAATGCGGCTGTGTGCCGGGCCGTCGGGAACGCGCTACGGCGGGCTTGACTGCCTTGATCCGCTGCGAGCGAAAACGTCGCGGGGAACGGACGCAATGTTCGCCCGGCGTTCTCACTCATCGGTGGCCTACGTCAACTTTTCCTCGGGAACCACGGGCGCTCCCAAAGCCATTGCCTGTTGCGATGCTGGCGTGGCCAGGCTGGTAATCGATCAGGACTTCGCCCGGCTCGACGAGAGCCTGGTGATGCTCAGTGCGGCACCGATCGACTTCGACGCTTTCACACTCGAGCTATGGGGGCCTCTGCTGAACGGCGGTACCTGTGTGCTCCACGCCGGCGGCGTGCTGGGACCGGATGAACTGCGCGGATGCATCCAGCGGCACGGAGTCAACACGCTTTGGCTGACCTCCGCCCTCTTCAACACCCTTGTCGACCTCGATTGCGAGGCGCTCGGCGGACTGCGTGAACTGCTCGTGGGCGGTGATGTCGTCTCCCCCGAGCACGTCACCCGCGTCTATGCACGCCATTCCCGGTTGCGAATCGTCAACGGCTACGGCCCGACGGAAAACACGACGTTCACGGCCTGCTACGCGATCCCGCGCGACTGGAATCCCGCGGATGCGATTCCTTTGGGGAAGCCCATTCGTGGCACCGAAGTGTTCGTTCTGGACATAGACGATCAGCCCGCTCCCGTGGGCGTCGTGGGTGAGATCGTGGCGACGGGTGACGGCCTCGCCCTCGGATACGCAGGACGAGCGGACCTGACCGCAATGGCATTCCCGCGGCTGCAAATCCATGGACGGACACAGCGTTGCTATCGCACTGGTGACTTCGGCTTCTTCGACTCCAAAGGAGATCTCCACTTCCGCGGGAGAAAGGACGGGCAGATCAAACTGGACGGACACCGCGTCGAGCTTTCCGGAATCGACCACGCGCTGCGTTCGCACCCGAACGTGAGGGACGCGGCAACGGTGCTTGACCGCCGAGGCGCCATTGTCCGGCTCGTGAGTTTCGTGGTCTTCGAGGGCGACGACAGTCCCGCTGTCCGCGCCGCGATAGGCGCTGCGCTCGAACAGGAGCTACCCCCGCATCAACGCCCGAAGGAACTCCGCGCCATCGATGCTCTTCCGTTGAGTTCGAGCGGAAAAGTCGACCGCGCCAGTCTCATGGCGGCTTGCGTGCAGCGTGCGCCCGCAGTCGCCGTGTCGGCGCATTGCGCAGTACGCGAGGAAATTTCGCGTCTTTGGGCCGAATTGTTGCAATGTACGGTCAACTCGCCCGAGGTGAACTTCTTCCACGCCGGTGGCAGTTCGCTGCTGGCAATTCGCATGATTGCGAGAGCGAACGCGCGCTTCGGCAGTCGATTGCGCTTTGCAGCGCTGAGCAATGCACCCACGCTTGAAGCCTTCTCGGCCGAAGTGAAGCGGGCAACGGACCACACGGGTGCTGCCACTCCCGGCTCGTTCGGCACCAGGGCGGCAGCAAGCCAACGCCAAAGGCTGCTGTGGAGTCTGCAGCAACTGGAGCCCCGTTCTGCGCGGTACAACGTGCACGTGGCACTCGACATCAGCGGACCCTTGGACACCCAGCGACTGATCGCCGGTGTGAAAAGCACGTACTGCGCCTATGCAAGCCTCCGTTCGAGTTTTGAATCCATCGGGGGCGAGTTGTTCTGCGTTGCCAGCCGCAACGAAGAATGGCTGCCTGAGTACGTGGAGACGTCAGCGAGCGAACTTGCCCCGCTGCTGAGCGGGGAGGCGGAGCGTGCCTTCGACCTGCAGAACGGCCCACTTTTTGTAGCCCGCGTAATCCGCCTGGACGAATGCCACCACGTGCTGCAACTCAATGCGCACCACGCGATCGTTGACGGATGGTCGATTCAGACCGTGTGGCAACGCATTCGCCAGGAGTACTCGGGTGACGTCGATGGCGTACAGTCGTACGAGCTACCCAGCGGCGACCCGCCCGCCGATGAGGTGGCGAAGGCAACCTCCAGGTTGGCGGGACACCTCGCCGAAATTCAGGTGCTGCCTCTTTTTGCATCCACATCGGTCGCGGACAGCACCGAGTTCGTGTACCGGTCGCTGCTGTCCACCGAAGACGTTGCCGGGTTGGAACGCGTCGCGAATGCAACCGGAGTATCGCGGTTCACTGTCGCAGTGGCCGCATTCGCGCTGGTAATCGGACGTGCAACGAGATGTGATCGTTTCGCGATCAGCACTCCCTTCGCCAATCGCGAGCGCACGGGTGACCGGGAGGTCGGGTATTTCGCCACGATGCTGCCCGTCGGTTTCGACCTGGGCGCGTCCGCGACTTTTGGCGACATGGTTGCCGCCACGCAGGACAGCGTTCGCATTGCCATGGCCAACGCCGAGCACGACCTCGAAAGCCTGTTGCGGCTGCTGGGGATGGACGAGGGACGCTGGGATAACCCGCTGCAGCGCGCCGTTTTCACCTGGCAGGAAGAACTGGCTGAGTTCGGCGCGTTGGACGGGGCGGTCGTGGCCCGGATGCCCACGGGGCCGGTTGCGCCGAAGTTTCCTGTCCTGTTGACAATGGCACCGGGAGGCGACGGTGCGGCACTTTCATGGGAGTTCGATCCGCGAGCTGTTTCCATCGCCGAAGTACAAGTCCTGGACAACGGCTTCCGAACGCTCCTGGCGCTCCTGACCCCGGGCATGTCGCTGGAGACATTCCCGATGCAGCCAGTGATCAGTACGCCGGACGGATGCTTTGCAGCGCCCACGGGGAAGGTTGCGGCAGGAACCGTCAATGCCACTCGGGAGGCGATCAGACAAGTCTGGACCGATCTGCTTGGCGTTCCAGTCGACGATGCCGACGCGAACTTTTTTTCGCTTGGCGGAAGTTCGCTGTTGTGCCTGCGCGTGCAGGCTGAGCTGCGCAAGCGGTACAGGCTCCATGCGGAGATCGGCACGCTTCTTCGGCACCCCACAGTCGAGCGCCTGGCACTGCGTATCGTCGGGTGTGGACAGAAACCGGAGGAGATGCCGACGCTGAGTGGCAAGGACCTGACAGCATTTCCACTCTCGCGGGAGCAACAGCGCATCTGGATCGCGCACTCGTTGGCGCCGTCGCCGGCATACAACGTGCCGTTGGTCTTCGAGGTGGCCGGCGATGCGGATCTTGACCGGCTCCAGGGCGCGATACGCGAGTTTGCGGCACGTCATCCTGCGCTGCGTTCGCGCGTTGTGCTTGCTGACGCGGGCCCAGTGCAGGTCGTCGTCGACTGCAACGATTGGAGCGTCCACGTCCTGGACGTCGATGGCGATCCGGCAGTGAGCGAGGCCATTCGTCTCGAAACTGCGCACGTGTTCGATCTCGAAGGCGGGTTGTCGTCACGCGCGGTTTTCCTGCGCACCGGCTCAGGGAAAGTATTCCTCGTGTTGAACGTGCATCACGCGTTCTTCGACGGGCACTCGCTCGGTGTACTGATGGAGGAGCTTCCCGCTCTATACCGGGGATCGCCGATGGCCGCTCCTGTCCACAGCATGTCGACCGTCGTCGCCTGGCAGTCCAGCCGGGAGTATCGCCTCGCCCGTGCAGCGGCGCTCGAGTATTGGCGCGAACGGCTCAGTGGTGCCTCCATGGACACGGCGCTGCCGTTCGATCTGAACGATGCAGAGCTACGCGGGCATGCCGGCACGCATCGGCTGGCGCTCGGCAACAGGGCTGCACAACAGGCAAGCGAGGCAGCGCGGCGCCTGGGGGCCACCGAGTTTTCGTTCTGGCTGGCAATCCTCGCAACCGTGCTGGCACGGTTGGGGCAGAAGAACGACCTGATCATCGCCACGCCGGCAGCAAATCGCCTGCGCCACGAGTTCGAGGCCATTGTGGGTCTTCTGGCCAATACGTTGCCGGTGCGTGTCCGGGTCGATGGCGAGGACAGTTTCGACCGGCTTGTGAGTACCGTCTTCGAGCAGGTAGTCGAGGACATCGCTCACCAGAGTTGTCCACTCGAGGAACTGGGTGGACGGCCTTCCGACGTGGACACGCCGCCATGGACCCAGGTGCTTTTCAGCGTGTCATCGGAGCTGGATGCGACGGGGGATGGTTGGCGCCTTGAGCGGAGGCCGGTGCAGAGCGCCTGGACGAAGTATCCCCTCGCGATTACCGTCATCACCAGCGAAGCCGGGGTCGAATGGCTGGTCGAGTTCGACCGCGGACGCTACAGCGCCTTCGCAGTCGCCCAGTTCGGGAAGATGGTCGCGCGCGTGATTGGCCAGGTCAGCGAATTTCCGCAGCGCGCGCTGAGGGAGATACATCTCGCCGAGCAACCGCCACCGCCTCCGGTTGCGGCAGCTTTCGTCCCGGTGACCGAGTTGATCCGGCGCCGGTCGTTGGAGCTCTGCCCCCGGGACACGGCCATACACGGCGCAGGCACCGCACTCACCTACGCCGAAATGTGGGTCAAGGTGCAACGGTACGCAGCGGTGTTGCATGAAGCTGGTGCGGGCCCCGGACGGCGTGTCGGCGTAATCATGCAAAGGTGCGACGATCTGCCGATCGTGTTGCTCGCGATCCTCGCCACCGGCGCGGTGTACGTACCAATAGACCCGGCCTATCCCCGGGAACGCGTCGAGTGGATTCTGTCGGACGCACAACCAGAGCTGTTGGTTGTCGACGGCAATGCCCTGGCCGCATCTCTGGTTACGACCGCGACCCGCCTGCCGTTCGATGCGCTCGAAAGCGGTCCCGTGTCCGCTGCCGGCTGCCACGCTGACACGACCATCCAGGCAGGCGACGTCGCCTACATCATCTACACGTCCGGCTCCACCGGCCGGCCCAAGGGCGTGGCGATATGCCACGAAGGTGTGTGCCGACTCCAGCAGTGGGCAGCAGGAACCTACTCGCAGGACGATCTCGAGAACGTACTTGCCGGCACCTCGATATGCTTCGATCTTTCGGTGTTCGAGATATTCGTGGTGTGGTCGCTGGGAGGTGGAATCACTTTCGCAAACAGCCCCCTGGACCTGATCGAGGACCAGAGAAGCGAGAACGTCACGCTGATCAATACCGTTCCGTCGCTGATGCGTGAGTTGTTGCGAAGCGCGAAGCTTCCAGAACGCCTGCGGGTGATAAACCTCGCCGGAGAGGCGTTGACCCCGGAGCTCGTGGGTGAAATCGCCCAGTCGGTCACGCCGGATGTGCGCGTATTCAATCTGTATGGCCCTTCGGAAGACACGACGTATTCGACTTTTTCCCGCGTGGATCTGAGTCGGCCGGCACTGGTCAATATCGGTCATCCCCTGCCGGGAACCGTCGCCCACGTTCTGGATGCCGACAGACGGCCGATGCCTGACGGCTTCCCGGGCGAGTTGTACTTGAGCGGACGTGGTCTCGCTGCCGGGTATTTCGGCGCACCGGCGCTTACGTCCGAACGGTTTCTGCAGGCGGATGCCGACTCACCTCGCATGTATCGCACCGGTGACAAGGTACGGCGCCGGCAGAGCGGCTGCCTGGACTACCTCGGCAGGCTGGACGACCAGTGCAAGCTGAGGGGGTTTCGGATCGAACTGCAGGAGGTTGACGCAGCCCTGCGCCGGATGGACGGCATCGAAGAGGCGTGTGCCGTCGTCAGGCGGGATGCCGCGGGTGGAGAGATGCTTGCGGGGCTGATCACCATCAGGGCCGGCGCTGCATTCGACGAGCACTCGATCAAGCAGGGGTTGCGCCTCAGTCTTCCTGATTACATGGTGCCGGGTCGGTTGTTCCTGCTGGACAGGATGCCTCTGACGCCCAGCGGCAAGATTGACAGGCTGGCACTCTCGGCAGAGACGTACCGCCCTGCCGAGGCACATCGGGGGCCGCCGTCCCAGGCTTCGGAGGACTTCGCCCTCAGGCAGCTTGTGGAGTCCGTCGTTGGTTTTCCGATAGCCGATGCCCACACGCCGCTGCTGGACTACGGTGTTCATTCGCTGCAGGTGATCAGGCTTGCTCGAGCGCTCAGCACGAAGTCGGGAAGAATCGTCACGCCGGGCGATATCTATGCCCATCCCACCCTGTTCGATCTCGGACGCATGTTCGGCAAGGAAGACGCACCCGCGCGGCCTGCCCTGTGGTCGATCGTCGATCAGGTGCACCGGCTGTGCGAGAAGCATCGCATCCCGAACGCGCAGTTCGCTGCTGCCCGCGGCGCGGACGTACTGCTCCTCAACCATGGGAACAAGGATGTGCCGCATGCGACGCCGGCAGCGGCACGTGGGTACCGGCTGTCATGCAACCTGAAGCTGCTCACGCTGTTGCTGACGCTCCGGATGGTCGAAGACGAGGTGTTCGCCCTGGAAGACCTCGTGACGGATCTGTTGCCGGAACTGCAGGGCACGGCAGCATGGGAAGGCGTCTGCGTCGAACACCTGCTGTCACACTGCCACGGACTGGATTTTGCGATGGACGCGGAGGCGTTCGATCCGTCGCTGACGATCGGTGAGTTGGCAGTGCGCTGCGCGCGCGACGCGAAAAGAATGTTCGCACCGGGCAGCATGTACGGGTACTCGATGGTGGGGCACACGGTGATCGCCCACCTCTGCGAAAAACGTTCTGGTACGGGGTTCCGCGAGTTGCTGACCAGGTATGTCGTCGGCCCACTTGGCGTGACGCTTCGCGTTGGCGACGAGGCGGACGAGGACAACTGCGTATTGGGAGGGCATGTCGCTACCGCCGACGGACCTGTGGCGTTGTCGGTCCCCTGCCACGTACCGGCTTTGCTGCCATCGGGGACGCTGGGCGCCTACCTGTCGACGGGCGATCTGCTGGTCGTGGGACGCTCGTTGATCCTCGCGTCACTCGGCGGCACAGGCCTGCTCCGCGACGAGACGGTAATGCGCGTCTATGCGCGGCGCATGCCCATCGAGAATCACCCGATCCTGGCAGCCGCCGGCCTTTCGCTGATCGAATTCGAGAATGGCTACTGGGGGCACCTGGGGGACGGCGACGGTCAGCATTCCAGCGTGCAGATCGATCCGGAGCGTGGACTCGTCCTGGCTTGTGCCGCGTCGATCTATCCGGCAGCGGCACTCTTTGGAGAGGTGGCAGGCATCCTGTTTCCGCTACCCGACATTGCGGGCAAGGCCCTCAACCCCGTCGCCAGTCCGCAGTCAGTTCCGAGCATCGTCGGGCGTTATGCCAACCGGGCAGCACAAGTGCTGACCGCAGCGACGGACGGGTCGTACCGGCTGGAGCTGCACGGACGCGGGGACAGCACCGGCTCACCGGCCATCTTCGCACTGGAGGAAATCGATCCGGACCGCTCCATATATCGCCTGCCGCAGCCCAGCAGGACGGTGAAGGGAAGTGTCACGTACTTCGGCAATGCGCAGGGCGACTTCATGCGCATTGGCCAAAACCTATTCAAGAAATCACAGGACCGATAACCCCAATGACCAGCTTGATGGAAAGAATCGGCAAGGTCTGGTTCGACGGACAAATGCTCGACGGAAAGCTTGCCACGATTCCGGTGCTGACCCACGGCCTGCACTACGCGAGCTGCGTATATGAAGGGGAGCGCGCGTACGGCGGCACGGTGTTCAAGCTTCGCGAGCACACGGATCGGCTGCTTCGCTCGGCGAGCTTGATGGACATGGATTTCCCATACAGCCGCGATGAAATCGAGAACGCCACACGCGAGGTGCTGGCCGTCAATGGCATCCAGGATGGTTACATCCGGCCCGTCGCCTGGCGCGGTAGCGACACCATCTCCACCGCTGCTCCGGGCAGCCGGGTGCACGTGGCGATATGTGCATGGGAGTGGCCGCGCTACTACTCGCAGGAAAGCAGCGATCGGGGTTTACGCCTTGCGATCGCCCGGTGGCGACGGCCGGACCCACGCTCCGCGCCAATCGAAGCGAAGGCCTCCGGTCACTACATGATCCTGACGTTGAGCAAGCATGAAGCCCTTCGGGCCGGATTCGACGATGCTTTGCTGCTCGACCTCAGTGGAATGATCGCCGAAGCAAGCAGCGCCAACGTTTTCTTCTGCAGGGGAGACGAGATCCACACTCCGCGGACCGACAACATTCTCAACGGCATAACGAGGCAGACGGTGATGGAAATAGCGCGAGGCAAAGGACTGAGGGTGATCGAACGCGACATCCGGCCCGATGAAATGGGTGACTTCGACGAGGCATTCGTCACCGGTACCGCGTGTGAGCTCATGGCGGTTCGCGAGATCGAAGGAACCCTTTTTCAGCCAGGCAGCGTCACCGAAGGCCTGTCGAAATCTTTCCGTGAGATGTGCCGTGGACAGAAAGCAGTGGAGGTAATCGTATGATGATGCACCCGAGCGACCGCGAGACCGTCGCGCTGCAGCTCAGGCTTCGCGGATACGCACTCGTGGGGCCATTCGAATCCGAACAGGCCAGCCATGCATTCGTCGAGCACGAATGGACTGCCGTCCCGCAGTACAACGGAGAATTCAGATACGACGTCAAAGCCCGACCGGAATTCTCCGACCTCCCACTCTCACAGGGCCACCGTGCGATCGGGCCGCACACCGAGGGAATCGCGCTGCAGCAGTCGCCTCGCTTTCTCTCGCTGCATTGCGTTGCACCCGCGACCTGCGGCGGTGGCTACACCAATCTGTACGACGGCTACAGGGTGCTCGAAGAGATGACCCTTGCCGAAATGGCGCTGTGCACCAGTGAAACCTTCGACTTCCTGACGACGGGAAGCTTCGACAAGGAAGCCGCGAACAAGGCCAGCCGGCGGATTGTCCAGATGGCGCCATGCGGCGACGTGCAGATCAGCTTCAGCGACAACTTTTTCCGCTGGGGAGATCTCAATCCGACCGATCTTGCGACGGCACAGGCTGCTCCCCTTTCGCAACAGACCAGGGCGGTGGTCCAAAAGATCCTCGCGGCTTGCGACAGCACTGAAATCAAGATCCTGATTCCCAGGCAGGCCACGCTCGTCTGGGACAACTATCGGATGTTGCATTCCCGCGACGCGTACACGGACAGAAACCGCCATCTGGTCCGCCACTGGATGGAAAGCCGGAAATGAGAATTCCCACCGCGGACCGCCGCCACAAAGCCGCTGCCTCGGGGCGGCTTGCCGTTGCGGAGGATGGTCGCGCCGGGCAGGCGATGATCGACGCCCCGCAATGGGTATCTGCCGTTCGCATGTGCTGCCCGCCTGTTTCGATCGCCACGCGGTTCGGCTGGCAGGCTGCGGGTGCGACCGCATGAACGCACTCGTGTTCCTGGGAAAATCGATCGGCGCAGGCGTGGTGCAACAGATGAGTCGTGCCTGCGGCAGGGTGGAGATCCTCGCGGCCGAGAATCTCTGCATTCCGGAGCTACCCAACGTAAACGTTCATCGATATCCCAACTTTCATGACAACGGTATGGTCGAGTTGGACGCTTTGCGGATAGGTCGCTCTTTGGGAGACCTGCAGGTTTTCGGCGTGTCCGAGGGCGACGTGCTGCGGGTGGCAGCGCTCAACGACGTGCTGGACACATCCGGGATGCGCTATCAGCAGGCACTGCAGTTCCGCGACAAGATCCGGATGAAGGGCGCTGCAGAAGCGGGCGGAATCTCCGTGCCCGCGTACTCCTCCGTCGCGGTTCCGTTCGATCTCGTCCGGTTTGTGGACCTCCACGGATACCCGCTGGTCATCAAGCCGGTCTCCGGATCAGGGGGAAGCGGCACGACGATCCTCCGCGATGTTGGCGATCTGGAGCGTGTGTTGACGTCATCGCAGTTTTCCTACAAGGAGATCGCCGCGACGCATATAGTCGAGACGTTCGTCGAGGGCGACATGTACCACGTCGACGGGCTGGTGATCGACGGAAAGGTCGAGTTGCCGTTCGTATCCCGGTACTACAACTCCTGCCTGTCGTTTCAGACCGGCCAGAACGTCGGCGGCTACATGCTTGAAGCCGTAAACCCGCTTCGCGCCCGCATGCTGGACGTGATGGACGACGTTGCCGTCAGCTTCTCGTTTGCCGCCACCTCGGCATTCCATCTCGAAGTGTTCCACACGCCCGCAGACGAACTTGTCTTCTGCGAGATCGCCTGCAGGGCGGGAGGCGGGGCGATCATGGAGACATTCACAACCGTCTGCGGTTTTCGTTACGACGAGTTGGCCGTCCTGGGCACGCTGGACCGTCGATTGCTCGCGACCGCTTTCGAGCAATACCGGAATGTCACCCGCCTGGGCGGCTACCTGATGGTGCCGCCGCAGCGTGGCTGCTTGCGACGTTTCCCCGAGGCCCTGCCGTTTGAATGGGTCGAACATTACATGCCGAATGCTCGCGTAGGCGAGCGCTACCACATCGGCTCGAAGGTCGCGGACAACATTCTGCAGGCCATCGTCGCTGGTGACTCCGAGTCGAGCGTCGCGAGCCGCCTGCTGGAACTGGAATCGTGGTTGAGCCACGAGATCGAATGGGAGCTTGAAGATGAATGATTTTTCCGTAAGCGCGATGACCACCACGCTCGAGCGCCTGGCCGGCACCTGGCAACGGCGCGCGTCGGTCAAGGGACCGGATGTGTTCGACGAGGCGCTGCTCGACGACGCGCTTCCTGACTATCCGTCGCTCCTGGTGCCGTTCTGGGATCATCCGGACTTCCAGTCTTCCGACGAGCCGCTCAAGCAGAGGCTGCTCTCGCAGGCGTGGATCAACTACAACACGGGCACAATCACCGCCGAAGAAAGGATCGCCAATCCGGCATTCCAGCTCATGCTTTCCGACAGGTTTCCTGGTACGGACCACGAAAGCATGAAGAAGAACATGATCCAGTCGCTTGTCGACGAGCACTACCACACGTACATGCACCTGTCGGCCAATCACGCGACGGTGCGGCGCCGTGGGCTGGCCCGGCTCGATCTTCCGCATTCGATCAGTTACCGGCACTATCTCGCGGCTTCGGAGCGGATGACGGAGCAGTGGCAACGGGATCTGCTGACCGTGGTCTGGGCGATTGTTTCCGAAATCAGCATCAATGCATATCTGACCCTCCTCGAGGAGGCCGACGACATCCAGCCGTTGCATAACCTGATCGCAAAGGCGCACAACCGCGACGAGTACGCCCATGCCAAGGTGTGTGTCGAAGCCGCCAAGTCCATCTATGTGCACATGAACGCACACCAGCGACAGTTGTTCTGCAGCTACCTTCCCATCGCGCTGGAAGCATTCGTTGCCAACGACTACTCGGTATGGCGCGGGACCCTTGAGCAATTGGGGTTCGCAAAGGTGGACGCGATCATTGGCGACTGTGAAAGCACCACCTCGAAAAAGAACCTGGTCAGGGACTATTCCGGATTGAAAAAGATCGTCACCGAGCTGGGCCTGGAGCGGGATGTCGACTTCGATTTCGGGGCGTATGAATGAGCGCGACATCGGTCAGGTTCCTGCGCGATCGGGTGGTACTCAACCACACCTTCGGCGTGTCCAGGGAAAGCTACCGCGAGCTCAATTGCATGTTTGCCGTCATGAGCGACGGCGAACACTCGGGACTCGGAGAGGCAACCGAATTCATGCCCACGGTGTACGGCTCGGGGATCGAAGACATGCTCGCCTGCGAGCCGGCGGTCACCGCGTTGCTGGACAAAGTCGGGTGGGTGCATCCCACCGAGTTCCACCCGCACCTGGAAGCGCTGCTGCCGGACCGGCCGTTCGTGCGGTGCGCAGTGGATGTCGCGTACTGGGACCTCTATGCGCGTCGCCTCGGCAAGCCGCTCTTCGAGGTGCTCGGATTCGAAAACGTAAACCTCGCGAGGTCCAATTACAGCATTGGACTTGCTTCCGTGGAAGACATGCAACTCAGGGCTGAGCGCGCGTCGGCCTGGCCGGCGTTCAAGGTGAAGCTCGGCCGTGACAACGACATCGACATCGTCCGAGCCATTCGCGCGGTGAGCGACAAGCCGATCGTCGTTGATGCGAACTGCGGATGGACGCTGAAGGAGGCCATCGAGAAGATCCACTTGCTGGCAGAGCTGGGTGTCACCGAGGTCGAACAACCGCTTCCGTCGGACCAGTGGGGGGCGATGAAGACACTCAAGAAGATCTCGCCGGTCGCCCTCATCGCGGACGAAAGCTGCACGAGTCTTGCAAGCCTGGAGGCATGCGTCGGTGCCTTCGACAAGATAAACGCCAAGTTGATGAAGAGCGGTGGCATCACCCCTGTGCTGCGGCTGTTCGAGCGCGCCGCGGAACTGGGACTGCGCCCGATGCTGGGCTGCATGCCGGAAACGCCGGTTGGCATCGCCGCGATATGTCAGTTTGCCCCGATCGTGGAAACCATCGAGATCGACAGCGTGGCCTTCGTCGTTTCGGAGCACGCTACCGGCGTGGCGATCGAGAACGGCACGATCACGCTGGACAACGCCGCACTGGGTACATCGGCAAAGCTGGCGCTCAAGATTCGGCCGGCCGGGCCTCCGTGTTCGGCAGAGCCAGCCTGAGCGGAACAATGAGTCCGTATTCGCTCCGCTTCCTGCTGTCGAACAGTGCAGGGGTACTCATGGCGGCCGGGGCTGTGCCCCTGAAGGCGCTGTGGGACGCACATCTGATTGAAAGATCGGAGCCCGAATCTTTTGTCGCCTTCAGCCTGCTGTTCCCCATCATCATCACGGTCAACACCTTTGGGGTTGCCTTCGCCAACGCAGTGAGTTCCACGTTCATTGGATGGCAATGGCAACGCGATGGGCGTATCGACCTGGTGACGCTGTTGCGCGTCGTGTTGGCAGCGGTGATTGTTGGCGCGCTGGTCGCGGTGCTGCTTCTGTCCGTGGTTCCATGGCTGTGCATGCTGCTGAACGCCACTGCCCACGAGGAGCTGATTCGTTCCTTCATGGTCGCAAGCCTGGTGTGGCTGCCACTTCAGTTCCTGAGCGTGGCGGTGCAGAGTCTGGCGCGAGGCCTGGGTCTGTTCAAACGGGCCGGGGTGGTTGCATTCGGCAGTTATGCGTTTGCGATGTTCCTGTCCTGGCTACTGATCATCGGCTGGCCTCCCGGCAACTTCAGTGTGCTGGAACTGGTTGCGTTCTCCAATGCCGCGGCGGCTGGATTGTTCAACATCGGCATGCTGGCTGTGCTGGCCTCGCGAAACCGGTTCTTCGTCGATTCCGTCGCACCCGGGTTCGGAGGCATGGCCGCGCGCATGATGCGGGTCGGGGGTCACGGGCTGGTGGCCAACATGTTCGCACTGGTGTTCATCTATGCGGTGATGTCTTCCTTCGCCGCACAGGAGGCCGAATACGTGGCGGCCACCGGTTATCTGTTCCGGCTTGAGCAGCTTGTGCTTACCGTCTTCTTCGTGATGAGCGCGGTGATCGTTCCGCACGTGGCGAACCAGATCAGGAACGGAGCGCCGGACCGGGGCATGCAGACGATCCGGCTCGCCACACGTCACTTCATCGTGGTGGGAATTTCCTCCTTGACGCTGGTCCTGGTCCTTTTCATCTCCATGTCCGATGAATTGATACTGGATGAAAGGGTTCGCGAGATCGCGGTCTCGGCAGTCTGGATCTGGTTCCCGGCCTATCTGCTGCAGGGCCTGTGCCTCCTCTATGCGCAACTGCTGACGGTCGTGTTCGACGCAGCTGCCGCCTCGATGATCAGTATCCTGCGCTTCATCCTGATTGGCACGCCGGTTGTGCTGATCGTGGTGGAGCACTGGGGGATTGATGGTTTGATGCTTGCACTGCCGGGGTTGCATGTGGTTTCGCTTGCGGTGGTAGCGGTCGTGTTCACCCGCGCGATCAAGAAGCACGCGGAACGTACCGGGAGAGCGGTCGATGCCGGTGCCGCCAACTAGTTTTTTTTGAACAGCCTTTCCAAGGAGAACCGAAGTGACCAACGAAGTAGCTTTCAGGCACGCCACACGGAACGATGTGAGTGCTATCGTCGCGTTGCTCGCAGACGACGAACTGGGCCGGATGCGGGAGAGCAATACCGATCCGTTGCCGGAGTCCTATTACAAGTCCTTCGAACTGATCGACAGCGATCCGCTGAACGAACTCGTGGTCGCGTGTTCGGAGGACGAGGTCGTTGGCGTATTCCAGCTGACGTTTCTTCCGTACCTCACTCACCAGGGGAGCCTGAGAGCCTTGATCGAAGGCGTTCGCGTTGCGCGCTCCCATCGCTCGCAGGGCCTGGGCCAGACGATGTTCGAATGGGCTATCCGGCGCGCCCGGGAGCGTGGCTGCCGCATGATGCAATTGACCACCGACAAGGCTCGCCCCGACGCGCATCGTTTTTATGAGCGCCTGGGCTTCACTGCTTCCCATGAAGGCATGAAGCTCGACCTGACGGAGGCCTGATCGTGCGGCTCTTCTATTCCCCGAATTCGCCGTACGCCCGGTTTACGCGCCTCGTGCTGAGGCACCACGGTCTGCAGGATCGCGTCAGCGAGGTCGAGCTGCATCCCTTTGACAATCCGAAGGAGTTGATGGCGCTTAACCCGCTCTGCAAAGTGCCGACGCTCGAACTGGACGATGGAGCGGCACTATTCGACAGCGAGGTGATCGCCTTGTACCTCGATCGGCATCTTGGCGACGGCTCCCTGTCCGCAAGGCTAGACGCGGATTGGGGCCAACGCGCGCGGTTTTCTCTCGCAAAGGGACTTGTCGACAGTGCCGTCATGTTGCGCGGAGAAAACTGGCGCGGCTCGCAGGAAGGCGAACACGCTTCCCCCTTTTTTGTTGCCCGGCACCGCGCGGCCATCGACCGGACGCTGGCCTACTTCAGCGACCTGCCCGCCGCGAAACAGGAGAGCAGGGCGAACTTGCCTGAGCTGCTCATCGCGGTAGCGGTGAGTTACATCGAGTTCCGCCATCCCGACGTGGCCCTGAATCCGGCTTTATACGATCGCTACCTGGGAAGCCCACCTCGAGGCTTTGCGGAAACTGCTCCCACGGGGTAGCACAGCCCGGTCCAGCCCGATCATCAAGGGCTGGACGATACTCGTACTCTGCGCGGGATCCGACACGCCGGTGGAGAAGGGAAGGCGCGGGGGTGTCGGTTAGCGCAAAGCCGCCGACGGAACGTCCAGCTCCAACGAAATCGCAAGATGGTCCGACGCTGCCGCAGGTAGCGCGCAGGCGCCCGAACATCTCAGCCCGTCGCCGATCAGGATGTGATCGATCGCGCGTTGCGGCGCCCAGCTGGGGAAGGTGTTGACGACACAGTCGGGCGGTTGCAGGCGCGTGCAACGGAACAGCGCGTGCATCTCGGGCCGGTCGATGGGACAGTTGAAGTCGCCCATCAGTACCGCATGCGGATGGTCGTGAAGCAGCTCGCCGATGAAAGCCAATTGCGAGGAGCGCGATGCCGCACCCAGCGACAGATGCGCAATGGCGATCAGGAGACCGTCGTCACCCTCGCCGAAGCGCGCCATCAGCACGCCACGTCCGCCGAGACGGCCCGGGAGTGGATGATCGATGACTTCGCGCGGCTCCAGCTTGCTCAGCAGGCCGTTGGCCGTGGAGGCGACGTTGCCCATGCGGCGATTGGGCTGGTGGCTCCAGTAATTGAAGCCGCCGGCCTGGGCGAGATAGTGGGTCTGGTTGGTAAACCCGGAGCGCAGGCTGCCGGGGTCGGTCTCGTTGAGGCCGACGATGTCGTAGGCCCGGGCCAGTTGCGCGATGAGATCCAGGCTGCCGCGCTTGTTGCCGGCAGGCAGCACGTGCGACCAGCTGCGCGATACGTAGTCGCCATAGCCGCGCGTGCTGGAGCCGGCCTGGATGTTGGCGCTCAGCAGCCTGAGCCGACGCGTCCCCGAGGCCGCGTCGGCGCTGGTAGCCACCTGGCCGTCGATGTCGCCCGATGTGGCCATCGCCGCTAGCGCCAGCGTCCCGTGCAGGCGATCAGCTGCCGGCCGGAGCTTCCGCGCCGGCTGTGTCCTGGGCGGCGGCAGGGGTGGCGCTGGCGGCGCGCTCACGGGCGATCAGGTGGTCGGTGATGCGCAGGATCTCGTCGAAGCCGCGGCCGGTGACCCGGTACTTGCCATTGACGACGAGGGTCGGGGTCGAATCGACACCGCTGGTCTGCAGGAACTGCTGTGCACGCCGCAGCTTGGCGTTGGTGGCGAAGCTCGCCATCGTGCTCTGGAACGCCTTGGGGTCTGCGCCGAACCTGGCGTAGAACTGCGCGATTTCCGCGTCGCTCGGCGCCGGCTGCGTCGGCAGGCTGCGCTCGACGTGGAGCGCACGGAACATGGCGTCGTGGGTTTCATCCAGCAGGCCCATCGACTGCGCGGTGTAGAACGCCTTGGCGTAGGTGTTCCAGAAGCCGCCGAACGGCGCGGCGACCGGTTCGAATTCCACGTCGGCAGGCAACTTTTCCGACCAGGCGTGGACCAGCGGCTCGAAGTTGGCGCAGGCCGGGCAGGTGTAGCCGAAAGCTTCGGTCACTTCGATCTTCTCGCCGGGCGTGTACGGCTGCCCGCCGGGGATTTCCACGTAATCCGTGCCGACGACGGGCGCCGGGCCGACGGGTGGGACGATGGGGCCCGCAGTCCTCTCGGCGGCTGGAGTGCCCGCGGTCGCAGGCGTGGTCGCGGCCGGAGCGGCAGGTGCAGGCGCGGCGGCGACCGGAGCCGGTTCTGCCGTGGCAGGCTCGGGAGCGTCCTGGGAACAGGCGGCAACTGCGAGTGCGGCGGCGAGGATCAGGGGAAGACGGGTCATCGAAACCAGACGCGAAGTCATCGTGGTCAATCTCCGTAACAAGTGCGGGTGGGTTGCCCAGAGGCAGGAGCGACCGTCGAAAGCAACGGCGCCAGGTCGCCCAAGGATACCCAGCGAGGACGTCGCACGGGAGTGAGCCTGTGGAGAAGTCGGGATCGTGCGACCCTCATTCAGCTGCAGCAGGCGGCACGAACGCGCATAGGGAACGCCCGGAAATGCTTATTTCGATGGCGTGCCGGAGACAGCCGGAGAGGGCTTGGCTGGGGTTTTCGGCAGTTGCGCGCGCTCGCGGTCGATCAGCCGCTCCGTGATACGCAGCGCATCGGCGTAGGTCTTGCCGCCGATGACGCGGTACTTGCCGTTGACCACGAGACTCGGCGTGCCGTCCACTCCGCTGCGCTCGATGAAGGCGCGGGCGCGCTCGATCATCGACTCCACCTGCGAACTGGACATGGCCGCGACGAACTTCTGGGGATCGCCACCGTGGCGAGCGTAGAAGCCTGCGATCTCCTGCGGCGTCGCGTTGCTGAGGGGGAGGCTGCGCTCCTCGTGCAATGCGCGGAACATGGCGTCGTGGGTGGCCGCGTCCAGGCCCAGCGACTGTGCGGCGTAATACGCCTTCGCATACGGGATCCACATTCCCCCGAACGGCGCTGCGATCGCGGTGAACTGCACGTCCGCAGGCAGCTTCGCCACCCATGCGCTGAGCTGGGGTTCGAAATGGGCGCAGTGGTTGCAGGTGTAGCCGAACACCTCGACGACCTCGATCTTGCCTGGCTCAGGCGAGAAGGCCGCGCCGCCGGGAATTTCGATGTAGTCCACGCCAGCGACGAGCTCTCTTTGGGAGGCGGCCGGCGCAGCCGCCGACACCAGCGTGGAAGGCAGCAGGAAAAGCATGGCCAGAGCGAGTCGTGGCAGCAAACCGGAATGTGGGCTCATGGGGTTCCTCAGGGCAATGGTGGCCGTCAATGGCCGGGGCACAAACGAAAGCGCCGACCGTAAGGATACGGCCGGCGCGACGGATTCCTGCGTGACGGGCAGCGGTTACTGCGTCTCGCCCTCTCCGGCGGGCGGCGGGCCGCCCAGCGGGCCGCTGCCGGAATCCGGTGCCGGATCCTGCTGGCGCCCCGCTGCGGGGGTCGGGAGGGTCACTGGCGACGCGCTGACGGCGAGGACGGCCGGGTTGCGCCTGTGCAGGCCCTGCATGTAGCTCGCCAGCGAGCCGATTTCCTCGTCGGTCAGGCCGCTCGCAACACCCGCCATGACCTGGAACGAGGGGCTGGCGACGGCGGAGTCGGGGGCAGGGTTACGGTATTCCTGCAGCCGGCGCTCCGAATAATCCGCGAACTGCCCGGCCACGCGCGGGTACGGCGGGCCGGGATTGCCGGCGCCGTCGGGGCCGTGGCAGGCCAGGCACGCCGGAATGCCGCGGTCCTTGTCGCCGCCGCGAAACAGCTCCTGGCCGACTTCGAAGAACTGCCTGCCGGCGTGGTCGCCGGTGGCGATCACCGCGTCGTCGGCAACGCCGGCGCCCGCGGACTGGGTGGCGAAGTAGGCGCCGACATCGCGCGAATCCTGCGCGCTGAGCATCTGCGCGAACGGAATCATCACCGGCGCCATGCCGCTGGTGCGGCGGCCGCTGCGGTACAACTCGAGTTGCTGGGCGATGTAGCGCTCGGTCTGACCCGCCAGGCGCGGGTACTGCGGGTCGATCGGGTTGCCGTCGAGGCCATGGCAGGCCGCGCAGGTACCGGCGAGGGTGGCGCCCTTCTGCACATCGCCCCAGGTGGTGACTTCCGGTGCGAGCGGCGTCAGCGGCGCGGTCTGGACCGGCGCGTTGTCCGGGATCGGAGTGACCGTGGTCTGGGCGAAGGCGACGGCTGCCGCCGCCGCGAGGGCGGTAACACCGACGAAGCCGAGGACGCGGGCTGAGGTCATTGCGGGTCACTCCGGAAAAGCTGCGGATGAAGCTGATTTGGGGGCGATTCAACCAATCGCCGGAACCGCGGGATTATCGTCGGCGGGCGGAGCCGGGTCAACGCGGCCGGTCGGCGGCGAGGGCCACTTGTGGGCATCTGGGTTGCCGGACGTGCGCCGTGCGATCCTATGCCGATGTCCAATCCCCTTGCCCGCGCCAAATACCTGCTGGCGGCCCACAACCCGCAGCAGCTACCTGCCGACAGCGGCTACGAAGTTGCCTTCGCCGGTCGCTCCAATGCCGGCAAGTCGACCGCGCTCAATGCGATCTGCCAGCAGAATGCGCTCGCCCGCGTCTCCAAGACTCCGGGGCGCACCCAGCAACTGGTGTTCTTCGATATTCCGCCGACCACCGACCGTTTTCTGGTCGACCTGCCGGGCTACGGCTACGCCAAGGTTCCCAAGGACCTGCAGGCGCACTGGCAGGCCTTCCTGGACCGTTACTTCGCCGAGCGCCAGGCGCTCAAGGGCCTGGTGGTGGTGATGGACATCCGCCACCCGCTGAAGGAATACGACAGGCAGATGCTCGGGTATGCGATCAGCCGCGGCCTGCCGGCGCATGCGATCCTGACCAAGGCCGACAAGCTCGGCCGCGGCGCCCAGGGCAACGCCCTGCTCGCGGTGCGCAAGGACATGCAGGCCGAATACGGCGAGGGCGTCAGCGTGCAGTTGTTCTCGGGCGAGTCGAAGATCGGCGTGGACGAGGCGCGGCGGACGATCCGGGGCTGGCTCGATCTCTATTGATCCGGTGGAGCGGGTTGTCCGCGAAGGACGCGAAAGGCGCGACAAGGAAGCAGGAAAAAGAAGCGCGAAGGTAAAAGGCGCGACGGGCGAGGCGCCCGCGGCCGGTTGGTTCTTGCAATCTCGGCGCTGCATCTTTTCGGTCCGGTCCGGTCCGGTCCGGTCCGCCGCCAGGAATGGCATCCCGTGGGCCTATCGCCAGGAATCCCCTCACCCCAGCCCTCTCCCCCGTTGGTGGAGCTGTTGTGGGGAGAGGGAGCGGAGCGCGGCGCGCGTGCTCCAAGCCCTCGCCCGGATAGGGCTTCGCGCTTTCGGTGGGTCTTTCGCCAAATTTCCGCATTTGGGCGAGGCAGCGAAAAGCCCGATCCAATTTCCGCTCTTCTTTTCCGCGCTTCTTTTGCGCGCTTCGCGTCCTTCGCGGACCAACCGCTCTAAAGCCCGGCGTCCCGCAAGCGTGGGTCCATCGCGCCGCGCAACGCATCGATGAGCGTGTTGATCACCACGATCAGTGCGCCGACCACGAGCACCACGCCCAGCACCAGGGTGTAGTCGCGGTTGAGCGCGCCCTGGATGAAGTAGCGGCCCATGCCGGGGATGCCGAAGACCTGCTCGACCACCACCGATCCCGTGACGATGTTGATCAGCGCCGGCGCGAGCCACGCCACCACCGGCAGCATTGCCGGGCGCATCGCATGCGACAGCAGCAGGCGCGACTCCGACAGGCCGCGGGCGCGTGCGGCGCGCAGGTAGTCGGCCGACAGCGTCTCCAGCATCGATGCACGTGCCAGCCGTGCGCAGTAGGCGATGTTCGGAAGGGCCAGTGCGATCACCGGCAGCACCAGGTTGTTCCAGTCGCCCCAACCGCCCGCAGGCAGCCAGCGCAGGGTGACCGCGAACAGCAGCACCAGCATCGGCGCGGCGACGAACTTCGGTATGGCCAGGCCCAGTCCGGCGCCGAACATCAGCAGGCGATCCGACCAGCGCCCGGCACGCAGCGCGGCCCAAACGCCAATCGGGATGCCCGCGGCGAGCGCCAGCAGCAGCGCCAGCCCGCCGTTGAGCGCGGTCACCGGCAGCGCGGTGGCGATCATCGCGTTGACGCTGCTGTCGGGGTACTGGAACGAGGGCCCGAGATCGCCGCGGGCGACATCGCCCAGCCATGCGGTGTACTGCCCCAGCAGCGGCCGGTCGAGGCGGTACTGGCTTTCCAGTGCCGCCTGCACTTCCGGCGGAGCGGCTTTTTCGGTATCGAACGGTCCGCCGGGCGCCGCGCGCAGTAGCACGAAGCACAACGTGGCCAGGATCCAGAGGGTGATCAGCGCCTCCAGGCCCCGCCCGGCCGCGGTTTTCATTGCGGCACCGACCCCCGGCTGCATCAGCGCGGCTCCGCAGGCACGCGCTGCAGCCGCAGCCAGCGCGAGGCGTGGCGGTCGAGCGGGTTGGCGTGGAAGCCCTGCACCTGCGGTGCCACGAGATGCTTGGAGGTGTAGAAGTACAGCGGAACCACCGCGTGGGTGGCCAGCAGCCGGGTTTCGGCGGCGTGAAGCCACGCATTGCGTGCACGTTCGGATTTCGCCGCATCGGCTTTCTGCAGGCGCTCGCGCAAACCGGGATCGTCCAGGCCGGTCCAGTTCAACGGTCCATCGCTGCCGAACGCGGCGAGGAAGTTCTGCGCATCGGGCACATCGGCGATCCATCCGCCGCGGAACACCTGGGTGATCGCGCGCTGCCGCCGGTTCTGCACGAATACCCTCCACTCCTCGTTGCGCAGCCGCACCTGCGCGCCCAGCACCTGCCGCCACATCGAAGCCACGGCCAGGGCGAGACGCCGGTGCGGTGTCGAGGTGTTGTAGCGCAGCTCGATCACCAGCGGTTTGCTCCGCGAGTAGCCGGCAGCGCGGTACAGCGCCCTGGCGCGTGCCTCGCGCTGCGACTGGTCCAGCGCGGCCCAACTCACCGACGCCGGCGTGTAGCCGTCGATGCCCGGTGGCACGATGCCGTAGGCCGGTGTCTCGCCAAGCCCGGTCACGTGGCGCGTCAGCAGGTTGCGGTCAATCGCCAGGGACAGCGCCTCGCGCAGTCCGGGCGCGTCCTCAAGCGGCGGTTGCGTCAGGTTGTAGCCGAGCCAGAAGGCGCCCAGGTAGGGCGCGATACGCAACTGCTCGCCGAAGCGCTCGCGCAATGCCGGCAGGGGCTGCGGCGGCACCACTTCGGTGATGTGCAGGCCGCCGGCAGCGAAGCGTTGCAGTTCCGCGGAGGCGTCCTCGGTGACGTGGAAGCGCACGCGTTCGATCGCGACCGCCTCGGCATCGTGGAAGTGCCGGTTGCGTGCGACCTCCAGATTCGCCTGCGGCGTCCACGCCGCGAGCCGGTAGGCGCCATTCGACACCAGCTTCCCTGGACGGGTGTGCTGGTTGCCGTGGCGCTCCAGCGCGGGCAGGTACACGGGAAACGCGATCGGCAGCGTCAGCAGCGCCGGCAGCGAAGCGGCGCGGTCGAGGGTGAACTCCACCGTGCGCGCATCGGTCGCCGTCACCCCAAGCTTGCTTGGCGGGAGGGTCCCGGACTGCACTTCCCGCGCATTGTGCAGCGCATCGAGCAGTTCGGCGAACGGCGCTGCGGTGGCCGGTGTGAACGCCCGCCTGAAGCTGGCGACAACCTGCGGAGCATCGAGCGGCTGGCCGTTGCTCCAGCGCAGGCCATCGCGCAGCACGAAGGCCCAGCGGCGGCCGTCACCGGAAACCTGCCAGCGCTCGGCCATGCCCGGGATCAGCCGTCCGTGCGCATCCTCGGTCACCAGGCCTTCGAACAGGTCGCGCAGCACGTTGCCGCAGGCGACCTCCTGGCAACGGTGCGGATCCAGGGTGCTCGGCTCCGGGCCGTTGCCGCGCTCAAGCCTTGGCGGCACGCCTGGCTGCGCCTGCGCCACCGCCGTTGCCAGCGCCAGTAGCACGGCCAGACCAGAGCGTTGCAGGAGGGTCGACGTCTTCACGTACAAGGGCGCGGCTACACTGCGGAGTCTTGCGATTGTAGGCGACCTGCCGCATATCGCCCGTTCCTGTTTCCGCGAGGTGCTCGTGTTCGGTCCCAGTGATGCCAAGGAAGTGCCTGTGTCGCTGATCGAGGGCGGCCGCGATGCGCTGGTCGACAATCTCGCTTCCGGAGCGCGCGCGCCGTCGGCGTGGAAGATAGGCACCGAGCACGAGAAGTTCGGGTTCCGCACCGACGATCTGCGCCCGCCGGAGTTCGACGGCGAGCGCGGCATTGAGGCGCTGCTCAAAGGCCTGGTGCAGTTCGGCTGGACGCCGGTCGAGGAACACGGCCGCGTGATCGCGCTGGCCCGCGGCGACGCCTCGGTGTCGCTGGAGCCGGCGGGCCAGCTGGAACTCTCCGGCGGGCAGCTCGACACCCTGCATGAAGCCTGCAGCGAGGCCTCCCAGCACCTTCACGAAGTACGCACCGTCGCCGAGCCGATGGGGCTGGGCTTCCTGGGGATGGGCTTCCAGCCCAAGTGGCGCCGCGAAGACATGCCGTGGATGCCCAAGGGCCGTTACCGGATCATGCGCGAGTACATGCCCAAGGTCGGCTCGCTCGGGCTGGACATGATGAGCCGGACATCGACGGTGCAGGTCAACCTGGATGTCGGATCCGAAGCGGACATGGTGAAGAAGTTCCGCGTGTCGCTGGCGCTGCAGCCGATCGCCACCGCGCTGTTCGCCGACTCGCCCTTCACCGAGGGCAGGCCCAACGGCTTTTTGAGCTACCGCTCGCACATCTGGACCGACACCGACGGCGACCGCACCGGGCTGCTGGACTTCGTGTTCGAGGACGGCTTCGGTTACGAGCGTTACGTCGACTATCTGCTCGACGTGCCGATGTACTTCGTCTATCGCGAGGGTCGTTACCTCGACGCGTCGGGGCAGTCGTTCCGCGACTTCATGGCCGGCAGGCCGATGGCGGGCGAGCTGGCCGTGCATCCCGACCTGCGCCCGGGGATACAGGACTGGGCGGACCACATGACCACCGCGTTCCCGGAAGTCCGCCTGAAGAAGTACCTGGAAATGCGCGGTGCCGACTCGGGCCCGTGGAGCCGGATCTGCGCGCTGTCGGCGTTCTGGGTCGGACTGCTGTACGACCAGACCGCGCTGGATGCGGCCTGGGACCTGGTGAAGGACTTTTCGCTGGCCGAACGCCACGCGCTGCGCGACGGCGTGCCCAGGCACGGCTTCAAGCTGCCGTTCCGCGACGGCAGCGTGCTCGATCTTTCGCGACGCGCACTGGAAATATCGGCGCACGGGTTGGCACGGCGCGCGCGCATCAACGCACACGGCGCGGACGAGACGATCTTCCTGGCGCCGCTGATGGAGTTCGTCGAAGCCGGAGAGAGCGCGGCCGAGCGCAAGCTGTCGCTGTTCCACGGGCGCTGGAATGGCAGCGTGGATCCGGTGTTCCGCGAGTTCGCGTACTGACATCGCCCACGCGGACGCATCGGATCGCCGGTCCCGGCCCGGGTTGCCTCTTCCTGCATCGGCGTGAGCGACCACTGCCATCGCTGGATCGATGCCGCGTCCACCGGCCTGGCGCGCCAGGTGAGGCCCGGCAGCATTGCCGCATCACGTCTTCGTGTCCCTACTGCGCCGGCAGCGCTTGCCCCACGCGTCGATCGACCCGTCCGCACGCGTCATGGGTAGCACTCACCGGGTCGTCGTTGCCGTTTCCGTCTTCCGCTGGTTCATGAGCGGCGGTGTCGCGCGCCTCCGCGGTTCTGTCCGGAAGCGGTGCCATGTAGGATTTGTCGGATGACAAATGGCCTGGATACCTCCGAAGAACCGCTGCGCGTCGTCGCATTCGCCCCCACCGACGCGCTGTTGCGCGAAGACGTGAAGATGCTTGGCGCACTGGTCGGCGAGATCCTCGCCGAGCAGCGCGGCGACGACTTCCTTGCCGAAGTGGAGCGCGTGCGCCGCGCCGCGATCGTGCGACGCGAGGCCGGCGCGCCGATCGGTGAGCTGGCCGACGCGCTGGCCGATGTCGACGTGGAGCGAGCCATCGACCTGGTTCGCGCGTTTGCGTCGTACTTCCAGGCGGTGAACCTCGCCGAGCGCGTGCACCGCGTCCGACGTCGGCGCGACCACGAGCGTCAAGGCGACAGTCCGCAACCCGGGAGCCTGCTCGATGTGATCGGCAAGCTCGCGACGGAGGGCGTGGGCGCGGACGAAATCACCGAGCTGCTGCCGCGGTTGCGGATCGAGCCGGTGTTCACCGCCCATCCAACCGAAGCCGTGCGGCGCGTGCTGCTGGAGAAGGAGCGGCAGATCGTCACCAGCCTGGTCGCCGACATCGATCGCGGCCGCACCCCGGCCGAGCGCCTTGCAGACCGCGAGCGCATGCGCCTGGCACTCACCGCCAGCTGGCAGACCGCCGAAACGCCGGCGGCCAAGCCCACCGTCGCCGACGAGTTCGAGCACGTCGGCTACTACCTATCCGACGTGCTCTACCGCGTCCTGCCGGTGTTCTTCGAAGCCTTCGAGGAAGCGCTCCAGCAGGCGTATGGCGAGAACGACTGGTCGCGCGTACTGGGCGACGTGCTCGGCTTTGGCAGTTGGGTCGGCGGCGACATGGACGGCAACCCCAACGTCGGCGCCGACACCATCGCCGCCGCGCTGGCCGGGCAGCGTGCGCTGGTGCTGGCGGCCTATCGCCGCGACCTGGCCGCGCTGGCGCAGTCGCTGAGCCAGTCGCTGGGTCGGGTCGGAGTTTCGCCGTCGGTGCTGGCGCGCATCGAGGAATATCGCGCGCTGCTGCCGACCGCTGCGGGCAGGTTGCAGCCGCGCCACGCCGACATGCCGTACCGCAACCTGCTCGCGCTGATGACCGCAAGGCTGTGGGCGACGGTGCACGGAGAGCCGGCTGCCTATCCCGACGCCGAGACCCTGCTCGACGATCTCGACCTGATCGGCGACAGCCTGCGCATCAACCGCGGCGAGCGGGCCGGCTGGTTCGCGCTGCGGCGCGTGCGGCGGCGCGTGGTCTGCTTCGGCTTTCGTCTCGCCAGCCTCGACCTGAGGCAGGATTCGGCCGTTCACGACGCGGCGCTGTCGGCGCTGCTCGACGACGCGGACTGGGAATCGCGCGACGCCAGCGAGCGTGCCGCACGCCTGCACGGATTGCTCGAAGGCAGCACGCAGGTCGTACATCCCGCGGCCGAGGCGGCGGCATCGACGCTTGCCGTGTTCGACACCATTTCGCGGCTGCGGCCGCAGTACGGAGAGCGCGCGTTCGGGCCGTACATCGTCAGCA
Source organism: Pseudomonadota bacterium (assembly GCA_030857025.1). Taxonomy (GTDB): domain Bacteria; phylum Pseudomonadota; class Gammaproteobacteria; order Xanthomonadales; family Xanthomonadaceae; genus Lysobacter_K. Next base: position 9,198 of record JALYOF010000044.1, on the reverse strand, counting down.
TGAGCCGCAGTGCCGCCGACGCGCTCGCGGTACTCGCGCTGGCGCGGATCGCCGGCTGCACCGAAGGCGACGCGGGACCGGTACCGCTGGATGTGGCGCCGTTGTTCGAGACCGTCGACGACCTGGACGCGGCGGCCGACACCATGCGCGCGTTGTTCGACGATCCCGTGTACCTCGAGCACCTGCGCACGCGCGGGCAGCGCCAGGTGGTGATGCTGGGTTATTCCGACAGCGCCAAGGACGGCGGCATCATCGCGTCGCGCTGGGCACTGCAGCGCACCCAGATCGCACTCACCGAACTGGCTGCATCCAGCGGCGTGCGCATCGCGTTCTTCCACGGGCGCGGCGGCTCGCTCAGCCGCGGGGGCGGCAAGACCGAGCGCGCGGTGATCGCCGCGCCGCGTGGGTCGGTCGACGCCAGCCTGCGCATGACCGAGCAGGGCGAGGTGATCCATCGCAAGTACGGCATCCGCGCGATAGCGCTGCGCAATCTGGAGCAGACCACAGGCGCGGTGCTGCGCGCGAGCCTGCGCCCGCGACCGCCCGAGCCGCGCGAAGCGGGATGGCGCGCGATCGCGGCGCAGCTGGCGGTCGACTCGCGCCGCCAGTACCGCGGACTCGTCTACGAGAATCCCGATTTCCCGGCTTATTTCCGCGCCGCGACGCCGATCGACGTCATCGAGCGGCTCCGGATCGGATCGCGGCCGAGCAAGCGCGCCATCAGCGGTGGCGTCGCGGCCGGGGTGGAATCGCTGCGTGCGATTCCGTGGGTGTTCGCGTGGTCGCAGAACCGCTGCGGGCTGACGGCCTGGTACGGCGTCGGCACGGCGCTGTCGGCTGCGCTGGAACAGCACGGGCGCGAAGCACTGGCCGAGATGGCGCGGGACTGGCCGTTCTTCGCCGCCCTGGTGGACGACGTGGAGATGGTGCTCGCCACCTCCGACATGGCGATCTTCGAGCGCTACTCGCGTTTGGCGACCGAACTGCCGCAGGGCGACCTGCACGCGCGCCTGCATCCTCAGATCGCCGCCGAGTTCCAGCGCACGCGCGAGGCGGTCCTCGCGATCAAGGACGAAGCGAGCCTGCTCGCCAAGGAGCCGCGCCTGCGCCAGGCGATCCGGCTGCGCAATCCCTACGTGGACCCGATCAGCGTGCTGCAGGTCGACCTGCTCGGGCGCTGGCGCGGCGCCGGTTGCCCCGAGGATGCCCGGCTGCACGCGCTGATCGCAACGGTCAACGGCATCGCCGCGGGAATCCAGAACACCGGCTGATCCCCTTGCGGCGACGACAACGGGCCCATGGGTGCGCCGGCTATCATGTCGGCCACGTTCGCAATGGGACATTCCACGATGAAATCACGTGCCGCCGTGGCCTTCGAAGCCGGCCGACCGCTGCAGGTCGTCGAGATCGATGTCGAGCCGCCCCGCGCCGGCGAGGTGCTGGTGCGGATCACCGCCAGCGGTGTCTGCCACACCGACGCGTTCACGCTCAGCGGCGACGATCCGGAAGGCATCTTCCCGTCGGTGCTCGGGCATGAGGGCGGCGGCATCGTGGTGGAAGTGGGCGAGGGCGTGGAGAGCGTCAAGGTCGGCGACCACGTGATTCCGCTGTACACGGCCGAGTGCCGCAAGTGCAAGTTCTGCCTTTCGGGCAAGACCAACCTGTGCCAGGCGGTGCGGGCGACACAGGGCCGCGGGCTGATGCCCGACGGCAGCACGCGTTTTTCGTACAAAGGCCTGCCGATTTATCACTACATGGGCTGCAGCACCTTCAGCGAATACACGGTGGTGCCGGAGATCTCGCTGGCGGTGGTGAACCCCGACGCGCCGCTGGAGAAGGTGTGCCTGCTGGGATGCGGCGTCACCACCGGCATCGGTGCCGTGCACAACACGGCGAAGGTGAAGGCCGGCGACAGCGTTGCGGTCTTCGGCCTGGGCGGGATCGGACTGGCGGTGATCCAGGGCGCGGTGCAGGCCGGTGCCGGGCGCATCGTCGCCATCGATACCAACCCGGACAAGTTCGAACTTGCGCGCAGCATGGGTGCGACCGACTGCATCAACCCCAGGGACCACGACCGCCCGATCCAGGACGTGATCGTCGAACTGACCGACGGCGGTGTGGAATTCAGTTTCGAATGCATCGGCAACGTGCAGGTGATGCGCGCGGCACTGGAGTGCTGCCACAAGGGCTGGGGCGAGAGCATCGTGATCGGCGTTGCCGGCGCCGGGCAGGAGATCAGCACGCGTCCGTTCCAGCTGGTGACCGGAAGGGTGTGGCGGGGCTCGGCGTTCGGCGGGGTCAAGGGACGCACCCAATTGCCCGGCATGGTCGAACAGGCGATGCGCGGCGAGATCGACCTGGACCCTTTCATCACCCACGAACTGCCGCTGGAGCGCATCAACGAGGCGTTCGACCTGATGCATGAAGGCAAGTCGATCAGGACCGTGATCAGGTTCTGACCCGGAATCATTTCCAACGTCCGCCCCGGGCGAGCGCGTTGCCACTGACTGCACACGAGGCACACCATGCAACGCATCGAAGACCACGCCTGCTTCAATGGCCGCCAGCAGGTCTGGGAACATCCGTCGCTGGTGCTCGGCTGCCCGATGCGCTTTGCCGTGTACCTGCCGCCGCAGGCCGAACACGGCGCCTGCCCGGTGCTGTACTGGCTTTCGGGACTCACCTGCACCGAACAGAACTTCATCGCCAAGGCCGGTGCGCAGCGATACGCGGCGCACCACGGATTGATCCTGGTTGCGCCGGACACCAGCCCGCGCGGCGAGGACGTGGCCGATGCCGCCGGCTACGACCTGGGTGTCGGCGCGGGCTTTTACCTCAACGCCACGCGCGCGCCGTGGTCGGCGCAGTACCGCATGTACGACTACGTGGTCGATGAGCTGCCGGCGCTGGTGGATGCGCATTTCCCGACGACCACCGCGCGCGCGATCAGCGGGCATTCAATGGGCGGCCACGGCGCGCTGGTGATTGCTTTGAAGAACCCCGGGCGCTACCGCAGCGTGTCGGCGTTCTCGCCGATCGTTGCGCCCTCGCAGGTGCCGTGGGGCGAGAAGGCGTTCGCCGCTTACCTCGGGCCGGACCGGGAGACCTGGCGTGAGTGGGACGCCACCGAACTGCTGCCGTCAGCCCGCGAACGGCTACCGCTGCTGATCGACCAGGGCGGCGACGACGAGTTCCTTGCCGCGCAACTGAGGCCCGAGCTGCTGCAGGCAGCCTGCGACAAGGCGGGCCATCCGCTGCAGCTGCGCATGCGCGCTGGCTACGATCACAGCTACTACTTCGTCGCCAGTTTCATCGGCGAACACCTCGTGCACCACGCGCGCGCGCTGCGCGGCTGAGGCCGGACTTGCGGCGGGCGCGACGCGGGCGCACTCTCGCCTGCGGGCACGTGCAGGGGCTGAAGATGGACGCGACGCAAACGCTGGTACCGACCAGGCTGTGGATCGTGGGCGGGTTGGCGCTGGCGTGGAACCTGATCGGGGTGGCCGCGTTCGCGATGCAGCTGGGGATGCCGGAGGAAGCGCTGCAGGCAATGCCGGCCGAGCGCCAGGCCTTGCATCGGGCCACGCCTGCGTGGCTGTACGTGTTCTACGGCGTGGCCACGATCGGTGGCGCGCTGGGGTCGGTAGGCCTGCTGCTGCGCCGACGCTGGGCGGCGCCGATATTCCTTGTCGCGCTGATCGCTCTGACGCTGCAGGTGGTGGCGGGATACGCGACGACGCCGGCCTGGTCGGTGACGGGTGTCGCCGGATTGGGCTTCCCGTTGCTGCTGCTGGTGGTGGCGACGGCGCTGTGGCGGTTCGCCCGCGCGATGGCGGCGTGCGGCGTGTTGCGCTGAAGCTCAGCCGGCAAGGCTGAAGTCAGTGTAGGCGAAGCGCTCGTCGCGCAGTACCGTGTCGCCCGGCTCGAGCTTCAGCGCGTGGGCGAATATCGGCCCCGCGGCGACGCAGGTGTGGAATTCGCCGTTCTCCCCGCACGGGTCGCAACCCGGTGGCAGCGCCGCCAGCAACGCGGCATCAAACTCGCGACTGGTGAACGCGGCATCCAGCTGCTGCGTGTCAACGCAGCACAGTGACGCGCGCAACCCGCCGGCGATCATCTCGCGCGCCAGCGCGGCGGTGTCGGCTCCGAACAACGGGAACTGCGCGTGCCAGCCGAGCCGTGCGCACAGCGCCTCGCGCCAGGCGCGGATGTCGGCCAGGAACAGGTCGCCGTAGGCGATGGTCGACAGCGTCGGCCAGCGCTCCCGCGCCGCGTCCAGTGCCTGGGCGAAGGAGGCTTCATAGGTGTCGTTGTCCGCGCGCTGCGGAATCCACGCCTCGATCACCGGAAGCGCCGCGGCAGCCGCCTGCGCATGCAGCACCTCGCGGCGGATGCCCTGCATCGAGATGCGGTCGAAGCCTTCGGTCAGGGTGGTGAGCAGCCCCACCACCTCCACGTCGCCGCGCTGGCGCAGCGTGTGCAGGGTCCAGGCTGCGTCCTTGCCGCCGCTCCAGGACAGCAGCACCGGCTGCTTCATCGACGGATGAAGTCAGGCTGCGCTGACATCGCGCAACTGCCAGCCAGTGCCGGCGAGCAGGCGCATGCGGTGCCGAAGGATGTCGCCGGGCAGCGAGGTGATCACGATCAGGTCGATGTGCAGGTCGTCCTGGCGACCCTCGACGGTGGCGCCGGGATCGGTGGCACCCAGCGACGGATCCACCTGATCGGGATCTTCCTGCGCCGCACGCCAGCGTTCGAACAGCGACTGGCTGCGTATCGCCTGCTGCAGCTGCTCGGCGAACGTGTCGGCGCCCTGCGCGGTAAATGCCAGGTCCGGGTTGCTGCCGCGCGCGAGCGAGCTGTTCGGCAGGGTGATGTGGAAACGCGTTGCCATGGGCGGTGGTCTCGTGCGGGAAGGGCACACAGTAGTCGTTCGCGCGCGCAGTCGTCGTGAAACGGCCCACTCGGCGCGGGTGCCAAAAATCGCCCCCGCGCCTGCGGCAATGGTTCCGGCTCAGTCCTCGTGGCCCGGCTCTCCATGGCCACCCTTGGGGCAACTGCAGACCGCAGTCGGGCCGTATTCCAGCCCGAACGTCTGCCCGTCGCGGTGACGCTGCCAGTAGAAGTTTGGCGCCTTCTCCGCGCGGTTACCGATCTCGGCCAGGTCCGCGTCGACATCGAACAGCCGGCCATCGACCATCACATAGCGCGTGTCGATGGTGCTGCGGATATCGTCCAGCGGATTGCTGTTGAGCACCACCAGGTCCGCCTGCTTGCCGACCTCCAGCGAACCCAGTTGACGCGACAGGCCGATGTAGTCGGCGCCGTCGATCGTGGCCGCACGCAGCGCCTCGAAGTTGCTGAAGCCGCCCTGGGTGAGCGACCAGGTTTCCCAGTTCGGACTCAGGCCCTGCAACTGACCGTGGCCACCGATCTGGATCCTGACGCCGGCATCGCGCAGCACCTTCGTGGCCTTGGCGACCTCGATGTGCCAGTAGTCCCAGTCCGGTGCGAGCTCGCGACGGATGCTGCGGGCTTCCAGGGTCTCGCGCGGGAAGAACCGGTTGAGCTTCCTGTCCTCCCACACGTTGTCGCGTGCGTACCACCAGTACTCGCCCGAAAGGCCGCCGTAGCTCACCACCAGCGTCGGCGTGTTGCGCACATCGGTCTGGCTCCACAGCTCCACCACGTCCTTGTACAGCGGCGCGACCGGGATGTTGTGCTCGATGCCGGTGGCACCGTCCAGGATCATGGTCATGTTGTGGTGGAAGGTGCTGCCGCCTTCCTCGACGACCAGCATGCCCAGTTCGCGCGCGGCGGTGTTGATCTGCTGGCGCTGGTCGCGGCGCGGCTGGTTGTAGCTCTTGACCGAGAAAGCACCGTTGGCCTTCATCCGCCGCAGGTGCCCGCGGGCATCGTCCAGCGAATTGACCACCGCCTTGAAGTCGCCGTCGGCGCCGTAGAGAATCGTACCCGTGGAGAACACGCGGGGGCCGACCATGCGCCCGGCCTTGAGCAGTTCGGCCTGCGAGAACACGAATTCCGTGCTCGCCGACGGGTCGTGCATCGTGGTCACGCCGAACGCGAGGTTGCTGTAGTACGCCCAGTTCTGCTGCGGAACCACGCCCTGGCCGAAGTGCGCGGCGTGTGCGTGCGCATCGACGTAGCCCGGCACGATGGTCTTGCCGCTGGCGTCGATCACGTTGGCACCGGCCGGAATCGCGACCGAGCCGCTGGCGCCGATCGCATCGATGACATCGCCGCGCAGCACGATCGTGCCGTTCTCGATCACCTCCTGCGCGTTCTCGGCATCGCGCATGGTGACGATGCGCGCGTTGGTGAACGCGACCACGGCAGTCGGATCATCGACCGCCATCGTCAGGCCCACCGGAATGCCGCCGCCGTTCGTCGGCTTTGCGATTTCGGCGGGGGCGCCGGGCAGGAACGCGAAGCTCTGGTTGAGCGCGCGCGAGTGATAGCGGTCGCCCACCATCCAGTGCAGTGACTTCGAATTCGCCGACCAGTGCAGGTAGCTGCCGACATCGGCGCTCACAGCGGTCACCGGAAGCGCCTTGCTGTCCTTCGACAGCTCGACCGGCATCCCGGTTTCCACCAGCGGCGCGACGTAGGCATTGAACAGTTCGGTGAACGCGACCCACTGCCCGTCGGGACTCAGATGCACCGCGTCGACGTACTTGAGGTTGAAGACCTCGCGCGGGTTCTCGCCGTGCAGGCCCACCGACATCAGTTTCTTCTCGAGGCCGCCGCCGGTGAGGTAGTAGATGCGGCTGCCGTCGTGGTTGAACTGCGGCGACTCGCCTTCCTCGGCCACGCGCACGGCTTTGCCACCGCTGGCGGGAATCACGTAGATGCCGCGATCGCCCGACCACAGGCTGCCGGTCAGCCCTCCGCCGCCGCCCTTGGTGTAGACGATGCGGCTGGCATCGGGCGAGAAGCGCGGCCCGTAATAGAAGCCCTTGTCCGGTGTGACACGGCGGCCGCTGCCGCTGCCTGAGGCGTCGCGCACATAGATCGCGCCGAGCGCCTCGTCCGACCATGTGGTGTAGAGGAGCTTGCGGCCGTCGGCGCTGAAGCTGGGCTGGTATTCGGAGAGGTTGTCGTTGCCGGTCAGGCGCGTGGGCCTGCCGTCGGGAAGCTGCTTGCGCCACAGGTGCCCGACCGCATGGAACACCAGGGTTTTGCCGTCGGCGCTGGTGGCCACATCGCGGATCATCTTCGGCGTGAAGCGGCCTTCCTCGATCGTCTGCTCGAAGCGCAATGGCGCGGCGACGGTCTGCTCGACCTTGGCGGTGAACGGAATGTTGGACGCGCTGCCGTCGCCGATGTCCACCCGCCACAGCTTGCCCTGCGCCCAGATCACGACCGCCTTGGAATCGGGCGTCCAGTCGAAGTTGGCGTACGGCCCGAAGATCGCCCAGGCCTCCTGCATGTCATGGCTGAGCCCGTCCCACACCGGCCGCACCTTGCGGCTGTCGAGGTCGAGTACGTGCAGCACGGATTTCTCGCGCACGCGTTTCACGAACGCGAGCGACTTGCCGTCTGGAGACGGCTGCGGACGGACCGCGCCGCCGGGGCCGGCGAGCAGGATATCGGTCTTGCCGGTCTGGCGATCGAGCCGCTTGATCGCGTAGATGCCCTCGTGCGGGTTCTTGTTGTACTGGAAGTACGGACCGTCGGTGACGTCCTCGGAGAAGTACACATGGCGACCATCGGGCGACACCGCGGGTTCGCCGAGATCCTGCTGGTCGTTCTTCTGCCTGGTCAGTTGCAGCCCGTCGCTGCCGGCGCCGCTGGCGTGGTACATCCACAATTCGCCGGCGCCCAGCGAACGCTCGCTGGTGAAGTGCTTGCGACCGATGATGAAGCGTCCGTCGGGCGTCCACGCCGGATTGTTGAGCAGCCGAAAGTCTTCCTTCGTCACCGCCACCGGATTGCTGCCGTTGGCCTGCATGCGCCACAGGTTGTTGCCGCCGCCGCGATCGCTGGTGAAGGCGACCTGCGCGCCGTCGGGCGACCAACGCGGCTGCACGTCCCAGGCTGGACCGCTGCTGATGCGCTGCGCCGCACCGCCACCGATCGGCAGGCGGTAGATGTCGCCGAGCAGCGAGAACAGCACCTGGCGTCCATCGGGCGACACGTCCACGTCCATCCAGGTGCCTTCGTCGGTTTCGAAGCGGACGGTCTTGGTTGGCCCGTGTGCCGCGTTGACATCCCACTTGGGTTTCTCGTCGTCGGTACCCGGCTGCTTCGCGCCCTTGGCGGTGTCCAGCGGCGCCTGCGCGGGAGGGTTGCCGACCGGATCGAGCGCATCCTGTTCGAGCTGGATCGGGTCCGATGTTTCCTTGTCTGCTTCGGCGTCGACCGGCGGCGTCGGGGCGGGGGGCGGATCCTGCGCGAAGGAGGGAGCAGCAAGCATCGTGGACAATGCGCTGGCGAGCGCGATGGACAGCAGGCGGTGGCTGGAGTTCATGGGCTCGGCAGGCAGACAGACAAGCCCTGCAGACTAACCCGCGCGGGCCGCGGCTGGCGTAGGCCGTAAGTTGTGGGTGTGTGGGATCGGGTGTGACCCGCGTCGCACCTCGGCGCACGGAGAGCTGGGTCGCTGTCGCGCCCGCCATTGCCATTGCCATTGCCATTGCCGTTGCCATTGCCGTTGCGTTGCCGTTGCCGTGGCCGTTGCCGTTGCCGTTGCCGTGCTGTTGCTGTTGCTGTTGCTGTTGCTGTTGCTGTTGCTGTTGCTGCTGTTGCTGTTGCTGTTGCAGCTCTTGATTCCTCCTCTTCGACTGCCTCTCGGCAATCTAGACCCGGAGGGCGCCGGGCATGGATGCCCGGCGGTTTCAGCCGAGCCATGGATGGCGAGTCTGAAACGCCCGCGCAGTTCGATCAGTTCGCGAGCTGTTGCTCCTTCGGGGAAAGCGTTTTTCTTTGGTTCTGTTTCTTTTGGCGCTTACCAAAAGAAATGAACTCGGCCTTCAGGCCGAAAGCCCTTGATCCTGCTTGTATGTGTTCGCTCCAGCAAAACAATTCAGAAGCAACAGCTTCCGCCTTTGGGCGGGTCACTTTCTTTGATGACGCCAAAGAAAGTAACCAAAGAAAGGCGTCTCCCCGACAGGGCAACAGCTCGAACGCGCAGTCTCTGCGCGGGAGTTTCCGACTCGCCATCCATGGCTCGGCGGA
>JALYOF010000041.1 GCA_030857025.1 Pseudomonadota bacterium | reverse complement strand
GCCTACAACGACATGCTCTCGGCGCACCAGCCGATGGAGCAGTACCCCGCGCTCATCCGCGCCGCGGCGCGTGCGGCGGGCGGCAGCGCGCAGGTCGCCGGCGGCGTGCCCGCGATGTGCGACGGGGTGACGCAGGGGCGCGCCGGAATGGAGCTGTCGCTGTTCTCGCGCGACACCATCGCGCTGTCGACCGCGGTCTCCCTTTCGCACGACATGTTCGATGCGGCATTGCTGATGGGCGTGTGCGACAAGATCGTGCCCGGCCTGCTGATCGGTGCGTTGAGCTTCGGCCACCTGCCGGTGCTGTTCGTCCCGGCCGGCCCGATGACATCCGGGCTGCCGAACAAGGAAAAGGCCGCGGTGCGGCAGCGCCATGCCGAGGGCAAGGCCGGGCGCGAGGAACTGCTCGAAGCCGAATCCGCTTCCTACCATGGCCCCGGCACCTGCACGTTCTACGGCACCGCCAATTCCAACCAGATGCTGGTCGAGGTGATGGGCCTGCACATGCCCGGCACCGCATTCGTCAATCCGGGCACGCCGCTGCGCGATGCGCTCACCGTGGCGGCGACCGAGCGCGCCCTTCAGATCACCGCGCTTGGGCAGGACTACACGCCGCTGGCGCACACGGTCGACGAGAAGGCGATCGTCAACGCGATGGTGGGACTTGCCGCGACTGGCGGCTCGACCAACCACGCGATCCACCTCGTCGCGATCGCGCGAGCGGCCGGCGTGCTGATCGATTGGGACGATCTGGACGAGCTGTCGCGAGCCACTCCGCTGCTGGCGCGCATCTATCCCAACGGCGGGGCGGACGTGAACCACTTCCACGCCGCCGGCGGACTGGGCTTTGCGATCCGCGAGTTGATCGCGGCCGGGCTGCTGCACCCGGACATCCGCTGCGTGCACGGCGGCGATCTGCGCCAGCAGGCGATGGAACCCTGGCTGGATGACCTGACCCTGCGCTGGCGCGATCCGCCATCGGAGTCCCTCGACCGCGACGTGCTGCGTGGCGTCGCCGATCCATTCGATGCCGACGGCGGCTTGCGGCGACTGCAGGGAAATCTTGGACGTGCGGTGGTAAAAATTTCCGCCGTCGCGCCCGAGCTGCGAGCGATCACCGCCCCCGCCCGCGTGTTCCAGTCGCAGGACGCACTGCTGGCCGCGTTCGCTGCCGACGAACTCCATGGCGATTTCGTCGCGGTCGTCCGCGGCCAGGGACCGCGCGCCAACGGCATGCCGGAACTGCACAAGCTGACCCCGGCGCTGTCGGTGATGCAGGACCGTGGCCAGCGGGTGGCCCTGCTCACCGACGGGCGCATGTCGGGGGCTTCGGGGCGCGTGCTCGCGGCGATCCACGTCAGTCCCGAGTCCAGCGACTCCGGGCCGATCGGCAGGCTGCGCGACGGCGACATGATCACCATCGACGCGGAAAGCGGCCGTCTGGACGCACTGGTGGAGGCTGGTGTCTGGTCAACGCGGGAGCCCTTCGTTGCGCTGGACAGTGGCAACCTGCACGGCACGGGCCGCGAGTTGTTCGGACTCATGCGCGCGCAGGTGGGCACGGCCGAGCAGGGCGCGTGCAGCCTGTTTGCGACCACGCCCACGCCCACGACCACGCCCTCAACGCTTCCGTTGCCCGAGAGCACCACATGAGCGCCGCGGTCAGCGGTCTTGAGCTGATCGCCGACATCGGCGGCACCAACGCACGCTTCGCGCTGACCGATCCAACCGCGCCGGAACCCACGGTGTTGCAGCCGCAGGTCCTGCTGAATTCCGAATTCGCCAGCCTGCAGCATGCCGTCGGGCACTACCTGTCCGCGGTGGGCGTGCGGCCGAGGCGTGCGGCGATCGCGGTGGCGTCGCCGGTGCAGGAGGACGAGATCCGGCTGACCAACCGGGCCTGGTCGTTCAGCCGCAGGGAACTGCAGGAGTCGCTGCAGCTGGACGAACTGCGGATGCTCAACGATTTCGGTGCGGTCGCCTGGGCGGTCCCCGCGTTGTGCGCGGACGACTGCATATCGCTGTACGGACCCGCGGCCCGTCCGCTGGCCGGACCGATCACGGTGCTTGGTCCAGGCACCGGGCTGGGCGTGGCTCAACTGGTGGGCTCCGATCAGGATGGCTGGCAGGTAGTGGAGACCGAGGGCGGGCACGTCACCTTCGCGCCCATAGGCGACGAGGAGCAGGCGATCGCGCGCTGGCTGACCTCGCAGTTCGGCCGCGCGTCCAACGAGCGCGTGCTGTGCGGCAAGGGCCTGTCGCACATCGATGCGGTGCTTCGCGGCACCGGCCTTGCCACCGCGACGGCGTCGACGCCCGGCACGCACCGCAGTGCGGCGCCCAAGTCGGGGCTGCGTGAGCCGGCCGACATCGTCTCCGGTGCGCTGGAAGGCCACGACCTTGCCGCGCGGCGAACGCTCGCGCGCTTCTGTGCTGTCCTTGGCAGCGTCGCAGGTGACGCCGCACTGATACACGGTTCGCGCACGGTGCTGATTGCCGGCGGCATCGTTCCGCGGTTCGTGCCGTTCCTGCGCAGCAGTGCCTTTCGCGAGCGCTTTCTCGCCAAGGGTCGATTCGCGCAGTACCTGGAGTCGGTCGCGATCCAGACCATTGCCCATCCCCATCCCGGCATGCTCGGCGCGGCGGTCGCGCTGAGGACGGGTCGAAACGAGATCAAGCCATGAATTCCTGGAACCCCGAAACGCGTGCCGCGCACGTCGACGCGATCCTGTCGCGCGCCCCTGTGCTGCCGGTGCTGAGCATCGGGCGCATCGAGGATGCCGTGCCATTGGCGCGTGCGCTGGTCGAGGCGGGCTTGCCGGTGCTGGAGGTCACGCTGCGTACCCCGGTGGCACTGGACGCGATCGCGCGCATCTCCCGTGAAGTGCCGCAGGCGTGTGTCGGCGCCGGCACCGTGCTGAGCGAGGCCGACCTGGCGGCCGTCGAGGCAGCGGGCGGCGAATTCGCCATATCGCCCGGCGCGACCGACGCGCTGTACGCAGCCGCAGCGCGCTCGCGGATCGCATTGATCCCGGCGATTGCCACAGCCAGCGAACTGATGCGGGGGCTCGAACACGGTCATCGCCGTTTCAAGTTTTTCCCGGCCGAGTCCTCTGGTGGCATGGCGGCGCTGCGCGCGTTCGCCGGCCCTTTCGCCCAGGTGAAGTTCTGTCCCACCGGCGGCATCGACGCCGCCCGCGCGCCCGCCTACCTGAAGCTGCCGAACGTGGTCACGGTCGGCGGTTCGTGGATGGTGCCATCCGATGCCATCGAGCGCGGCGACTGGGCGGCGATCACCGCGCTTGCAGGAGCCTGCACGCTGTTGCGCGCATGAGCTTGATCGCCGGCCACTGACGCCAGCGAACCATCGCAGGCTGATTCCCTGGGTTTGCCGGGTAGCCGCCAGTTCCGCACGCAGCGCTCGTGCTGCCATCATCACCAGCGCTGTCGGAGCGCGCGGAACCCCGCTGGCCAGGAACCGGTGTGGTTCCCCAACGCTCCTGCCGAGCACATTCGCCGCGCCACGCACGAAGCTCGACATCCGTGCGGTCGCCTGCGCGTGCGGTCGCCTGCGAATCGCGCGCGGAACTGCCCTGTCGATCCCGCATTGGCCGAGGAAGCGCTCGACCGGTTTTCTGCAGATCCGAGGCCACCTTTGCGGCCCCGGCAATTCTCCTCAGCGGCTTGCCGTCTTGGCGGGCGTGGCGGGCGTGGCCGACAGCCGCGGCTGCAGCAGTCGGCTCAGGAGCCAGGTCACCAGCACCGTCGCCACCAGGGTGATGAACATCAGGTGGATGTAGTGCAGCGGTGACCAGGCGAAGGTGAACACCGCATACAGCGCCGCGCCGAACATCAATCCCACGCGTACCGCGCGCGGGTCGATACGGGTGAACATCACCGCCACGATGAAGGCCGCGAGCACCGGCATCGAATACAGGCCGTTGAGCTGCTGCAGGGTCGCGATGATGCTCTGCGAATGCTGGTAGAGCGGGACCATCGCCACCGACACGAGGGTGAAGACGACCGCCACGCGCTGCCCGATCCGGCGCGGGTCCGCGGACGGGTTGATCTTCGGCAGGTGGATGTCGCAGGTGTACAGCGCGCCGGCGGCGTTGAGGCAGGAGTTGAAGCTGGACAACACGGCGCCGGTGATCACCGCAGCGAACGCACCTGAGAGCCACGGCGGCAGCACGTCGGCCACGAGGCGGCCGTACGCAACGTCGCCGACGTCGCCATACAGCTTGAACGCGATGATGCCGGGGAACACCACGATGAGCGGAATCACCAGCTTGAACGCTGCCGCCGCGTAGATGCCTTTCTGCGCCTCGCGCACCGAACCCGCAGCGAGCGCACGCTGCGCGATCACCATGTTGGTGCCCCAGTAGAAGATATGGATGAACACCATGCCGGTCAGCAGCGTGTGCCAGGGAATGTCCGAGTCGTTGTCGCCGATCAGCGTCCAGCGCTCCGCGGGAACGCCCGACAGGTCCCAGTTGACCGCCGCCAGTGCGAACAGCGTCACCAGCACGCCGAGCACCAGCAGCCCAAGGCCGTTGTAGGTGTCGGAGATCGCAATGGCGCGCAGCCCGCCGAACGCCGCGTACGTCAGCCCGCCCGCGGCGAACAGGGCGGCGATCGCCACGATCGGCAGGTCGATCGCGAACATCGACTTCATGAACACCGAGCCGGTGTAGAGCACCACCGGCAGCAGGATGAACATGTAGCCGGCCATGAACAACACGGAGACGATCCGGCGCAGGCCGGGGTCGCCCAGGCGACGTTCCAGCAGTTCGGTCGTCGTGGTGCAGCCGTGCTTGTAGTACAGCGGGATCAGCACGTGCGCGAGCACCAGCAGCCCGACCGCGGCGCCGAACTCCCACCACGCGACCAGCATCACCTGCGCGCCGTTCATGCCGACGATCTGCTCGGCGCTGAGATTGGTCAGCAGCAGCGAGCCGGCGATGAAAGGCCAGGTCAGCGTCCTGCCGGCGAGGAAGTAATCACTGGCCGCGTTCTGGCTGCGCGCCTCGCGGCGCGAGCGCCACCAGGTGAGTACCGCGACGAGCACGGTGAGCGCGAGGAACACGATCAGCTGGATCGGGCTGGAATTCATGGGAGGTCCTTCCTTGGGTGCGCGAGCGGCCGCTGGATGGCGCGGGTGAGCCAGGCGCGGAAATAAAAAACCCCTGCCGGGAGGAAAACCCGGCAGGGGTCGATCGCATCACAGCGGTTCTTCTCGACCGGAGAGAGTGGTCGATCAGAACCGGTAGTTGACGCCGAACAGGTAGGTACGGCCAAACTCGAAGAACTCGCGCGGCCGGTCGTCAGCGCCACCGTCGGTCGAACGGAATGGTTCGTTTTCGATGTTGTTGACCTGCAGAAGCAACGACAGGTTCTCGAGCGCGCCAGACCCGAAGGTGTAGCCGACCTGTGCGTCGACGATCTTCTCGCCTTCGAAGTTGCGCACCACACGGTCGCCGCCGAAGCCCTGGACTTCACCGCGGAAATCCGAACGGCTGCGCTGGCTCACCCGAGCAGAAAAACCCCAGCGTTCGAAATACATGGTGGTGTTGGAAACGTACTTGGACAGGCCGGGCAGGGGCTCGCTTGAGCCAGGTCCGTTGGGCTGGATCGAACTGGTGACCTCGGAATAGTTCGCCTGCAGACCGAAGCCCTCTAGCGGCGCCCAGATCATCTCGAACGGCAGGGAGACCGCCAGTTCGAAGCCCTTCAGCGTGCCGCCCTCGCCATTGACGGGCCGGCGGTACTCGCCGATTGGATTGGCACCAATGGAGTTGGGCGGCTGCTGGGTCGGCGGAAATGCGTCCGCAAAGTCGCGGATGTCGAAAGTGGTGACTTCCTCGTAGATGTAGCTCTTCAGGTCCTTGAAGAAGTAGCCGGCGCTGACGTAGCCCTTTCCGCCGAAGTATTTCTCGACCGAGAGATCGAACGCATCGGCCATCCACGGTTCCAGTTCGGGATTGCCGCCGTTGCGTGTCCACAGGCCGCTTGCGAATGCGTCGCCGCCGCTGCGGTTGGGATCGAAGCTCAGGCTCTCGGCTGCGCGCATCTGGTCCATGCGCGGACGCGCCATCTGGCGGCCCGCACCGAAACGCAGGAACAGGTCGTTCGGGAACTCCGCCTTTAGATTCAGGCTCGGAAGGTAGTCGGTATAGTTGGCGCCTCCGGTAATGTCGCGTCCGATGTTGTTGCCGGGGAAGCTCTGGAACCCATCGGAATCCTGGTCAACGCTGATCGCCTGCACGCCGATGTTGCCGCGGATCGGTACCGATCCCACGTCGAAGTCGAGATTGGCCTGCACGTAGGCGGTCACGACCTTCTCTTGGACTTCCCAGTTCTTGTTGTTGATGTCGCCGTTGTTGGCGTTCGGCCGGCGGAAGTACAACGAGTTCAGCGCGGCCAGCGCGTCGTAACCGTACAGCGAGGTGAGGCCGGCAAAGTCGAACGAGGTCGTAGTGGCGAGGTTCGTCGGAATCGCCACTTCGAGTCCAGGCGTGCAGTCCGCGCTCAGGCACAGGAACGCCTCGTCCGAAGCGCGGCTCTTGGTGCGGTCGGTGAGATTGACGCCGAACTCCAGGCTGCTGATCGCCCCGGCATCGAAGGTCCGTTCCAGATCGAACCGCACGGCGGTCAGCTCATCCTCTACTTCGAAGTCCTTGACGTAGCCGTCCTGCCCCCAGCCGCCAGCGTCGGTGAGGCGCAGGATGCTCGGATCGCCATAGTCGTAGCCGAAGTCGAAGTCGAAGAAGCCTTCGGGATTCAGCGATATGCCGACGGTGTCGCCAGCAAGTCCTGCCGCCAGACCCGAGTAGGTTTCGAGCACCCGCTCGTCGCGCTGCGCGCTGGAGTGGCTGACGTCCGCGGTGAAGCGCCAGGCTTCGCTGAGCTGGAACTCGTGGTTCCAGCCGATGGCGAACAGGTCGTCGGAAGCCGCGTTGTAGTCGTTGCGGATGACCGGATCGAAGTTCTGGAACGTCGCTTCCACCGCAGTGCCATTGGCATTGTTGTTGCGGGTGAGCGGTTGTCCCGCCGATCCCCAGACGAGACCGAACTCCATGCCGCGCCTGGTCTCTTCCTTGTCGAACTTGGAGTAGAACAGGTCCAGCCGCGACGAGTACACGTCGTTGGGCTTGTACTCCAGCACGCCCATGAAGCCGTCGCGCTGGTTGTCGTTCTGGATGTCGTAGAGCTTGCCGCCGCCGAGCACGCCACCATCGTAGCCCCATGCCTCGAACTGATGGCCCTGCACGGGGTTGTCCAGGCGCGCGTAGCCAAGCGCCAGGCCGATGGTGTTGTCGGCGAACTGGTCGATGTACGAAACACTGAAGCGGCTGCCGTGTTCCTTGTTGCCGTTGAGTTCGTTCGTGTCGGCGCGAACGTTCACCGCGACGGCCTGGCGACCGAACTCCAGCGGACGCACCGTGCGCAGGTCGACCGTGCCCGAAAGACCCTGGCCGACGAGGCTGGCGTCCTGCGTCTTGTAGACGACGACCTGGTTGATCAGTTCGGATGGGTACTGGTCGAATTCGACGCCGCGGTTGTTGCCAAGGCTCACCTGTTCGCGGCCGTTGAGCAGCGTGGTGGAGAAGTCGCCGGAGAATCCGCGGATGTTGATTTCCTGCGGTCGGCCGCCAAAGCGCTGCGCGGTCAGGCCCGGCAGGCGGGCGATGGAATCGGCGATGCTCGTGTCGGGCAGCTTGCCGATGTCCTCGGAGGAGATAGCCTCGACGATCGAGGAGGATTCGCGCTTGGTCTCGATCGCGTCCTCGATGCCGCGGCGGATGCCAGTGACGGTGACGCGGTCGAGGGTGGTCGCCGTGCCTTCGGCTTCCTCTTCCTGTTGGGAGGTCGCGTCCTGCGTTCCGGCCTGTTCGACCGTCTGCGCATGAACGCCGGTGGCCAGCATCAGCGTGGCCGATGCCAACGCCACGCTCAGCAAGTTTCGTTTCAACTGAACCATCATCCCCTCCGGTGCCAAAGCTGGTATCCGCCGGTCCTGCAGGCTGCATTCCCGTGGACGTCTGTTGCGACCGGTACCGTATCGGTGCCGTCCCCCGCAACGCAGGGCGATGGTAGTCCCGGCAGCCCCTGCACATTTCGCGCTGCATACGTATTCATTGCAAAAGCCCCGCTGCAGGCGCCACGGTGTCACCTGGGCATGATCCATTGGCGCCGCGTGCCTGCGTCCCGCAGGACGCTGTCGGGGTCGGGGTCGGGGGCGGAATCGAAAAATCGGGAGTCGGGAGCGGGCGAATGCTTGACGATGCAGGCAGATGGGACGTTCGCATCCTGGCGGTTGCCGCCCTGGTGCTCCTCGGGGCTGTCCGGAGCGCGCCTGCGGCCGAACCCGCGCTGCCGGGCAACAACGAAACCGCTGGCCTTCACGTGCCGTCGCCCGACTGGCGCGACCAGGTGTTGTACTTCGTCATGCTCGACCGCTTCGACGACGGCGACCCTGGCAACAACGACCAGGGCGCCGGCGAGTACGACCCTTCCGACGGCGCCAGATTCAGTGGCGGCGACCTTGCCGGCCTGACGCGTCGGCTCGACTACATCGGCGGCCTCGGCGTCACCGGCATCTGGATCACCCCGCCCGTCGCCAACCAGTGGTGGAACCCGGCGACTTCCTACGGCGGCTACCACGGCTACTGGGCCACCGACTTCAAGGCGGTCGATGCGCACTTCGGCACGCTCGACGACTACCGCGCGCTGTCGCGTGCCCTGCACGGCGCCGGCATGGTGCTGGTCCAGGACGTGGTCGTGAACCACACCGCCAACTACTTCGCCTACCCCGGCGGGCGGGTGACCGATGCGGCGGGCGAGGTCCGCATGATCCGGGATTCGGCTGGCCTCTCGGCGCCGACGCAACGGCCGTTCTCGATGAACGACCCGCGCATACCAGCACACCGCGAGGCGGGCATCTACCACTGGACGCCGGACATCGTCGATTACAGCGACCGCAACCAGGAACTGACCTGGCAGCTCGCCGGCCTGGACGATCTTGCCACCGGCAATGCATGGGTCCGACGCGCGCTGCGCGACGCCTATGGTTACTGGATACGCGAAGTCGGCGTCGATGCGTTCCGCGTGGACACGGCGTTCTATGTAGAGCCCGAGTACTTCACCGACTTCCTGCATTCCGACGATCCGCAGGCGCCCGGCATCGCGAAAGTGGCCGCTGTCACCGGTCGCGCGGATTTCCACGTGTTCGGCGAGGGCTTCGCATTCGACAAGGCGTTCGACGACGCGATGGCGCGGAAGATCGACCGCTACATGCACGACGAGGATGGAACCCCGCGGCTGCCCGGGATGATCAACTTCCCGATGCACGGAACGATGGGAGACGTGTTCGCGCGGGGCCATCCGCCCGCCGAACTGGCGTACCGCATCCGCAGCACGATGCAACTGCACCAGCGTCCGCACCTGATGCCCACCTTCATCGACAACCACGATGTCGATCGCTTTCTTGGCACCGGTAGCGAGCCGGCGCTGCGTCAGGCGCTGCTGGCGATGCTGACGCTGCCGGGCATCCCGGTGATCTATTACGGCACCGAGCAGGGCTTCCGCGATCCGAGGGCGTCGATGTTCGCAGGCGGGGTGGGTTCGGGAGGGCGCGATCACTTCGACACCGAGGCGCCGCTGTACCGCTACCTGCAGGCGGCGATCGCCCTGCGGCGGGATCATTGCCTGTTTTCGCGCGGCGTGCCGACCGTGCTCGCCGCCAATGCGGCAGCGCCGGGTGCGCTCGCATACCGCGTCGATCATGAAGGCACCTCGGCGCTGGTGGTGTTCAACACCTCGGGCGGCGCGACGCTGCTGGACAACCTCGACAGCGGTTTCCCACCGGGTACGGTGCTGCGCCCGCTGTTTGCGATCGAAGGAAGCGCGCCCGAAGCGATGGTCGGCGCCGACGGTCGGATCGATCTCGCGCTGCCTCCTGGCGCGGGTTACGTCTGGCGTGCGGCGGGCGCGCGGGAAGCGGAGGAAAACGCTGCGGCAGGCGCGATCACGCTGCAGCCGATGGCGGAGGAGGGCAATCGCGCGCCGCTGTCGCCGCGGGTGCGCGGTGACTTCGACGTCGGCGGCACGGCTTCGGACGTCGCCCGCATGCAGGTGGTCGTCGATGGCGACCTCGCGACCGCGCAATGGGTCACGGTGCAGCCGGACGGCCGCTGGAGGACGCGCATCGACACGCGCGACATGGTCGATCCTGCGCTCACGCACAGCGTGGTTGCGTGGTCGCCGGAGGCTGGGATCGCATCCAATCGCCACGTATTCAAGGTGGCGCGCGAGTGGACGCTGCTACGCGATATCGACGATCCCGCGGGCGATGACCATGGACCCTCCGGCCGCTACGAGTACCCGGACGACGAGGGCTGGCGCACACACCGGCAAGGCGATCTGCAGCGCGTGCGGGTGTGGGGTTCCGGCGGCGCGCTGAAGGTCGAGTTGAAGATGCGCGAAGTGACCGCACTGTGGACTCCGGCGCAGGGCTTCGACCATGTCGCGTTCACGATGTTCGTGCAGTTGCCGGGTCGTGGCGACGGCGCGGTGGTCATGCCGCAGCAGCATGCCGTTCTGCCAGACGCGATGCGCTGGAACGTCCGACTGCGCGCGCACGGCTGGTCCAACGCGTTGTTCGGCAGTGATGGCGCCTCGGACGGGATTGAAGGCACCCCGATTGCCGCATCGGCACGGATCGTGGTCGACCGGCAGGCGAACACGGTCACGTTCACCATCCCCGCGCGGGCGCTGGGCAACGTCGGCTCACTGGCGGGTGCCAGGCTTTATATCAACACCTGGGACTACGACGGCGGCTACCGGTCGCTGACACCGCAGGCGCAACCGGCGGGCTTTGGTGGCGGTGATGGGGCAAGCGACCCACTGATCCTCGACGACACCGGAGTGATCGAACTCCACTCGCCTCAGGGAAGTTTGTAGGTGCTGGAGGCCGCAGCGCGCGACGCTGCGAGCGCGCGCCTGCAGATGAAGAAGCCGTTGAGCGTGAGGCGCCCGGCGCGCGGGTCCGGCAGCAGCTTTTCAGGCGAAGTGATTTCGCCGGAGTGGAACAGTCCGCCGTCGTAGAAGATCAGTCGGTTCCAGCGCGCGGGCACGGTCGCGAGCTTCTCGAACCATTCGTTCGATCTGGTCATGTAGCCGGGACGCACGCCATGTCGGGCCGTGAACTCTTCGGCGGGCAGCGTCGCCGAAGCCTGAATCAGCCTGGCGATCTCCGGCAGCGGCCGGCGTGGAGCGTAGAAGCTGGTGCCGCCCAGCGCCGGGTCCTTGAACAGATAAAGCACGGAGGCGGCGAGGCATTGGCCGGGTTCCACCTCCAGCCGGTCGACATGGCACAGCCACTGCATCGGCCGCAGTTGCTGCGGTGCGCGCGTGGCCAGGGACAGGCGGCTGTACATGCGCAGGGTCCGCCTGGCACCGAGTCGCCCCCGCATGTGCAGTGCGAAATAGTGGTCCAGTTGCGCCGATATCTCGTCGGGCATGCGCAGCTCAGGCCCCGGATAGACGTTGTGCGGCGAATCGTCGAAATCGACGAATCGCGAGGCGGCTTCGTCCACCCAGCGTTGCGGCTCGCGCAGGGCATCGTCGATCACGTAGCACGCGTGGCGCGTGCCGATGGGAATGACCTGGATGCGCGGGTTCGGGTTGAACATGGATGCCAGTGTGCCCCTTGCCCCGGTAAAGGGGCAGGGCGCGGTGAGTTACTCAGTCGATCGGAACGAACCGGATCGCCTGCCCGCCGCCAGCCGCCAGCCGCAGCGTCAGGATGTCGGCACTGCCGACTTCACGTGACTCGCGCACGAAGGAGAATGGAGCGGACTTCCAGTGCGCGTTCTCGCCATCACGGTAGATCTGCGCGGTGTAGCGCCGGCCCGGATCGAGGAACGACAGCGGAACGCTGAGCATCCGCCCGTGCTCATCGGTCACGCTGCCCAGGTACCAGCCCTCGCTGTTGCGATCCTTGCGCACGATGGTCGCGAAATCGCCGATCTCGCCGTTGAGCACCCGCGTTTCGGCCCAGTCCACCGGCACGTCCTTGATGAACTGGAATGCCTCCATCTGCCTGCGGTAATTCTCCGGCAGGTCGGCGACCATCTGGATCGGGCTGTACAGCACGACGTAGAGCGCCAGTTGCCTGGCAAGCGTGGTCTGGATCGGCTGCCCCCGGCCCTGCAGGCTGAGGATACCCGGCGTGTAGTCCATCGGCCCCGACAGCATGCGGGTGAAGATCAGATTCGCCTCATGCTCCGGCGGGTTGGTCGGGTTGCCCCAGGCGCCGTACTCCATTCCGCGTGCGCCTTCGCGCGAGACCCAGTTGGGGTACGTGCGGCGCAGGCCGGTGTCCTTGATCGGCTCGTGCGGATTGATCGCGATCCGGCGCTCGGCCGCTGCTTTCACGACTTCAAGATGATGCCGCGCCATCCACTGGCCGTCGTGCCATTCCCGGATCACCGGGCTTCCCTGTTCGTCCTGCCGCTCGATCTGGCCCGCGTCGCAGACGTAACCGGTCTTGACGACATCGATTCCCAGGCGCGCGTACAGGTCCAATGCCGCGCCAAGCTGCCGGTCGTAATGACTGACGGCACAGCCGGTCTCGTGGTGGCCGATCAGGTGCACGCCCTTGGTCGCGGCGTATTGCGACAGCGCCTCGATGTCGAAATCGGCGGTGGCGCGGGTGAAGTCGAAGTTCCAGCCATTGCCGAACCAGTCGCCGTCCCATCCCGGATTCCAGCCTTCGACCAGTACGCCGCGGAAACCGTGTTCGGCGGCGAAGTCGATGTAGCGGCGCGTGTTGGCGTTGGTGGCGCCGTGCTTCCTGCCGGTCGCCCAGGTTTCCTCGTCCAGGTGCAGCGACCACCACACGCCAACGTACTTGGCCGGCTTGAACCAGCTGACGTCGCCGAGCGCGTTCGGCTCGTTGAGGTTGAGGATCAGGTCCGATTCGACGAGGCCGCCGGCGCTGTCGGCGATCTGCAGCGTTCGCCACGGGGTGTTGAACGGCGCCTTGCGTCGCACCTTCCAGCCTTCCGATGCCGGCGAAAGCTGGGCGCGCAGCCGCTGGCCCTCGACCCGGCGCAGCCACATGCCGGCGTAATCTACCAGCGCGGCCTCGTGCAGGGCGATGTATACGCTGTTGTCGGTCTTGAGCGTCATCGGCGTGTGCGCCTGCGTCAGCTCGCGCAACGGGGTCTTGTTGTAGAGGTACTCGTAGCGGTTCCACTCGCCGGCAGGGATCCACCAGGCGGTCGCGGGTTGGGCGATGTCGAATTCGGTCAGCTCGTCCTCGATGATGACGTCACTGAGTTGCGGCTGGTCGGGAAATTCGTAGCGGAAGCCCAGGCCGTCGTCGTAGACGCGGAACACCACGTCGATCGCGCGCTTGCCCTTGAGTGTCTCGGTGAAACGCGCGCGCAGCTCGTTGTAGTGGTTGCGAACGAAGCGCCGCTCGCCCCAGGGCTGCTCCCAGGTGTCGTCGGTGCTGCTGGTGGAGGACGAGGTCAGCGCGAGGTTGCGTTCCAGCTTCTCGGCGCCCCTCAGCGAAAACCCGAGCCGGGACGCGGCAATCACCGGCTCGCCCAGGCGCATGACCTTGTAGGCGAGCCGGCCCTCGTGCAGGTCCAGTTCGATCCGCAGCACCTTGCCGGGGGAATCGACACCCGCGACGGTTTCGGCTTGCGTGGTGTTGATGGACATCGAGAGGAGCAGGAGCAGTCCGAATCTACGCATCACTATTCCTCATCGTCTGAAAAGTCGGCGCGAATGCAGCTGGTTGCACGGCGTTGTGCTCCTTCTCGCGAAGGGAGAGCCGTGGTGAGGGTTCGGCTCCGCGCTGGTCTGCAAGCCGGGGCGGGCCTGATCTGACGGCTGCCGCGGGCCGCTTTCGCGGTGCTCCGAACCCTCACCCCAGCCCTCTCCCAATGGGAGAGGGAGCTGGATCGCTTGTCCGGGTCGAGGCGCTGATCCGGGCTACTGGCGGACGACATACACCACCGCCGTTCGTGCGGGAACGGTGAAACTGCCGTCGGCGCTTCCGTATCGGGCCTGCTCGCGGGGGTGCGTATCGGCGGCATCGGGATGGAGGTGGCGCGGATGCAGTGTGTAGCGCTTGCCGCGTTCCTCATCGAGCACCAGCGTCTTCGCGGTCGGTGCCACGTTGACCAGGTACAGGATTTCACTGAAGCCGGCGTCGGGATATCCGGCACCATCCAGATGCACCGCGATGACGGTCGGGTCCTGGCGCGGGCCAACGTTGCGGAAGCCAAGCCGTTGCTGCACATCGGCCGCGGTACGCAGGCGGAACAGGCTCGAGCTCGCGCGGATATGCAGCAGGTCGCGGAAGCCGTCGCGCATCCAGATGATCTCTCGCGAGGTCGGCTTCATGGACGCGTCGGCGAGGATCGGCCCCAGCATCGTCCAGTCCTTGCCGGTTTCGCTTGCCGGTGGCAGTCCGGCGGCGAAGCCGTTGTCGGTGTAGGTCCAGTCCAGGCGGTTGAACCAGTCGCCGGAATTGAAACTGTTGCGATCCAGAGATTTCGACCTGAGCACCTCGATGCCGGCATGGTGGTAGGCGATGCCCTGGCTGAATGCGGTCAGCGCGGCGCC
Organism: Pseudomonadota bacterium; assembly: GCA_030857025.1. Classification (GTDB taxonomy): domain Bacteria; phylum Pseudomonadota; class Gammaproteobacteria; order Xanthomonadales; family Xanthomonadaceae; genus Lysobacter_K. The sequence continues at coordinate 30,545 of JALYOF010000041.1, read as the reverse complement.
GAGCAGTTGCACGCGCGCGCGGTCTTCGCGGCTTGTCTCGCGCGGCAATTTCAAGGCATTGATGTCGAACAGGGTTGCGTTGTCGTGGTTCTCGACGTAGTTGACCACCTCGCCGGGCTGGGAGGCGTAGCCGGCCGGCGCACCCTTGTAGTCGATCTCCGACAACGGCCGCTCCACGCCGTCGAACGCGACCATGCGGACATCACGCAGGGTGCCGGCCAGCCCCACACGCACCATGTCCGCAGCGCGCATCAGGTCCTCGCGTGTCGCCGCTTCGCCTGCCTGGTTGGGGGCGTAGTGCAGCCCGTTGATGTAGCCCTGTGCACGGATCAGGTCGGTGCCGCTGTCGCAGCAACCGCCGCCCCGGATCGCATCGCGTGCGCGGTCGCTGAAGGTGGCGATGCCGGTGCCGGCCAGCGGTATCTGCGCGGCCTGCACGAAACGGGCACCATCGGCGACCTCGCCAAAATTCCAGCCTTCGCCGATCAGGGCAATCCGGCGACCCGCGGCTTCGTCGACCTCTTCCTGCAGCCGCAACATCGCGTCGCGCGGCTGATGGCCCATCAGGTCGAAGCGGAACGAGTCGATGCGGTAGTGCCGCGCCCACAGCACCGCCGAGTCGATCATGAGCTTGCCCATCATGGCGTGCTCGGTGGCGGTGTTGTCGCAGCAGGTCGAGCGCTCGACGACGCCGTCGGCATCCAGCCGTTGGTAGTAGCCGGGCACGATGCGATCGAGCACCGAGCGCGACGACTGGCCCGATGCAGTGGTGTGGTTGTAGACGACATCCATGCCCACGCGCAGCCCTGCCGCGTGCAGCGCCATCACCATCGAGCGCAGTTCGCGGATGCGCACCGCGCCGTCGGCGGCATCGGTGGCATAGCTGCCCTCGGGCGCGTTGAAGTGGAACGGGTCGTAGCCCCAGTTGAAGCAGTCGTTCGCAGCCACGGCCATGATCGCCGCCTGCTGCACGTCGCTGTCTGGCGGCGCTGCGGGAACGTCCGGGCTGATGCAGCCCGATTCGGGAACCGTCGCAAGGTCGAACACCGGCAGCAGGTGGATGTCGGTGAGCCCGGCATCGGCAAGCCCGCGCAGGTGTCGCATGCCGGCGGAATCGCGCTCGGTGAAGGCAAGGTACTTGCCACGGCTGGGCGCTGCGACACTCGCATCACCGACGGAAAAATCCCGGACGTGCAATTCGTAGACAGACATGTCGGTCAGCGATGCCGGCGCGGATGGGCGTGGAGCGTCCTGCCAGCCCGGCGGCTGCAATTCGGGGTCGGCCAGGTCGGCGATGTAGCTGCGTCGGGAATCGGTGGTCAGGCTGATCGAATAGGGATCGGTGACGCGGTTGCGGACAACGCCGGCACCCGGCACGAACACCTCCACCAGGTAGGTGTAATAGCGGCCACGCAGGTCGCTGTCGGTCCCGGTCGACCATACGCCGGTGGCCTCGTCGCGCTGCATCGGCAGGTGCTGGGTCGCCGCACCGCGGCCGTCGTCGTACAGGCACAGGCCGACGTCAATCGCAGTGGGAGCCCACACCGAGAATGTGACCCCGTTGCCGTGTATCGAGGCACCAAGCGCATCGACCTGCATCGCCGCGGCGTACAGATCGTCGAGTGCACCGGGCAACTGCAGCGTGGTGGATCGCAGGATGCGCCCCGCGCGGTCCTCCTGGACCAGCCAGGCCTGCCCTTGCAGTATTCCCGGCAGCGCGGCGGCGTCCGCCTGATGCAGCGCCAGACGGACGCCGTCGCCCACGAACCCGAATCGCGCCGCAACTCCGGTCGGCAACGGGGCCTCGTGCGCATCCAGCCGCAGTGCGCCGTCGAAGCCGCTGACGCTGCCGCCTGTTTCGCCGCGCAATTGCGCGGCGGCGGAGTGATACAGGCGAAACCGCGACGCGGGCCGATCGGTGACACCCGGCCACTGGATCAGCTGCCTGTTCAGCCAGTAGGCCTGCGCGGGCACCGACGATGATGCAGCCTCGCGCGTCGTGCTGGCATGGCCCGGCGCATCGCACCCTACGATCGGGTCGGCCGTTGCAGCTGGCGCGGGATGCGCCGCTGCAGCCATCGTCGGCGTGCCGGATCCGACCAGCAACAAGCATCCCAGAAGGCGCATGAATACGTATGCAGTACGCCGCCGTGGTCGCGCCGAAGCGACGAGGGACGCAGAATGGCGGCGCGCCCTGGCGGCCGCGGAACCGTCACCGGAACAGGAGATTGCTTCAATCATGACTGGTCATCGCATTACCCGGATCGTGATCGTAGGGGGCGGCACCGCCGGCTGGATGGCTGCCGCGGCGTTGTCCAAGGTGTTGTCGCCGGACTACTCGATCCAGTTGATCGAATCCGAGGACATCGGCACGGTCGGGGTCGGCGAAGCCACCATCCCGATGATCAAGCTGTTCAACAACGCGCTGGACCTGGACGAAAACGATTTCGTCCGCCGCACCATGGGATCGTTCAAGCTCGGCATCGAATTCGTCGACTGGGGCGCGATCGGCGATCGCTACATCCACGGGTTCGGCAAGATCGGACAGGACCTCGGGCTGGTGGCGTTCTACCAGTACTGGCTGAAAATGCACCAGGCAGGCAGGGCCGCGCCGCTGGACGAGTATTCGATCAACACCTGGGCGGCGCGCAACAACCGCTTCATGCGCGCGATCACCGACCGTCCCAACTCGCCGCTGGCCGACATCGCCTACGCCTACCACTTCGACGCGGGCCTCTACGCGCGCTACCTGCGCGAGTACGCCGAAGCGCGTGGGGTCAAGCGCCTGGAAGGCAAAGTGGTGGATGTCGAACTGCGCGGCGACGACGGTTTCGTGGACGCCGTGGTGATGGACGGTGGCAGGCGCTTGGACGGGCAGTTGTTCATCGACTGCTCCGGCTTTCGCGGACTGCTCATCGAGCAGGCGCTCAAAACGGGCTACATCGACTGGACCCACTGGCTGCCCTGTGATCGCGCGGTCGCGGTGCCCTGCGAATCCAGCGGTCCGCCGACGCCCTACACGCGATCGACCGCGCGCGCGGCCGGCTGGCAATGGCGCATTCCGCTGCAGCACCGCGTCGGCAATGGTTACGTGTTCAGCAGCAATCACATCAGCGAGGACGAGGCGACCGCCACGTTGCTCGGCAACCTCGACGGTGCGCCGCTGGCCGAGCCGCGCACGCTGCGTTTCGTCACCGGCAAGCGCAGGCAAACCTGGAACCGCAACGTCGTCGCGCTCGGCCTGTCCAGCGGATTCATGGAGCCGCTGGAGTCGACCAGCATCCATCTCATCCAGTCCGGCATCGCGCGGCTGACCGCGTTCTTCCCGCATGGCGGGTTCGAGCAGGCCGACATCGACGAATTCAATCGGCACTCGGACTTCGAGGTCGACAGGATCCGCGATTTCCTGATCCTGCACTACCACGCGACCCAACGCGACGACACGCCGTTCTGGGAGCATTGCCGCACGATGGATATTCCCGAATCGCTGCAGCGGCGAATGGACCTGTTCCGCAGCAACGGCCGGGTCTTCCGCGATGCCAATGAAATGTTCGCCGAGCCCAGTTGGGTGCAGGTGATGCATGGGCAGCGCCTTGCGCCGCAGTCCTACCACGGGCTGGTCGACGTCTACAGCGAAGAGAAGATCACGCACTACCTCGAAAGCGTTCGCGGCGTGATCGGCAAGTGCGTCGAGGCGATGCCGACGCACGAGGCCTTCATCGCCCGGCATTGCGCGATCGGGGAACCGCTGGCCACGGCGTGAACGCCGCGGCGCGCAGGCGCTTTCAGCCGAGCGCCGCATACAGCACGCCGTGCGCGGGCAGTTGCACGATCCCGGCCGCCACGGTGGCCGCGCTTACACCGGGCGCGGTGATCGCGCGCGTGTCGACGCCGGCCGGAAGCCGCCATTGCACCTCGCTGGCGGACAGGTTGAACACCACCAGCAGCGCATCGGCCGGGCCGGCCCCGGGCTCGCATTCGCGCACGAACGCCAGGATTGGTTCGGGCGTATCCAGAAACGCGATGCTGCCGGTGACCAGCGCCTGCTGATCGCGCCGCCACGCGAGGAACGCACGAACGGCGTTGAGCACCGAGTCGGGATCGTTTTCCTGCAGCGCGACGCTGCGCGTGCGGTGGGCATCGGCGATCGGCAGCCAGGGCTCGCCGCCGGTGAATCCGGCCTGGTTGTCGCCATTCCATGGCATCGGGGTCCGGCATCCATCGCGGCCCTTGAAGTTCGGCCAGAAGGTGATGCCGTAGGGGTCCTGCAGCGACTCGTAGGGCACCTCGGCCTCGCACAATCCGAGTTCTTCGCCCTGGTACAGGCACACGGAGCCGCGCAGCGAGCACACCAGCGCGACGAGCTGCCGTGCGAAATCCTCCGGCCCGTCGACGCCGCCCCAGCGCGACACGGCACGCTGGACGTCGTGGTTGGAGATCGCCCAGCACGGCCAGCCGTCGATCATCTTCGCTTCGACCTCCTGCGCGGTGCCGCGGATGTAGGCGGCGCTGAAATCGTCCGTGAGCAACTCGAAGCTGTAGCCAATGTGCAGGCGCTGCGGAGTGACGTACTCGGCCATCGTCGCCAGCGAATCTTCCGACGATATCTCGCCAAGCGAAACCGCCTGGGGGAACTGGTCGAGCAGCGCGCGCAGTTCCTCGAGGAAAGCCAGGTTCTCCGGCTGGGTGTTGTTGTGGTGGTGATACTGGAAAGCGTAGGGATTGTCGGCGCTGAAGCCGCGGCCCACCCGGAGTTCGGGCGGCTTTGCCGGGTTGTCGCGAAGCAGTGCGTCGTGGAAGCAGAAATTGATCGCATCCAGGCGCAGGCCGTCGACGCCGCGGTCGAGCCAGAACCGCACATTGTCCAGCGTGGCGGCGCGCACCTGCGGGTTGTGGAAGTTCAGGTCCGGCTGCGACGCCAGGAAGTTGTGCAGGAAGTACTGTCCGCGGCGCGGTTCCCACTGCCACGCGACACCGCCGAAAATCGCCAGCCAGTTGTTGGGCGGCGTGCCGTCCGGCTTCGCATCGGCCCAGACGTACCAGTCGGACCTGGGGTTGTCGCGCGACTGGCAACTCTCCTTGAACCACTCGTGCTCGATCGAGGTGTGGCTGATGACCTGGTCGATCATCACCTTGATGCCGAGCGCGTGAGCTTTGGCCAGCAGTTCGTCGAAGTCCTCCAGCGTGCCGAACAGTGGATCGACCGCGCGGTAGTCGGCGATGTCGTAGCCGAAGTCGGCCATCGGCGACTTGAAGAACGGCGAGATCCAGATCGCGTCCACGCCGAGGCTGGCGATGTAGTCGAGCTTGCGGACGATCCCGGGGAGATCGCCCACGCCGTCGCCGTTGGTGTCCAGAAAGCTGCGCGGATAGATCTGGTAGATCACCGCACCACGCCACCAGCGGGTCGTCGCCATCGTGTCCCCAAGCCTGAAAAGAGCAGCGGCGACTATTCCATGCCGCGGCGCCGTGATCGTGGTGCATCGGTCACACGCGGGCATGAATACGATTGCATCAGAATTGTGCGGGTATCGCGCTGGCTACCATGGCGACCATGCACCGGGCCGCACATGGATGTCCTTCCATGCCGCAGGCGCGGCAAACCGCGTGCGATGCTCCACCGCTGCATCAACGATCCGGAGACAGTGCTTGAACACAGCGCCAGCGGTATCGCTGCGAATCGACGCGTACCGCGTTGCAGCATGCGCTTGCGGCCGTCGGCGTGCCGAATGGCGCCCGCGCCTTTTAGTCATCAATGTGCACTCCGCAGCGTGCATCAGCGCGCGGACCAACGAGGTCAGTACCCGATGAACCAGAAACCGCAACTGTCGTTCTGGCAGATATGGAACATGTGCTTCGGCTTCCTGGGCATCCAGTTCGGGTTCGCCCTGCAGAACGCCAATGTCAGCCGCATCTTCCAGACGCTCGGTGCATCGATGGAGGAAGTGCCGGCGCTGTGGATCGCCGCGCCGCTGACGGGATTGATCGTGCAGCCGATCGTGGGCTATCTGTCGGATCGCACCTGGACCGGCCTGGGACGTCGGCGTCCGTACTTCCTTGTCGGAGCGGTACTCGCCACGCTGGCGCTGTTCGTGATGCCGAACTCGCCGACACTGTGGATCGCCGCGGGCATGCTGTGGATCCTCGATGCGTCGCTGAACATTTCCATGGAGCCGTTCCGCGCGTTCGTCGGCGACCAGTTGCCGGCGCGGCAGCGTCCGACCGGCTACGCGATGCAGGGGTTCTTCATCGGCGTCGGTGCGGTGATCGCCAGCATGCTGCCGTGGCTGCTGACCAAGGCCGGTGTCGCCAACACCGCCGCACCCGGCGAACTGCCCGATACGGTGCGCTACGCGTTCTATTTCGGCGGCGCGGCGCTGCTCGCCGCGGTCGGCTGGACGGTGCTGCGCACGCGCGAGTACCCGCCGGAGCAGCTCGCAGCCTGGGACGAGGCGCCGCCGTTGCCGCGTCGATCCCACGACCCTCGTCGCGAGCGTCATGTCGCCCTGGCGTGGCTGGCAGCCGGTGCGCTGGGCATCGCGGTGGTCGCGCTCCTCGGGCTCGACAAGCAGTTGTACATCCTCGCCGGCGGCATCACCGCATTCGGCGCCGCCTTGTGGTTGCGCACGACGATGGGCGGCGGCGGTGCGTTCGCCACGATCATGGACGACCTGCGAGACATGCCGCCGGTGATGCGCAAACTGGCGGCGGTGCAGTTCTTCTCGTGGTTCGCGCTGTTCGCGATGTGGATCTACACCACCGCGGCGGTCACCGGGGTCCATTACGGCAGCAGTGACACCTCGTCGGCGGCATTCAACGAAGGTGCCAACTGGGTCGGCGTGCTGTTCGCGGCCTACAACGGCTTCGCTGCGCTGGCGGCAGTCGCGATTCCATGGATGGTGCGCTGGTGGGGCCTTCGCGTCAGCCACCTGATCAACACGTCTCTCGGCGGGCTGGGGCTGTTGTCGTTCCTGGTCATCCGCGACCCGCAGTGGCTGCTGCTGTCGATGGTCGGCGTGGGCTTTGCCTGGGCATCGATCCTGTCGCTGCCCTACGCGCTGCTGTCCGACAGCCTGCCTGCCGGCAAGATGGGCGTGTACATGGGCATCTTCAATTTCTTCATCGTGATTCCGCAACTGGTCGCGGCCAGCCTGTTGGGTTTCCTGCTGAAGAACTTCATGGGTGGCGAGCCGATCAATGCGCTTGCGATCGGCGGGGTGAGCCTGGTCGTGGCCGGTCTGCTGGTGCTCAGGCTGCGTGAGCCGGCCGTGGCCGCGCCGGTCATTACTGCGACTGCAAGCTGATTGCCGTGGCTGTTCCAGCTTGAAAGAAAACGAAACCATTGCCGCTGCGCTGCAGCGGCGGCGACCACACGATTCGCGTTCAACGAGGCCATCGATGACATCTTGCATGAAGCTCAATCGCAGCATTCTTGCCAGCTGCATGCTGGCGGTGCTCGCTGCGGGCTGCACGCTGGAGCCGGCACCACAGGCGGCTCCCGCAGCGGCTGCGATCGTCGCCGGGCAGCAAACGACCACCGAAGAGTTCTACGGAACAACCGAACCGTTCGCTGCGGAGGCGGTGTACTTCGTGCTCACCGACCGGTTCGTCAACGGCGACCCATCGAACGACCATCGCAACCAGGGCGGCGCGAACGGCACCTTCGATCGTCCCGTCGAGGGCGGGCCACCAGGGCGCAGCGCCAACATCGGTTATCTCGGCGGCGACTTCAAAGGCATTCTCGACAACGCCGCCTATATCCGCGACATGGGCTTCTCCGCACTGTGGCTCACCCCGGTCGTCGACAACCCCGACGAGGCATTTACTGGCGGGGACGAGGTGAAGTGGGGCGGCATGTTCCAGGACCGCGGCAAGACCGGCTATCACGGCTACTGGGGCGTGAACTTCCATAAGCTCGACGAGCACCTCCTCAGCGCCGGGCTCGACTTTGCGGCACTGACCGAAGGGCTGGAGCAGCACGGCCTGAGGACGGTGCTGGACATCGTCACCAATCACGGCTCGCCTTCATGGACGATGCCGGTCGACCAGCCGAAGTACGGCGAGATCTACGACGCCGAGGGAACGCTGATCGCTGATCACCAGAACCTGCCACCGGGCAAGCTGGACCCTGCAGGCAACCCGCTGCATGGTTTCTTCCACGACAAACCCGACCTCGTGCAGTTGTCGAACATCGACGAGACCAATCCCGAGGTGATGGACTACTTCATCGAGGCATACTCCAAATGGATCGACCAGGGCGCCGACGCGTTCCGGGTGGACACCATCCGGCACATGCCGATGCCGTTCTGGAAGGAGTTCTCGGCACGCATCCGCGCGAAGCGGCCCGGGTTCTTCATGTTCGGCGAGGCCTTCGACCACAAGGCCGAGAACATCGCTCCGCACACCTGGGCCGAAAACGGCTCCATCAGCGTGCTCGACTTCCCGCTCAAGGAGCGCATGGCGGAAGTGTTCGGTCGCAAGGGCGGCGGATTCGAGCAGCTGTCCGAACGGCTGTACCTGACCGACGGCCCGTACGCGAACCCCTATGAGCTGATGACGTTCTACGACAACCACGACATGGCGCGACTGGACGCCAGCGATGCGGGTTTCATCGACGCCAACAACTGGCTGTTCACCGCGCGCGGCATCCCGGTCATCTATTACGGTTCGGAAACCGGTTTCATGCGAGGCACCGCCGAACACGCAGGCAACCGCAATTACTTCGGCCAGGAACGCGTGGACGCCGCGGTCGGCCACCCCATACGCGAGCAGCTCAAGCGCATCGCTTATGTGCGCGCGGCTTCGCCAGCGTTGCAGCGAGGCCTGCAGTTGGAGGTGCTGATGGAGGGCGATCGCGCGGCGTTCTATCGCGTATTGCAGCACGCAGGCGAGTCACAGATTGCGCTGGTGCTGCTCAACAAGGGCGATGCTGCGGCCGACTTCGATATCAGCGATCGAATGCAGGCCGGCACCTGGCGGGCCGCGATTGCTGGCGGCGACGTGCATGTCGGAGAAGGTGGCTCGCTATCGGCCAGCGTTCCGGCGCATGGCGTGGAGGTATACCTGCTTGATGCGCCTGTGATCCGCGAGGACCTCCGCACCGCGCTCGCGGACGCGATGCTGCGCACCCGCCGGGCGGAATAAGCGGCGCACGCAAACCACAGCTGCCGAGAATTCGAGCGCACGTCACTTGCGCGTGCTCCCACCCACGCCCTCCCCCGTAAACGGGGCGGGGGGCCAAGAGCTCAAGCGCAGCGCTCCTCCCCATAAACGGGGGACGAGACCAGGAGTTCAGCGTCGCACTTTTGTCCCTTCCCTGCCTGCGGGAGAGCGCCGGGGTGGGGGCAGGCGAAGCATCGCTTGCGACGAACCCTCCATCGCAAACTCGACAGGTGCGTCAGCGCAGCCCCGAAATTCCCAGATACCAGCCCACCATCTGCTCGCCCCAGAAGAAGGCCACCCAGCCGGCAACCGCCAGGTAGGGGCCGAACGGAATCGGGGTGGCGTGGTCGCGGCCTTTCGCTGCCAGCCAGAGCGAGCCGACGATGGCTCCCACCAGCGAGGACAGCAGTATCGTCGGCAGGATGCCATTGAGTCCGACCCAGGCGCCGATGGCCGCGAGCAGCTTGAAGTCGCCGTGGCCCATGCCCTCCTTGCCGGTGATCTGCTTGAACAGCCACCACACGGACCAAAGGCTCAGGTAGCCCGCGACCGCTCCCAGCAGCGCCGGCTTGGTCGGCATGTACAGGTTGTCGGCCGCGGCAATGAGGCCGAGCCACATCAAGGGCAGCGTCAACTGATCGGGAAGCAGCTGCGTGCGCAGGTCGATGCCCGACAGCGCGATCAGGAAGCCGGTGAACACCATGGCCCCGAATCCCTGCCAGCCGAAGCCGAAGCGCCACACGCAGGCGACCATCAGCAGCATGGTCAGCAGTTCCACGATCGGGTACTGCGCCGAGATCGGCGTCTTGCAAGTGCGGCAGCGGCCACGAAGTGCGACCCAGCTCAGCACCGGGATGTTCTCGTACCACGAGAGCTGACGCTTGCAGGACGGGCAGTGCGAACGCTCGACCACGATCCCAGGTGGCGGCGGATCATAGGCTTCGGGCTCACCAAGCAGTTCGCGGCTCTCGTTCTGCCACTGCCACTCGAGCCGTTTGGGCAGACGCAGGATCACCACGTTGAGAAAGCTGCCCAGCAGCAACCCGAATCCGGCAGCGAGCGGATAACCCAGGACGGGGTTCTGGTCGAGGAATGCCATCAGTCGAGCGCCGCGTTACAGGTAATCAACCGACCACCGCGCCGAGCTTGAAGATCGGCAGGTACATGCCCACAACCATGCCGCCCACGACCACGCCAAGGAAAATCATGATCAGCGGCTCCAGCAGGCTGGCCAGGGCGTCGACCGCGTTGTTGACCTCCTGCTCGTAGAACTCCGCGACCTTGAACAGCATGGCGTCGAGCGCACCGGCCTCTTCACCGATCGCGGTCATCTGTACCACCATGTGCGGGAACAGGTTGACTTGCTTCATGGCCATGTTGACCGGGTAACCCACCGCGACGTCGTCACGTATGCGAAAAACGGCCTTCTCGTAAACGATGTTGCCGCACGCACCGGCTACGGTGTCCAATGCTTCCACCAGTGGTACGCCGGCCTTGAACGTAACGCCAAGAGTACGTGAGAACCGCGCGATCGCGGAGTTGTGCATGATCTGACCGAGCACTGGCAGCTTCAGAATGACGCGGTCGAGGAAGTGCTGGAACGCTGGAGACCGGTTCTTCGCCATGATGAATCCGACGCCGGTACCCACCACCACGAGCAGCAACAGCCACCAGTAGCTGAGCATGAACTCGCTCATGTTGATCAGCATCATGGTGAATGCGGGAAGGTCAGCGCCGAAACTCTGGAATACGGTCTCGAACTGAGGTACGACGAACAGCAGCAGGATTGAACTCACGATCAGCGCTACCGCGATCACCATCGCGGGGTAAAACATCGCCTTCTTGATCTTGCCCTTGAGCGCTTCGATGTTTTCCTTGTAGCTGGCGATTGTGTCGAGCACCGTCTCTAGTACGCCAGCCGACTCGCCCGCACGCACGAGATTTCGGAACAGCTCATCGAACTGCACCGGGTGCTTGCTCAGCGCCTCGTGGAGAGACGAGCCGCTTTCGATCTCAGCCCGCACGGAATTGACGAGCGTCTGCATCCGCGGATTCTTGGCCCCGCTGGCGATGATTTCCATCGAAGCTACGATCGGCACACCGGCCTTCATCATCGTGGCGAGCTGACGGCTGAAGATCGCGATGTCCAGCGGTGAAATCGTCTTGCCTGACGCACCAAAGAGTGGCTTGGGCTTTGGCTTGACTACAGTTGGTTTGATCCCCTGCCGCCGAAGCTCGGCCTTCAACATGTTGACGTTCTTGGAGACCTGCTCGCCCTTCATGGTGGTGCCGCGCTTGTCGGTCCCCTCCCACACGAACAGGGGAAGCGCTTCTTCGCGGCGGACGGACGAGACTCCGGATTTGGTCGCAGTACGGGTGGCGGACATGGCTCAGGCCCTCATTGCAGCAGTGTTGCGGTTGGCAGCCGGCGTCAACGGCCATCGGGGGAATCGACTGGAACAGGTACGCACGCTGTCGCGCGCCTTGAAAAGGTGATGCAGGACTGCGACCGGCATTGCCGTCAATCCTTGGTCACGCGGTTGATCTCCGCGAGGCTGGTCAGCCCCTGCCTGGCTTTATACAGCGCGGACTGACGCAGGTCGCGCACGCCGGCTGCCTGCGCTGCCTCTGCGATCTGCATCGCATTGCCGCCCTGCAGCACGATCGCCTGGATCTCATCGCTCATCGGCATGACCTGGTAGATGCCCATGCGGCCCTTGTAGCCCTCGGTGCAGTCGGGGCAGCCGCCGGGATCGTAAAGTTTGAAGCCCTCGGCGATTTCCTCGGGCGTGAAGCCTTCAGCCAGCAACGCATGCTCCGGCAGGTGCGCCTCAACCTTGCAGCTGTGCAGGCGCCGCGCAAGGCGCTGTGCGATGACCAGGCTCACCGACGAGGTGATGTTGAAGGGCGCCACGCCCATGTTCATGAGGCGCGCGATGGTCTGCGGCGCGTCATTCGTGTGCAGGGTCGAGAGCACCATGTGGCCGGTCTGCGCGGCCTTGATCGCGATCTCGGCGGTTTCCAGGTCGCGGATTTCGCCGACCATGATCACATCGGGATCCTGGCGGAGGAAGCTTCGCAGCGCGGCAGCGAACGTCATGCCACGTTTGACGTTCATCTGGACCTGGTTGATGCCTGACACCCGGATTTCGACCGGGTCCTCGACCGTCGAGATGTTGCGGGTCTCGTCGTTGAGGATGTTGAGCGCGGTGTAGAGCGACACGGTCTTGCCCGAGCCTGTGGGGCCGGTCACCAGCACCATGCCGTAGGGCTTGACCACGGCGTTCACGAACAGGTCGCGCTGGTCGTCCTCGTAGCCGAGCTTTTCGATGCCCATCTTCGCCGCCGAGGCGTCGAGGATTCGCAGCACCACCTTCTCCCCGAACAGGGTCGGCAGGGTGCTCATGCGGAAGTCGATCTGTTTCGTCTTGGACAGGTTGAGCTTGATGCGTCCGTCCTGCGGCACGCGCTTCTCGGCGATGTCCAGCTGCGCCATGACCTTCAGGCGAGCGGCGATGCGCGGGCTCAGCTTGTTGGGCACCTTGGCGACCTGCTTCAGCAGGCCGTCAATGCGCAGGCGCACGCGGTATTCGGTCTCGAAGGGCTCAAAGTGGATGTCGGAGGCGCCACGACGGATCGCGTCCACCAGGATCTTGTTGATGAACTTGACGACCGGGGTGTCGTCGCCCTTGGCGTCGATGCCGGTGTCGCCCGAGCCGGCCATGTCCTCGTCGTCGCCGGAACTGACGTCCAGGTCGCCAATGCCTTCCTCGCTGTTGGCTTCGTCAAGGGCCGAGGAGGTTTCCAGCCACAGGTCGATGCAGCGACGGATGCGCTCCTCGTCGACCAGGATCGCCTCGATCGTGAGGTTGGTCGAGAACTTCAGCTCGTCAAGCGCCCGGCTGTTGGTCGGATCGGCAATGCCGACGAACAGGCGGGTGCCTCGCTTGTACAGCGGCAGCACGCTGTGCTTGCGGACGAGGTCCTCGCTGACCAGCTTGATCGCCGACTGTGCCGGGTCCAGTACATTGGCGTCGAACAGCGGCATGCCGAACTCGATGGAGTTGGCGGCGGCGAGCTGGGCCGGCTGCACAATGCGCTTGGTCGTGAGATAGGCGGCCAGCGGTTGCTTGGCGGCGGTCGCCGCGGTCATCGCCTCGCGCGCGACGTGCTCGTCGAGTGCGCCATCCATGACAAGGCGCCGGGCTATGCCCGTAATGCCGACCAGGTTGGCGGTGGCGACGGAATTCATGTGGTTTCCCCAAGCTTACCGAAGCGAATGTACCGCACTCGCGGGGGGGCAGGTTGGATGGTGCTCACGGTTGCGCTAGCGGAGCGCATGGGCCGCGGAGACGCTTTGCAAAAAAAAACCCCGGGGACCCCGGGGTTTTTCGTGTTTACGCCTGAGACTAGCGGCAGTTCGACGGCAGATACTTGGGATCGATTGCCGAGGTGCACGCCCAGGTCAACTGGCCGCTGCCGACGTCCGTCGGAGTCAGGAGAATGTCGCCGAGTGCATTCGGCACCGTCGATGTCGCTGTGACGACGCCTGTCGCATCGGTGATGGCGATATTGGAAACGTAGGTGGTCGCGCCCGGGAAGGCGTAGCCGGAGTTTGCTGCCGTGACCAACGCAAGGCCACCTTCAGAGGAGGAGGTTTCCGCCACGGCGAGCTTGGCAGGCGCAGCCATCACGACCACTTCCGAAACCTTGGCGCGAGTGGTGTAGTCCTGATAGGCCGGCAGAGCGATCGCGGCCAGAATGGCGATGATCGCGATGACGATCATCAGTTCGATGAGGGTGAAGCCTTGCTGGTTGTTCTTCATGATGTATCCCCTAGGAGTAGTGGTCTTTCACGTGTGGGCGGAGCGGGGTTCCCGATCCTGGTCTGCCGTGCTTCGCTGCACGTGCATTGGATACTACGCAACTGGCATGCCAACGCGGCCTTTCCGGCAACTATGATTCCGAACTGAATATCGGGTCACGCTTGCGTCTTCACATCGACTGGTTTATGTGCCCTTCAGCGTCACTTCGCTTGTGGATTGAGTGACGTAAATGGTCACATTGCAGGGTTTTGGCTTTGAATTGTTCAGCTTGTTCGTCGGAGAGGGGCACTTTGTAGCGTAGTGGGGCGGGTGGGTGCTGGATGGTCGGGGCCTGGATGGACAGGAGTTCTTCCCAACCAAGGAGTCCCAAGTGCCGGGTGCGTCGCCTGAAGTCTGGTTGTGCAGTCGCCAAACTGGTGGGTCTGCTGGCCAAAGACCCAGCCCCCGAGAATTGGGGAACGAGCCAAATCCAAGGTGAGGCGGACGCGGCAGCACGGGCAACGGGGCGAAGGCAGCGGTACGAGCAAAAGCCGTGGGAACGAAACGTGGCTGGCGTTGTGCTCGAGCCCGGCTTTATCGCTTCTACTTTCCTTACGGAAAAGCGATGGCTTGTGCGTAGCGTCAAGCATCGCTGCAGCAGGGCGCAGGCTCGAGTGCGGCAAGGACGCGGCCGCCGAGGTGCGAAGCGCGCACCAGCTCAGTCGATCCCGAGCTTCTTCAACTTGTAGCGCAGAGCGCGGAAGGTGATGCCCAGCGACGCTGCGGTGCGGGTCTTGTTGTAGCGATTTTCCTGCAGGGCGTGGTTGATCGCGGAGCGCTCGATCTCCTCGATGTACGAGGGTAGGGCACTGGTCGCGGTGTCGCGCGGGTCGATCGTGCGGGGATCGACGCTGGGAACCGCAGGCCGGGTGGTGACGGTGTTCGACACCTGGGGCAGGCGCAGGTCGCGGGCGCTGAGGCCATCGCCATCGGCAAGCGCGAGGGCGCGCTCGAGAATGTTCTCCAGTTCCCGCACGTTGCCGGGAAATGGATAGTTCTGCAGGGCTGCCAGTGCGTCCAGCCCGAGCACCGGCGGTGGTCGGTCGAGGTTGGCGGCGAGGCGCGCGAGGATCTTGGTCGACAGGCCGGGCAGGTCGCTGATGCGCTCGCGCAGCGGCGGCACGCACAGCTCGATCACGTTGATCCGGTAGTAGAGATCCTGGCGGAAGCGGCCGTCGGCCACCATGCGGGTCAGGTCCTTGTGGGTGGCGGAGAGCACGCGCACGTCGACCACGACTTCATTGTTGGCGCCGACCGGCTTGATCGACTTCTCCTGGATCGCACGCAGCAGCTTGACCTGCATCGACAGCGGCAGTTCGGCGACCTCGTCGAGGAACAGCGTGCCTCCGTGAGCCGCCTGGAACAGGCCCGGCTTGTCCGCGTGGGCACCGGTGAAGCTGCCCTTGCGATGGCCGAAGAACTCGCTTTCCATCAGTTCGGCCGGAATCGCGCCGCAATTGACCGGAACGAACGGTCCGGCGGAGCGGCTGCCCTCGGAATGGATGGTCCGCGCGACCAGTTCCTTGCCGACGCCCGATTCGCCTGCGATATACACCGGCGCCTGGCTGCGGGCGACCTTGGCGATCGTGGCGCGTAGCGCGGCCATCGCAGGCGACTCGCCGTACAGGCGGGTTGCGACCGCATCGGCCGGCGCGCGCTTGGTGTCGTGGAGATCCAGGGCGTGGCGAACCAGGTCCCGGAGTACCGACAGTTCGAGTGGCTTGGCCACGAAGTCGAACGCTCCCGCCTTCAGCGCCTCGATCGCCGACTCGACATTGCCGAACGCGGTGATCATCGCCACCGGGGTGTCGGGGTGGTTCTGGCTGATCTCCGCGACCAGTTCCATGCCCGAGCCGTCCGGCAGGCGCATGTCGGTCAGGCACAGGTCGTAGTGCTGGTGGCCGAGCTGGTTGCGGGCGTCGGCGAGACTGGACGCGGTATCACAGCGCAGGCCCATGCGCCCGAGGGTCATCACCAGGAGTTCGCGGATATCGCGCTCGTCGTCGACGATCAGGGCACTGCGGCTTTCGGTCATGTGGTCCTCCCTCTTCACGATATCTTAAGCCTTGGGGCGGGCCAAGCGCTGTGCGCTCGCCGCCTCAATCGGCTTCTTTCCGCGATTCAGTAGCAGAAATGTGACATGCCGCTTCGTCGTTCAGTCACTGCAGGGAATGGATCAGTTGACCGAAGCCTTCGCCGGAGCCAATTCGGCGGTCAGTGCGACCGGTCCGGAGAGCCGGACACGGAAACAGCTTCCCCCGCCCGGGAGGGCGACGTACTCCAGCGACGCCTGGTTGGCACGGCAGAGTTCGCGGGCGATATACAGCCCCAGCCCGGTGCCGTGGGCGGAGGTCGTGAAGAACGGTTTGAAAAGCTGACGGACCACGCGCTCGGGAATGCCGGGGCCACGGTCGCGGACATCCACCATCGGCTGCTGCTGCGCATCCACATGTACGCGCAGGGTGATCCGCGCCGGTGTGCCCGGCATGCGTCCATATAGAAGCGCGTTGTGCACTAGTACGGTGAGCACCTGGTGGAGTTGGCGGGGATCGACCAGCGCGGCGATCACCGGCTTGCTCGCGTCCGTCTCCAGCGTGTCGTTCTCCAGCGGATGGCTGGTGCGGTACTCCTTGACGAACTGGGTCGCGAGCGCAACGAGTTCGACATACTCCGGCTGGGCCGGTTCGCGCCGCGCCAGGCCGAGCACGTTCTCGATGATCCCGTTCATGCGCGTGCCCTGCTGGCGCACGATCTCCAGCAGACGGCGGTCGGCGATGGGAATTTCCCGGGATTCCTCCAGCAGCTGGGCGGCATAGTTGATGGCGGCCAGCGGGTTGCGGATTTCGTGCGCCAGGCTTGCGGAGAAGCGTCCCAGCGTCGCCAGCGTCATCGACTCGGCGCGGCGCGAGGCCACCGAAGTGTCATCCAGAAATATCAGTGTCTGATCACTGCCGGCCAGCAGCCGGGTGAAGCGCGGCATGACCTCGGGCTGGTCGGACGTGACCTGCAGCGGGGTCTCGTCGCTGACCCCGTGCTCGCGCCACTCGGCCAGGCGGCGACCGAGTTCGGGCATGGCCACCAGAAGGTTGCGGTGGCCATCGCCGGCATCGCCCAGCAGTACGGTGGCCGCCTCGTTGGCCAGGCGGATGTAATTGTGGCCGTCGACCAGCAGCACCCCGGTGCGCAGGCGGCGGATGATGAGTTCGTTGACTTCGACCACATGCGCGGTTTCGGTGCCGCGGCGGTTGGCCAGGTCGTAACTGGCGCGCATCTGCCGTCCGAGCACGCTGGTGATCGTGGCGATGGCGAGATAGGCGATCGAAAACATGATCGGTTCGGCCCAGGTGCGATCGCTGTCGTGGAAGGCCACGCTCCACGTGTGCTCGCAGAGCAAACCGACCACCGCGACCACGGCGGCGGCCAGTCCATAGCGGGTGCGCAGCAACAGCGCGGCAGCGCCGATATTGAACACCAGCATCAGGGCGATGCCGGTGCCGACCTGTGGAATCGCGTTGATCGCCAGGAGGCCGAAGAACAGGTCGCTGGCGATGCCGGCCAGGGTCTGCCCGCGCAGTTCGCCGCTGAGCCCGAGCAGGAACAGCACGATCGCGATGAACAGGTACGACAAGGCGATCGAGCGCGCGAACAGCTCGTGTTGCGGGGGCGCCAGCAGTTGCGCCACCGGGCCGAACACGACCAACACAAGGATTGCTGCTTCGAGCAGCCGGTACAGCGTGAAAAAGTAGAGTTCGCGACGCAGCGCACGGTCGGCATCGACGATGTCGACTGGCGCAAGCACGAAGGGGAAGCGGCCTGGCAGCAAACGCGTGGCCCTCACGACAAAGTAACGCGGAGTATAGGCATGCCGGAGGCGTGCGCCCGGGTTGGGCCGGTCGGCTGTCACGAAATGGCATCGAAGTGGCCGGGGCTGGCTCGGTTCCGGTCTGTTGGCTGAGTGTGGCCGCTCTTCGCGGGCACTCCGATCCGACGTCTTCCCCAACCGCGTTTTGCCCGCGGGGCGGCTATCGGCGACAATGGCCGGCCCCCTCGCCTGCGTACCGCTTGCCGGTCGCTTTCCGCGTGGGTCGTGTTCAACTTCCCACGGTGACGCATGAATTTCCACGAATACCAGGCAAAGCAGCTGTTTGCCGAATACGGCATTGCGGTGCCGGCCGGGCATATCGCCCGCACTCCCGATGAGGCCGTAGCGGCCGCCAAGTCCATTCCCGGTGACCTGTGGGTGGTCAAGGCGCAGATCCATGCCGGTGGCCGCGGCAAGGCGGGCGGGGTCAAGCTCGCGCGGACTCTGGATGAAGTGAAGCAGTACGCCCAGGGCATGCTTGGCACGAAGATGGAAACCTACCAGTCGGCCGGCGTCGCCCTGCCGATCGACACCGTGCTGATATCCGAAGGCACCGATATCGACTCCGAGATGTACCTGTCGGTGCTGGTCGACCGAGGCACCCGTTCGGTCACCTTCATCGCGTCCAGCGAGGGCGGCGTGGAGATCGAGAAGACCGCGGTCGACAATCCCGATGCGATCAAGACCCTGCACGTGAACTACGTCCAGGGCCTGCAGCCGTACCAGTGTCGCGAACTCGGCTTCGCCTTGGGCCTGACCGCAAAGCAGGTCGGCCAGCTCACCAAAATCATGCTCGGCCTCTACAGGCTGTTCATGGAGAAAGACCTGGCGCTGGTCGAGCTGAACCCGCTGGCGATTCTCACCAACGGGGACCTCGCCGTGCTCGACGGCAAGGTCAACTCCGACGACAACGCCACCTTCCGCCACAAGGATCTCGCGCAGATGCGCGACATCCGCCAGGAAGACGAGACCGAAGTGCTGGCCAGCCAGCACGACCTCAACTACGTGACGATGGACGGCAACATCGGCTGCATGGTCAACGGCGCCGGGCTTGCGATGTCGACGATGGACGTGATCTCGCTGGAAGGCGGCTCGCCGGCGAACTTCCTGGATGTCGGCGGCGGCGCCACCAGGGAGCGCGTGACCGAAGCGTTCAAGCTGATCCTGTCGAGCGACAAGGTGCGGGCGATCTTCGTCAACATCTTCGGCGGCATCGTGCGCTGCGACATGATCGCCGAAGGCATCATCGCCGCGGTCAAGGAAGTCGACGTCAAGGTGCCGGTGATCGTGCGCCTGGAAGGCACGAACGTCGAAGCCGGCCGCGAGCTGCTGAAGAACAGCGGACTGGCGATCATTCCGGCCGACGACATCAATGATGGCGCACGCAAGGCGGTCGCCGCCGCAAAAGCGGCCTGACGACCTGCCGTTCCCTTCCGCCGACATGGGGTGGGGTCAAAAAAACCAAGGATTCGAAACACATGAGCGTTCTGATCAACAAGAACACCAAGGTCATCGTGCAGGGCTTCACCGGCACGCAGGGCACGTTCCACGCCGAGCAGATGCTCGACTACGGCACGAAGGTCGTGGGCGGCGTGACCCCGGGCAAGGGCGGCACCGAGCACCTCGGGCTGCCGGTGTTCAACACCGTGCGCGACGCGGTCGACGAGACCGGCGCCGACGCATCGGTCATCTACGTGCCGCCGGCCTTCGCCGCCGATGCGATCCTGGAAGCGGCCGATGCCGGCATCCGGGTGATCGTGTGCATCACCGAGGGAATTCCGGTGCTCGACATGCTGCGCGTCCACAACACCCTGCGCGGCTTCGAGGACGTGGTGCTGATCGGGCCCAACTGCCCCGGCGTGATCACCCCCGGCGAATGCAAGATCGGCATCATGCCGGGCCACATCCACATGGTCGGCAAGATCGGAATCGTCAGCCGTTCGGGCACGCTGACCTACGAAGCCGTCAAGCAGACCACCGATGCCGGCCTCGGCCAGTCGACGGTCATCGGCATCGGCGGCGACCCGATCAACGGGCTGAACTTCATTGACTGCCTGAAGCTGTTCCAGGACGACGAGCAGACCGCAGGCATCATCATGGTCGGCGAGATCGGTGGCACCGCCGAGGAAGAGGCGGCCGAGTTCATCTCGCAATACGTGACCAAGCCGGTGGTCGGCTTCATCGCCGGCGCGTCGGCGCCTCCGGGCAAGCGCATGGGCCACGCCGGAGCGATCGCATCGGGCGGGCAGGGCACCGCGGCCGGCAAGTTCGCGGCGCTCGAGAAGGCCGGCGTGACGACGGTGAAGTCGCCGGGCGACCTCGGTGCGGCCATCGCCAGTCGCCTGGCATAACCGGCCTGCGAACGCTCACGAAAAGGCCGCCTCCGGGCGGCCTTTTTCGTACCGGCCCACCTGCTGCAGCGGAGCGGCCATCGCTGGAGCCGCAAGCGGACCTGTCGGCGACCGGGCAGGCGTTACACTTTCCCGATGGACCAACCGGAAACTTCCCGCCCGCGCCGCCGCGGAATCTATCTGCTGCCGAACCTTTTCACGACCGGCGGCCTGTTTGCGGGCTTTTACGCGATCATTGCCGCGACCCAGGGCCACTTTGATGTCGCCTGCATCGCGATCTTCGTTGCCGGCATCCTCGACGGGCTCGACGGGCGCGTGGCGCGGCTGACCAACACCCAGAGCGAATTCGGGGTCCAGTACGACTCGCTGGCCGACCTGATCAGCTTCGGCCTGGCGCCGGCGCTGGTGATGTATCACTGGGCCCTGATCTGGATGAAGGTCGACGGCGTCACCGCCGGCAAGATCGGCTGGATCGCGGCGTTCCTCTATGCGGCCTGCGCGGCCCTGCGGCTTGCGCGGTTCAACTCGCAGGTCGGCCAGGTCGACAAGCGCTGGTTCATCGGCCTGGCGAGCCCGGCGGCCGCGGGGCTGGTCGCCAGCTTCGTCTGGACCTGCTTCAAGCTCGGCTACACCAACGGCTCCGAGCTGCGCGTGGCGGCGCTGGTGGTCACGGTTGCCGCGGCGTTGCTGATGGTCAGTTCCGTGCGTTATTTCAGCTTCAAGGGTTTCGGGCCCAAGCATGACCGGGTGCCGTTCGTGACCATCGTGATCGTGCTGGCGGTGGTGATCGCCATTGCCATCGAGCCGCCGGCCGTCCTGCTGGCGATCACCGCCGTCTACGCGTTTTCGGGGCCGGTGCAGTGGGCATACAGGCGTCTGCGCCGTCGTCGCACGCGCGAGGCGAGTCCATGAGCCTGCCCTGGAGCGCGGAACAGCGCGAATGGCTGCAGGCGCTGGGCCATCCGTTGCTGACACTGGCGGCCGACGGGTCGATCGACACGGCCGCTGACGGACGGGCCGGCGAGGTCAAGCCCGGTGCGTCACCGGAGCTTGCCGGGCGGAATGGGCCTTCGGTGGAACCAATCGCGTCGGAAGCGGTGCCGGGACCAGCGCCTGTCCTGCATCGCGCACTGCTGAAAGCGACGCGGCTGCCCGTTGTGGAGGCCGAGCAGGCGTTGCGCAAGCTCGACGTCGACCTGCCCGCGCTGCGCGCCGACCCGGACGCCAAACGCAGGCTGTGGCATCGGCTGCGCCGTCTGCGCAGGGGAACCTCGGGGTGAGCGCGCGGGCCGCGGATGCCGCGTGGCCCGAGGGGGCTCTCCGCCCGATGTGCGAGGGTGACCTGGAAACGATCATGGAGATCGAGCTGCGCGCCTACCCGTTCCCGTGGTCGGCCGGCATTTTCCGCGACTGCCTGCGCGCCGGCTATCCGTCCTGGGTGCTGCAGCTGGACGGGCGCATCATCGGCTATTTCCTCATCAGCATCGGTGCCGCCGAAGCGCACGTGCTCAATGTCTGCGTGGACCCGGCGCACCAGGGGCGCGGGTACGGTCGCAGGCTCCTGCTTGCGATCCAGCGGGTGGCGCGCGCACGCGGTGCCATGCGCCTGTTCCTGGAAGTGCGTCCCAGCAACCGCGGCGCGATCGCCCTGTACTTCGACACGGGCTTCAATGAAATCGGTCGCCGACCGCGCTACTACCCGGGCCGCGACGGGCGCGAGGATGCGCTGGTCATGGCGATGGAGTTGTTGCCGCCGGAGTGAAGCGACCCGGCTGGCCATGCACGCCTTGGCGCTCCGGGATTTCGCTCCGAGGCGGATGGACATGCATACGATCCGCACCATCGCTTCCGCGCTCGCCATCGCCGCGTCGACAGCGATCGCCAGGGAAGCGGCCGGCGACGCTCGAGCCGGGCGACGCCTGATCGGACAACTGAGCGCTTGCGTACCGGTTAAAGCTTGGCCCGCTGTGCCGCCAATGCATCGCGCTGTGCGTTCCAGTCGGTCAGGCGCTTGCGCTCCTGCTCGACCACGGCCGGCGGCGCGTTGGCGACGAAGGTCTCGCTGCCGAGCTTGCCCTGGCTCTTCCCGATCTCGGCATCCACGCGTTTGATTTCCTTGTCCAGGCGCGTGCGCTCGGCATCCAGATCAACCAGTCCCTCCAGCGGCACCAGCAGCTTGAGGTCTCCGACCACCGCGGTGGCGCTGGCCGGAGCTTCGGCGGCGTCCGCGAGGGTGACGATGCGATCGAGCCGGACGAGGAAGCGCAGCTCGCTGTCGAACTGCGCGGCACGCGCGGCGTCGCTGGCGTTGCCGCCGGCGAGCAGCAGGTTCACGCGTTTTGCGGGGGCGACGTTCAATTCGCTGCGCACGCGGCGCAGCGCCGATACCATCGACTTCAGCCATTCGATGTCCGCCTCCGCGCGCGCGCCATCGGCGCTGCCCATGGACGGTAAATCTGCGGGAACCGGGTACGGACGCACCATGATCGATGGCTCGCCAATCCCGAGTTTCGGCGCGACCGCCTGCCACAGCTCCTCCGTCACGAACGGGATCAGCGGGTGCAGCAGGCAGAGCAGGCGCTCGAGCACATGCAGCAGCGTGTGGCGGGTGCTGTCGGCGGCGGCCGCGTCGTCGCCGTTGAGCGCGGGCTTGGCGAGTTCCACGAACCAGTCGCAGAAGTCCGCCCATGCGAATTCGTACAGCGATTGCACGAGCAGGTCGAAGCGGTAGCCCGCAAAATGTGCTTCGGCCTCGGCGGTGGTCTTTGCCAGTTGCGCCAGTATCCAGCGCTCCGCGTCCGTCTTCGGCTGCGGGACGCCTTCGAAGCTGGCGCTCTCTGTGTTCATCAGCACGAAGCGGGTGGCGTTCCACAGCTTGTTGCAGAAGTTCTTGTAGCCCTCGGCGCGGCCCATGTCGAAACGGATGTCGCGGCCGTGCGTGGCCAGCGCGGCAATCGTGAAGCGCAGCGCGTCCGCGCCGAACGCCGGGATGCCATCGGGAAATTCGCGCCGCGTGGCCTTGGCGATCTTCTCGGCCATCTTCGGCTGCATCAGCCCGGTGGTGCGCTTGGCGACCAGGTCGTCGAGGCTGATGCCATCGATGAGGTCCAAGGGGTCCAGGATGTTGCCCTTGGACTTGGACATCTTCTGGCCGTCCTTGTCGCGCACCAGACCGGTGATGTAGACGTCCTTGAACGGGATCCGGCCGGTGAAATGGTCCGTCGCCATGATCATGCGGGCGACCCAGAAAAAGATGATGTCGAAGCCGGTGACCAGCACGCTCGACGGCACGAACCTGTCGAAGCCGCGCTCCTGCATCAGCTGCGGGTTCGGCCAGCCCATGGTGCTGAGCGGAAACATCTGGGATGAGAACCAGGTTTCCAGCACGTCGTTGTCGCGGTCGTTCTCGGTCAGTTCGCCTGTGTACCCAAGCGCCACGGCGCTGGCGCGTGCTTCGTCCAGGTTACGGCCGACATAGGGCGTGCCGTCGCTTCCGTACCAGGCGGGAATGCGGTGGCCCCACCAGAGTTGTCGACTGATGCACCAGTCCTGGATGTTCTCCATCCAGTGGCGGTAGGTGTTGATCCAGTTGGCGGGTACGAACTTGACGTCGCCACTGGCTACCAGTTCCATGCCGCGCGCCGCCATGGCGTCCATTTTCACGAACCACTGGTCGGTCAGGTAAGGCTCGATCGCCTGGCCGCTGCGGTCGCCGCGCGGCACCTGCAGCTTGTGTGGCTTGATCTCGACCAGCAGCCCTTCGGACTCCAGGTCGGCGACGACGAGCTTGCGTGCTTCGTAGCGATCCAGGCCGCGGTAACGCTCGGGAATCGAACTGACCGTACTTCCATCGCGAATTCCCGCGTCCATCGCTTCTCGCGGACTGGACGTCACCGATCCGTAATTAGCCGTTTCGGGGTCTCCGATGATTTTCGCTTCGGGCGTGAAGATGTTGATCAGCGGCAGCTTGTGGCGAAGGCCCACCTGGTAATCGTTGAAGTCGTGCGCCGGTGTGACCTTCACAACCCCGGTACCGAACTCGCGATCGACGTAATCGTCGGCGATGACCGGGATCAGTCGGCCGGTCAGCGGCAGCGTCACGGTCTTTCCGACCAGGTCCGCGTAGCGCTCGTCGGCGGGGTGCACCATCACCGCGGTGTCGCCGAGCATCGTCTCCGGACGCGTTGTCGCCACGACCAGGGTGCCGCTGCCGTCGCTGAGCGGATAGGCGATCAACCACAGGAAACCGTCCTCTTCCTCGTTGGCCACTTCCAGGTCGGAGATCGCGGTCTTCAGCACCGGGTCCCAGTTGACCAGCCGCTGGCCGCGGTAGATCAGGCCCTGCGCGTGCAGCTTCACGAACGATTCCACGACCGCCTCGGCGGCCATCGGATCCATCGTGAACACGCTGCGACTCCAGTCGCCGGAGGTACCGAGCCGACGCATCTGGCGCTCGATCGTGTCACCGGAATGCTGCTTCCAATCCCAGACCTTCTCGATGAAGCCGTCGCGCCCGAGGTCGTCGCGGGTCAGGCCGTCGGCGGCCAGCTTGCGCGTGACCAGCATCTCGGTGGCGATGCCGGCGTGGTCGGTGCCCATCTGCCACAGGGTGTCGAAGCCGCGCATGCGGTGATAGCGGACCAGCGCGTCCATCAGGGTGTGCTGGAAGGCGTGCCCCATGTGCAGGGTACCGGTGACGTTCGGCGGCGGCAGCAATATGGAGTAGGGCTCGCCCTTGCCGCTGGGCTTGAATACGCCGCTGCTTTCCCACTGCTCGTACAGGCGGGTCTCGAACTCGGTGGGGTCGTAGCCGGGGGAAAGATTCTTGGTCATGGTGGCCGTTGCTTCTGTTGCCGCCGTCCTGCCGGAGCGTCGGGTGATGCTGATCCTGCTGGCGGTTTCGCTAGAGGTCGCGCGCGGAGAGGCCCGCGAACTACATGTCGTGTTTCTTCATCTCGAATCCGCGCGACTGGTACTGCTTCCAGCGCTCGCGCAGCGGCCCACGGGCGGAGGCATCCGCGGGCACTACTTCCAGCACGCGCTGGAAGCCGCCGTCGGCTGGCGCGTCGCGCAGGTTGATCACCAGCGGCCGCATCGGCGGATCACACCCGGGCCCGGCGATCAGCACGTCGGCTTCCTCCTCGTCCTCGCTGTCGGCGCCGGCGATCTGATGCGGAATGAACGCGTCGGGATCGAAAGACCACAGCAGATCATCGAGCTGCTCGGCCTGCGCGGCATCACGCGCATAGATCAGCGTCGGCAGTCCCGCCTGCTGCGCCTTGCGTGCCAACTCGCACACCAGCAGCAACGGTTCCTCGCGGAACCGTGGTTTCTGGATCAGGTAAAAGTCGGCCTGGGGCATCGGGAGCGGGAGTCAGGAGCGGAAGGCAGGAACGGGAACTGCGGACTGGAGCGCTGCGCCAGGCGGAAGAACAGCGGCAATCATCGCCGATTCCGAACTGCGCGCTGCACGCCTCACGCGATTCCCGGTTCTCCCCGACCGCCGTGTCACTCCCTGTTCCCGGCTTCCATCAGCCACTGGCTCAACATCCCTACCGGCCGCCCGGTCGCCATGCCGCGCTTGCCTTCGTCACTGGCGCTGCCGGCGACGTCCAGGTGCGCCCACCGCTGGCCTTCGGTGAAGCGCGACAGGAAGCAGGCGGCCGTGATCGCACCGCCCCAGCGTCCGCCGATGTTGTTGACGTCGGCAAAGACCGACTCGAGCGTCGACTGGTACTCGTCCCAGAGCGGCAGGCGCCATGCGCGGTCGAATACGTGCTCGCCGGCGGAGAGCAGTTCGGCCGCCAGCTCATCGTCCTTTGTCATCAGGCCGCTGGCGTGCTTGCCAAGGGCAATCACGCAGGCGCCGGTGAGGGTGGCGACATCGACCAGGGCGCGCGGCTCGAAACGCTGCGCGTAGGTCAGTGCGTCGCACAGGATCAAACGCCCCTCGGCGTCGGTGTTGCCGACCTCGATGGTCTTGCCGGACATGCTGGTCAGCACGTCGGAGGGGCGATAGGCGTCCGCATCGGGCATGTTCTCCACGGCCGGTACGATCACCACCAGGTTCACCGGCAGCTGCATTCCGACCACCGACACGAAGGTCCCCATCACGGTCGCGGCGCCGCACATGTCGAACTTCATCTCCTCCACGCCGCCCAGCGTCTTGAGATTGATGCCGCCCGTGTCGAACGTGACGCCCTTGCCGACCAGCACGTAGGGTTTGGTGTCGCCGCCGTTGCCGTACCTGAGCACGATCAGCTTGGGTTCGTTGGCCGAACCGCGGCCCACAGCCAGCAGGGATCCCATGCCGAGCGCGGTCATCTGCTCACGGCCGAGCACTTCGCAGCTGGTCGAGTCGAAGCGTCCGGCAAACTCCTGCGCCTGACTGGCCAGGTATCCCGGATTGCAGATGTTAGGTGGCAGGTTTCCGAGTTCCCGGGCGAAGGCGACGCCTGCCGCGATCGACTTGCCCTGCGCGAGCGCCACGGCGTCGTCCCCGGAGATTGAAAGCGTCCGCAGGCCGGTTTCGACCTTCTTGCGGCTTTCCTCGCCCAATGTCGCCGTGTAGGCGTAGCTGGCGTGGTCGGCCGCGATCACCGCCTGGCGGATCGCCCATGCAATGTCGCGGCCCAGCACGGGGATCTGCGCCAGGGTCAGCAGCGCGTGGCCGACGGGGCCGGATTTCAGCGCACGAGCCGCATCGGCCACCGCCTTGAGATACTGGGGCACGCCGAACTTGGCCTGATCGCCCAGTCCCACCACCAGCACGCGCGGTGCGGCAACGCCGGGGAGATCGTGCAGCAACGCGGTCTTTCCGCTCTTTCCGCTGATGTCGCCACGTCCGAGGAGGGCCTGCAGGCGTCCGCCGCTGGCGTCGTCCAAGGCTGCAGCGGCTGCGCTCAGGCTGCGATCGGCGAAAATGCCCGCGACGACGCAATCCACCACGGCATCGGCGGGGCGGTCGCTGTTCAGGTGAAATTCGAGAGTCATGTAGCAGCTTCCGGATCGAGGGGGGATTTGGCAGGTTCAGGCGGGTGGTCGGCGGAACACGCCGATCCGGGCCACAATGCCGGCGGTCCGGCAGGGCGCGAGAAAAAATTCCCGCCGGGCGATATCGCGCCAGTCTAAAGCAAGGCCGCAATTCCCCAAAACCGTGGAGCTCGCCGCACCCGGGCTTCATTCGCTCCTGTGCAAGCTGTGTCTTACCTGTTGCCGCCACCGGATTCGATTTGACGATGCCCAAGCTCGACCGCTACCTGCTGAGCGAATTTACCCAGTCGACCTTCGCCACCCTGGTCGTCCTGCTGATCGTCAGCGTCGGAGGCGTGCTGGCCGATGTGCTGAAGGACATCGCATCCGGGCGCATGCCGGCCGGGCTCATGCTGTCCCAGTTCGGCCTGGTGCTGCTGAACTGGCTGCCCTTGATCCTGCCGCTGGCGCTGATGCTCGGCTTGATGCTCGGCACCGGGCGGCTGTATCGCGACTCGGAAATGCCGGTGATCGCCGCGATGGGGGTTGGACCGTCCCGGCTGCTCAGGCCGCTGTTGCTGCTGGTGCTGCCGTTGGCATTCGTGGTCGGGCTGGCGTCTCTGTGGCTCGGACCGATGGCCGAGCGCGAGTCGCGACGGATGATCAGCGAAGCCAACCGCAACCTGATCATTTCCGGGCTGAAGCCGGGCAGTTTCACTGAAATACCCGGCGGTGGCGGGGGCGTCGTCTACGTGGGATCGATGACCGGCGACGGGAGCCAGATCCGGCGCGTGTTCGTCTACCGGCAGTCGGAGGGACGGCTTGACGTCACCACCTCCAACCAGGGCGAGTTGCGGGTGGACGACAACGGCGAACGCTACCTGACCCTGCACGACGGTTTCCAGGTCGAGGGTCCGCTCGAAGGTGGGCTTGATTACCGCCTGATGCGCTATGCGCAGAACGAAGTGCGACTTCCGCCCGGGCAGGCCCGCTACGATCCCACCGATCCTGAGGTGCTCTCGACACTCGCCCTTGTGACCGATCCGCGGCCCGCCGCTGCCGCGCAGTTGCACTTCCGGCTCGCGCCACCGCTGCTCACCATCGCCTTCGCGCTGTTGGCCGTTCCGTTGGCGCGCAGCAGCCCGCGCGATGCGCGCTACGGCCGCATGGTGATCGGCTTTCTGACCTACCTTGTGGCGATGAACCTGATGCGTGTCGGCACCGGCTGGATCGAAGACGGGCGAATCGACCCGGCGCTGGGCCTGTGGTGGTTGGTGCTGCCATTGCTTGCCGCCGCGGTCTGGTTGTATTTCAGCGACGGCCGGATGCGCCGTTCGCGGCTTCCGGTCAAGAAGGTGCTTGCGCGATGAGTGGGTTTTCGATCGGTACGTTTCCCCGCATCCACGACCTGTACATCGGGCGGGTGGTTTTCGTCACCGTGCTGCTGACGTGGATGGTGCTGCTGGGCCTGGACGTGATGCTGAACCTGATCGCGGAGCTGGGCGGGGTCGGCGGGGGATATGGGGTGATGGAGGCGATCAGCTATATCGCGCTCACCATCCCGCGTCGCGCCTACACCCTGTTTCCCACCTCGGCGGTGATCGGCTCGCTGATGGCCCTCGGCCAACTGGCCGCCACCTCGGAACTGACGGCGCTTCGCGCCATCGGCCTGTCACGCCGCAGGATCAGCATCGCCGTGGCGGGTGCGATCGGCATCATGACCCTGCTGATGGTGGTCAGCGGCGAGACCGCCGGCCCGTGGGGGCAGCGCAGGGCCGATGCGCTCAAGGCCTCATCGAAATCGCAGGACATGATCGTTGCGCAGTATTCCGGCGTCTGGGCCCGCGAGGGCGAGGTGATCCTCAACGCGCAGGGTGGCGAGGAGCGTGACAACGGCACGGATCGGTGGCTCGAGCTCCGCGACGTGCGCCTGTACGAATTCGGCGAAGAGGGACGCCTGGAGTCGATGGCGCTGGCACGCATCGCCGAGCACCGGCCCGGCGGATGGTTGTTGCGCGATGTCACCCGCACGACATTCCACGAGCGCTCGGTTACGCGCACGCACATCGACCAGGAGTCCTGGGAATCGCGTCTGGATGCCACCGCGCTCAGCGCGGACATCGACCGTCCGCGATATCTCGCCACCGAGGAACTGCGCCGTGCGGTGCAGTACCGGCAGCGCAACAACCTGGACGCGGGCGAGTACGAGGAGCACTACTGGGGTCGCTGGTTCTACCCGATCAACGTGCTGGCGCTGGTGCTTGCGGCCATCCCGTTCGCCTTTGGCACGCTGCGCAGCGGCGGACTCGGCAAGCGGCTGTTCGTCGGCATCGTATTCGCGCTGGGCTTCTGGCTGCTGCAGACGCAGTTCGTGCGCCTGGCGAGCGTGCTCGACCTGGATTTCAGGTTGGCGTATGCGTTGCCAACGTTGATCATGATAGGTGTGTCGGTACTGTTGTTCCGGCAGCGGTCGGGTTAGCTGGCGGGCGGCAGCTCTGCCTGCCGCCTGAGCCTGACTTGGCCTCGCATTGCCCTCGGCCGCGGCCGCGGCCAAGGCCAAGGCCTGCTTTTGCTTTTGCTCCCGCTCTTGACTCCTCATCGCCAAGTGCGTCCAGGCGGTCTATGACCCGTAGGGCGCCGGGCATGGATGCCCGGCGGTTTCGGCCGAGCCATGGATGGCGAGTCCGAAACTCCTGCGCAGAGACTGCGCTTGAGGGCCTGTGATCTTGCGGGGAGAGCGTTTTTCTTTGGTTCCGTTTCTTTTGGCGCTTACCAAAAGAAATGAACTCGGCCTTCAGGCCGAAAGCTTTTGATCCTGCTCCTGGTCCCTGGGTCTTAACCAAAGCAGATCAACAGCAACAGCTTCCGCCTGAAGGCGGGTCACTTTCTTTGATAGCGCCAAAGAAAGGTAACCAAAGAAAGGCGCTTCCCCGACAGTGCAACAGCTCGAACGCGCAGTTTCTGCGCGGGAGTTTCCGACTCGCCATCCATGGCTCGGCGGAAACCGCCGGCCATCCATGGCCGGCGCCCTCCGGGTCAAGACCGCGGACAGGCGGTTGGGGAGGAGGGATCAAGAGCCAAGCAGGGCCAATCAAGGGCGGAGCCAGAGCCAATCAAGGGCCCGGCCTTCAGGCCGAAAGCTGTTGATCTGGCTTCGCTCGGTTGTCTCCGAAGCGAGAGATCAACAGCAACAGCTTCCGCCTGTAGGCGGGTCACTTTCTTTGATGACGCCAAAGAAAGTAACCAAAGAAAGGCGTCTCCCCGACAGGGCAACAGCTCGAACGCGCAGTCTCTGCGCGGGAGTTTCCGACTCGCCATCCATGGCTCGGCGGA
>JALYOF010000062.1 GCA_030857025.1 Pseudomonadota bacterium | reverse complement strand
GCGTCAGCGGCGTCAGCGGCGTCAGCGGCGCGGTCGGCGGCGGCGGACTCGACGCCTCCCGCGGCGGCGGAGTCGGCGGAGGCGGCGTGGTCGGCGGCGGAGGCGGCGGAGTCGGCGCGGTCAGCGTGGAAAGCCGAAGCCAGCGACCTGCTGGAGTTGTTGGCCGCCTGCGGAGCCACGCCATGACCGAGAACCCTGTTGTGGATGCTGGGGCGGCGACCGAGAAGTATCGCCCGAGCAACGGCACCGAGGGTGACGGGTTCATGGCGCAATGGTGCGACCGCTGCGCGAAGCTGGCCGACTGCGAAATCGTAACGGCAACGATGGCCTACGACGTTGAAGACGACGAGTACCCAGGCGAGTGGATCGAAGACGAGGCCAACGGCCCGCGCTGCACCGCCTTTATCGGAGCTAACCCATGACAACACGCACACCCTTCGGCTACGTCGATGCAAGCACGCCCGACGACGTGCAGGAACACGGCGTTTCTCGCACGCTGATCTATTCCAATCCGCGCGAAGGGACCGTGCCGGCCTACCTTGAGCAGCGCCCCGAGAAGGATGCGGGGGAGGCTGGCCTCGACCTGATCGGCGGCGCCAGATTGACGCCCGCGGGGCGCAGGCGAATCAGCCGCTAGCCGCCTGAGCCGCGCTGGCGACACCGACTACCGAATCTGTTCGACCACCAGCCCCGTCCCGAACTTGCCAGCGCCCAGGTTGTCGATCGACGGCATGTTCGAGATCAGCGCATAAGCACTCATGGTCTGCGCCGTGTGGGCGTCGTCGTCGCTGCTGATCGCGATCACGGGCGAGCTGACGCCGGCCTCCAGCATGCACTGCCGGAAGCTGAGCGCACCGCTGTTGCCCAGCGTGCCCATGGCGTCGACGTAGGACATGCCCCGCTTGCTCAGCGACAGTGTCTTGCGCGTCGGGTAGCGGTAGGCGCTGTAGCCCCCACCGTCAGCGCGCACGACGCGCGAGGCGTCGACGCCACTGAGCGACCAGTCGACGCCCCAGCCACTCGGCCAGATGATCCCGGGGCCGGCCCACAGATAACCGACTTCAAAGTTGTCGGTGCTGCTCGCCGGCACTTGGACCTGGAAGCGAACGCGGTTCACACTCCGAGTAGCCGAGAGAATGGCGAAGATGTCGAAACGATCCGTCGAGCCAGGGATCGCTACGAGATTCGCGTAGGCGATCTGGGTCGTCGTCTCCAGGGTCGAGCCAGCCGCGTTCAGCACTGCGAACCGGACGCCAACCACCGCGGACGCTAGGCGCACATTCAGTGCCGCCACAACCCGCACGTCGAGGTTGCTTGTCCAATTGGCCTCGACGTAGCTCTCGTACGGCGCGCCGGCCGCGGTCTGATAATCGACCTGCGTCACGAGTGACGGGTCTGGGTCCGTCGCGTTCGTAGCTGGGTAAGCTGCGTCGATGGCGTTCGCGGTGAAAGCACCTTGCGCGGCGCCAACGCTGACACCGTTGGTGTCCAACAGAACGCGATTCGTCCAACTCAATGCGCCGTTGCTCATAACTATCCCCAAACGACCAGTGCAACGGTGGGCTGATTGATCGTCTGTTCGATGGAGACGATCTGTAGGTACTTTCCTGCATTCAGGCCAAAGCGTGCGTGCGTCAAGCGGATGACCCGCCCTGGCTCGATTGCCAACGTCTCAGCCTTGGTGCGAGATATGCTGAAAGAGTAGAAGCGCCGTTGCGCAGCATAGACGCGGTGAACACGAATCAGCGTGTTGTCGCGAGTGCTCGGAACCGATGTATCCGGGTCGTTGTTTTGCAAGAAGGTCTGATAGGTGCCTGCGCTGTCGCGCAGCCGCGGGACCGGTTTGCCGTTGACGCCATGCTTGTAAAAGGGATGCAACGCCTTCGCCGAGCTTGCCGCTGCACTGGCGGACAGGTTGAGCGTGTTAGTCAGCCGGTCAGAGGTCAGATAGCTGCGCGTGGGTGGGTCTGCGCCGGCCGCAACGTCCGTATCGTTGTGCTTTGCGTAGTTCTCGGAATACCCGAGCGTATCCGACAATCCCGGCGCGAGGTCTGCCTCGTCTGACATGTCACCGAACACCTCTCGCTCTACGATAGAGCCGATGAACGTCGGCGCGACCGTGAACTCTTCCGGCGGTAGCATCCAGGCGATGCGCACTACGCCGTCGACGTCCTCGAAGTAGTCCGCGTACTCGGACGACAGCCACTTCTCGATGACCGAGCCGATCGTCGGCCGGTCTTTGCTCCACATTCCGAATCTGGGAGCGGTCTCGCCGACGAGAGGATAATTGCCTGGGCAGTCGGTGAAACTCAGGTCGATCGGCTTCGGCGGGAGAATCTCGAACAGGTAGGTCAGGCCATCACCGAAGGCTGCGGTATCACCGAGCTCGAAGAATTCAATCTCATCGATGCTGTGCTGATCACCGTTGAACGTGGCGATCAGAAGGTGCGCCCAGGTAGCCGCTGCGTCATCCCCGTAGAAGGCACCGTAAAACACACCAGTTCCCGCTGCGGTGTGGAGCGGAACACTAACGCCGTTCCACGCACCGCCAGCGATCACGTTTGCCGGGCTGTCGGTTAGGTACACATTCGGCTGGCTGTTGTCAGCCCCGGCATGATATTGACTGATGGTCACGCGAACGCCGTACCATCTGCCCGCTACGGGGGCGACCACCTGAGAGACGCCAGCGCCGCCGGCACCGGCCGCGTTTAGACGGGCCGCAGTGCCGTTCTGCACAACGGTCGACCCGCCGCTGACGCGCACCGTCCAATTATTAGGCGCGCCAGCCGTCCATGCTGCGAAGTCGCCATTGAGCAGAGCTATCTCTGCAATCGCGTAGAACGTTCGCGCTACTTCCGCGGCTTGCATCCCGGCAGGGTTGGCCGTTCGCTGGAAGCCGGCAGAGTTGGCTGTATCGGAGCGGCGATAAGTGACAGTGCCCGCGCTATAAGGAAGGCCCTTGTCGTATAGAACTGCGAATACCCACGGGGTTTGCGCGAAATCGTACGTCAGCGTTGTGGACTGGCGCGGCGTCAGAGGCAGTGCCGAGACAGACCCGATCACGAACTGCATGGCGTTGACTCGCTCCGCGAGCGCCCCGGTCGCGTTATCTACATTGATGCGGCATATATCCAGGCTCGGCCGGTTGACGCTGTCCAACGCTCCTGTCCACTCGCGCGCGATGAGCCGGCTGTCCCGAAGCCGGTACGCAATCACGTCTTCATCGCGCAGGTCGTAGGTCGCGAGTGCATCGAAGCCGCCATCGTTAGCCAGCTCTAAACTTCCGATCGGCGCCGTTCGATTTCGCTGCCGACTCCAGCATGCGAACGAGACTTCGCGCTTGACGCGAGGCGCACCTACCAGCTTGCCGGCGTAGTGCTGCTCCGGCAGGATGTCTGCGCCATCCCACGCAATCGCATAGCTCGGCCGGTATCGCTGCTCGCGTGCGTGCGTGCAGATTCGAATTCTGCCGTTTTGCCAGATGCTGGAGCCGGGATAAAAATCGCCGAGCACACCGGCGTAGTGCGCGCCCGTGCCTGCGACCGGGTCCCCGCTGACCGCGGTGCCGTTCTTGCAGAACCACAGGTTTCCGGTCGACGGGTTCCAAAGAAGGCCCGGGCTGTCGCCCGCGACGTATGCGCCTCCGATGGCAACCGCGACGCCATTGTTGTACTTGGTGCCGAAGCGTCCGTAGCCATAGCTGGTAGCGCTGCCGCCGATGTAGCCGGCTTGCACGGTCAGTGACAGGCCGATTTCGGTGTCGTTGGCGTCCAGCGCCTGGTAGTCCCACTCGACATAGATCAATCCCGTGGCACTGCGGCGACTTCTCGACCGTGAGAACGCGTTGCCGAACGCTGCGCCCGTCGTTGAATGAATCCGGCGATAGGCCTCGACAACCGCCGTACCGGTCAGATCGGTGTAGATCGACGCTGCGGGCGAGTACCCGCCCGCGTCCGCCACGCGTGCGGCAGCGCCCCACGGCTGGCAGGAAAGCGATGGCAGGTCTTCACGATCGACCCGCAGGTGAAACTCGCCGCCCAGGTAAAAGCTTCCAAGCGCGAGCCGATAGCTGCCTTCTGGCAGCGAGACCGGATAACCCGCGTAACCACCTGCCGCACCCGCTTGTTTCTGATACGGGTCAGCCACCAGTCCGGAGTTGACTTGCAGTTCTTCGATGGTCACTACGGTGCCGGCTGTCACCGCGCCGTTGCCATATATCTGTAGGCCCAATCCGCCGCTGAATCCCACACCCAGCGTGGCGGCGAGGGTGATGCGTGTCCGTACGCCGGCCGTGACGGCGAACGCTTGCAACACGGTCGGCGCGCCGTCCGCAGCGTCGGTCAGTGCCACATTGAACGTAGTGGTGTTGCTCGATGTGACGTAGGCCGAGAAGAAAAACTGTGCGCCAGGCGCGCCACAGGCAGCAACGTTCTGCAGCACGTAGCTGTTCGTGTTGACGAAAGTGAGTTTCTGCCCGGCGGCGGTCGCGCCATTGAGTTTCGACCACGAAGCATCTCCCAAGTCTTCGGAGAAGCCCAGGATGTTGAATCGACCGTTCTTAATGAACCGCGCCTTCGGAACGCCGGCTTCGCGGGTATACATGACGCCGATCTTGTCGCCCGGTGCAAGTGTTGAATTGCCCGACTGCACTGGGCCCGCCGAAACGTACACGTTGCCGCTGCCTTGGTAACCAATCGAAAGCGCGTCGCCGCCCGGATAGGCGGCGCCGGCGATCGTTGCCTCATTGCCCGCACGGTTCAGCCCGAACATGATGCCTGCGGGGTCCGCCGTCACCCACGCTGAGATGAGTAGCTCGGCGTAAAGACACTTCCCGGTGGTTGCCGCACGGGTCCCGGCGCCATGCAGGCTCGCCCAGGTCGCTGTCGTGCGGTCACGTCGCACCTTGCGCATCGTGCTGTCCACCGTCATCAGGCCGTTGCGATCGGCAGCAGCCGTCGACCACCAATCGGTGTCGCCGACGACGATGAAGGCGCTAGGGCCGGTATGGCTCATCCCAGCGTCCTATTTGAGGTGCCAAGTTTCCTAAGTTCGGCGACAACCGATTCCAGCAGCACATTCGAATTCGAGGATTCGGTTTCGATCCGCTCCAGTCGCGCCACGATGGCGTCAGTCTGATCTTCACTGTCATCTCGCAGTTCGGTGATCGTTGCCACCACGGCGTTCGCGATCACATCGTTCGCCTGAGCTGCGGCCGCGGTGGCCGGAGAGGACTCGATCAATCCGCTGATGTCTCCCGTCACCCGCCCGAAGATGTCCTGATACGCCTGGCTGGATGCGAAGAAGTCGCGAGCCTGTGCGAGGTAATTTCGCGCCGCTTCGTCGAAGCCGGCGCGCGCGTCCTCGTCACCGCTCATCGAGCCAGCAAGCGCCTCCTCGTATTGGGCTTTTGCCTCGGCCAGCATCTGCTCAGGCGTCAGCGTCGAAAGCGTCGGGTCCAGCAACAGGGAGTCTTGCAGCTCGCCGAGCTGCCGCAGCCAGTCCAGTTCCCGCTGGTATCGCTCCTGGATGGCGTCTTCGACGTCGCCGATGCTCTCCAGCTCCAGATTCGTCAGCGCCTCCAGGCGCAGTTCCCCAAGCTCGATCAAGGCCTTGGTGATTTTCTCTTCCATCAACTCACGCGCGGTAATGGATCCGGAGAACCCGATCATCGAATCGCGGACGCCACGTTCGAAGGCGTCGAAGCGGGCGTTGATTTCGGCAATAGCCCGCTGGCGCTCCGTCAAGCCATCGCCGCGAACACCGATATTCGCCTCTTGCAGTATCTCTCCCACGGTGCGGCGGGCGGACGAGAGGCTGCCCGTGTACTGAATCAGCGTCTCCGCTGCTGCCGCTGCCGCCTCTGTGAACCGGGTCGTCGCATTGCCCCACAACTCAACCACCCGCGTGGCTTCCGTCGAATCCTCGCCGAACAACTCAATCGCCTGGCGCAGTCGCTCCTGCCAGAGCTGATCGCTGCGCGCGATGGTCTGCTCGAGCTCGGTCATGCCCGCGAGGGCTTCCTCGAATTCCCACTCTGCCAGTGAGTCGGCAAACTCCAGCGCGGCAAGGGTGGCGGCCGCAGCGGCGCGGCCGATGCCCTGGATGCTCAGCACCAGTAGCTGGGCCGGCGACGCGCCATTCGCCGCGGCTATCGCAATCGCCACCCGCGTCTCTTCCTCAATGCCCGCCAGCTCGCGCGCCAGCGGCGACATGTCCCACTCATTGATTGCGCGCTGAGCGTCGGACCATTGTTCGCCGAAACCGATGATCAACTGCCCAACCGTCTCTTGCGACGCGGCGAGCGCCTCTGCCCGGCTCGCCGCCGCTTCTGCCTCGATAGCTGCCGCCTCGGCCGCCGCCTCTGCTGCGTCGTTGGCGCGGCTTTCCAGCACGTCGTAATACGTGTCGGCGACATTGCCCAACCGCAGCAGCGTGGCGATCTGCTCGCGCCCGCTGTCCGTCGTGGCGTCGAGCGACTGCATCAACTCCCACATGCCATCTCGGGTAGCCGGGACCGTCAAGCCCGCCTGCGCGAACGCGCGATTGATTTCATCCTGCGCCACCGCGAACTGGCGCGAGGCCGGCGCGAAGTTAGAGACGAACGACTGCATGCCCTCGATAAAGGCGTCAATGCCACCCACGGCGTCAATCAGCGCGACACTCACCTGCGCCATTCGCTCGGGGTCCAAAGCCTCCATGCTCAGGCCGAGCTGGTACATCCCTTCCTGCACCACCTGGACGCTGGTGGCTACACGGATCAGTGTTTCGCCCAGCCCTTCGCCCACGCGCTGGAACTGATCGATGAAAGGCACCACGGCACCTGCCAACTCGTCGAAGATGGCGCTGAACGCGGCTTCGATCTCGGCCTGCGCCTCTTCTCCGGAGAGGTCCATCGTGCTGATGCGAATCTCTTCGATGCGGAAGGCTTCGATGGCCGCATTGATCTGCGCTGCGTCGACGCCCAGCGCTTCCGCACCCGCGCGAACTGCGTCGCCGATGGATCCAAGGATCAACTGTATCTGCGTGGTGACCTCTTCACCCAACGCTTCGAGTTCGTCGTCGATATCGTCGCTGCCGAACCAGCCGCCGTCCGTCTCGATGGTCTGGTAGCTGCTGGCGTTAGGGTTAGCGGCTACGCTGCCGAACGATCCGCCACGAACAAGCAAGCCTTGGTCGATGAGATCCTGATCGCCACCGAAGATGCTTCCCAGCAGCGAGCCGAGGATCGTGGGCAGCGGGCCAAAGGCGTTTGCGAACGCGGCGCCGTCAAGCGACAACTCACCGAACCCCGTGCGCGCGATACCGCCAGAAGCGCCGCTGATGCCAGCCTGCATTGCCTGCAGCGCACTCAACATCCCGCGATTGATGCCGACGAGATTGCTCGTAGCCTCCGCCGTGATTTCCACAGCGTTACGGATGGACTCGGACTGCGCTTCGGCGTCGCCGAGGACCGTGCCGCGTCCTTGGGTCGCCTGCCTAGCCTCTGCGCCGCTACTACCACCCCCTCCGCCTCCGCCGCCGAAGCTGCTGATGGTCAGCCCGATGCTTGCAAGCATCGGAGCGACCGCGGCGGCCATCGCGGCCATGCGCGCCCAGGCCGAGTAGGGCTCGCCTTGGCCCTGCGACAGGACGGCCGTGACGGCGGCTTTCAGCGCGATGATGTCCTGAACGATCGACAGGGCCGCCATTCCCTTTTCGATGTTCTTGAAGCCTTTGCTGCCTTCATTCGTGAAGGTTTGAACTGCACCAAGCAGCGCCTGGAATGAGTTAAGTGTCTTGCCCGCGATTTGTGCGGTGAGCGCCTTGGCAATATCTGGGTCAAGAGCGCCCTCAATTGCTTCTCTCAGTTTGTCGATGTCGCTGAGAAGATCGCTGAATGCGCTTTGGTCGAACTCAAGGCGGATAGATTCCAGCGATTCTGCTTTTTGAAGAGTCGTGAGAAGGTCTTGGTACCGCTTTCGCTCATTTTCGACGACCACGCCGTTCTTGTCACGCGCTAGGCGCTCTGCCTCAAGCGCAATGAGGGCCTTCTGGCGCTCTTGCGTAGACATCCCGAGCAGCTTGGTTTCGGTCTGGATGTCCGCCGCCGCTCTGTTGAACTCATCCCGAACTTCGCGCATAGCGCGCTCTTGCTCTTCCAGCGTCATGAGTTCGTGCTGGTGCACGTCATCGAGGCGCTTCCAGTCTGCCTCTGCCTCGCGCAACGCCTTCGCGCGCTCACGCTCGGCCGCCCCAAGTGCTTTGTTGCCCTCAGCGGATTGCTTGAGCCTATTGAAGTATGCTTCCAGGGCTGCTGTGGCATCCTTTCGCGCCTGCTCGGCCTCACGTTCAGTCGCGGTCTGTTCCTTTACCTCGCCGGTTGCGTTGCGCGCAGCTTCGTCAAGATTCCATTGCTGGATAGCCAGCTGCTCGGCTGCGTCACGGGCTGCATTCAGCTGCGCCGTGAGGTTCAGCAGCTCCCGCCGCTGCTCATCGGCATACGACGAAGTGTTGCGGCGCTCAGCGCCAGTCCCCGACTGATCCAGTTGTCGAATGACTTCTCGCTGTCGCGCGACTGCATCTTCCAGACGCACAATGTCCCCTGCCGCGGGGCCGTTGAGCCGCGCAGCGACGGACTCGCCAGCGAAGCGAGCAAGGTTCCCCAGTTCGGCGGCGAGTTTTGCTACGTAGACAATCGCGTTTGCTGCGCCCGTAGCCAGTGCGGTAATTCCGTCGCGAAACTCCGGGTCTTTGAACTTTTGAACCAGGTCGTCCAAAACGGGCAATACATCTTGCGCGACCTTAATGAAGATCCCGTCGAACGCCAACCCTAACCGCGTCAGGTCATCGTTGAAGTTTTCGGCAGCCTTGGCCGTCCTGTCGTCAATGACAACCCCGAGGCGCTCTGCCTCGTCGCTCATTTCCTTCAGGCCATCCCTGCCCTCGTTCATCAACGGAAGCATGTTCGCGCCTGACTTGCCGAGCAGCTCCAGCGATAGGCGGGTCTTCAGTGCGCCTTCCGGCATTTTTGAAATGACTTCAGACACGTCGCCGAACACGTCGACCACGTCGCGCATCCTGCCCTTGGAATCGGTGACCGAGACCCCAATTGCGGCGAAGGCGGCATTGCCATCCGTCATGTTCTTGGTGAGCTTGAGGAGCCCAATCTGGAGCCCGCCCAGCTCAACATCTGCCAGCTTGGCCGCGTAGGCGAGTCCGGAAAGTTTCTCCGTGCTCGTGCCAATTTTCTGCGCGGCCTTGCCGATCTCGTCGGCGTTGTTGATCGCCTTCTTCGTGAGCGCTGCCACCGCCACCGCGGCGGTCGCCATCGCTGCCCCGACCGCCACTCCCATGCGCTTGAAGTCGGCCTCCATCTGCTTGGAGGCGCGCTGGGCCTCTTTCGAAGCCCGCTTCATGTCGGTCTCGAACGAGCCCGTCAACGCCTCGAGAATGATCGAAATGCGCATTTCAGTCGGCCTTGGTTTCGAGCGCCATCAGCGTGGCAATGGTCTTCTTCTCATGGTCGGTGTAACGCTCCGACCTGAGTGCTTCGGATTGCCACGCATTGCGGAACATGAGGAACCTCTCCAGAGGGATCGAGGCTGCACCCTTCTTGAGATGCATGTTCACGTACGTCTGTTCGAGCTTGGCGATGGCTGCCTCGATCTTCTGTTCCGGTGCTGGCTCGTGCTGCAGGAACTTCGAGATCAGGCGAACATGCGCCGACGGCCACTGCAGTACGTTCTCAAGCGGCTCGCGATACATGATCGAGAGCCGCACATGAGCGCGTAAAACAGGGTCAGCGATTAGGCGTTTCCCAGGTCGCCCTCTTCCTCGAACACTTCCTTGTGCGTCGCTTGCGCGAGACGGATCAGCGCTTTCATCTTGCGGCCGTCCTCTTTCAGCAGGTCAATCATTTTCGGATAGACCTGCTTCTCGTCTGCGGTAACGAGGGTGCGCTGCACCATCATCTGGCCTCCGCGAACTTGGGATTCGAGATCGATCTCGACCTCGCCATCCGACAGGTTGCCGCGCAGCTTCTGCCCAGCCGCGAGCGCGAGCGTGTCGCCCGCGGTCAGTTCGCGGAAATACACGGTCTCGGTTTTCTCACCGTCGCGTGCCTTCCACATGAGTTCTTTCTCGATCAGTTCCATCGCCGTTCCTTGATAGATGCCAGCCCGAACGCACGGGCACGCACGGCGAACGCGTGAGGACGCGCGCCGGACTGGCAAGACAAAAATGTTGTCGCCGTTAGGTGGATCAGTCGTAGATCGCGGTCGGCAGGTTCCAACCCACCGCGCCCGAACGCTGGATCGTGAGCGTCGCGCGCACGATCTCGTTGTTCGCCACGTCGATGTTGAAATCCGCGAGGTAGCCCTGGAACCGGGCCGTGGTGGCACCCGGCGACACGAGCAACCCGTTCGTCACCAGCACCGGCGAACCGGTCTGGTCACTGAAAACGATCATCCAGTCGACCGTATCGCCGTTGGCGGCGAGGTTGATCAGCGCCTGGTGCGATTCGGACTGCGGGATGAAGTTCACCGGGACGCTGAGCTGTCCGGGATTCCGCATGCCGCGGCGGAATTCCATCTCCTCCGAGTCCAGGCACGTGGTGTCGATCTGGCTGCCGGGTCCACCCAGGCCGGAGATACCGGTCGGGCAGGCAACCTTGAGGATTTCGGACGGGCTCGACGCCGGACCGTTGAAGAAAAGGCGGGTGCCTTTGGTTTCGATTACGCCAGTGGTCATCTCTATCTCCATCGATGGGATGCGCTGCCTCGCGGCAGTGCGTGACGGCTGTCATCGCGACAGTCGTGTTCCCGGCGTAGCGCTACGCCGGAAATGAAAACGGGCCGCCTAAGCGACCCGTGGAATGTGTGCCGGGATTTCCTCCCGGCTGGGTTTCGCGTCGTCTCTCGACGATGCCGGCCGCCTCACGGCGCTCGATGTTCGAAGTACGTGAACTGCAGACCGATGCGGTAGCGCTGGGTCTGGAAGTCCTGTTCGTCTATGGACTGCGCAGTGACGTGGAAGCGGGCCTCGATGGTGTCGCGCACGGCCATAGCCAATGCGTTCACCTGTGTCGAGCCCGTGCCCGTGTTGTTGCTCCAGCAGTCCACCTGGATGGTGTAGTTGTCCACCGCTGGCGTCTCGCTGAGCGTGATCTCGGGGCGCCCATAGACTGAGAACCAGGTGATGTAGGGCGCGACCGCGTCTTGCGGTGCCTGCCCGTGCCGGTAGATGCGCGGCGGCGTGCCCACGAAGGCCCGCACCGCTGCAACATTCAGCAGTGAAAAGACGTCGGGCAGCATGGTTACTTCCTACTGGCCGCGCGTTCTAGGCGCTTGATTGTTGCCGTGGCGCGCTTGGTGATCTCGCGCGTGAAGGTTTCGACGGCTTCCTGCTTCTTCGCTTCGAAGGCGGGCCGCAACCAAGGCTTGGCCTGCATTTTCTCGCTGCCGTATTCCAGCAGGCGTCCCACCTGTGTTGCAGTTAGGTCGCCTTTCTTCGGCTGCCGACCGTCAGGGTATTTCTGTCCACGCTTGATGCTCACGACCTGAGCTTCGCCCTTCTGGCCGATCACCCGGCCGCGCTTGGCCTGGATCGAGAGCAGCAGCAGGCCGGTGCTCTCCCTTGGTTCTTCGTCTTTGTTCGGCTCGTCGATGATCCGGCGAACGTTCAACTTCGCCTCGTCGCGCAGGACTTCTGCGGCCTTCATGAGCGCCAACTTCACCGGCCCCCCCGCCTTGGACACGATCTCCGGCGGCAAGCGCTTCAGGGTGTCGAGCACGCCGGCCAACCCTTCGATGCGAATCGTTTCACGCGCCATCGGTCGGCCCATCCTCGCAGCGCAGGCGCCATTCCTTGCGCGCCGTCGCATCGGTGTCGATGCTCGTGATGTTGTAGCGCTTGCCTTCCCACAGGACGCGCCAGGATTGCAGCAAGCCGGGAAACCAGCGCACAGCGATGCGCGCCGTGGTGTCGGACTGCTTCGCGTCTGCGGCTTCGAATTCGCGGCCAGGGCCGGTCAGCACTTCGGCCGGCACGTTCTCCAGCAGGTTGCCGTCCACGTCCGCGATGCGCCATTCATGGCCGATGACTTCGCCCGAGGACTCGGTCACCGCGACCTGTTCCTCGAACGTGACACGGTGGCGTAGGCGCTGAGTCAGCACGTTAGACGCCCAGCCGGCAGCGGTGTGGAAACCAACACACCTCGGCGGCCTTGCGCAGCTTCGTCATCTCGTCTGCATCCTTGCCCTCGTAAGCAGCCTGCACGATCAGCAGGATTCCGCGGCGGATCGACTTCGGAAGGTCAGCGCCGTCGGACACCGGGTTGTCAACGTATGAGGTGTCGCACTCGTCTGGGCACGACACGCCAACACGCGGAAGACTGGGCCGGTCGATGAACTGTAGGCACTCGTCCTCGGCATCGTCAATCAGTTGCTGCAGCCGCAGGTCGTCGTGGTTGTGGATCACCACCAGCGCGGTTTTTGCTTCCTGCACCGTCACCACGCTCATATGCGCTCCATCGCCGCGCGAGCGGCGTGCCATTGCTTCGCGCAGGGCGCGTCGCGGTAGTGATCAAACGCGGGGATCCCGGCAGTCCAGTGCAGCAGCTTCGCTCCGAACGCGTCCTGCCTCTCATCCGCAAGCACATTCCACTCCGCGGGGAGCGCGCCGATGTTAGGGACGTGCCGCATGTCGAGCAGTGAGATCGCAGACGCGTACTGGAGCGACTGCGGTTCGAGGCCGCGCCAGTGATCGTGCTCGCAGTTGATGATCATGAGCGACGCCCAGTTCTTGCGGTGATAATTTCGGTTTTCACATTCCATGGTCGTGCCAACGTACTTTCGCGCGTGAATCGTTTCATAGTCCTTGTGCTGCACAACTTGCACGGGGCACCGCGGATCGAAAAACGCGTCTAGTTCAGCGACATCGTCGACCATCAGCATGTCGCATCCGTCAGCGAAGATCGCATGCCCCTCGAAGTTGCACAGGTAAGGAACCAAGAATCGAGAAAGCGTGAACTCGTTCGAGCCCTGAGGCAGCCCCTGCGAAGCCAGCGGCGTGATCGAGACGGGCTGGCTGGCGTGACGGATCACGCTGTCGACGAACACCGCGAAACCAATGGCCTCGCGGGCGTCATATCCGGCGAAGAGTCGTATCACGCCCGAGCCTCGATGCGCATGTCGCGGTGCGCCCGGCGCCCGTGGAACTGCAGCGGACGCTCCTTGATTTTCGTGAAGCCCGCAGCCTTCAACTCTGCGATCAGCTCCGCGGCCGACCACGCCCACTTGTGCATCATCATCGGATCGCGCTCGTTGGGATCTCCGTACAGGCCCCATAGACCATCGCGCGGCGCGGCGCCAGCGAGGATCCCGCGGCAGCACCGCAGCAATTCGGGCTGCTCGATGATCAGCAACCCACCGGGCTTTAGTACGCGACGCCACTCCTTCAGTGCTGCCGGCGCATCCCAGCGATCGAGATGCTCGAGGACGTGAATTGCCATCGCCTCGTCCGCGTAGCCGTCGGCGAACGGTAGCTTCCGGATATCCGATTGCACGTCGTGTTGAGGC
The DNA here is from genome assembly GCA_030857025.1 of Pseudomonadota bacterium. Lineage (GTDB taxonomy): Bacteria > Pseudomonadota > Gammaproteobacteria > Xanthomonadales > Xanthomonadaceae > Lysobacter_K. The sequence goes on along the minus strand of JALYOF010000062.1, from coordinate 3,092 downwards.
TCCAGCCCAACCGCGATCCAGCCATCGAACGCCTTGGTGCCGGCGCCGATGTTCAGCCGGATTGGATTCGGCTCAGCAGATACGTCCACGCCTGGGCTGCCTCCGACGGCCGGTAGTTCCACCACGCCAGGCTCCGAAGGAAGCTCAGGCGCTGACTCCGCGTAACTTGGATGGGATTGCATGGATCGTTCCCGTAAAGCGCAGACGCCGCGCCGCCCTCGCACACCGCCGGAACCCCGGCGAGGCAGGCGTCGACTGCAACGTTCGAATGGCGGCACACCACGAGCGAGCAGCCGACCAGGGCTTCATCGATCGTTTCGTGCCGGCTGATGTTCACGCCGCCAGGGATCGCATCCCCGTGGCGCTTGGGGCGGTACAACACCTCGCGGCCCTGAGATCGGAGAGCCTTGATCCTCGACATTTCCCACGCCAGTGGCCGCTCTTGCCGAACGCGCACCGACTTGACGCCCTGCCCGATCACCAGCGCCGGACCCTCGCCCGCGTCCGCGCGCAGATCCACGCCGCGCGCGTCCCAGCGGGATGCATCCTCGGGGCGGATCCACTGCGGCGGGTGGTCGGAGTCCAACGTGACGCGCATACCTGCGTCAGGGTCTTGCCGATCCCAGTAGCCGATATCCAGGCCGATGCAACGGCCATTCCGTCGAATGTGCTGCTGCCACCAGACCCGGCGCACCGCATGTCCGGTGCCGTAGGTGACCAAGATGTTGTCCTTCTCGGCGCTGTACGTCTCCCGGACCTTGACCGGGATCGGTGCTGTGTCGAGCATCGCCTCCAGCATCCGCGACCCGCGGCCGGCCGTCTGCGGCTGCATCAGAATCTGAGCGCGCAAATCCATTCCCTCAGCCTCGATGCCGCGGCTTCGGCGCTGAAAGCGGCTGCGCGGAACCGGTCCGCGACTTGCTCGCGCGACGACTGATCCGACAGCCAGTCCAGCGCGATACGCAATTCCTCCGGCGTGTCGGCCCAATACTCAGCGCCGCTGGCCGTCTCCAAATATCCAGCTTCCCGGCAGCCGATCCACGGCGTACCGCTGCCATGCGCGTTCGCCAGCTTGACGCCCGACTTCCACTGGCGCGGCGCATAGCCAGCGGACCCGCGCAGCGCAAGCACCACATCCACGCACGACAACGTTGCCGGATTCACCACGAACCGAGCACCGATGCGCGCGCACTCTCGGTCGATCGCTTTACGCCACTTATCGATGTAGCCAGGCGCCCCTTCGTACCCGATGACCGCCAACCGCTCCCGGATCGGGTTCGGCGCGATGCCCGGGCGGTGGTGGTGCGGCAGCCACAGCACCGGAACGCCGAACGCCTGACAGTCAGTCGCCATGCGTTTCGTCGCCGCAATGATCGCCGCAGGCTGAATCCGGTCGACCTCTTGCGCCAGCCAGCGCCGGCACATCCCCTCGTTCCAGTCATTGCCGTGCGGCTGCGGCCAGGCATCGACCACGTCCCATATCAGAGGACGTCCGCGCAGAGCGCGCAACAAGTCATCGGGCAGTCGCTTCACACCGATAACAACGTCGGCATCACCGAGCCGCGCCTGCGCCTCCACGCGCGCGCCCAGCGCATGACCGAGCTGCACGCCACGGATTTGCCAGCTTCCACTCGTACCGCGGCCCGTGATCAGGACAGCAAGCATCGGAACGCCTCCCCGCTTTCAATCTCCGCCAGCCGCCACTGCGCCCAGGCCAGCCGGCGGAACATCGCCAGTCGCCCCGCGTCCGTGTTGTCCTGTTGCGCGCACCAGTCCGGCATGTACGACGTGACCGGGATGCCCCACGTAAGCGCCTTGACCGCCGCACCACTGCCCCACGTGATAACGCGGGAGGCCCGCGCCAAGTCCTTTTCCAACGGCACGCAATCCCCGGTCCCGGGATGGTGACGAATGCGATCACAACCTCGCGGAACCCAGCCGCGGGGCATCGCCGTTCCTACTGGGCCGATGCCCCGTTGTGGCAGGCCGACGACTTCGCCACCAGCAGGACGCCAAGACTGCAGCTCAACGCCGAGCGCATCCCAGCGCTCAAGGTCTCCGACAGGAAAATTCCCGGCCGTGTTGTGCCGTCCCCGCCAGAGCGAATACCAGCGCTCAGCCGCGAAGTCGTTGCCCCATGTGGCGTTCTCCGCCACCAGCACCGGCAAGCCCCGAGCCTCGAATATGTCGGCTGCATGCCCCCCGGGGCCGTACCGATTCCACAGCACGAGCAGATCGCCGTCGCGTGGCTTATTCGTGATCTCGTGGACCACCGTGTAACCGCACCGCTCCAGCCCGCGCGTGAACGCCTCGCGCCGGTAGTGGACGCCATCACGTAGCCCGAGAAACGCCCGCACCCTCACTCCCCAGCACCTTCTCGAGCGCTTGCCGTGGAAAACAGGTCAACGCGGTTTCCCGCGTGCAATTGATGATCGTCGCCGTCGCCTCACTGGCGAGCTCGGCGAATCGCCGCACCCAGCCATCCATCAGCCGCTGATCCGGGTTGTGCATCTTCCCGCCGTGGTCCGGATGCCAGTGCTTGCGCTTGCCGCTGAATTGCATGTCGTAGCCCAGCAGAATCACCCGCGCTGCACCGAAGTGCAGCGCCAAGCTCACCGCCTGGTACCCACTGTTCCCGCCGCCGCCGCTGGTGCTTCCGCCCAGCCGGATCGTGTTCGAACGCTTCGACAAGCCGCCGCCCTTCTCCGACTCGATGAAGTTCAGTCCGAACACCCGCGAGATGTCGCGGTTGACCGTCCAGAACTCGCCTTCGCAGCGTTGCTGCACGGTCTCGAAGTGCGCCTCCCACCATGCCCGGTCGCACGCATAGATTGCGTCGGCCCAATCAGCGCGCAGGAAGGATGAATTGACCGTGATTACCCGCCGGTGTTTTTCCATGCCCCGCCACGCGCGGACGGTTTTGCAGTCGTCTGCCGTGAGGCTGGGGCCGCTCGCGATGCAGACAACGGTGCTTCCGTGCCAGCGGCCTGCGAAGGGGAGGCCTTGTTCTCGGCCGGGATCGCCTTCTTGTTCAGCGGTACCGTGCCCTCTTTCGCCAGGCCTTTCGCGATCAGCGCGCGGCCTTGCGTCTC
>JALYOF010000096.1 GCA_030857025.1 Pseudomonadota bacterium | reverse complement strand
CCGGCGCGCGCATGTTGACGATGGTCGCGATGATGTTGATCGCGCCCATGATCGAGCTGATGCCCATCAGGTGGATGGCGAAGATCACGAACGCGACGTTGGAGCCGCCCTGCAGCGACAGCGGCGGATACAGCGTCCAGCCGCCGGCCGGGCCACCGCCGGGCAGGAACAGGGTCATCAGCAGCAGGGTGAAAGCGAACGGCAGGATCCAGAAGGACCAGTTGTTCATTCGCGGCAGCGCCATGTCGGGGGCGCCGATCTGCAGCGGAATCATCCAGTTGCCCAGGCCGACGAACGCCGGCATGACGCCGCCGAAGATCATCACCAGCGCATGCATGGTGGTCATCTGGTTGAAGAACATCGGGTCAACGTGCTGCAGGCCCGGCACCGACAACTCGAGGCGGATGACGACCGACATCGCCGCGCCGACGATGAACATCACGAAGCTGAAGATCAGGTAGAGGGTGCCGATGTCCTTGTGGTTGGTCGAGAAGAACCAGCGCTCGACAAAACCCTGCTTGTGCTCGTGCGCGTCGTGGCCGCCGTGGTGATCGACGGTCGCTGCGGAACCGGTGGAGTAATTGGCCATTGCCCTGACTACCTTTGAGTTTGCTGATCAGCCGGCGACCGCGAGAGCGGCCGTGGCGTCGGTGGTTTCGGTGCCTTCGGCGGGTTCCGTGGCCTCGTCGGGCTCGACCGGGTCGAACGGCTTCGGAATCACCTCGAGAGGAACATCCGGTACGGGTTCGCCAAGCGCCTTCTGCGCCGCCAGCCACTGCTGGTATTCGGCCTTGGGCACCGCGCGCACCACGATCGGCATGAAGCCGTGGTCCTTGCCACACAGTTCGGCGCACTGGCCGCGGTAGATGCCCGGCTCGCGGATCTCGGTCCAGGCCTCGTTGATGATTCCGGGGATCGCGTCCTGCTTCCAGCCCAGTGCCGGCACCCACCAGGCGTGGATCACGTCGTCGGCGGTGATCACGAAACGGATCTTGGTGTCGATCGGCAGGACCAGTTCGTTGTCGACGTCGAGCAGGTAGGTGGGGTTGGACGCGAGCGTCGGCACTGTTCCGCTCTGGCGGATGACATCGCTGTCCAGGTCCATGCGGCTGGTGAACTCCACGCCCTGGCCAAGGTATTCGTATTTCCACATCCACTGATAACCGGTGACCTTGACGGTCATCTCCGACTCGCGGGTGTCATAGGCCTGCACGAGCTTGGTGGTCGCCGGAATCGCCATCAGCACCAGCAGCACGACCGGGACTACCGACCACATCACTTCCAGCTTGGTGCTGTGGGTGAATTCGGTGTCGGGCACGGCGCCGCGCGACTTGCGGAACTTGAACATCGCCACGGCCATGGCGCCGAACACCAGCACACCGATGCCGACGCAGATCCACAGCACCTGCATGTGCGCCTCGTAGGCGTTTTGCGACAGGTGGGTCACGCCCGGGTGCATGTTCAACTGCCAGCGCACCGGATCGGCCTGCTGCGCGAGCGCGGCCAACGGCGACGCCATCGCCGCCAGGCCCAGTACCCAACGCCCCACTGCCCACTGCTTGATGCGACCGGCTTTCATCTGTTGGAGCCCCGAAATCAAATTGGTTGTGATTCCTGCAGCGCGAGCGGGGCCTGTACCGGTTGCCGCACTGGTTCACAGTGCAAAGTCCGGGAAAGGTCGCGAACGGGAGCCCCTCATGGGCCTGCGATGCCGTGGGCGGCCTGCCCTTCGGCGCTGCGGATAACTGGCAAATGGTATCCGCCGGGGCAGGATGCGGCAAGCTTCAGCGGCCTCGTTCGACCGCGCCTGCAGCCGAAAGGGGGGCGCATTCATCCCGGTTTTATCCCGCGGAGCCGCCACACTGGCGGCCCCCCGGCCCTCCGCCCCGGGCGTTCGCCCCGCGCCCACGGACAAACCCCTAGACTACGCGCCTCCATCGGCTTTATCGGGCCATATGACCACCCAAACCTTCATTGCCGCCGACGCCACGGACGTCGACGGCGCCAGCGATCGCCGCGCGATGCTCACCGAGTTGCCGCCCCTGCCCGGAGGTGCCCGCGAGGCGATCACCGCTGCCTGGTCGCGCGACGAAACCATGCACGTGCGTGGCCTGCTCGACGCGGCCAGGCTGCCGGAGGGCGAACGCGCCGCGGCGCAGGCCACCGCGACCGGGCTGGTCAACCGGGTGCGGGCGCGGGCGCAGGACCAGGGCGCGATCGAAGCGTTCATGCGCCAGTACGATCTGGGCAGCGAGGAGGGCGTGCTGCTGATGTGCGTCGCCGAGGCGCTGCTGCGGATTCCCGACCAGGAGACAGCCGACAAGCTGATCCGGGACAAGCTGGGCGAGGCCGACTGGAAGCGGCACATGGGCCAGTCGGACTCGGTGCTGGTCAACGCATCCACCTGGGGGCTGATGCTGACCGGGCACCTGGTTGACCTCAACCACTCCACCAAACACGACGTGCACAACGCCTTCAAGCGGCTCGTCGGCAGGGTCGGCGAGCCGGTGATCCGCCTGGCGGTGCGCCAGGCGATGCGGATCATGGGCCACCAGTTCGTCATGGGGCGCACGATCGGCGAAGCGCTTGCCCGAGCCCGCAAGGGCGAAAACGCAAAGTACCGCTATTCCTTCGACATGCTCGGCGAGGCGGCGCTCACCCACGCCGACGCGCAGCGCTACCTGCAGGCCTACCGCGACGCGATCCTGGCGATCGGGCGGCTGTCGGCGCCCAATCGCAGGGGCGATGCGGGGGGATCGTCGGCCGATCCGTTCGCAGCCGCGTCGATCTCGGTGAAGCTGTCGGCGCTGCACCCGCGTTACGAACAGGCCAAGCGGAGGCGGGTACTCGCCGAACTGACTCCGCGCGTACTCGAACTGGCGCAGCTGGCGAGGGCCAACGGCATCGGCTTCACCGTCGATGCCGAGGAGGCCGATCGCCTCGAACTGTCGCTGGACGTGTTCGCTGGCGCCTATGCCGACGCCTCGCTCGACGGTTGGGAAGCCTGCGGCCTGGCGGTGCAGGCCTATCAGAAGCGCGCGCCGGAGGTGATCGAGTTCATTGCCGACCTGGCGCGCCGCCATGGCCGTCGCATTCCGGTGCGCCTGGTCAAAGGCGCGTACTGGGACAGCGAGGTCAAGCGCGCCCAGGTTGACTGTTACCCGGGCTACCCGGTGTTCACCCGCAAGCCCAACACCGATGTGTCGTTCCTGGCCTGCGCGAAGCGCATGTTCGACGCCAGCGATGCGATCTACCCGATGTTCGCCACGCACAACGCCCACACCATCGCCACCGTGCACCGCATGGCCGGCAGCGGCGCTGCGCGCAGGCGTTTCGAGTTCCAGAAGCTGCACGGCATGGGCGACGACCTGTATGCCGAGGTGATCCCGCCCGACCGCCTCGACGCGCCCTGCCGCGTATACGCGCCGGTCGGCTCGCACGAGGACCTGCTGCCCTACCTGGTGCGACGCCTGCTCGAGAACGGCGCGAACTCCAGCTTCGTCAACCGCATCACCGACGAGGACGTCGCCATCGACGACCTCATCCGCGACCCCACCGACACCGTGGAAGCGTTCGACACCATCCCCCACCCCCGCATCCCGATGCCGATCGATCTTTATCGCAGCTTCGCGGACACGTTGAAATACTGCGACAGGAGCAATGCCATGGGCGTCAACCTCGCCGACGACGGCCAGCTGCGCACGCTGGCGGGGCGCATCAACGCCTCCATCCGCAACGACTGGCATGCCGAGCCGCTGGTGCCGGGCGCCACGCATACCGGCGAACGCCAGCCGGTGACCAATCCCGCCGATCGTCGCGAAGTGGTTGGACACTGGATCGCCGCCGACAGCGCCACGGTCGAACTGGCGCTGCGCAATGCAGTGGCGGCGCAGCCGCGCTGGGATGCGATTCCGGGTGCCAGTCGCGCGGCGATCCTGGAGCACGCGGCCGACCTGCTGGAAGGTCGCATGCCCGAGTTCATCGCGATCTGCACCCGCGACGCCGGCAAGACCGTTCCCGACGGTGTCGGCGAGGTTCGCGAGGCGGTGGATTTCCTGCGCTATTACGCTTCCCAGGCACGCACGATGTTCGTCGCCGAGCCACTGCCGGGGCCGACGGGCGAGACCAACACGCTGCAGCTGCATGGTCGCGGCGTGTTTGTCTGCATCAGCCCGTGGAACTTCCCGCTGGCGATCTACATCGGCCAGGTTGCCGCGGCGCTGGCCGCGGGCAACAGCGTGATCGCCAAGCCGGCCGAACAGACCAACCTGGTGGGCTACGTCGCAACGAAGCTGATGCACGAGGCGGGTGTGCCCGAAGACGTGCTGCAGTTCCTGCCGGGCGACGGTGCCACCGTCGGCGCCGCGCTGACGAAGGATCCGCGCGTGGCCGGCGTGGCGTTCACCGGCTCCAACGAGACCGCCTCGGCGATCAACCGCGCGCTGGCCGGCCGTGATGGCGCGATCGGCGTGCTGATCGCCGAGACCGGCGGGCAGAACGCGCTGATCGCCGATTCGTCGGCCCTGCCCGAACAACTGGTCAAGGATGCGCTGTCGTCGGCGTTCACTTCGGCCGGGCAGCGCTGCTCGGCGGCGCGCGTGCTGTTCGTGCAGGAAGACATCGCCGACCGGGTCTGCACCATGCTCGCCGGCGCGATGGCCGAGCTGAAGGTCGGCGACCCCGGCGAGCTGTCGACCGACGTCGGCCCGGTGATCGATGAGGACGCGCTGAAGACGCTGCAGGAACACGCGGCGCGCATGGACCGCGAAGCGCGGAAGATCGCGGCGGTCGAACTCGGCCCCGACGCGGAGCACGGCAGTTTCTTTGCGCCGCGCGCGTACGAGCTGAAGTCGCTGGACCAGCTCGATCGCGAAGTGTTCGGCCCGGTGCTGCACGTGATCCGCTGGAAGGGCGAGGAGCTCGATGCGGTGATCGATTCGATCAACAACACCGGCTACGGCCTCACGCTGGGTATCCATTCGCGCATCGACGAGACCAGCGAGCACATCGCGTCACGGGTCAGGGTCGGCAACTGCTACGTCAACCGCAACCAGATCGGTGCGGTGGTCGGCGTGCAGCCGTTCGGCGGTCACAACCTGTCGGGCACAGGACCCAAGGCCGGCGGCCCGCACTACCTGCCGCGATTCACCACCGAAAAGACCATCACGATCAACACCACCGCCGCAGGAGGCAACGCCTCGCTGCTTACGTTGGGCGAATAGGCGCTGCTTGCGAGCCATTGGCTCGCGCGCCTATGAGCGCCCGCCCCGCTGGGGCGGGCCGGACTGAGTGAAGGCGGCTTTGCGAGGCACTGCCTCGCGCCTTCACGAACGCCCGCCCTGCTGGGGTGGGCCGGACTGAGTGAGGGCTGCTTGCGACGCAGTGCGTCGCGCCCTGCGAACGCCCGCCCTTCCGGACGGGTCGCAGCAGACAAGTAGTTGCCTGGGCCATTGACTGGTGCGCTTGCGGGCGGCCGGCCCGCGCAGGCGCGCCTACCGCGTCGCGATCGTCGCCCCATGCAGGCCCGGCTTGCCATCGATCACATCGGTCCAGATGACATGTGCGTTTTCTCCGCTGAGGACCATCTGCGGAAAGCCGGTGCCGCGGCCGCGGCCCTGCAGCGTGGCGACTTCGATGCGTTGCAGTTCCCGGGTCAGGTCCGGGCTGAAAAGCGCCAGCTGCAGCGATTGGCTCGAGCCGGCTTCGCGCAGCCACAGCACCCATGCGACGCTTTCGCCCATGGCGACCGCGACGCGACCCTGTACCGCGTCGCCGCCGTCGACGGCCCTGGGGCCGGCAAAACTCGCACCGGCATCGCTGGAGTGCGCGACCTTGACCGTTGGGGTGCCGTCCGCTGCGGTGTACCAGCCGACGATCGCATCGCTGCCACGCGCGTGGATCGCCGGTCCGTTCACCGGGCACGCCGGCATCGTCCATTCGTCTGCGTGCACGCGCGCGGGCGACTGCCACACACCGTCCTGGAAACGTGCCACGTAGATGTCGCGGATCTCCTCGGCGGTGCGGTCGCGATAAGCAAGCATCGCCCCGCCTGGAGTCGCCACCGCATCGGTCTGGCAGCAGTCGCAGGTCGAGACATCGAGTTCCTGCTCGGCGCTGCGCTGGAGCGCGGAGTCGAACACGCTCGCCCGCAGGGTCATCATCGCAGCCTCGTCGCCGCCGCTGCCTGCCGCATGGGCGTGGTGCCCTGCGGGCGCGCCATGGCTTTCGCCGGATGCGGTACGGCGGCCGTCAAGCCAGGCAACGCCGAGGCTGTCGTGGGAAGCCGGCCACAGCGAGACGAAACCATGCTCGGTCGGCGTGCCATCGTCATTGACGAGCACCGGCGTCGACCAGCTGCCGCCGCCATCGCCAGAGCGCACCAGCGCCACGTCGTAGGAATAGGTTGCCGCCGAGGATTTCTGCAGCCAGTGCGCCCACAACGCGCCGTCGGCGGTTGCGGCGATGTGCGGTGTATCGGCCCAGTTGACGAACCAGTCGTCGCCCCTGGCGATCGCCTTCGTGTCGGACCAGCGTCCATCGGAGTAGCGGGCGAACTTTAGGACATGCGATCCCGGTGCCGGACCGTCCGGCTCGATCCACGACAGCAGCACGCCGCCGTCGGGCGCGACGACCAGGTCAGGCTGGGCCGTGTGTCCCTCCACCGGCAACTTCCATGGCTGCGCCTGGAAGCTCACGGGAGCGGTGGTGTCGGCGACCGGCGCGGAGGCGGTCTCGGGCTTGCACCCGGACAGTGCGGCGACCGCAAGCAGGGCAAGTGGGCTGAGGGCGTGCATCGGATTCATCGCAACGGAGTGCCTGGAAGAAGACGATTCAATGTACAAGACGCTGGCGGTAGAGGCCCGCGAATCGCGGTGCGGCTGCCGCAGGGGTAGCCAGCGCCTGGGGCCTCCGCCTCAGGCGACCGCGCGCCGGCGTCGCCCCAGATGCACCAGCAGCAGTGAAATCGCCGCCGGGGTCATGCCGGGAATCCGCTGCGCCTGACCGATGGTTTCGGGGCGCACGCGCTCGAGCTTCTGCCGCACCTCGATGGAAAGCCCGTGAACGCCTGCATAGTCGAAGCCCTCCGGGATCGTGCTGGTCTCTTGGCGCAGTGAGCGGGCGATCTCCTCGCTCTGGCGCTGCAGGTAGCCCGAATACTTCACGCCGATCTCGACCTGCTCGGCGACCGCGGGGTCCTGCACCGGCGGCGCCAGGGACGGCATCGTCAGCAGCGACCGATAGTCCAGCTCCGGGCGCTTGAGCAGATCCAGTGCGGTGGTCTCGCGGGTCAGTTCGATCCCGAGCGTCTGCGCAACTTCGCGCCCCAGGGCGTTGCCGGGGGCGGCCCACAGCACCGACAGGCGGGCGTTCTCGGCCTCGATCGCCTCGCGCTTGCGCTCGAACGCACCCCAGCGCGCGTCGTCGACCAATCCGAGGCGCCGACCGGTGGCGGTCAGGCGCAGGTCGGCGTTGTCCTCGCGCAATTGCAGCCGGTATTCGGCGCGCGACGTGAACATGCGGTAGGGCTCGGTGGTGCCGTGGGTGATGAGGTCGTCGACCAGCACGCCCAGATAAGCCTCGTCGCGCCGCGGGCTCCAGCCCTCCGCGTCGCCCACGAAGCGCGCCGCATTGAGGCCCGCCAGCAAACCCTGCGCGGCGGCTTCCTCGTAGCCGGTGGTGCCGTTGATCTGGCCGGCGAAGAACAGCCCGGCGATGGCCTTGGTCTCCAGGGTCGCCTTCAGGCCGCGTGGATCGAAGTAGTCGTACTCGATGGCATAGCCGGCGCGGGTGATGTGGGCCTGCTCGAAGCCGCGGATCGAACGCACGAGTTCGAGCTGGACGTCGAACGGCAGCGAGGTCGAGATGCCGTTGGGGTAGATCTCGCTGACGTCCAGGCCTTCGGGCTCGACGAAGATCTGGTGGCTGGCCTTGTCGGCGAAGCGCACCACCTTGTCCTCGATCGACGGGCAGTAGCGCGGTCCGGTGCCTTCGATCTGTCCGGTGTACATCGGGGAACGGTCCAGCGCGCCGCGGATGATCTCGTGGGTGCGCTCGGAGGTGTGGGTGATCCAGCACGAAACCTGCCGCGGATGGTCGGCAGATGTGCCCAGGAAGGACATCACGGGGCGCGGGTCGTCGCCCGGCTGCTCGTCCATGGCCTGATAGTCAAGGCTGCGCCCGTCGACCCGCGGCGGCGTGCCGGTCTTGAGCCTGTCGACCACGAAGGGCCCGCCGCGCAGGCGCTCGGCGAGCACCGTCGCGGGCGCGTCGCCGGCCCGACCGGCCGCATAGGTGGTCTGCCCGACATGGACCTTGCCGGCCAGGAAGGTGCCAGCGGTCAGTACCACGGCCGGCGCCACGAACCTCAGCCCGGCCTGGGTCAGCACACCGCCGACACGGCCGTTGACGAAGTCGATGTCGTCCACGGCCGACTGGAAGACCGTCAGGCCAGGCTGGGCCTCGACAGCGCGGCGGATGAAGGCGCGGTACAGCGATCGGTCGGCCTGGCAGCGCGTTGCCCGCACGGCCGGCCCCTTGCTGGCGTTGAGGCGCCGCCACTGGATGCCCGCCGCGTCGGCCGCGTGCGCCATGATTCCGCCGAGCGCGTCGATCTCCCTGACCAGGTGGCCCTTGCCGATGCCGCCGATCGCCGGATTGCAGCTCATCGCGCCGACGGTTTCGATGTTGTGGGTCAGCAGGAGTGTGCGCGCGCCAGCGCGAGCGGACGCCAGCGCGGCCTCGGTGCCGGCATGGCCACCACCGACCACGATCACGTCGTAACTGAAAAAGCTTTGCATCGCCTCGGCTCCTGGGGCAGAATCCGCGGCCGCAAGGGGCGAGCCGTCGAGCAGGATTGTATCGGGCGTCCCCTGAAGGGCGGTCCCGGACTGAACGGGACGCACACCCGCCGCGGGCACCGGTCGCATGGCATGGGACTTGCGTGTCACTATTCATACGTGATACCTGTCACGTGTCGAACGCGAACCGCACCGTTTACCCTGGGGATACCTTCCATGTCGATCTTCACCCGCACCGCTCTCGCCGCCGCCCTGATCGCCGCAGCGCCGCTCGCGTCCGCCGCCACCGCCAGCGACACCATGGAGGTGTCGATTACCATCCAGAACAGCTGCACCATCGCTGCCAACGACCTGGGTTTCGGCACCGTCAACACCCTGGCCGCCAACATCGATGCCAGCACCACGGTAGACGTCGTCTGCACGGGCGCCGGTCCGCTTTCGATCGAATTCACCGCGGGCGCCGGCGCCGGCGCCACTTTCGCCAGCCGCAAGATGACAAGCGCCGCCAGCGACGTGATCGACTACTCGCTGTACGCAGATGCCGCGCGTACCCAGGTACTGGGCGACAGCACCGGCGGCAGCGTGCTGATCTCCGGCACCAGCACCGGCGGCACCGACAGCTTCCCGGTGTACGGTCGCGTGTTCGGCGGACAGAACCCGAAGCCGGTTGGCAGCTATAGCGACAACGTGGTCGCCACCGTTACGTTCTGATGAATTCAGGTCGTCTTGCGCGCCACCTCTTCGGGGTGGCCGCCGTCTGGGCCCTGCTGCTGGCGGCCGGAGGAGCGCACGCGCGTGGTCAGTTGCAGACACGCCAGACCGGCGTCGACATGCCAGCGGGCGCCCGCGCCGGGCGACTGGTGCTGGCCAATTCCGGCGATGCCCCGGTGGCCGCCCAGATCCGCGTCTACACCTGGACGCAGGAGAACGGCGAGGACCGGCTGGAGCCAGCCGACGACCTGCTGGCCAGTCCGCCGATCGTGGAGATACCCGCAGGTGGAGAGCAGCTGATCCGCCTTGTGCGCACCGAAGCGACGCCACCGGAGCGGGAACTTGCGTACCGCGTCGTCGTCGACGAACTGCCCAGTGACACCCGGACGGCCGACAACGCGGTCGCGGTGCGGATGCGCTTTCTGATCCCCGCCTTCATCCGCGCCGTCGACCCGGCGCTCACGGACCTGCATTGCCGTGTCGACGAAAACACCCTGGCCTGCGAGAACCGCGGCGGTCGCGCCGCGCAGCTGGGCGCCACCGGATTGCTGGACGCCGAGGGAAACACCCTGCAGATCAGCCCCGGCCTCATGGGATACGTACTCGCCGGCAGCACCCGGCGCTGGCCTTTGCCGGCGGATGCCTTGGCAAAGCTGGAGACACCACGGACATTGGAGGTCCTGCTGAACGGGCAATCTGTCCGTATCGCCCTCCGTGTCGAAAAGTAGCCCCTGGTCGCTGACGGTGGCGCTGGCCACAGCCCTGGGTGCCACCGCCACTGCCGTCAGTGCCGGAACGGCGACCAGCGGGCTCGAGGCTGCACCCACCAGCGCTGGCGACGCCCTCGCGCTCGCCGCGGTGACGGCCCAGACCCTGTACCTGGACGTGGTGATGGACGGTCGCGTCGTGCGCCCGCTGGTACGTTTCAGGGTCACTGGCGGCAAACCCTCCGTGGACCCGGATGACCTGACTGCCGCCGGGCTGCTGCTGCCTGCCGGGCTCGCACTGGATGATGAGGGACTGGTGGCGCTGCATGACGTACCCGGGCTGGCGTGGCAGTTGGACATGAGCCTTCAGCAGGTCCGGCTGACCCCCGCGTCCAGCCTGCGCCCCACCCAGCAGCTCGGGTATGCCCCGCCTCAGGCCGTCAGCGCCCGTCGCGACCACGGCCTCTTGCTCGACTGGGACACCTACGCCCGCAGCTTCGACGACAGCCAGACCCTGTCGCTGGGCACTGGCCTGCGCTGGTTTGGCCGCTTCGGTGCGCTGGAGCAGAGCGGGGTCAGCCGCGTGGGCGACGGCCAGAATGACGGCTACACCCGGCTCGACACCCGCTGGAGCTATTCCGACCCCGAACGGCTGCAGACCTGGACCGCTGGCGACATCGTCACAGGCGGGCTGGCGTGGACCCGCCCGGTGCGGCTGGGCGGGATCCAGTTGCGTCGCAATTTCGGCGTGCGCCCGGACCTGGTCAGCTACCCGGTACCGCAATTCAGCGCCGACGCGACCGTACCGTCGGCGGTGGAGCTTTACGTCAACAACGTGCGTCAGCTCGACCGCCGGGTCGAGGCGGGTCCTTTCGTGCTGACCGACTTTCCGCGCCTGGTCGGGGCCGGCCAGGCGGTCGTGGTGGTCACCGACGCGCTCGGCCGCCGCACCCAGACCAATGTGCCGCTCTACGTCGATTTCCAACGTCTTGCGCCAGGAATGAGCGATTTTTCGCTGAACGCCGGCCTGCTTCGTCGCGGCTTTGGCGTGGACTCCGATGGCTATGGCAGCGACCCGGTCGCCAGTGCGAGCTGGCGGCGCGGCCTGCGCAACGACATCACTGCAGAGCTGCATGGCGAATCCGGACCCGGGCTCACCCTGGCAGGCGCGGGACTGGCATGGTCGCCGCTCGGTCGCTACGGCCTGCTCACGGGTTCGTACGCGCGCAGCAGCGGGGATGCCGACGGCCAGCAGCGCGGACTTGGATACCAGTGGTTCGGCCAGGGTGTCGGCGTCGATCTGTATGCCCAGCGAGCCAGCGCCGGCTATCGCGACCTGGGTGCGCTGGAAGGAGGCAGCCCCCCGCTGCGGGGCCAGGACCGGGCCTCCGTGTGGTGGACCATCCCCCGTGGATCGGTGTCGCTGAACTGGCTGCGCTCGCGAGATCGCGAGTTGCGCAGCACACGCACGATTGGCCTTGGCATGAACCAGAACTTCCGGCGCAGTTCCGTGCACGCGACCGTGCTGCACGACGCCCGCACCGGGACGGGCGTTTCGCTGACCTACAATCTGCGCCTGGGTCCCGACCTCGATGCCACTTTCACTGCCGACCGTCGCCAGGACGAAACCAGCTTTGCCGCCGGTGCGCGCCGAACCGCGCCCTACGAAGGGGGCTGGGGCTGGGAAATCCTGGCCCGGGACAACGGCGATGGAGCCGCGACCGCACGCCGGCGGACGGGCCTCGGCGAGTTCTCGTTCGGCCTGGATCGAATCGGCGGCACCGGTGGCGCCTTCGCCCAGGGCAGCGGTAGCGTGGTGATGATGGACGGCCAGGCGTTCGCCAGTCGCCGGATCTCCGACTCGTTCGCGCTGGTGTCCACCGGCGATGTCGGCTCAGTGCCGATCCTCTACGAAAACCGCCTCGCGGGCACCACCGATGCCGACGGCTACCTGCTGCTGCCCGATGTCCGCGGATGGGTGGACAATCGCGTCGGCATCGACCCCGATGGGCTGGGCGCGAATCTCAGCGTTCCGGCGATCGAGCAGATGGTCGTCGCTCCCGATCGAGGCGGCGTGCGGGTGCAGTTCGACATCGAACAGAGCCGCGCGGCCACGCTGGTGCTGCACGATGCCGCCGGCCAGCCGGTCGCGGCCGGCACCCGAGTGAGCCGCGGCCACGGCGGCGAGGCGCTGGTCGGCTTCGACGGCGAGACGTGGCTTGACGGCTATCGCGATGGCGAGATCCTGCGCTGGGACCGCCCCGGACAGCAGTGCCGCGCCGTGTCGCCGCGGTTGCCGACAGGCTCTCCACAGGCTCGCCTGGGCCCTCTGACCTGCGTTCTCGAGGATACGCCATGACAGTTCGTGCCCGATCTGCCGCCCTCGTCGCGGCCATGTGCTTGCTGTCGCTGGCGGGAATGGCGTCCGCGCAGCACCGCGGCTGCGTGGTGGAATCTGCGCCTCCATTGAGCTTCGGTACGCTGCAGGCCAACCCGACCGGCAGTAACTCCACCTCTACCCCGATCACCGTGCGCTGCAGCGGCAATGGTTCCGAAGGCGGTGCCACGGTCCTGGTCTGCATCCGGCTGGAGCCAACGCCGGGGCAGACCACCGAGCGGCGCATGACCAGCGGAACTTCGGCGCTGCGTTACGAGATCCGAGGGGGCAGTCCCTCCGGTCCGGTGATTGCAGGGAACCAGACCGCGAACGCAACGATGACCCTGGATCAGGGCACGACCAGCAGCCCCACCGGCATCGTCACGATTCCACTCTACGGGGGAATCATCCCGGGCCAGATGGGCCTGGCGTCTGGCACCTATACCGAAGCCATCCTCGGCGATGTGCGTTCGACGACCACCCCGGCGGCCGGATGCACCGCCGAGATCAAGGCCATCCTGAATACCTCCGCCTCGGCGGTCATTGCAGGCAGTTGCAGCATCGTCGCCGACAATCTGGCCTTCGGCAGCCACAGCAGCCTGGCAGGCAGCATCAACGCCGCTGCGGGCATACGACTGACCTGCACCAGCAACACGGCCTACAGCGTGGGAATCAACGGCGGCGGCAGCGGCAATACCGCGGACCGGCGGATGCGACGGGACGGCATCGGCCCCGAATCGATCGGCTACGGCCTGTATCGCGATGCCGGTCGCACCCAGACTTGGGGCAACACTCCGGCAACGTCCGTTCAGGGAACCGGGACCGGATCACTGGTTTCGATGACGGCCTACGGCCAAGTGCCGGCTCAACCGAATCCGCTCACCGGCGACTACCGCGATACGGTGGTGGTTACCGTTGAGTTCTGATCAGCGGACCGCACCGTTGGCACGCTTCGTGCGTTGATATAACTGCACCCAGGGAGGCAAGGCGCACGGCGCCGGTCGGTATTGGAACAGGGCGACCGCGTGCTCACTGGGGAAGCGCAGGGACCGAATGTCGGGGGACATTCGGTCCCTTTTTTTGTCCGCGTATTCGCTCGGCGCCAAGCGCCTTTTTGTCCCGCCGTGCCCGGGTCGCGGGCAAAAAAAAGCCCCGCCATCGTGCCAGCGGGGTCTCTTGGAAAGTCGGCGCCGACGCCCGGCAGGAACGGAACAGGGGGATCCGTGGCTTCCTGCCGGGCGCCGACATTGAGTCGACGCCCTCATTACGTCGTAAATCGACGCAATATGTCAATAGGCGCGGCGAGGGGTCAGCAGGAGAACCCCGGCCGCCCGGCCCCTCACTCGTCCTGACGACCCCGCGATTCCTCCCGGACCCGGCGCATGACCGCCTCGCCGCGCGATCCGCTCGACCGCGACACCGGCCGCGGCGGCGGCGCAGGCATCCGCACGACAGGCGAAGGCTGGCTACGCGGTGCGGGCATCTGCACCATCGGCGACGGCTGGCTGCGCGGCGGCTCGCCCTGGCCCCGGCGACCAAGATTGCCGAAGTCGCGCCACGGCGGGCGGCGATCGTCGTCATTCCGCGGCGGCGGCGTGCCATCGCTCGGCGGAGGCGGGTTCACCACCACCGGAGGGCGGGGCCGATAAGGATAATGGGGATAGCCCGGGTACGGGTGGTAGGGGTTCCGGTAGTAGCCGAAGCCGCCGTAGCCGTAGTACGGGTACCGCCAATAGCCCGGGTATCCATAGCCGTACGGCGACGAGTAGCCGTAAGGACTGCCATGGTATCGATAATCGACCCCAGGCTGGCCGTAGTAGTAGTCGCCGCGGTCCTGGCGATAGTTGTAACCGCCCGTCATGCATCCGCCCAGCAGGGCGATGGCGACGGCGGGCAGAATCAATTTGCGGATCATCGGTCACCCCCGTGTTTGATGCAGCATCGGCTCGCCGCGTTGAACTCGTGCTTAATCGTAGCCTGTAGGATTCAGCCCGGATGAGCGCTTCAGGCTGGGCCGAAGGCTGCGGATGCCTCCCGGGAAGGCTCGTGCCTGCGCAGCCCTGCGTCGCCGCCCCGAACTTCCGCTCGCGTGGCCGTCGCGCTGGGATAATCTGAGCGCATGGACACCAACAACGCCCACGCGCGTCAGGCATCTACGCCGCGCAGCCCGGCAGCACTCCCGGTTTTCGCCGACGTGCTGACCGCCGCGGTGAGAATAGCGCCGCACCTCCTTCCGACACCGGTGCTGCGCTCTCGATCGCTTGACGCCTTGGCCGGCTGCGAACTGCATTTCAAGGCCGAACACCTGCAACGTACCGGTGCCTTCAAATTCCGTGGTGCCTGCAACGCGGTCTGGTCACTGGATGACGAGACAGCCGCGCGCGGCGTGGTCACGCACTCGTCGGGCAACCACGGGGCCGCGCTGGCACTGGCGGCGCGCACGCGCGGGATTGCATGCCACGTCGTGGTGCCGGAAGGCGCCGTCGAAGCCAAGCTGGTCGCGATCCGTGCTTACGGCGCAACGGTGCACCAGTGCGCGGCCACGATCGCTGCGCGCGAGCTGCGCTGTCAGGAGGTGCAACACGCCACCGGCGCGGAGCTGGTGCATCCGTACACCGATCCGCGGGTGATCGCCGGGCAGGGCACCGCTGCGCTGGAGCTGCTGGACACTGCCGCACTGGACGCCGTGGTGACGCCGGTGGGAGGCGGCGGCCTGGCCTGTGGCACCGCCTTGGCGACAGGCGCGCGCGCCCCGTCGTCCCGGCTGTACCTGGCTGAACCCCGCGGCGCCGGCGAAACCCACGCCTCGTTGCTCCGGGGCGAGCGCGTCACGGACTTCACCCCGGACACCATCTGCGACGGCCTGCGTGGCACCCTGGGGGAGCAGAATTTCGCGATTCTGCGCGAACACCGCCCGCAGGTCCTGCTGGTCGAGGATGCCGACACAGTGAAGGCACTTCGCTCGATCTGGCAGCGAACCAAGCAGATCGTGGAGCCCTCGGCGGCCATCGCGCTGGCCGCAGTCTTCACACATCGCGAGCATTTCGCCGGCCGACGCGTGGGTATCATCCTGTCGGGCGGCAATGTCGACCTGGACGCGTTGGCGAGCATGTTCGCCCGCGCCAGCTGAGCCGCCGCGTGCTGCCCTGATCCGGCAGCAGCAGGGCAGGAGCTGGCGCATGAAGATCGACGGGACCCGCAGCAACGATCGCGCCACCGAAGTGGTACTGGCCTACCTTGCTGCGATGAATCGCGCCGACTGGGCGGCGGTGCTCGGCCTGGTCGCAGACGACGTGATCCACGACTTCGACGGCGGAACGCGCGAGATCGGCAAGGCCGCCTTTGCCGCGGGCCTGCGCGACCGGGCCGCGCACCGCGAGCAGCTGACCGAGGTCGTGGTGATGAGCTCACCGGATGGCGCTCGCGCCGCCGTGGAGTACCTGGCCAGGGGCGAAGCGGAGTCCACGAATGCTGCGGTGGCTCTTGGCACGACTGAAAATCGCTACCCGCGGCCGGGGGGACTGTTCTTCGGGGTCCGGGATGGGCTGATCGAGCGCGTCAGCAACTATCAGGGCCGGCCCGAACCGGACCCGGCGTCTTCCGGCGGCCCGACGCAATAGGCCTCAACGCTGCAACGCTGGTGCTGCCAGCGTCAGTCCCTCACGCAGCAGGAGGCGGGTTGCCGCCGCGCGCTCGGCCAGCGGCCGCGCCTGCAGGGCGTCGATGAGCTGACGCACGGATCGGCAGCGGGCCTCGGGGTCGACACCATTGAGGCCAGAGGTGAAGCCGTCATGCTGGATAGCCGCAGCAACGCCGGCCGCCCTGAGTGCACGTTGCGCCTGCGCTTCATCGAACGGTTGCGGCGGATGCCGGGTGGCGGCGACCATCACCGTGGTGATCGCGGTGACGAAGCGCTCACGGCTCGCATCGCCGAACTGTTCGCCGGCACTCTGCAGCGCTTCCAGTCCCAGCTCGCCGTCCGGATCGAACGCGGTGCACAGTGCCGCAGCTTCGTCCGGCAGCTGCGCGGCGGCGTGGACGGCCTGGAACAACTGGTCCATGTCGTGGTCGGGCGCGCGCAGCAGCAGCGCCCGACCGTCGGCGATCAGCACCGCGGGATCGAAAACCCACTGCGTCGCCAAGGCGGGGGGCGTGCCCAGGCACAGCAGCACCAGCGCCGAGGCGGCGATGACAACGGATCGGTTCATGCGCGCAGCCCTCGAGCGTCGAAGCGGCGACTGTAGGTCGACACGACTGAACCCCGCGTGGCGGCGGTCACCGCTGCGGCGAACTGCGTCGCAACCTCTCGATCAGGGGCGCGGTCGCACCCGGATGCTCGAGACCGGGACCCGGACCTCATCCACGCCGCCGACGCGGATCGGCGCGCCCGGAGGCGGACCCCAGGCGTGCGCATACAACACCTCCCAGGTGGCCGGAAGCCGCCCGTCCGGCCCACGCAATGCCTCGTAGGCCTGGGCGGCCCGCGCGAATCGCGCGCGACCGGTCAGGCTGCGGCGGCGTTCCGTCATGGCGTTGGTGGCCCCCAGCGTCCGCAGTTCGCGCATCAGCCCGGCGAGATCGTCATGCCCCATCGTGAACTCGTCGCGATCCAGCACCGGATCGCGGAAACCTGCCGCGATCAGCGCGTCGCCCAACTGCCCGATCGCCGGGAACAGGCTCACGTGCGGTGCGTCGTCGGCCTCGGCGAAGGCGCTTCTCAGCTCGTGGAGCGTGTCGGGGCCGAAGGTGCTCAGCAGCAGCAGGCCGTCGGGCTTGAGCACGCGGCGAAAGCCGGCGAAAACGGCCGGCAGGTTCTCCACCCACTGCAGGCACAGGTTCGAAAACAGCACGTCGACGCTGTCCTCGCGCAGCGGCAGCGCGCGTGCGTCGGCACAGACCGGCAAGGGACGACGACTGAAATCGAGCCAGCGCCGCTGCGCATCGGCGTTGGCGCGGGTGCGTTGCAGCATCGGCAGCGCAATGTCCAGGGCGATCACCTGCGCCTTCGGCCAGCGCTGCTGCATGGCGGCGGCGGCAAGTCCGGGTCCGCAGCCCACGTCCACCACCAACTGCGGAACCCGTCCCGACTGGCCACCCCGATCCCCGAAGTAGGCCAGCGACTCCATCAGCCGTGAGGACACCTCGCGCTGCAGCGCGGCGGCATCGTCGTAGCCGTTGGCGGCGCGCGAGAATGCACGACGCACTTGCCGGTGGTCGAACAGGTCGGTCATCGCCCGGGTCCGGGCTGCAGAAGGGACGCAGGCGGTGCGCCGCACGGCTTCGTCGATCCAAGCGCCAACGTCGCACTCATGACCCTTGCCGGCGGTGATTTCAAGCGGAGCTGACGCATGGTGCGCCTGCGTACGCACACTGATCCACGAACCCTCGGATTTCCTGCGCGATCTGGTCGGCCGCTGCGAGGAACGGCGCGTGCCCGGCGCTCTCGAGCACCACGCTGCGCCCTGCCGGTGCCAAGGCCGCGGCCGCCGGCATGGCCCCGGCCGGGACCACGCGATCGCGACCGCCGGAAATCCACAGGCTCGGGATCGTCAGCTTCGGCAGTTCCGCGCGAAGGTCCAGGCGATCCAGCAGTACCAGTCCCTGCTGCAGGGCGTCGGCGGTGGGCTCGCCGCGCGCGAAGGCCTGCGCCCGAAGCTCGCGCAGTTCCTCCTGTGCGCGCTCCGAACCCAACGCCTCCAAGGCCAGAAAGCCCTCAAGGGTGCCACGGTAGTCGCGGGCCAGCGCCTTTCCAAAATCGCCAAACAGCCCGGCCGGGACCCCGTGGGGCCAGTCGGGCGTGGATACGAAACGTGGTGACGACGCGATCATCACCAGACCGCGGACCGCGTGGGGGTGATCCAGCGCCGCGCGCAGCGCGAACTGCCCCCCCAGCGACCACCCCACCCACACGGCCTGGCCGATGCGCGAGACCAGCTCGGCAGCCACCGTCGCCGGTTCCAGCACGGAGGCGTCCTCACGCGAATGCCCGTGCCCGGGCAGGTCGACCAGGTGCAGCGTGCATTCGCGTTCCAGCCGCTCGACCAGTGGCGCGAACAGGCCGCCGTGCATGGCCCAACCATGTATGAGCGCCAGCGCCGGCCGTCCGCCCGGCGAGCCTGCGCCGCGGGTTTCTATGAACATCGGCCGGGCCTACTTGAGCTGCAGTGCGGCGACGCGGGCCTCGGCCTCGGCGCGATCGCGCGCGCGGGCGAGGGCGTCCACCAGTCCGTCGATGTCGGCGTTGCTGTGCAACGCCGAGAGCGCCACCCGCAGTCGCGAGCGACCGTCGGGTACCGTCGGCGGTCGGATCGCGGGGGCCCAGTAGCCGTGGCGCTCCAGCGTGCCGGCTACGGACAGCGCGCGTGCGTCGCTGCCCAGCAGCACCGGCTGGATCGGCGTGTCCGACGGCAGCAGGACCATGCCGGCACGGATCGCGCGGGCACGAAAACGCGTGATCAGCTCGCCGAGTCGTTCCCGGCGCCAGTGTTCGGTCGAGGCGAGTTTGAGCCCGGCCAGGCTCGCCGCCGCCTGCGCCGGCGGCAGGGCGGTGGTGTAGATGTAGGGCCGCGCGACTTCCGCGAGGTGGCTGATCAGGTCCGCATCGCCGACCACCGCCGCGCCGTAACTTCCAAGCGCCTTGCCGAACGTCACCATCTGCAGCGGCACCTCGGCCACGCCCAGGCGCGCTGCGGCGACGCTGCCGCGACCTTCGGGGCCGTGCACGCCGACACCGTGTGCGTCGTCGACGTACAACAGGGATTTCTGCACCCGGCTGACCAGCGCCAGTTCGCGCAGTGGGGCGACATCGCCGTCCATGCTGAAGATGCCGTCGGTTGCGAGCATCGCCATGCCGTCGGGCATGCTGCGCAACTGCCGTATCGCCCCTTCGGCGTCCGCATGCGGATAGCGGCGCAGGCGGCATCCGGACAGACGCGCCGCGTCGATCAGGCTGGCGTGGTTGAGGCGATCCTGGACGCAGACATCTCCCTCTCCCAGCAGCGACTGCATCACCGCGAGGTTGGCCAGATAGCCGTTGCCGAACAGCAGCGCGCGCGGAGCACCGAGCCAGTCGGCCAGCTCGCCTTCCAGCGCGTCGTGGATCGCGTGATGGCCGCAGACCAGATGCGACCCGACCCCGCCGGCACCTTCGCGGGCGGCAGTGTCCTGCAGGGCACCAAGCACGGCGAAGTGCTGCGAGAGGCCGAGGTAATCGTTGCTGCAGAAGTTGAGCAGTTCACGCCCGTCGACGATGCATCGCGCGCCGTCGCGGTGGCTGACGGTTCGGCGGATGCGCGTGCGCGACGAGGCTTCGCGCTGGACACGCGCCGCCTCGATCCTCTCGGGCCACCGGGCGCGGACCATGATTCAGGCCGCGCAGGAGGACGCGTTCGATGCGCGCCCCACGTTGGCAGCGGACTCGTCAGGCAGCGGTTCGATGATGTCGGCGTGCACCGTCGATACGGTTTCCGCCACCGGCAATGGCATGGGCCGCAGCCCGAGCCGCGCGAACAGGGCGCGGTCTCGCTCCGTATCCGGATTGCCGGTGGTCAACAGCTTTTCTCCGTGGAAGATCGAGTTTGCTCCAGCCAGAAAGCACAGCGCCTGCAACTCGTCGCCCATGGATTCGCGACCGGCCGACAACCGGACCATGGACTGCGGCATCAGCAGGCGGGCGACCGCGACCGTGCGCACGAACTCAAAGGGGTCCAGTTCGGCGAGCGCCGCATCGTCCGCCAGCGGGGTGCCTTCAACCTTCACCAGCCGGTTGATCGGCACCGAGTCCGGGTGCGTCGGCAGGTTGGCCAGCGCCTGCAGCAGACCGGCGCGCTGCTCGCGCGACTCGCCCATGCCGACGATGCCGCCGCAGCAGGTCTTCATTCCGGTGTCGCGGACATGCCCGAGAGTATCGAGCCGGTCCTGGAATTCGCGGGTGTGGATGACCTGATCGTAGAACTCCGGCGCGGTGTCCAGGTTGTGGTTGTAGTAGTCAAGCCCGGCGTCGCGCAGGGCGCGGGCCTGGTCGCCGCTGAGCATGCCCAGCGTCGCGCAGGTCTCCAGCCCCAGCGCCTTCACGCCGGCGATCATGGCCGCGACTTTCGGGATGTCACGATCTTTCGGCGAGCGCCATGCCGCACCCATGCAGAAGCGCGAGGCGCCGGCGTCGCGGGCCTGTCGCGCTTTCTCCAGCACCGCCTCGGTATCCATCAGCTTGGACGCCTCGACGCCGGTGTGATAGCGCGCCGCCTGCGGGCAGTAGCCGCAGTCCTCGGGGCAACCACCGGTCTTGACCGACAGCAGTGTGCTGACCTGCACCTCGGCAGGATCGAAGTGGCGACGGTGCACGGCGCCGGCGCGATGCAGCAGTTCCGGAAACGGCAGGTCCAGCAACGCGCAGACTTCGGCGCGCGACCAGTCGTGGCGGAGCGTCTCGCAGGCGTTGGAAACGGTGGCCTCGGACGGTAGCGGGACGACGGGAGAAACACTGACGACAGGCATGGGAGTTTTCCGACGGACGCGGCGGGCGCAGACAGCCAGTCTGGAAAGCATGCCCGGACCTGTCAACCAGATGTTTCTCGAGCCGGTTGACGCGCCGCCCCAACAGCGCCCTCCCGGGTCCCCGCAGCCCACCGTTCAGAACCACTGGCGGCGAATCGGGGAGGCATTGTGGCCACCGCGCTGCCAACTGTGCCGTGAGCCCGGCGTCGGAGGTCGCGACCTGTGCCGCGCCTGCACCGAGGCGATTCCCTGGAACCGCAGCGCCTGCGTTTCATGCGCAATCCCGCTGCCGAATGGACCGGAAAACAGGCACACGAGCGGACTCCCCTTCTCCCAGACGTGTGGCATCTGCCTGCGCAGGCCGCCGCCACTGACGCAGGCGCTGGCCGCGTGCATCTACGCGGCGCCACTGGACCGGCTGCTGCCCCGGCTGAAGTTCCACCGGGATCTGGCGGCCGGGCGGCTGCTGGCCCAGCTCATGGCCCAGGCCTTTGCTCCTGCGGTGCGCGAGTGGCCTGCTTCGGCTGCGCTGGTCCCGCTGCCGCTGCACCGCAGTCGCCTTCGCGAACGTGGCTACGACCAGGCTCTGGAGCTCGCGCGGCCGCTGGCCAGGTCATTCGGGATCCCGCTGCTGGGAGGCGTGCTGCAGCGCACGCGCGGCACCTCGCCGCAATCACGGCTGGACGCGCCGCAGCGGCGGCGCAACGTGGCCGGCGCGTTCGCGTTGCGCGATGGCGCGGAATGCCCCGACCACGTGGTCCTGGTGGACGACGTCATGACCACTGGCGCCACCCTGCACTCGGCAGCCGTGGCACTGCGCCGGGCTGGCGTGTCCCGCGTCGACGCATGGGTCTGCGCACGGGTGCCGTAATCCACCTGCGCCCAGCTCGCCTGGGCGGAACCCAGGCGGGGCCGGTGGATCAACGCATCCCGAGGTCCACCGCCAGCCCCGCGAACACCACCGCGCCCACCCAGTGGTTGTGCAGGAATGCGCGGAAACACGCCTCGCGCTGTCGATGCCGGGCCATCCAGAACTGGTATCCGACCAACGCGACTGCGCCGACCAGTCCAGCCCACCAGGCGATGCCCAGCCCGGCACGCTCGCCGACCAGGTACAGGGCCGCGAAGAACACCGAATACAGCACCGCCTGCGCGACCAGGTCCATGTCGCCAAACAGGATCGCCGTCGACCTGGCGCCCATGCGCAGGTCGTCGTCGCGGTCGACCATCGCGTACCAGGTGTCATAGCCGGTCGCCCAGGCGATGTTGGCGACGTACAACAGCCATGCGACCGCCGGCACCTCGCCGCGCACCGCGGCAAACGCCATCGGGATCCCCCAGCCGAACGCCAGCCCCAGATACACCTGCGGCAGGTAGGTATGCCGCTTCAGGTACGGATAACTGGCGGCCAGCAGCACCCCGACCAGGCTCAGGTACACCGTCAGCCGGTTGAGCGTCAGCACCAGCGCGAAGGCGACGAGCATCAGCGCGGCGAACAGCAGCAGCGCTTCGCGCCCGCGCAGCGCACCGGTGGCCAGTGGCCGGTTCGCGGTGCGCTCGACGAACGGGTCGAGCCAGCGGTCGGCGTAGTCGTTGATCACGCAACCGGCCGATCGGGTCAGCCAGACCCCGGCGGTGAACACCAACAGCGTCCACAGCGGCGGCACGCCTTCGGCGGCGAGCCACAATCCCCACCAGGTCGGCCACAGCAGCAGCAGCCAGCCGATCGGGCGGTCGCCCCGGACCAGTTGCCAGTAAAGCGCCGCCCGCTGTCTCCACGCGGGAGCGACGGTCGACTGGTGGCGTTCGTGGGTCATGGTCGGCTCGACAGGCGGGAAGTCAGGGATGCGGAGCGAGGGCCCGGGCGCAAGCGGCTCCGCGCGGGGCGTCGTTTCCGTTAGAATGCCAGCCCCGCAAGGGTCGCAGCCACACCGCGAACCAGGCGGGCACGCAAGGCGCCCGTAGCTCAGCCGGATAGAGTAGTGGCTTCCGAAGCCATTGGTCGGGGGTTCGAATCCCTCCGGGCGCACCATCTCCCCGCCTGCGCGGCGGCGGTGGATTTATACTGCCGCGCGGCCACGCCTCCGGGCCTGGCTTCTTCCCTGACAGCCATGCACGCCCGTTGCGGGCGCGCCAATTAGGTGGATCGTGCGCAATTACGACCTCGAGTTCCTGAAGAAATTTTCCATGGTGATCGGCTTCCTCGTGCTGGTCACGGTGGGTTTGATGGCCGCTTCCTACTTCGTGCACGCGCAGTTGCCGCGCGAGCCCAGCGCCGCGGCCGACCTGCGCACCCAGGCGCGGATCGCGCCTGTCGGGGCGGTGTACGCCGGCTCCACCGGTGCTGCCGCGCAGGCGGCAGCCACCGCCGCTGCCGCAGCGGCTGCCGCATCCCAGGTGGCCTACGGCGGCACCCTGGACGGCGCGGTGATCTTCGACAGCCTCTGCGCCGGTTGCCACCGTTCGGGCGCTGGCGGCGCTCCGACCATGGCGGCGGCGCAATGGGCCGCGCGTATTCCGCAGGGCCGCGACACGCTGTATCGGCACGCGGTCGAAGGCTACACCGGCGCGGCGGGCGTGATGCCTGCCAAAGGCGGCAACCCGGCGCTGAGCGACGATCAGGTCACCGCCACCGTCGACTGGATGCTCGAGAACCTGCAGTAGGATCGCGCCGGTTTCGTGCGAAGACGCCGCCTGCGGGCGGCGTCCTGCTTTGAAAGCCCTGCGGCCAGTGCCCGGCTAAACGGGGACTTAACAGGGGCCGGTATGATGGCGCCCATGAACGAACCTCGATTTCCCGACGACGACGCATTCGCGGGCGGCGAGCCTGCGACACTGCAGCTGGCCGGACCTGCCGGAGCACTTGAGGCGATAGTCGAAGCACCCGACCCCGACGTGCCGAGCCGTCCGGTGGTCGCGATCGTCTGCCACCCGCTGCCGACCGAGGGCGGGACGATGCACAACAAGGTCGTGACGATGTCGGCCCGCGCGCTGCGCGAATCGGGCGTCACCACCGTGCGCTTCAACTTCCGCGGGATCGGTGTCTCCGAGGGCACCTTCGACGAGGGCCAGGGCGAGATCGAGGATCTCCGCGCGGTGGCGGCCTGGGTCC
The DNA here is from genome assembly GCA_030857025.1 of Pseudomonadota bacterium. Lineage (GTDB taxonomy): Bacteria > Pseudomonadota > Gammaproteobacteria > Xanthomonadales > Xanthomonadaceae > Lysobacter_K. The sequence continues at coordinate 29,385 of JALYOF010000096.1, read as the reverse complement.
GCGAGCAGCAGCCCGATGCACAGCTCTGGCTGGCGGGTTTCAGTTTCGGCGCCTACATTTCGCTGGCGCTGGCAGCCGAACTGTCGCCGGGAATGCTGATCCTGGTCGCGCCCCCGGCAGGCCGCAGCTGGAATCTGGAAGCGCTGCCGCCGCCGCAGTGTCCCTGGCTGGTGATCCAGGGCGAAGCCGATGAAGTGGTCGACCCGGAGAAGGTCTACGCGTGGCTCGACGCGCTCAAGCCGCTGCTCCAGCATCCGCCGGAAGTGGTGCGCATGCCCGACACGACGCACTTCTTCCACCGCCGGCTGATGGACCTGCGCGGCGCGGTGAAGAACGGCATCAAGCCGTACCTGCCGCCCCCGGCCGAACGCGGGGAATGAGCGTCCCCGATGCTGCGACAACAGGTTCGCAACTGCCCTCGGCGCGCTATGCGATAGGTGCCGCACGCGGGCACTGGCAGGACGACCCGGCCCAGCATCCCGCGCTGCGCGAGCTCGACCGGCTGCATTCTGCGTTGCGCAGGTCGCAACGCCCTGGCCTGCTCGGGCGCGTGTTCGGCCGTGGCGCGGGCGCGGCGCCGCCAGGCCTGTACCTCTGGGGAGGCGTCGGATGTGGCAAGACCTTCCTGATCGACCTGTTCTTCGACGGCCTGCCCTTCGCCGAAAAACGCCGCACGCACTTCCACCGTTTCATGCGCGAGGTGCACGCGCAGCTGCGTGCCCACGCCGGCGAGCGCGACCCGCTGGTGGCGATCGCGCGCGCTTGGCGGCAGCAGTGCCGCGTGCTGGTGCTGGATGAGTTCCTGGTCAGCGACATCGGCGACGCCATGCTGCTGGCGCGATTGCTGGAGCGCCTGTTCGCCGAGGGCGTGGTGCTGGTGACCAGCTCCAACACGGCACCAGCCAATCTCTACCCGCACGGGCTGCAGCGCGAGCGATTCCTGCCTGCGATCGCGCAGATCCAGCAGCACTGCCACGTGCTGCTGCTGGACAGCGTGCAGGATTACCGGCTGCGCGCACTGACCCGATCGCCGGTGTATCGCACACCGCTGGACGAGAACGCCGATGGCTGGCTGCACGAGCGTTGGGAGGCGCTGACCACCGGCGCACCGCGGGAATCCGGACCACTGCGGATCGAAGGCCGGGAAATTGCCGCGCGGGGCATTGCCGAGGGACACGTCTGGTTCGATTTCGCCGCCCTCTGCGAGGGTCCGCGCGCCGCCAGCGACTACATCGAGATCGCCACCGAGTACCACACGGTCCTGCTCGGCGGAATTCCCCGGTTCGATGGTGGCAACGACGACGCGGCCCGCCGCTTCGTGACCGCGATCGACGAGTTCTACGACCGACACGTCAACCTGGTCTGCAGCGCGGCCGCGGCCCCGACGATGCTGTACACCGGCGACAGACTCGCCGCGGCATTTTCGCGCACCGCCTCGCGGCTGACCGAGATGCAGTCGTCCGACTACCTGGCACTTCCGCACCGCGGATGAGCCGCGCGCGCTGCTGGCGTAGGATCGGCGCCAACGATCCCGGGAGCTCGCATGAACCGACACCATTTTTCCGCCCTCCTGAGCGCGGCGCTGATCGCGGCACCCGCCGTCCAGGCGCAGACCGCGCAGCGCACCGCAGTTTCCGACGCGGCCGAGCGGCTGCGCGCCGACGTCGTGGCGATGCGCCGCGACTTCCACCAGCATCCGGAGCTGTCCAACCGCGAGCAACGCACCGCTGCCAAGGTTGCCGAGCACCTGCGTGCGCTCGGCCTGGAGCCGAAGACAGGCATTGCCCACCACGGCGTCGTGGCGGTCATCGAAGGCGGCAGGCCGGGACCGAAGATCGCCCTGCGCGCCGACATGGATGCCCTGCCGGTGACCGAACAGACCGGACTGCCGTTCGCCTCGACGGCGACAACGCTGTTCCGCAACCAGACCGTCGGCGTGATGCACGCCTGCGGGCACGACGCGCACACCGGCATCCTGCTGGGCGTGGCCGATGCGCTGGTGGCCATGCGCGACGAGCTTCCCGGGCAGGTGATGCTGGTGTTCCAGCCGGCCGAGGAGGGCGCCCCGGACGGGGAAGAAGGCGGCGCATCGCTGATGCTCGCCGAAGGCCTGTTCGCGGGCTTCAAGCCCGACGCGATGTTCGGCCTGCACGTGTTCTCCTCGTTGCAGGCCGGGCAGATCGCAGTGCGCGGCGGTCCACTGATGGCGGCGTCCGACAAGTTCACCATCACCGTGAATGGTGTGCAGACGCACGGTTCGAGGCCGTGGGGTGGGGTCGACCCGATCGTCGCGGCGGCCGACGTCATCAGCACCGCGCAGACCATCGTCAGCCGCCGCACCGACATCGCGCGACTGCCGGCGGTGGTCACGTTCGGCGCGATCAAGGGCGGCATCCGCTACAACATCATTCCCGACTCGGTTGAACTGGTCGGGACCATCCGCAGCTTCGACGAAGGCATGCGCGAGGCGATCCACGCCGATCTGCGCAACGTCGCCACCCACGTCAGTGCCGCGCACGGTGCGCGCGTGGACACGAAGGTGCCCGACAGCCGCGGCAACCCGGTGACGATCAACGACGCCGAGCTGACCGCGCGCATGCTGCCGAGCCTGCAGGCAGTTGCAGGCGCCGGCAACGTGATCACTCCACCGCTGCAGATGGGGGCGGAGGATTTCGCCTACTACGCAAAGGAAGTGCCGTCGATGTTCTTCTTCGTCGGAGCGACCGCGCCGGGCCTCGATCCGGCCACCGCACCGGGCAATCATTCGCCGAAGTTCACCCTGGACGAGAGTGCACTCGACCTGGGTCTTCGCGCGCTCCTGCAGGTGAGCCTGGATTACCTGCACGGCAGCAAGACCGTGGCCGCCAACTGACAGGACGGCAATGCAGGGCGGCATTGTCTTCCCAGGCCAGCTCTTCCGGCTGTGATTGCCCCATGGACGCGTCCCGGACGGCACAGGGTCGCTTTTGCCGATCGCCGCCGTTTCGCATGCAGTCGCGAGCGGCGATAATCCGCCCATGAACTCCCCGGAACTACCGCTCGGCCGCCACACCGACTATCCGCGCGCATACGATCAGTCGCTGCTGTTCCCTATCGCACGCTCGGAAGGGCGTGCCCGGCTTGGTCTGGATGCCGCGGCTCTGCCGTTCACCGGCACCGATCGATGGCATGCCTACGAACTGGGATGGCTCGATGCCGGCGGCAAGCCGTGCGTGGCGACAGCCACGGTGCAGGTGCCTGCCGACACCCCGAACCTGATCGAGTCCAAGTCGCTGAAGCTGTACCTGAACTCATTCAACGCCGCGCGCATCGACGGCGCCGAGGTGGTGCGTGAACGGATTGCCTCGGATCTGTCCCGCGTGGCCGGCGGTCCCGTGTCGGTTCAGTTCGGTCTGCCAGCAATGGGGGACGCCGAAATTCGGAGCGAGTCCGTCGATACGCTGGAGCTTGCGATCGATCATTACGGCCCACCGCGGGCCGACTTCATCGTCGTAGATGCGCAGGCGCTGGTCACCGAAACACTGTGCAGCGCCTTGCTGAAATCGAACTGCCCGGTCACGAACCAGCCCGACTGGGCGCGGGTGGTGATCGCCTATCACGGCCCGCGCATCGATCGCGCCGGCCTGCTGCGCTATCTGGTTTCGTTCCGCGACCACGCCGAATTCCACGAGCAATGCGTGGAACGCATCTTCATCGATCTGATGCAACGGGCCATTCCGGCGTGGCTGTCGGTCGAGGCACGCTACACGCGCCGCGGCGGACTGGACATCAACCCGTGGCGGGCCACCCCGGGGCGGCTGCCGCCGCGGCCGCAGCGCGATCTGCGGCAGTAGTCCGATCCGCGGCATCGCCTCTCTGCACCCCCTGTTCACATAGCTGACATTCGGCCTTAACGGGGCTGCTGCCATGGTTGCGTCGCACTCGGGAGCCTCCCGACCGCTTCACTTGCGATATCGCCGCGCCAGAGGCGGCCCGCCAATCCGCCAGAGGTAATGCTTATGAAGAACCGCCAGTTGAACGTCGCACTTGCCGCCGCGCTCACCGCAACGTTGGCGCTTGCCGGCTGCAATCGCGAGGCGGAAGAGGCCACCGTACCGGTGCTGACCACACCGGATCCGCCGCCGTCGGTCCAGGCCCCGGTTCCGCAACAGGCTTCGCTGAGCGTCACCGCGGTGACACTGGGCACCACGGCCGGCGCCAATGGCCGGGTGACATCCCCGGTCACCACCTTCACCACCAGCGATCCGATCGTCGTGTCGGTGGACACCAGCGGGGTCGCCAGCGATGCGGAGATCGTCGCACGCCTCGTCTACGAGGACGGTCGGACCGCAGGCGAGCAGGCCGAAACCGTTTCCACGGCAGGCGACGAGACCACCAACGTCACCTTTACCAACACGAACGGATGGCCGACCGGCAACTACCGCGCCGAGATCCTGGTCGACGGCACCCCGACCCAGAGCCGCGACTTCAACGTGCGCTGACCCGGCACCGGGCCCGGCCTGGGCAACACTCTCTCTCCACCCGCGAAGGCGGGCGTACTGGACGCGACCCGATCAGTCGCGTCCCTTTTTTGATTACGCCCCTGCTCGGACCGGGGCTCCAGGTGAGGCTGGACGTCGCGGATGTTGGGAATGGTCGACGACAGGATTACCCTGTCCTCCCCCCACTCGCCGACCCCCGAACATGCCGATGTCTTTCCCTGCCCCGCTCGACGACGCCCAGATCGAACGCCTCGCCGGTCTGCTCGAGCAGCGCGCGGTGCCGTTCAAGGGCTTCAACCTGGAAGCGCTCGATGGCTATCTCTCGGCGCTGGTGGTATCCCCCGATCTGGTGCCGCCAAGCGAATGGCAGCCTCCGGTGTGGGGCACCCCGCCGCGCTGGGACAGCATCGAAGAAGCCGCCGATGTCCACAACCTGCTGATGGCCCACTGGAACATGGCCGCCGAGCGCGTGCGCTTCGGTGACGAGGACCTTCCCGACAACCTGGCGCCGCTGCTGTGGCTGCCCGAGGAACTGGAGTCGCCGGGCGAGGACGAGTCCGAACTGGATGTGGGTCGCGACTGGGCGCTGGGATTCTTTTCCGGCGTGGAGTTGCGCGAGGCGCCGTGGGACCGGTGGCTCGACGATAACGAGTGGATCGAGGAAATCTTCTCGCTGCTCGACCAGCTTGCCAGTGGCGAGGTGCTGGCGGAGGACCCGACCGCGCCGGGAACGCCAATCAGCTACCGCGAACGCCTGGAGATCGTCGCCAGCCTCCCGGGCATGCTCGCCGACCTGCACCACCACCGCATCGAGTCGATGACGCCGCGCGAGCCTGCGCGCCGCGCCGACACACCAGAGCGCAACGCGCCGTGTCCCTGCGGGAGCGGCAAGAAGTACAAGAAATGCTGCGGCGGCTGAGCGCATGAAGCGCACAGCCGCCCTCGCGGCTGTGCGCGGCAACGACTGAACATTGCGCGCCCACTTCGACTGAAGGCCGCGGGAGTCCTCGCGGCATCCACCGCGTGATCCCGGAACAGCCTGCTTTGCCCGCGACGGGCTTAGCCGCGACAATGGGCGGCTCGCAGGCCCCGGATGGCATGGTTCATCCGCAGGTCCCGCACCCGGATCCGCAACCGAGTCGCCTCCATGCCCAACACCCCCAAGATCATCTACACCCTGACCGACGAAGCCCCGCTGCTGGCGACCCAGTCCCTGCTGCCGATCATTGCCGCCTTCACTGCCGCGGCGGGCATCGAGGTCGAGACGCGGGACATCTCGCTGGCAGGGCGCATCCTCGCGCAGTTCCCGGAGTGGTTGCAGGACGAGCAGAAGATCGGCGACCACCTCGCTGAACTTGGCGAGTTGGCCAGCACCCCGGAAGCAAACATCATCAAACTGCCGAACATCAGCGCCTCGGTGCCGCAGTTGCGCGCGGCTATCGTGGAGCTGCAGAAGCAGGGTTATGCGTTGCCGGACTATCCGGAAGAACCCGCCGACGAGAAGGAAAAGGGCATCAAGGCCCGGTACGACCGCGTGCAGGGCAGCGCGGTGAACCCGGTGCTGCGCGAGGGCAATTCCGACCGGCGCGCACCGGCCTCGGTGAAGCAGTACGCGCGCAGGCACCCCCACCGGATGGGCGCGTGGAGTGCCGATTCCAGGTCGCACGTGTCGCACATGGATTCGGGCGACTTCTACGGCAGCGAGCAGTCCGCGCTGATCGATGGCGCTGGCACGTTGAAAATCGAGCTGCACGATTCGCAGGGCGCGGTGACCGTGCTCAAGGAAAAAACCGCGGTGCGCGACGGCGACATCGTCGATGCGGCGGTGATGAGCGCCGGCGCTCTGTCGGACTTCATCGATGCACAGATCGCCGACGCGCAGCAGCGGGACGTGCTGTTCTCGCTGCACCTGAAGGCCACGATGATGAAGGTTTCCGACCCGATCATCTTCGGGCTGGTGGTCAGCCGTTTCTACCGGCCGGTGCTCGAGAAGCACGCCGAGGCGCTGGAGCGTGCCGGCTTCGATCCCGACAACGGCATCGGCGATCTGTATTCGCGGCTTGACTCACTGCCGGCCGAAACGCAGGTGCGGATCAAGGCCGACATCGCCGCGCTGTACGCCCGGAACGAAGTCCCCTCGGGGGACGTGCAGCGGCCGCCGCTGGCGATGGTGAATTCCGACAAGGGCATCACCAACCTGCACGTGCCCAGCGACGTCATCGTCGACGCATCGATGCCGGCGATGATCCGCGACTCGGGGAAGATGTGGAACCCGCAGGGCGAACTGCAGGACACCAAGGCGATCATTCCCGATCGCTGCTACGCCGGCATCTACCAGGTGGTGATCGACGACTGCAAGCAACACGGTGCGTTCGATCCGGCAACGATGGGCAGCGTGCCCAACGTCGGCCTGATGGCACAGAAGGCCGAGGAGTACGGCTCGCACGACAAGACCTTCCGCATTCCCGCCGACGGCACCGTGCGGGTGGTGGACGAGGCAGGCACCGTGGTGTTCGAGCATGCGGTGGCCAAGGGCGACATCTGGCGCATGTGCCAGACCCGCGATGCCGCGATCCAGGACTGGGTGAAGCTGGCGGTCAGCCGCGCACGCCTGAGCGACACCCCGGCGGTGTTCTGGCTCGACCGAGCCCGCGCGCACGACGCGCAGGTGATCGCCAAGGTCGAGCGCTACCTCGAAAACCACGACCGGGCGGGGCTGGACATCCGCATCCTCTCGCCGGTGGACGCGATCGCCTTTTCGTTGCAGCGCATCCGCCAGGGGCTGGACACGATTTCGGTGAGCGGCAACGTGCTGCGCGACTACCTGACCGACCTGTTCCCGATCATGGAGCTGGGCACCAGCGCCAAGATGCTGTCCGTGGTGCCGCTGATGGCCGGAGGCGGTCTGTTCGAGACCGGCGCCGGTGGCTCGGCACCCAAGCATGTGCAGCAGTTCGTGCAGGAGGATCACCTGCGCTGGGACTCGCTCGGCGAGTTCCTCGCGCTGGCCGCATCACTGGAACATCTGTCCGAGCGCTACGACAACCGCGCCGCAGGCGTGCTCGCGCGGACCCTGGACCAGGCCAATGGCGACTTCCTCGAGGCCGACAAGTCGCCCTCGCGCAAGGCAGGCGAACTGGACAACCGCGGCAGCCATTTCTACCTGGCGATGTACTGGGCCCGCGCGCTGGCCGCGCAGGACGAGGATGCGTCGCTGAAGGCACGCTTCGCACCGCTGGCGAAAACACTCGGCGACAACGAGGCGAAGATCGTGGACGAACTCAGCCGCGTGCAGGGCGCGCCGGTAGACATCGGCGGGTACTACCACCCCGATCTCGCGCGCCTGGGCGAAGCGATGCGGCCGAGCGACACCTTCAACGCTGCGCTGGCGTCGCTGGCCTCCTGAAGACTTTGCATCGCGCCAGTACGGGCCCGGATTGGCCCCGGCTGGCGCGAACGTGAGGCCGGTGCGAGGCGAAGCGGAAGGTTCGACGCTACCATCGAGCCAAGCATCCCTCCATCGCCTGCCCCGAAAGGAAATCGCCATGCTCCGCAACTCCGCCATCGGCGCCGCACTGGCCCTCGCACTGGCCGCCTGCGCGACCGCTTCCGACTCTACCTCCCAGGCATCTGCAGCGGCATCCGCCGAGCAGACACCGCAGGAGCGTGCCGAAGACGCACTCAAACGCGTGATCGCCGGCGAGTGGCGCTCGCCTGAAAATGTCGAGCGCGACAACTACCGCAATCCATTCGACACCCTCATGTTCTTCGGCGTCGAGCCACAGCACACGGTGGTCGAGGTCACCCCGGGCGCCGGCTGGTACTCGGAGATCCTCGCCCCCTACCTGCGCGAAGATGGCCACTACGTCGCCGCCGTCGTTGACCCCCAGGCGCTCCCCGAGGGCAGCCGCGACTTCTTCTTCCGCAGCAGAACCGCCCTGGAAGAGAAGTTCACCGCGTCGCCGGCGCAGTACGACCGAGCCCAGGTCGTCGCGTACGATCCCGCCAATCCGCAGATGGGACCGGCCGGCTCCGCCGACGTGGTGCTGACGTTCCGGAACGTGCACAACTGGCGCAACTACGGACAGGCCGAAGCGATGTTCAAGGCCTTCCATGACGTGCTCAAGCCCGGCGGCACGCTGGGCGTGGTCGAGCACCGCGCCGCGTCCGACGTGCCGGTGGACGACAAGTCGGGCTATGTTGGACAGGCACAGTTGATCGCGCTGGCGCAGCAGGCCGGCTTCGTTCCCGAAGGCAGCAGCGAGATCAATGCCAACCCTCGCGACACCAAGGACCACCCGAAGGGGGTATGGATGCTGCCGCCGGCCAATCGCCACGAAGAAGCCGACGCCGCGAAGTACCAGGCGATCGGCGAAAGCGACCGGATGACGCTGCGCTTCCGCAAGCCGGCCGCCTGATCCGGCCTGCCGACCGACCGCGCGCCCTTGCTGATCGCGTTCAACAAGCCGTTCGGCGTCCTCTGCCAGTTCACCGATGAAGCACATGGACGTCGCGGTGCCGCGGGCGGGGGACGCGCGAAAGCGACGGGAGACATGCAGCCGCGGCCGACACTGGCCGGGTTCGGGCTGCCGCCGAAGGTGTACCCGGCGGGTCGGCTCGACCACGACAGCGAAGGTCTGCTGCTGCTGACCGATGACGGCGCTCTGGCGCACCGGCTGACCGATCCGCGCCACAAGCAGCCCAAGACCTATTGGGTGCAGGTCGAAGGCGATCCGCAGGATCCACAACTGGCCGGGCTCACGGCGGGCGTTTCGCTGTCCGACGGGCCGACGCTGCCAGCCACGGCGCGCCGGATGGAGCCGCCGGCGCTCTGGCCCCGGAACCCCCCGGTGCGGTTCCGCAAGACAGTCCCCGATGCCTGGCTGGAGCTGACGATCCGTGAGGGTCGCAACCGCCAGGTCAGGCGGATGACGGCGGCTGTCGGACTGCCCACGCTGCGGCTGGTGAGGGTGGCGATCGGGCCACACAGGCTGTCTGGAATAGACCCCGGCCAGTGGCGGATTCTCGAATGAAGACGCGTATGGCTGAAGTGTTCATCCAAGGCGTATGCTTCAGGTGATGCCCCCGGGCTGGCCACATTCTGCTAACTTGCGTGCGCATCCGGATGCGTCCCGCCAGACAGTGCCCCTCCCGGGGCTGGCGCCATGTGACAGGTAGGTGAAATGAACGCAGCCGCCGTGCTGGGCAGGGTCCTTGTGGTCGACGATCAGGCAGCGAACCTGCGGGTCGTCAGTACGCTGCTGTCGCGCCAGGGTTATCAGGTCACCACCGCCGCCAGCGGCGAAGAAGCGCTTGCGCGCTACGCCGAATCGGTGCCCGACCTGATCCTGCTGGACATGATGATGCCCGGCATGGACGGGTTCGAAGTGCTGGCGGCGCTCAGCTCCGATGCCTCGTTCCTGCAGGTCCCGGTGGTGTTCGTGACCGCCGCGCATGATCGTGAGCTGCTGCTGCGTGCGTTCGAGGCCGGCGTCGTGGACTACGTGACCAAGCCTTTCCTCCCCGAAGAACTGCTCGCCCGCGTCAACGCCCACATCGGATTGAAGCTCACGCGCGACCGCCTTGCACGCGTTGCCCGGGAGCGCGAGGAGCTGGTCAACCTGGTCGCGCACGATCTCAAGAATCCGCTGAGCAGCGTGCTGTTCGCCAGCGAGATGATGCGCACCGGGGCGTGCAAGCCCGAGCGCGTGCCACGATATCTGGAAATGATCCACGAAAGCGCCGACGACGCGCTGGGTTACATCCGCCACTATCTGGAAAGCCGCGCGGGCGCCTCCGCGGTGTCCGACACACATGCCTGCGCCGATCTGGCCGACACGCTGGACTGGCTGGTCCGGCGCTACGAGATCCAGCTCGATGCGCGCGGCATCCGCGTCCAGCAGTCGCCGCCACCCAGCGGCGTGCGCGTGGCCATCGACGAGCGCGTCCTGCGCCAGGTCAGCGAGAACCTGGTCAGCAACGCGATGAAGTACGCCCCCGATGGGGAGTTGCTGCTCGCCGGCCAGCCGGGCGCGCCCGGATACTGGCAGCTGATCGTGGCCGACCGCGGCCCGGGAATTCCTGCGGCACGCCAGCGCGAACTGTTCAAGCCATTCACGCGCCTGCACGATGGCGACGACGGCGTCTCCAGCGGGCTGGGGCTGTCGCTGGCCAAGCAGATCGTGGTCAAGGCCGGAGGCCAGCTCTGGTACGAGGATCGCGAGGGCGGCGGCGCCCGCTTCATAGTCGAATTGCCCGAGGCGATGGCCTGATCCAATTGGCGGCTACGGCCGCAGGGCGGCGAACGCGGTGATCTTCAAGCTGCAATGGCGGCGACCCGCGGTCGCCGCCATTATTCCATCAACTGCTCGGCGTGGTCTTGCGCGCCCGGGTGCGTGTGCTGGTCTTGCGCGGTTTCGCGCGCGTGCTCGTCCCGGCGGAACTGCCGTTGTCCGACTTGGCCGCACGACGCGCTTCCACGCGCTTGGCGGTGCTGTCGATCGGACCACGCTCGGCGTGCCTGGCCTGCCTTCTGGCGAGCAGCCACAAAGCGCCGGCACCGGCCGCAGCCGCCACGGCGACCGCCGGATTGCGGCGGATCACCGCGGTCGCGATCTTGGTACCCGTTTTCATCGCGCCCAGCGCGACGCCGGTCTGCAGCATCTTGCCGGCGCTTTCCGGCACGGCCTGCATCACCATCTCCAGCGCGCGTTCGGGGAGGGAGCTGTACCTGCTCATGGGGACTTTCCTGCATTCATGGACGATGGACAGTGTCGCGAGCGCACCGTCGAAGCTGCGTGAGCAGTTGCCGCGTATGCCGCGAATGCCGATCATGGCCGCACTCCCCTGCGTGACCGCCGCCATGATCCGCGTGCTCCCCAACGTCTTCTCCGCCGCCGAACTGCAGACAGTTCGCGAATTGATCTCCCATGTGCGGTTCGCCGACGGGCGCGCGAGCAATCCCGACTCCACCATCAAACGAAACCTGCAGGCGCCCCAGGAGGATGAAGCGAACACGCGCATCGCCCAGATCGCCCGCGACGCGCTGTTCCGCCATCCGGACCTGCGCCTGTATGCGCAGCCGCGCAGCATGGCGCGCGCGACGGTGGTGCGGTACGAGCCGGGAATGAACTACGGCTGGCATGTCGACGAGGCGCTGTTTCCCTCGACCCCGCCGATGCGCAGTGATCTGTCCTGCACGATCTTCATCAATTCGCCTGGCGACTACGACGGCGGCGAACTCACGATGGAGCTGGGCGGCCAGGAGCTTGCCTACAAGCTGGATGCCGGCAACGCGATCCTGTATCCGTCCACCACCATCCATCGCGTCACGCCGGTCACCCGGGGCGTGCGCCTGGCCGCGATCACCTGGCTGCACAGCTGGGTGGGCGATACGCAACAACGCGAACTGCTGGTGCAGCTGGACGAAGCGCGCGCCCTGGCTGCGCGCGGCGGACCTCCGAACCCGCGCCTGCAGGTCCTGCTGGAGTCGCTGCGATCCAACCTGTTCCGGATGTGGGCCGATACCTGATCGAGCGTGCCGCAGCGGCATGCGTGAATGCGCGGCCGAGCGGTCCTGTCGCAGCGTCAGTCGCCAGCAATCGCCTGCAGTGCCGGGTACCGCTGCAGGCAGCGCGCGACCCATGCCACACCTTCGTCGATGCCGGCACGGTGCCGCTCCATCGCCAGGGCGAGATCCTTCGCGCGGTCCGCGGGTCCGTAGTCGTGGTCCTGCGCCTTGGAGTAGCGCCCCCAGGCGGGAGACGACAGCGCCGCATCGACCGTTCCGGCATCGAGCGACAGGTGCGAGGCAATCGCCTGCATCGTTGCTCGCGGAGCGGTGAGCAGGTTTTCGAAATCGACCCTCAGCACGCGCGAGTCGCTGGCATCGTGCAGATCGAAGCGGGCGCGTTCGGCCAGCCAGCCCATCGCGCATTGTTGCGGCAGCGACATCGCATGCAGTGCCACGCCTTCGACCAATCCGCGCGATTGCAGCCACTGCAGGCGCTCGCCGGCCGCATGTGCGGCATCCATGACCGAGCCGGGAGCCTTCAGCAGGGTCGCAAGATAGGGCCGCAGCGGCATGTCGAGCAGGATCGCGCGCAGCGACGGCACCTGCGCCAGCAGGGGCGAAATCAATCCATTGCAGCTGCTGCTGGCCTTCACAACGCTGCGCGTCGACGGCGGCAGTGTCTGCGACCAGCGTGCCCACAGCGCGTGCAGCAAGGCCGACGCGTGCTGCGGATCGAGCCGCGACTGCGACGAGGCGAGTTGTGGCCACGCTTCGGCGAGCGTGCGCAATGGCAGGGGCTCGCGCAGGCCCTGAACCTCGGGCCAGGTCTCCAGCAGCCGGCTCAGCAGGGTCGAGCCGCAATGACCGATGTGGAAGATCGCCGCGGCGGGTGTCGTCGTCGTCGTCGTCGCAGCCTGCGGTTCGGGCAGCGACGCCAGCGACATCCAGCCACCCTGTGCATCCTTCGGCAGCGCACGCTCGTCCATGAATGCCGCTGCGCGGCGCTGGGCGGCCGACAGGCGCAGCCAAAGCACCTGTCGGCCGACAAGGTCGAGCTTGAAAGGAAGCAGCTCGGGATCGGCAAGCGGCGATGCGGCCATCGAAGTCGGTCCGGGAGAAATATCAAGCGCAAGTGTAGGCGAGCGCGCAACGCGGGCCGCCTGGTTCGGCAGCTGCAGCCCTCCGCGGGAGCCGATTCCGCGATGCGTCTATTGGCGAGGTTTGGCCCGGTGCGTGGCCACCGCGGTCCATGGATCATCGGGCCATGGGTGCTTGGGGTAGCGGCCTTTCATCTCCTTGCGCACCTCCGGGTAGGTCCGCTCCCAGAACCCGCGCAGGTCCTGCGTGACCTGCAGCGGACGGCCTCCGGGTGACAGCAGGTGCAGGGTGAGCGGCACTCGGCCGTCGGCAATGCGCGGGGTGTCGGCCAGGCCGAACAGTTCCTGCAGCTTGACCGCGAGCACCGGTGAGATCGCGGCATCGGCCTGGAGCGATTCGTGTTCGTCGAACGCATAGTCGATTCGCCGCTGCATGCCCGACGGCACCGCGATGCTGGTCGGCGCCAGCGCATCGATCCGCTGCCGCGCGGGCCAGTCGACGAGCGACCTCAGCGCATCGGACAGTTCGGCTTCGCTGAGCGCCCCGAGCCGGGTCTTGCCACTGAGCGCGGGCTTGAACCAGAGGTCGAGCGATTCCAGCAGCGCTGCATCGGACAGGTCCGGCAGCTGATCGGCAAGTTCGGGCAGCCACGCGCTCAGGCAGCGCACCCGAGCCCGCCACTGGTTGAGGGATTCGCTCCAGGGCAGCGCCGAAAGCCCGAGTTGCCGCACCGCGTCGACCAGTGCATCGGCGTAGCGCGCGGGGTCGGGACGTGCGAGCGGCCTGGTCTCCAGCACGATCCGGTCGAAGCGACGCTCGCGCACCGCGGCGATGCCGCGGGTGGTCGAATCCCACAGCACCCGGTCCTCGCTGACAAAGCGCTGCGGCCATTCGCGCTCCAGCCGCGCCTCGTCTACAGGCGCGGCACGCATCGCCGTGGAGTCATTGCGGTCGCCCTGGGCGGCGCGCAGTTCGCTGATCACCAGCCAGCGCTCTCCATACAGCGCACTGTCGTCGAACACGCGTGCACTGCGGCCGTTGGCCAACTGGTAGCGGTGGGGATCACCCGGGTGCTGGCGCGCGATCCGGTCGGGAAACGCGTGCTTGAGCAGGTCGCCGATCGTGTGCGCCGGCACCGCATCGGGCGGTCGCGCGTCCACCTGCAGGCGGCGACGCCACTGCCTTGCTGCCTGGTCGATCGCCGCGAGTGCGCCACGCGACGCGTCGGCGGGAACACGGCCGGTGCGAAACGCGGCCAGCGCCTGCCAGCGCTCCATCAGCGCATCCGATCGCGTGCGCAGCGGATCGCGTGCTTCCACGAGTGCGGCAATGTCGCACGCGAGGGCGCGTTCCTCGCGGTCCTCCGGCGCAAGCAGCATTGCCGCCAGACGTGGGTGCGTTCCCAGCGCCAGCATACGGCGGCCAGGCGGCGTGATCGCCTCACCTTCGAGCGCACCCAGGCGTTGCAGCAACTCGCGTGCGGCCGCCAATGCACCGGGCGGGGGCGTGTCGACAAAGCGCAGGTCGGCATCACCCCAGGCCGCCAGCTCGAGCGCAAGCCCGGCCAGTTCGATCTGGGCGATCTCCGGGCGCCGCTGCGGCTCCAGCCGTTGCGACTGCGGCCACAGCCGGTACGCCCATCCCTCGGCGACCCGTCCTGCGCGGCCGGCCCGCTGGTCGGCGGAGGCCTGCGCGATGGTGACCACATCCAACCGCGAGAATCCGCTGTTGGGGTCGTACCGCGGTTCGCGCGCGAGGCCGCTGTCGATCACCACGCGCACGCCGGGGAGGGTGACGCTCGACTCGGCGACGTTGGTCGCCAGCACCACCCGTCGTCGCCCATCGGCATCGGGCTGCAGCACGCGCGATTGCTGCTCGACCGGCAGCTCACCGTGCAGCGCCAGCACATCGACCGCGTTGGCAACGCTACTGCCCGCCAGTGCGGCGGTTGCGCGCGCGATCTCCCGTTGTCCCGGCAGGAACACCAGTACGTCGCCGGGATGCGTCGCCAGCGCGTTCTCGACCGCGCGTCGGGTCTGCTGCTCCAGCGACTCCTCGCGCCGGGCCGGAAAATGCGCGATCTCCACCGCGTAGCTGCGTCCCTGGCTGCTGAGCCGCGGCGCATCGAGGAAATTCGCCAAGCGCACGCCGTCGAGCGTCGCCGACATCACCACGATGCGCAGGTCCTCACGCACCGACTGCTGCACATCGAGCGCGAGCGCCAGACCGAGGTCGGCGGCCAGGTGCCGCTCGTGGAACTCGTCGAACACAATCGCACCGATGCCGTCCAGCAGCGGATCGTCCTGGATCATCCGGGTCAGGATGCCTTCGGTCACGACCTCGATGCGCGTCGCATCGGAAACCTGGTTGTCGAAGCGGATTCGGTAACCGACGGTTTCACCGACGCTCTCACCGCGCTGCCGCGCCATGAACTGCGCGGCCGCACGTGCCGCGACGCGCCGCGGTTCCAGCATGAGGATCTTCTGACCGCGCAGCCAGGGTTCGTCGAGCAGCGCCGGCGGCACCTGGGTGGTCTTGCCGGCACCGGGCGGGGCCTCGAGCACCAGGCGCGTGTGCGACAACAGACTCTCCCGCACCTGCGGCAGCAATGCGTCGATCGGAAACGGCTGGCGGGCTTGCATGGGAATGCTCACGCACGAAGTCTAATCGGCCGCTCGGATAAACTGCGCCGATGCAGACGACCCCACCGCCACTGATCGACATCGGCGCCAACCTTACTCACGACTCGTTCGATCCCGATCGCAATGATGTCCTGCGGCGCGGCCGCGATGCCGGCGTCGTGCAGATGGTGATCACCGGCGCCAGCCGCGAGCACTCGCCGCAGGCGCTGCAGCTCGCACAGGCGCATCCGGGCGAACTGTTCGCCACCGCCGGGGTGCATCCGCACCATGCCAGCGAGTACACCGCCGAATGCGACGCGGAGATGCGCGCGCTGCATTCGCATCCGCAGGTGGTGGCGGTCGGTGAGTGCGGGCTGGACTACTTCCGCGACTTCTCGCCGCGTCCGGCGCAGCGGCGCGCGTTCGAACTGCAGTTGCAGATCGCCGCCGACACCGGCAAACCGTTGTTCCTGCATCAGCGCGACGCGCACGAGGACTTCGTCGCGGTGATGAAGAACTTCGACGGCAGGCTCGGCGCGGCGGTCGTGCACTGCTTCACCGGCAACCGCAAAGAGTTGTTCGCGTGCCTGGACCAGGACTGGCACATCGGCATCACCGGCTGGCTGTGCGACGAGCGCCGCGGCGAACACCTGCGCGAACTGGTGAGACACATTCCCGCCAACCGCCTGATGATCGAAACCGACGCGCCCTACCTGCTGCCACGCACGATCAAACCAACCCCGCCGAACCGACGCAACGAGCCGATGTACCTGGCGCACATCGTCGAGGAACTCGCGCGGGATCGTGGCGAGGATGTCGCAGTGACTGCCGCCAGCACGACGGCGACGGCGCGTGCGTTCTTCGGACTTCCGGATACATCGGCCTAGAATCCATTCCGGTACGGCGTGCCGTGGGGCATGCGACCCTGCCAAGTCGGTACCTGCTGTACGACTACCGGTTGTACTGCAGCAGGTCCCACCGATTGCCGTACAGATCCTCGAACACGGCAACCGTCCCGTAGTCCTCCACACTGGGCGCGCGGACGAAGACCACGCCTGCGGCCTGCATCGCGTGGTGGTCGCGCCAGAAGTCGTCGGTGGCGAGGAACAGGAACACGCGGCCGCCGGTCTGGTTTCCGACAAACGACTCCTGCTCCGGTTTCGATGCCCGCGCCAGCAGCAACGTCGGCCCGCTTGCTCCTGCGGGCGCGATCAGCACCCAGCGCTTGTCCTGCTCGGGCCGGTAGCTGTCCTCGACGACCACGAAGCCCAGCTTGTCGCGATAGAACGCAATTGCCTCGTCGTAGTCGCGGACGAGCAGGGCGATGTGGGCGATCGACTGCGTCATGGGGTGAGAGTGGCCGAACGAATTGGCAGTGGACGAGCGGCTATGCGGCCGTGTCGGGAAGCGACGCGTCTGGCTGCTGGAGCATGAGCTTCATGCCGTGGTGCGAGGCCACGAATCCCAGCCGCTCATAGAAACGCAGCGCATCGGTTCGCGTCTTGTCGGTGGTGAGCTGGACCATCAGGCATCCGCGCTGCCGGGCACGCTCGATCGCCCACCGGATCATCTCGCCGCCGGTGCCACTCGAACGCGCGTTGGATGACACGCGCACGCCTTCGATCAGTGCGCGCCAGCCGCCGCGATAGGTCAGGCAGGGAATGAACGTGACCTGCAGGACTCCGATTACCTCGCCGTTGGCGACCGCCACGACGAGTTCGTTGTTCGGGTCCACGTCGATCGCGTCGAACGCCGCCAGGTAGCTGGCGGCAAGCGGATCGGAAAACGATTCGCGCCGCGCGCCCAGTGGGTCGTCGGCGAGCATCCCCACGATCGCCGGAAGGTCGTTCCGCTCCGCTGCGCGGAACGTGAGGTCGGATTCGCCTGCTTCCGGAGTCAACATGATTTTCAGCTGCGCAAACCCACGCCGCGCTTCAGCAGCCACAGCGCCAGTGCGCCCAGGGCGATGACGAAACCGATCATCAGTGCGTAGGCAACGCCGACCGGCACGTCGCTGGTGCCCAGCAGCCCGTAACGGAACGCGTTGACCATGTAGAACACGGGATTGGCGTGCGTGGCGGTTTCCGCCCAGTCCGGCAGCAGCTTGACCGAATAGAACACGCCGCCCAGATACGTCAACGGCGTCAGGATGAAGGTCGGCACGATGGCAATGTCGTCGAATTTCTTCGCGTACACGGCGTTGACGAAGCCGGCCAGCGCGAAGATCGTCGCGCCCAGGAACACCGTTGTCAGCGTCACCAGCGGGTGCGGCACCCGCACGGTGGTGAACAGCGAGGCGATCATCAGCACGATTGCCCCGACCGCGACACCGCGCAGCACCGCGCCGGTCACATAGCCGGCGAGGATCACCCAGTTCGGCATCGGACTGACCAGCAGCTCCTCGACGTGGCGGCCGAACTTCGCACCGAAGAACGAGGACGAGATGTTGCCGTAGCTGTTCTGGATCACGCTCATCATCACCAGCCCCGGCACGATGAACTCCATGTAGCTGAAGCCGTCCATGGTGCCGATCCGCGAGCCGATCAGCCCACCGAAGATCAGGAAGTACAGGGTCATCGTGATCGCCGGGGGCACCAGGGTCTGGCCCCAGATGCGCAGGATCCGCATGAGTTCGCGGCGCACGATGGTGCCCAGCGCGACCAGGTTGCGGCGGCTGTCGCTGACGGCGGGCGAGGCGGTATGGCGGGTCATGGGAGCTGCTCCGGAACGGAAGTCGGCATGTCGTTTCCGAGCGGTCCCTTGTCGGCGTTGTCTCCGGTCAGGCGCACGAACAACTCCTCCAGCCGGTTGCTCTTGGTGCGCATCGAACGCACGCAGATGCCGGCCTCGCCGAGCACCGCGAACACGCGGTTGAGATCCATTGCGCGCGGCATTTCGATGTCCAGCGTGTGGTCGTCGGTGGCCACCAGCGTGGTGCCCTCGATCGACGGCAGGGTCGCAGGCAGATGCCCTTCGATGTCGAACACGAAGCCTTCGACATCCAGCCGCGCGAGCAGGGTTTTCATCGGACCCTGGGCCACGATGGTGCCGCGGTCGATGATCGCCAGGTTGCGGCACAGGTACTCGGCCTCTTCGAGGTAGTGCGTGGTGAGGATGATGGTCGTGCCCGACGCGTTGATCTCGCGCAGCGTCTGCCACATGCCGCGTCGGATTTCGATGTCGACGCCGGCGGTGGGTTCGTCGAGAATCAGCAGCGGCGGCCGGGTCATCATCGCGCGGGCGATCATCAGGCGACGCTTCATGCCGCCCGACAGCGTTCGGCTCATCATCTGCGCCTTGTCCCACAGCTGCGCGCGCTTGAGTTCCTCCTCGGCGCGTTCGATCGCCTGCGCGCGCGGCATGCCGTAGAAGCCTGCGTAGTTGACCAGGATGTCGAGCGGCTTCTCGAACATGTTGAAGTTCAGTTCCTGCGGCACCAGTCCGATCAGGCGCATCGCCGCGCTGCGGTCGCGCACCAGGTCGGTGCCGAAGATGCTGACGTGGCCCTGGCTGAGGTTGACCAGCGAACTGACGATGCCGATCAGGGTCGACTTGCCCGCGCCGTTGGGACCAAGCAGGGCGAAAAAATCACCCGGCATCACATCCAGGGAAACGCCCTTGAGTGCTTCCACGCGGTTGTCGTAGGTCTTGCGCAGGTCGCGCACCGACAGTGCGGGCACGGAGGTGGCGTTGGATACGGCGGCGGACGTGGCGTCCGCGCCAGCCGCAGGGATACGGGTCATGGAGTGGCCTGTGCCGCGGACCGCGCGGCGCTTGCCCTATTATAGGCAGCCCGTTGGTTGCGCCCCTGCCACACTGCGTTGTGGCCACGGGCCGCCGTCCGCCCAATCCGAGCAGGCCCGATCTTGGCAATCCAGCACTTCCCGCTAAAACTCGTGTCGCGCCGCATGCTGGCCCCGGCAATCGGCCACTATGTGTTCCTGCGCGACGATGGCCAGCCGCTGGACTTCATACCGGGGCAGTTCATCCAGATCCACTTCCAGTACGCCGATGGCACCGCGACCAAGCGCAGCTATTCGCTGGCGACGATCCATGACCATGCGATGGCCGCCGGCGAGGGGGTCGAGATCGCTGTGAGCTACGTGCCCGGGGGCGCGGCGACGGCGCTGTTCGAGGGATTGGAAGAAGGCGGCGTGATCGATGCGAGCGGCCCGTTCGGGCGCTTCTGCCTGATGCCAGTCGACACCAACGCACGCTATCTGCTGGTTGCCACCGGCACCGGTGTGACGCCCTATCGCGCGATGTTGCCGCTGTTGGCATCGGCCATTCGCGAGCGCGGCGTGCAGGTGGTGTTGCTGTTCGGCGCACGCACGCCGGAGGAACTGTTGTACGGCGACGAGTTCCGCGCCTTCGCCAACGAACACCCCGACAACTTCCGCTTCGTTCCGTGCTTCTCGCGCGTGCTGCCCGAACCCGGTTCCGCCCAGGCCCACGCCGACGTCCGCCACGGCTACGTACAGCAGTGCCTGCCCGAGTTCAAACCCGACGCGCTCACCGATATCGCGTATCTGTGCGGCAATCCCAACATGGTCGATGCCTGTTTCGAGGCGCTCAAGGCGGACGGCCTGCCCATTCCCCAGATTCGCCGCGAGAAGTACGTCAGCAGCAAGTGACCGGCCTCCGCCGCGCGAGCGGTCCGACTCCGCGACACCATACTTTCGCCACATTGGCCGCGCACGTTCGTCTGCCATCCTGACGCGGCCCATCGGGGCCGGAGAGAAACATACATGCGCAAGACTGGAACGCTCGCCGCAGCCCTCGTGGTCGCGACGCTGCTGGGCGGCTGCACCGGCGAAGCCGCCGGACCGGCCGAGGTCGCGTCGGCGACGCGCCACTCGGGCCAGATGAGCTTCGAGCCCTGCTCGCTGGAAAGCGTCGGCGGCGGCGTCGCCACACCGGCTTACTGCACCCGGCATGAGGTCCCCGAAGACCCTGCAGCCGAGGGTGGACGGCGCATCGCGCTCAATGTGGCCTGGCTGCCGGCCACATCGCAGGGCGGCGCAAGCGACGATCCGGTGTTCTTTCTTGCCGGCGGACCCGGGCAGGCAGCCACCGAGCACGCGGCCACGGTCAGTGCCGCGCTCGCCGATGTGCGCAAGACCCGCGACATCGTGCTGGTCGACCAGCGCGGCACCGGCCAGTCCAACGCACTGACGTGCCTGGATGGCGACGACAAGCCCATGCAGATGGAGCAGGCCGCCCCGACCACCGCGGACTACGCCCGCTTCGCCGGCGCCTGCGCGCAGGCGCTGGCGCATCGTGCCGATCCGCGCCTGTACACCACCACCGAGGCGGTCGCCGACCTGGAGTCGGTGCGCGCGGCGCTCGGGGTCGAACAGATCAACCTGGTCGGCGTCTCCTACGGCACCCGCGTCGCGCAGCAGTACGCGGCGCGGCACCCGCAGCACGTGCGCACGATGGTGCTTGATGGCGTGGCGCCCAACGACATGGTCGTGGGCGGCGAGTTCGCCAGCACCCTGGAGGATGCCCTGGCGTTGCAGTCGGCGCAGTGCAAGCGCCTGCCCGAATGCCGCGAACGCTTCGGCGGCGACATGCGCGTGCAGCTACGCGAGGTGATCGCCCGGCTGGAAGCGGCGCCCGTGGAGGTGGAATTCCGGGATCCGGCGACTGGCAAGGCGCGGCGCGACGAGGTCACCAAGGACACCGTGGCGGGCCTCGCATTCGCGTTCTCCTACGCGCCACAGACTGCATCGCTGTTGCCGCTGATGCTCGACGAAGCGGCCCGGGGTCGCTACGGCCCGTTGATGTCGCTCGCGCAGATGATGTCGGGCGAGATGGCCGGGCAGATGACCCGGGGCATGCAGTGGTCGGTGATCTGCGCCGAGGATGCGCCGCGCTTCAAGGCACGCCCCGCCGACGCGGACACGGTGCTGGGCGAAGAGTTGGCGGCGATGTTCTTCGCCCCCTGCGAGAGCTGGCCGACCGGGACGGCGCCGGCAGACTTCCATGTCCCTTTGCAATCCTCGCTGCCCGTGCTGCTGCTTTCGGGCGAGATCGATCCGGTGACGCCGCCGGCCAACGCCGAACGCGTGCTCCACGGCCTCTCCAATGGCCGCCACTTCGTGCTGCAGGGGCAGGGCCACAACGTGCTTTCGGTCGGCTGCATGCCCAAGCTCATCGGTCAGTTCCTGGAGTCCGCGGACCCGTCCACGCTCGAGGCCAAGTGCCTGGACACGGTGACGTATGTGCCGCCGTTCGTCGACTTCAACGGCTGGTCGCCATGAAGGGCGGATCAGGGGTCGGGGCCAGACCGGTCGATGCCTTGCAGTGCCGACGAATGCTCCGCTCGCCAGTCGATTCAGCTCCGCTTCTTTCCCGGTCCCAGACCCCCGATACCCGGCCCCCAAGCAAATGATCACCGCCCGCGACCTGCACAAGGCATTCAAGACCAGGACCGGCATCGTCAAAGCCGTCGACGGCGTCGATTTCGAGGCGCGGGACGGCCAGATCACTGGTCTGCTGGGGCCCAATGGCGCCGGCAAGACCACGACGCTGCGCATGCTGTACACGCTGATGAAGCCCGACGCGGGGCAGGTGCTGGTCGATGGCATGGACGCGGCGCTCGATCCGGCCGCGGTGCGTCGGGCGCTTGGTGTCCTGCCGGACGCACGCGGGGTCTACAAGCGCCTGACCGCACGCGAGAACATCGCCTACTTCGGCCAGTTGCACGGGCTTTCGAAGAGCACGATTGCCGAGCGCACCCAGGCGCTGTCGGATGCGCTGGACATGGACGGCATCCTGGACCGACAGACCGAGGGGTTCTCGCAGGGCCAGCGCACCAAGACCGCGATCGCCCGCGCGCTTGTCCACGATCCCCGCAACGTGATCCTGGACGAACCGACCAACGGCCTGGACGTGATGACCACCCGCGCGATGCGCGGTTTCCTGCACCATCTTCGCGACGAGGGCCGCTGCGTGATCTTCTCCAGCCACATCATGCAGGAGGTCGCCGCACTGTGTGACCGCATCGTCATCATTGCCAAGGGTCAGGTGGTTGCGGCCGGCAGCGCCGATGAGCTGCGCGCGCGCTACAACCGGGACAGTCTGGAGGACGCGTTCGTCCAGGCGATCGGCTCGGAAGAGGGCCTGCACGCATGAGGCCCGGAATAAAGGGCGCCTGGGCCGCCCTGTGCGCGGTGATGAGCAAGGAGCTGCGCGACATGTCGCGCGACCGCCGCACCCTGGCGCTGGTGCTGCTGATGGGACCGGTGCTTTACCCGGCAATGATGCTGGGCATGGGCGCGCTGGCCGAGAACCGCACGAAGACGCAACTGGACAAGGTGCTGGAAGTGCCGATCGTCGGCGCCGAACACGCGCCAAATCTGGTCGCGTTTCTTGCCACCCACGGGATCGATGCAATTGCGCCGCCGCAGGACCTCGACGCGGCAATATCGCGCCAGGACATCGACGTGGCGCTCGAGGTGGATGCGCAGTTCGGCGAAGACTGGCACGCCGGCCGTCCGGCACAGGTGCGCATGGTGCATGACAGCACGCGGCGGAACGCCGAGATCCCGGTCGCCAGGTTGCGCGCGGCGTTGAACGGCTATCGCGAGCAGGTCGGCATGCTGCGGCTGATGGCCCGCGGCATCAATCCAGCGGTGACCAGGCCGGTCAGCGTCGGCACGCGCGACCTGGCCACAGAGGACGCCAAGCGCGGCATCGTGATGTCGCTGATCCTGCCGTACCTGCTGATCCTGACTTCCTTCATGGGCGGCGCGTACCTGATCCTCGATGCCACCGCGGGCGAACGCGAGCGCCAGTCGCTGGAGCCGCTGCTGGCAACCCCGGCGTCGCGCGGAGCGATCGTGAGCGGCAAGATCGCGGCCGCCTGTGCGTTGGGGCTGCTGTCGCTGCTGCTCACCCTGCTGGCGTTCAAGCTCAGCGCGCAGATGGCTTCGGGCATGGCGAGCATGCTGGACGTGAGCTTCCTGGCCATCGGCAAGATGCTGCTGATCCTGGTGCCGATGCTGTTCATCGGCACCGCGCTGCTGACGTACCTTGCCGCATCGGCCAAGAGCATGAAGGAGGCGCAGAGCCACATGACCTACCTGATGCTGCTGCCCATGGTCCCGACCTTCGTGCTGATGGTGAACCCGGTCAAGACCCAGCTGTGGCAGTTCGCGGTGCCGTTCCTGGCGCAGAACCAGTTGCTGTTGAAGGTCATCCGTGCCGAGCCGGTCAGCGCACAGGTGTGGCTGGTGTACCTCACGGCAAGCCTGGGCCTCGCGGCACTGCTGTGGGTCGGCGCCGTGCGGCGCTATCACAAGGAGAAGCTGGCGATCGCCGGCTGAGCCTGCAAGCGTCGGATACGAGGCGGCCGAACGAGCGCCGCACATGAAAAGCCCGGCATATGCCGGGCTTTTCACTGACGCAGGGGAAGCGCCGCTGGCGCTTACGTCCCCGGGTTGAACCCGATCGTGCGCCGCGTGGTCAGCGGCGCGGAGATCGGCTGGAAACGCCAGCGACGCACCGCACTGATCGCTTCGCGATCGAACACGCGTGCCGGATTGGACTGCACCACGCGCACGTCGCTGACCGATCCGTCGGGATTGACGGTGAACTCGACCTGCACTTCGCCCGACTGGCCCGAACGCAGGGCCTCGGTCGGGAACTTCGGCGCCGGTGTCGACAGCGGACGCAGGTCGGCGACCGTGGGTGTGGCCGACCTTGCCGCACGAGCCGCAGCCGCGCGCTGCTCGGCTTCACGTTTTTCCGCGGCGAGCCTCTCGGCCGCCGCCTTTTCGGCGGCGCGCTGCTCGGCGGCGCGCTGGTCCGCGGCCGGAGTTGGCTTGGGCACCGCAGCAGGCGCTGCAGGAGCCGGCTGTGCGGCCAACTGCCGCGCCGCCTGTTCCTGCTGCTGTTTCTGGTCGGCGATCCTCTGCTGCTCCATTTTGAGTTTCTGCGCGGCCTGCTCGTCGGCGCTCAGCTTTTCCTGCCGGGCCTTCTCCACCGCCGCGAGCTGCCGTTCCTGGATGGACGACTTCAGGCGCGACAGCGCGGGGTGCTGCGGATCGGCCTTCTCCAGCAGGGCCACCAGACGCTGTGCCTCCGGGAAGTCGTCGCGGTTGACACTCTGCTCGGTGGCGATCACGGTCATCGGCAGCAGATCGGTCAGCGCGCTGGCCACCGCGGGGTCGCCGGGTACCTTGTCGCGAAGGGCGAGGTAGTACTCCACTGCGTTGTTCTCGGCCGGGGCGTAAAGCCGGTTGTCGGCGTACGCCTGGCGCGCTCCTTCGCGAAGGTCGTCCGGACTCATCGCAGTCACCTTGGCCGAGACCGCGGCATCCGGGGCGACGGCAGGTGCGGCCGCCGTGGCCGAAGGTGCGTCGGGAGCGGGTTCATCCTTGCCGCAGGCGGCCAGGGCAAGCGAGAGCGCCACCACCAGCGTTGCGGATGTTGCAGACAGCCGGCGCGATTGCCGGACTTGCGGATTCGTTGCAGTCATTAAGAAAACTCCCCTATAGTGCGGCGTCGTAGGCGCACCTGCATAAGGACGCTCCACGGCGCGACGTTTGTCAAGCTTCGTCTCCCGGACAGCTTTGTGCAAGCGACGGCAGCGCGACCCGTATCACGCTACCGGCGGTCGCCACGTCCTACTTCCCGATGCAGAAGCTGGAGAAGATGTGGCCCAGCAGGTCGTCCGCGCGAACGCGTCCGGTGATCTCGCCCAGCGCGTCGTGCGCGCCGCGCAGGGCCTCGGCAGCAAGATCGAGCATCTCGAACTGGAGGTGGCGTTCGGCGTCGGCCAGCTCGGCGCGCACGCGGCCCAGCGCGTCGACGTGCCGCTGGCGCGCTGTGAAGGCGCCCTCGCTGCCGTCTCCGCCGCTCCCGCGCGTCAGGTCGCGCAGGCACCCGTGCAACCGGTCCAGTCCCGCACCCGTCAAGGCGGATATCCGCAGCGGTGCATCGTCCGATCCGCACGCTTCGGCTTCCGTGTCTGGACGAGCGGTGAGGAGATCGGCCTTGTTGTGCAGCCACAGCCGCTCGGGCACGTTGGCGATTGCTTCGGCGACCGCCGCGCGGCCGATCGCCAACTCGCGGGCATCGAGCACCACGATCGCAAGGTCGGCGCGCTGCAGCTCCGCGAGCGCCCGCCGCATGCCCTCGCGTTCGATTGCGTCGCCGCCGTCGCGCAGGCCCGCAGTGTCGACCAGGGTCAGTTCCACGCCATCCACCCGCACCGTTTCGCTGAGCAGGTCGCGCGTGGTCCCGGCGATGTCGGTGACGATGGCCCGGTCGCTGCCGGCCAGGGCGTTGAGCAGCGAGCTCTTTCCGGCGTTGGGGGGACCGACGATCACCGCGTGCACGCCGTCGCGCAGTCGACGTCCCCGCCGGGCCGCCTGGAGTAGTTCGTCCAATGCAGAGGCCACGCCCGAAAGCCGCGTGCGCAGCGGACCGCCACCCAGCGTGTCCAGCGGCTCGTCGGCGAAGTCGATCGCCGCCTCGACGTGCACCCGGATCGCCAGCAGTTCGTCGGCCAGGGCGTCGACACGGCGCGAGAAATCGCCGTCCAGTGCGCGCCGCGCCGCACGCACCGCGCGCGCATCGCCGGCAGCGATCAGGTCGGCGACGGCTTCGGCCTGGGCGAGGTCGAGGCGACCCTCCAAAAACGCGCGCTCGCTGAACTCGCCGGGGCGCGCCAGGCGTGCCCCCAGCGAGCAGCAACGAACCAGCAGTTCCTGCAGCAGTGCGGGGCTGCCGTGCGCCTGCAACTCAACCACGTCCTCGCCGGTGTAGCTGGCAGGCGCGGCGAAGTACAACGCGATGCCGTCGTCGAGGGTCGTCCCGTCCGCGTCGCGGAAGCGCACGTGGTGGGCGTGGCGCGGGGCCAGTGGTCGGGCGCAGATCGCTTCGGCGACCGCCCGCGACTGTGGCCCAGACAGCCGCACGATGCCGATGCCGCCTGCGCCGGCAGCGGTGGCTATGGCGGCGATGGTTTGTCGGTCATCCATTCACTTCTTCCGCTCGATCGGGCGACAGCTGATTGGGTCGGAGGGACGCAGGTGCGAACAAGAATACCGTCGGCGGGACCTCTCGCGCTGGAGGCCTGCCGCCGGTCCATCCGCCCGAGCGAGCAATCAAGCACAAAGCAACAGCCCGCCGGGTGGCGGGCTGTTGCGGATCGGGAAAGGCAGGCGGCAGCTACGTTCCTGGCCTTCCTTCGGGTTATGCCTTCGCCGGCTCCTCGCTGTATTTCTTCACCATCCACCACTGCTGCAACAGCCCCAGACCGGAGTTGGTGATCCAGTACAGCACCAGGCCAGCCGGGAAGAAGGCGAACATGACGCCAAACACCAGCGGCATGTACTGCATCATCTTCTGCTGCATGGGGTCCATGCCGGTCATCGGGTTGAGTTTCTGCGTGGCCCACATGACCGCCATGTTCAGCGCCGGCAGCACGAAGTACGGATCGCGCGCGGTGAGATCGTCGATCCACAGGATCCACGGCGCGTGCCGCAGTTCGACCGACTCCAGCAGCACCCAATACAGCGCGAGGAAGATCGGCATCTGCAACAGCAGCGGCAGGCAGCCTCCGACCGGGTTGATCTTTTCCTTCTTGTACAACTCCATCATCGCCTGCTGGAGCTTCTGCTTGTCGTCGCCGTAGCGCTCCTTGAGCTGGACCATGCGCGGCTGGAACTTGCGCATCTTCGCCATCGACTTGTACTGGGCCGCCGACAGCGGGTACATCAGGATCTTGAGCACCACTACGAGGCCGACGATCGCCCAGCCCCAGTTGCCGGTGAGGTTGTGGATCTTGTCGAGCAGCCAGAACAGCCCGTTGCCGAGGGTGGCGAAAATGCTGAAGCGGCTGAAGTCGACAGCACGGTCCAGGCCGGAGACGCCCTGCGCCTCGATCTGCTTGACGAGCTTGGGGCCCACCCACAGTCGCGCCTGCACGCTCGCCTGCTGGCCCGGTGCCAGACTGACCGAGGGCCCCACCGTGCGAACCACGTAGCGCGTGGCGCCGCTCTCGGCCGGCGTGGCCAGCGAGAACGTACTGGTGTCGTCGCTTTCCGGAATCCACGCGGCAAAGAAATGGTGCTGCAGCATCGCCACCCAGCCACCGGTGACCTGCTTGTCCAGCGGGCCGTCGTCGATGAAATCGTCGAACGCGCGCTTCTGGTACTTGTCGGTCGGGCTGTACCACGCGGCGCCCTGGAAGCTGTACTGCTCGGCGTTCATCGGACCGGTGCTGGTCAGCGCGCGCGGGACCCGGCTGAGCTGGCGATACACGAAGCCCTGCCACGGGGAGGCACCTGCATTGACCACCTCGTCGCGCAACTGCACGGCATAGTCGCCGCGCTGGAACGTGTACGTGCGACGAACAGTGACACCGTTGGCGCCAGTCCATTCGAACGGAACCGACACACTGTCCTGACCCGGCGCAAGCGTGGGGGCGCGGGACTCTCCGACGTAGCGGAAACCTTCCAGGTGCGTCGGTGCGCCCGCGTCGCTCACCCATCCGCTCTGTGCGACGAAGAAGTTGGCCGGGTCCGGAGCCAGCAAGCGCACCGGCGGACTTCCCGCTTCGACGCCGCTGGCGTAATCGAGCAGATCGGCCTGGCGGATCTCGCCGCCGTCGACGCGTGCACGCAGCACGTCGGTGGTCACCATGACCGAATCGCTTTCGCGTGACGCCGCCGCGGGTGTGCCGACCGGTGGCGCGGACGCGGCTGGAATGGTCGGCACCTCCGGGACGCTCCCGTTGGGGGCCGGAGCGACCGCGACGGGAACGCTGCCGCTGTCGACCGCGACGGTGCTGGTAGGCGAGATCGCGGGCGAGGCCTGCTCTTCCCCCCACTTCATCCACAGCAGCGTCGCCAGCATCAGCCAGGCAAACAGCAGGAAAATACGGGTCTGGTTCATGGGCAACAGTCAGGCTCAGCCGACACGGGGGGCCGACGCGGTTTCGGAAGGAGAGGGAGATGGCGTCGGGGAAGAACCGCCAACAGCAGACGACATTGTGACCGGCACCGCAGGTACGGGCAACGCGCCAGCGCGCGTCAACAACGCAAGGAACGCCCGGCGCAGCTCTTCACCGCTGCATTTTGCCGCGCCCACGCGTGCCACCACGACGAAGTCGCCGTCGCGAAGATGGCTGCGGTAGTGTCGAAAACAATCCCGTAGCGCGCGCTTGATCCGGTTGCGCCCCACGGCATGCGGATCGACCTTGCGCGAAACAGCCAGACCCAGGCGCGCGCGCGGCTCACGCCCCGGAGTGTCGCCGGGCGGGATGGGAGCATCGGCATCTGCGGCAGGTTGCCAATGCACCGCCATCACGGGCAACGCCACTCGGCGGCCGTGCTGGAAGATCCGGTCGAAATCGCGACGCGCGCGTACCCGCGCAGTGCGCGGGAAGCGGGTGGAGGGCATCGGTCTGGAGCGGCCGGTGTGGGGCCGCTGCTGGGCTGCGCTTAGGCGCAGAGACGCTTGCGACCCTTGGCGCGGCGGCGCGCCAGGATCTTGCGGCCATCGGCCGTCGCCATGCGTGCACGGAAACCGTGGTCGCGCTTGCGCTTGAGGTTGCTGGGCTGGTAAGTGCGCTTGGTGGCCATGGAGTGCAGCTCTGCGTATCGGCGGGTTGACCGCGAAGTCTATCCACACACCTTGGTTCGGTCAACCGGGC
>JALYOF010000094.1 GCA_030857025.1 Pseudomonadota bacterium | reverse complement strand
AACTGGCCATGAGCGCGCTGCAGCGCATCGATGCTTTCGCCACCACAGCGCCGGACGAGCAGTACTACCGACAACAACTGGCCGAGGCCTCGGGTCTCGCCCATGGCGAGAAAACTGTGACCGATCCGGCCAGGGATCGGTCCAATCAATGGAAGATGTGGAGACTCTAGGGCGCTGCCCAAGCACCATCACACCAGATTCGCGCGCCTGGCAGCCTGTCGGACTATTCCCGCTCCCGGCTGGAATCGAGCATCCCTTCGGAAGCCCGATTGCATAAGCCGATTTCGACCGAAAAATCGCTCGACCAACCTGTTGCCACCCGCGACGTGTCGTATCCCGCACGATCATAAGGACGTTTTTTTAAACAAGTGCGGATGCGAAGCGCACCAGTCTTTCATCGTCGGGGAAACCTCAGGGTCAGAGTGCACTTGCACGCGCACCGTGCTCTTGCTTGCGCGGGCGTCCGATCTTTGCCGGCCCCGCACGGCATTGGAGCTGGTCCTCGATCATCGCCCTGAACCGGTCTGTGCCCAAGGCATGTTGACGTTGCAGACGCAGGCGGATCAGTTCCAGTTCGTCGTCCGATATAGCGTCGGCCACCCACGCGCGGTAGGCGGCAAGTCGCGAGGCCTGGTCGAAACCGAGGGCCAGGTATTGGGGGTGCGGGGTGATCGAAGGGTCGGGCTGACCTAGCGCGTTAGCGGCATGGCTCGACCACTGGTACTCCACCGGCGTCGCCACCATGGCCGCGCGTACCGGATTCAATTCGATGTAGCGGTAGCAGCGCAGCAGATGGTCATCGGTCTGTACCGGACATGCCTTGTAACGGCCTTCCCAGAGGGTGCCGGTGCGGCGATAGCGGTCATTGATGTAGCGCACGTAGCGTCGACCAAGTGACTGCATCATTTGGCCGATCTGCCCGGTGTCGGTGGGCGTGACCAGCAGGTGCACGTGGTTGGTCATCAACACGTAGGCGTGAATCGCGCAGCCAGCGCGGACAGTAGTTTCGAGCAGTTCGTCCAGATACCGCACACGGTCTGTGGTCTGGAAGAAGCACGGCCGGCGGTCGTTGCCCCGCTGCACCACGTGCTGAGGAATGCCGGGAAGGTCGATACGGGGCTGGCGGGGCATGGCGTCCGTGCATGGAGGCGGACTGGCAATGCTGGCCGGATGCAGTGCACATTCCAATCGGACAACCGCTTGCCCCGTGCGTAGGAAAGTGCACTCTGACCCTGAGGTTTGCCTTCGCGAGCGGCTCGCCAACCGCAATACGCTCGCGCGCGAGTTGACATGCACTGAACATCGCTACCGGTAATAGCTGAGTAAGCGATCGCGCTTGTGTGGAAACCTCTACCGCAGGCGAGCACCGGAGGCCGCCGCTGCGGCCGGGAGGGTCGATGTACATCACCGTCACGCCCGGGATCCGAGCCGGGCCCCAGGCCACTGGATACCGCGGCGCTGCGGCTGCCCGGGGCGCGTGCACGCGCTGCATCGCCGAAACCGGCTGCCAGTGACTATGCGTGTGGACACGCAGCCCGGACCGGGCAGTGACGAGCGCCCCCGCGTGCTCGTGCTCGACGGCCACAGCAAGGCTGCTGCCGCGACCGTGCTTGCACTTGCCGACTTCGCCGATGTGGATGTCGCTACGGTTCGACTTGACGCCCCGAGCTGTGCGTCGCCGCGCGTGCAGCAGCGCCTGCACCAGCAGGCCGCAGTCGACACGCTTGCCGACTGGGTAGGGACCGCCGACCGGGCGGCGGGCTATACGTTGATCGTGCCCTCGACCGAAGCCGCGCTGGTCGCACTGAAATCGCAGACGCTGGATCCGGCACTGCGTGCGAAGCTGCTCCTGCCGGATGAAGCGTCGATCGACATCGCGCTCGATAAGCACCGCACCTGGTCAATGGCGCGCGCACTCGGCGTTCCGGTTCCGGAAGCCGTGCTGGTCAAGCGGCTCGACCGGGTGCCTGAGTGCCCGCAGCTTCCGGTTGCGATCAAGCCACTGACCAGCAAGGTGCAGGTCGACGGGCGCATGCAGTCGCTGTCGGTGCGCATCTGCAGGACCGAAGCCGAGCGCACGCAGGCCTATCGCGAACTGCTGCCGTATAACCCGGTGGTCGAGCAGCAGTATTTCCGCGGGCACGGCATTGGGGTCGAGCTGCTGTTCGAGCATGGCGAGCCGCGCTGGTGCTTCGCGCACGAAAGGATCCACGAACTGCCGATCAGTGGAGGCGGCAGCACCTACCGCCGCGCGATCACCGCGCCACCCGCGATCGAGCAGGCCGCGATCGCGATGTTGCGAAAGTTGCAGTGGCACGGTGTCGCGATGGTCGAGTTCAAGCTTGCCGACGACGGCGGGTTCTGCCTGATCGAAATCAATCCGAGACTGTGGGGGTCACTGCCGCTAGCAGTCGCGGCAGGCGTGAACTTTCCACTCGGCCTGCTGCGGCTTGCAAGCGGCACCGCACTGGGGTCGCAGCCCGGATACCGGCGCAATTTCTACGCCCGCAACGTTGGCGCGGACGTGCAGTGGTTTGTCCAGGCGTACCGTGCGCGCTCCGATCCGCTTACGGTGAAGCAGCTCACCGCCGGTGATTGCGCGGCCCTGTTTCGGCCCCTGCTCGGCAACGAATGCTGGGACCTGTTCAACTGGCGCGAGCCGCAGGTGTGGTGGGCACTGACCCGCAAATCGTTGACCCGGATCGCCAACGGCGTACGGCGGCGCGCTGGCGGCAATCCAAACAGGGCGCTGCATTGAAACCGATCGCGAGCGTCGCAAAGAAAGGAACTATCGGGGACGGAGGCAGTTAAGTGCCCGTGGCCTTCGGTTTACCACCGGCGCGGCACACAGCAGTGCGGGGATCGCCCAATGGCCGCCGCTCACGGCGCCTGCAGCACCAGGCCGTCGGCGAGGATTCGGTATTCCACCGGGGAAACCGCCAGGCCCTTGCTGTCTTCTTCGAGATGCTTGATCTGTTCCGGCGTGAGCTGCTTGCGCGACAGCACGCCGTGGACCTCGGCGCGGCCGACGCTGTCCTTCGGAATCTGGAACGCATGGTCGCCGAACATTACCCGCGCGGTCTGGCCATTGTCCTCCAGCACCATCCAGCAGCCTTTGGCCTGGCAGACTTCGGTGATGCGGCCGCTGAAGCGCGCGGGCTTGCCGACATGCGCATCGAACTCGCCGACCGCCTGCGAGACCGGCGTGGCCGCGCCTTCCGGCAGCGGCTTGCCATACGGCTTGGCGTCTCCAGCCTGCACGGCCACGGCGAAGGTCAACAGGGCGAGAACGGCGAACAGGCGCATGGCGCGGCTCCAGTGGGAATCGATGCGGGACGATACCGCGGGCGCGCAGGCTTTGCGACGGCCGGCGTCCCGATGCGGCAAACGGCCGCATGCTGCGGCCGCATAACCGGATCCCGTCGACAACGGCGCCGCGCGGAACGCAATTCCGCGCAGACGGCGTGCGCTTACCCGCCTTTCGCGCCCTGGACGTAGACGTTCGCCCAGTCCACCTCGTAGGTCCACTGGGTGCCGGGCGCTGCAGCCGCCTGCAGATCCGCGTTGTAGGCCCAGCCCCAGCCGCTGTCCGGCACCCAGAAGTTCAGGGTCAGGCTCATGTCCGACTGCGGGACGCTGGTCTCGGTACGCACCAGCGTGTCGTTGATGTACCAGCGGATGTCCTCGGACGACCAGACGATCATGAAGTCGATCGGACCGGAAAAATCGGCCGTGGTCGGTACGACCAGATCGATGCCGGTATTGTCGTCGATGTAGACATTGGTATTGACCGCTTCGTTCGCACCCTGCCAGACATTCGATGCGAACTCGAAATCGATCTCGTCGTGCTGGAACGGATTACTCGACAGCAGGTTGTAACTGAACAGCGAAGCCACGGCACCGCCCGGCATGCCGAACGGGCAGCGCACGCGCGCCTGGAACGCGACTTTGTCGTAACTGCCCAGCCCCCATTTTTCGCGCGTGCTGATCTGCGCACCGAGAAACGTGGTGTTGTCCGGATCGCGTGGATTCCAGGAGCTGAGTATCAGTTGCGCGCGTCCATTGGACACCGGCACACAGCCCAGCGGAATGCCGAAGTCGGGCAGATTGCGGATTGCGGTCCGTCCGAAAAACGAAGGGTTGTCGTTGTTCGATATCCAATGCGGACTGGTCCAGACCGTGCGGTCCACATCGGGCCCATCGGAAAACGACAGATTCTCGGCGACCGTCCATCCATCCGCGGCTTGCAGAACATTCGTTTGCAGCGTCTTGCTCATCACCAACTCCCTGTGCGTGGCGTTTCGCGGCGCGACGTCATCGTCGGCCCGGCGATTCCCTCTCTTCACGCAGCGCTATCGATCACGGTTTTCGTGGATCGGCGCCCCCTGTTGCTGTTGCCTCGCCCACCTTGATGGCCCGCTTCAATAGGCCTGGTTTGATAGCCCAGCTCCATGACCGCCGCTCGATAACCATGTCCCGTGGCATCCCGCATCGCCTCGAATCCCATTGCAGCCGTGCGCGCCAGGAATATACCGCCGCCCAAAGACTAAGCGCAATTGGGCGTCCGGCGCTGTCCTTTCCGACGAAGACCCGGCGCAATATTGCGCATCCGCGAACGCGATCGACGACCCCATGATCGACCGCCCAAAAATGTGGACAGAGAACATATCTGTTTCAAACGCCAACATTTTCTGACCCTGGCTTGCGTCCGGAGATCAAGGCACTGGGCTCCCGCGTGCACGGGAATCACGAACATCAAGCTTCGGCCCCCCGCCACCGAACAGCACCACTCGTGCGAGCTCATGTCCGGGCTCGCCCAGAGCGAAGCCAAACCTGCAAACCTTCTCACCCTCGCTCGGGCGGCCGATCAAGCCGCTCCAGCACTTCCATCGCGTGATAGGTACGCCGCCACTTGCGGTCGCTGGGCGCTGAGAGGATCCCTGCTTCGACCAGACTCTCGATGCCGGTACGCGCTGCCGGGTCGGATACGTTCAGCAACTGGGCCACCCGTTTTGCATCCACGATCGGATGCCCGACCAGCAGCGGCGGCAGTCTGCGCGCCACGGAGTCACTGCGGAACCTGCGGTGCGCTCGGCCCAGCTTCGAACCAGCGCCGTGAGGTCGCGTGCAATGGCCATCGTCTCGTTCGCGGACTCCACAACCCAGCGGCAGAGCGTTGCAGGCGACGGTGTCGATGTCGATGTCGAGCAGCGGCTGTGTGCGGTTTCATTGCAGTCCGGCCACGCAGCAGACGCTTGCCGATTCGGCGGATATGGGTTTGGTCGCGCCGCAACCACACCCCGAGCCGCCGCGGGACTTCGCCGCGGCATCCGCGTTGCAGCAGGCGGTAACAGCGGGAGCCGCCGGCCCGCCGCAGCAACTGCCGCCCTGTCGGTCGGCGAACAACCTGGAGACGTCCGCGGAGTCGTCAACAATTGCCGATTGCATCGCCAGCGAATCCGCGTCCGCAAAGTGGGTGATGCATACGCCGGTCTTCGGAAGCACCAATTCCACGCGTTCGGCCGCTTCCCAGTCGCCGGCGATCGCCGCGACCACCGAGCGCACCTGCTCGTATCCGGTCAGCAGCAGGAAGGTGGGCGCGCGGCCGTAGCTCTTCATGCCGACGATGTAGAAGTTCGCATCGGGATGGCTGAGCTCCCTGGCACTATGCGGGCGGACGCTGCCGCAGCTGTGCTGGTTGGAATCGATCAGCGGGGCCAGCGAGACGGGCGCCTGGGTGCCCTGATCGAGGGCCACGCGCAGCTCAGACAGCAGCGACAACTCGGAGCGGAAGCCGGTCGCTGCAACGATTTTGTCGACGGCAGGCAGTGCATTTTCGCCGTCGTGAGCGACCAGCCCGTTGGCGGTCAATGCTTCTGCGGTCGGTGCGCCAAATCGTTGAGGGCTGCGGATCACAGCGATCGCCAGCGCCTCGCGACGATGGCTGCGCCAGGTTGCCGGCGCTAAAAACGCGTGCGGATTGCCCAGTGCGTCAATCCGCGCTCCAATAGCTGCTTTGATCAGGAAAGGTGGCGATCATGGGCAGGACACGCAGGATCGTGACTGCACTACTTCTTTGTGTCTGGGCTTCGGCAGCTGCTGCAGGCGGTCCGCAGGCAGTTCGCAAGCAGGTGCAGGCCAGCATGCAGGTGACCGGGATGATCGACATCCAGACGGATGGCAAGGTCGGCGGTTATCGGATCGACCATCCGGAGAAGCTGTCTCCCGATCTGCTCCAACTGGTGGCGTCGTCGGTCCCCTCCTGGGAGTTCGAGCCGGTGCTGCAGGAAGGTCGCGCGGTGGCTGTCAGCACCAGCGTCGGCATCCGCCTGGTGGCGAAGCCGGCGGATGGTGGCGGCCATGAGGTCAGCATCCAGGATGCCAGCTTCGAGGCGGGCAATGATGGATACGGTCCGCGCATCCTGCTGCTCGTGCCGCCGCTTTATCCCACGGACATGGCCCAGCGCAGTGCAAGCGGCACGGTGTACCTGGTGCTCAAAGTGGGACGGCAGGGCACGGTGGAGGACGTTATCGTCGAACAGGTAAACCTGCGTGTGGTGGCGAGTGAATACGGCATGGCCCAGATGCGCCGCCGGTTTTCCCAAAGTGCGCTCCAGGCCGCACGCGGCTGGACGTTCAGTCCGCCTGTGCTCGGGCCGGATGTCGATGCAAGCCACTGGTCGCTTCGCGTGCCCGTGGATTTCGTTCTCGGCGAGGATCCGTCCGAACAGTACGGTCGCTGGATCGGTTATGTGCCGGGACCCAGGCGGGACATACCGTGGGCAGACGACGAAGACGACTTCGCGGCCGCGCCGGACGCGATGGTGCCCGGAAGCTTCTACTCCAGCCGCAACGGCGGTCCGCGCCTGCTGACGCGCCTGGGCTCGAACTGAGTAGCGCGGCGACGGCGCCAAGGGACGGCGCGCCGACGGCGAACGCGAGCTCAAGGAACGGAATCACTCAAGCGAAGCTGGCTGGTGTGGCATTCGCGGGGGCGGCACTGGCGAGTTGGCCAGGAGGTCGCCCGGCTGTCGCCGCTACTTCTCGATGCGCCAGTTGACCGAACCCCGGGTCTCGACCGTGCTGGTCTCGATCTCCACGTCGAAGCCGCGGCCGATCAGGTACTTGAGGGTAAGCACCTGGCCGGTGCCCAGCAGCGAAATGCCGTAGCCGACGAACAGTTTTGGCGAAATGAACTTGCCGACGCCCAGCACGTTGCCGCCGAGCGCGCGGCTCTGGATCACGCCGGCCTCGTCCAGTCCGATGCGCGAACCCAGTTGTGACGCAATGAGCCCGCTGCCGGCCGACAGCGCGGCGCTGGCGGCGCTGATCTGGTCGCGTTCGTCGCCGCTCACGGTCGAGAGCGGGCGGCCCAGTGCGAGCAGCGCGAGCGCTTCGGATTCCGAACTGGCCGGATCGGACCAGACTTGGGCCCGCGGCGCGGTCGCGCGGCCGGTCACATCGACGCCCGCGGTGACTTCGCCAACCTCGCGTTCGGCGCGGATGTCCAGCAGCGGATCGGAAATCGGGCTGTTCGACCAGGTCAGGAAACCGCGCTCGATCTGCAGTTCCTGGCCGTAGGCCGCATATTCGCCGCTGACCTCGAGCCGGCCCCGTGCGCGCATCTCACGCCCGGGCTGGGCCAGCACCTGCAAACGTCCGTCCAGTTCGCCGTCCAGGCCGAAACCACTCAGCTCGACATCCTCGCCGAGCACCAGGGTCAGGTCCATCGCCAGTGCCGTCGCCGGACCGTCGTCTTCCGGATCGATCGGGTCGAGCACCACCACATCCGGCGAAGTCGACACGCCGCGGTCGAGCCGTTCCAGATCGATGGTCGCAGAGGGCACCCGGACGGTGCCGGTAACCTGCAGCGGCTGCCCGGCGGTGTAGCGCACCTGCACGTCCGGACTGGCGACCGCGCGCAGGTCGCGGGTGTCGGACACCAGCACGTCTTCGCCGCGGATGTTCAGCACCAGCGGAACGTCGCGGCCGCGCCACCCGAGGGATCCGTCGACCTTGAGGACGCCACCAGTTCCTTCGCCGCTGGTCGTGGCGACGCTGCCCTCGATGCGCGCCGTTCCGTCCGGCATGGCGTTGAGCCTGACGTCGCCGTTGCGCAGGGTGATCCCGAGCGATGGCACCTCGGCGGTGAAGCCGGTGAGCGCCGCGCGGCCGTCGATCTCCGGCTCCGAACGGATGCCGGACAGGCCGATCCGGCCCTCGAGTCGGCCCTCCGGGTCGACGATGTCGGGCGACAGCAGTTCCATCCAGATGAGTTGCTCGGTCGCCACTTCAATCTGGCCGATCAGCGGCGAATAGGCGTCCCAGCCGGTGGCGACACTGGCGTCGATGCGACCGCCCTCGGCGAGGGCAGCGGAGAGTTCGGCCTGCAGCCGCTGTGGGTTGAAGGTCGCCTCCAGAACGAGGTCTTCGTAGCCGAAGACTTCGCGCCGTGCGGCCTCGCTCATGCGCAGGCCCCCGCCGCTGGAGGTGATCCTTGCTTCGCCGCGCCAGGCGTCGCCCACCGGCCGCAGGTCCGCGTCGATCGCCAGATCGCCGCGCAGCTGCCACGAATCGCCATTCTCGGACTCCGGGAGGTAGGCCTCGACCATCGACAGCGGCAGGGCGCGACCTTCCACGCTGACGCCGTTGCGCGGCCAGTCGGCGCTCGCGCACAGGTAGCCGCCCGCGCCGGAGTCCAGGCACGCCCGGCTCAGGCGGATGTCACCATCGTCCCAGCGATATTCGGCAGGCGATTGCAGCGCCCATGCAGGCCCCCGTTCCGGCGCCAGCCGCAACGAGGCGAGCGTTCCTTCCCACGCGCTGCCCCGCCGGTTCGCGGTACCGGTCAGCGACAGCGCGCCAATGTCGCCGCGCGCGTCGGCGTCCAGCCGCAGCGATTCGACCGCGCCGCGCGCATCGATCCGCAGGGTGTCGAACGGCACTCCGGCTTCGAGCCCACTGGCACGAATCGCCAGATCGCCACCGCTGCCGCGCCACGGCAACTGCCCTTGGGCGCTGAAATCCTCCGCGCGATAGTCGCCCCAGGCCAGCGCACTGCCGGTCAGGTCAGCGACGATGTCCGGCGCGGTGCGCGCTCCACTCAGCTGCAGCGTGCCACGCACGGTGCCGCTGGCGTCGGGCAGCAGATCCGACAGCTGCAGCGGCGTCAGCCGCGCGTCCACGTCGATCGTGTCGGTGATGTTGCCGCTGGCCAGAATGCGGCTGCCGCCAAGCGACAGCGCGACCTCGCCCTGGTAGGCGTTGAAACTCCGGCCGGGCGCGGGCGCCCGGATCGCCAACTCGGCGCTGCCGTCGATCGGTCGCCCGCGCAAGCGACCTCCCAGATCGGGCACCTCGACGCTGATGTCGAGCCCGCCGTCGTCCCGGGTCTGCGCTTCGGAGGCGATGCGGCCGTTGATCGCGCCGTCCCAGCCGGAGAGGAAATACCCCGGGTCGAAGCCGGCGAGCTTCGCATCCACATCCCAGGCCAGCGACGGCGCCCAGCTGACCCGGCCCGTGGCGTTCAGGGTTCCCGTGGGCATACTCGCCACCAGTTCGCGCAGGGTGAGCGACTCGGTGTCTCCGCGGGTTTCGAACGCCACCTGCGCCTCTTCGCCGTCGCGAGCCAGTCGCGCGTCGCCCGCGGCGACCCACTCCTCCAGCGTGCCGGCGATGTTCGCGTCGAGATCGGCCAGGACCACCGGCGCGGCGTCGGCGGCGCCGGGGTCGGCACCACCCCAGGTCAGCCCCTGCGCATCGACCGCGAACTTGAAACGGCGGTTTTCCGGGTTGCTGAAATCGGCCCGCCCGCGCAGCGTCGCGGTGCCGCCGAGCAGTTCCAGGGCCAGCGGCTCGACGACCAGCACCTGATCCTCCAACTGCACCTGCGATGGCCGCACGTCGACCTGCAACTCGCCGCGGGTAAAGGAGCCCTGCAACCGCGCGTTGCCACCGACGCCACTCGCGCGCAGTTGGGCGACGATCGGGTCCGTGGCGGGCGGCTCCGTGCCGCCGGTCAGCAGGCCCGGGTCGAGCGCATCGGCCTGGGCCCGCAGCTGCCATCGCGGATCTTCCTGCCCGCTCAGCGTGAGGGTCGCCCTGACCGGTCCCGGCGCGCGCCCGCCAACCGCAACGACCATCCGGGAAAGGTCCCCGCGCGCCACCAGGCCGAGCCGCGCCGGCGTGCGGCGATCCGCAGACGGCAGCACCGCGGTGACCACCATGTCGGTGCGGTAGTTGTCGGCCGGCATGTATTCGCCGTTGGCGGTGAAGCGGCCTCGATCGCTTTGGATCACGATGTCCTGCAGCTGCAGTTCGCCCTGGTCGGCAGCCAATCCGCCGCGCAGGCGCCGGACGTGGATCGTCGGTTCGCCCGCGCTGGACACCCGCAGGTCGTCGACACGAACGTCGTCGGCGCGCACGGTCAGCGGCGGCGCGATTTCCGGCAGCACCTCCGGCCACTCGGGCAGTTCGAAGGGTTCGTCGCTCGGCGGCAGGTCGAGGGTCGCCCCTTCCACAATGAGCGCGTCCAGGCGAAGGGTGCGGGTCAGCAGCGGGCGCAGCGCCGCGTCGATGGTGACGCGCTGCGCGGTGAAGCGCAGGATGCCGGTCGCGCAGCTGGCTTCGGCCGTGGGCACGCAATCGGGATCCCGCAGCCGCGGCATGGTGAAGACCACATCGCGCAGCGTCAGTGGTCCGGCGGCCGGCCCTTCGGCTGCGCGCCATTCCAGGGTGGCGTCCGCCGGCAGGCGCGCGACGATCTGCGCCAGCAGCAGGTCGCGCCCGGCGACGCTGGTCAGCAGCCAGTACAGCAGGCCGATTGCGAGCACGGCCAGCACCGCGACCCCGAGGCCGCCGCGGATCGCCAGGTAGCGAACCCGTGCCCGGCGTTTGCGGCGCAGTTCGGCAATGCGTTCCTCGCGCTCCTGCGGACTTGGCTTGTCGATCGATGCCATCGCCTAAAGTCCCGTGCCGATGCCGAGATACAGCTGGAACGGCGAATCCGGATCGTCCAGTCCATGCGCGATATCCAGCTGCACCGGCCCGACGGGCGAGCGCCAGCGCACGCCGATACCGACGCCGGTGCGCCAGTCGGGGCTGTCGTTGAACGCGGTGCCGCTGTCGACGAAAACCGCCGCGCCCCAGCGCTCGGTGAAGTAGCGCTCGAACTCGATGCTCGCCGTGGCAACGTTCCTGCCGCCCAGCGCGAACTGCTTGCCGTCTTCGCTGGTGATCCTCGGGCCGACCTCACGCCAG
Organism: Pseudomonadota bacterium; assembly: GCA_030857025.1. GTDB lineage: Bacteria > Pseudomonadota > Gammaproteobacteria > Xanthomonadales > Xanthomonadaceae > Lysobacter_K. The sequence continues at coordinate 1,957 of JALYOF010000094.1, read as the reverse complement.
GCGTAGCCGCGGATGCTGTTGTCGCCGCCGGCGAAGAAACGCAGGCTCGGCGGAATATCGACCACCAGGTCGGTGAAGGTACGGCCGAGTTCACCACGGACGATCAGGCGGTTCTGGTCCCCCACGGCTTTGTACCACTGGGCCGCGGCCCGGCCCTGGGCGAAGTCCGCATCCGAACCGAAGCCATCGACGCCGCCGCGCAGCATGACCGTGCCGAACAGGCCGTCGGTCGGGAAGATCAGGTCGTCGGCATCGACGTACTCGCCGCGCAGCGACGCGTAGGTGAATGTCGCGTATCGGTAATCGGGATCGGCCGGGGCGACGCCGTCGGACTCCTCGACAAAGTCCCAGCGCTCCCGCAGCGCGTGCAGCGATGCGATGGCGGTCCATTGCTCGCTGATTTCGCCGCTGCGGCTGGCAACGAACTCGATATGGCGCGTGTCGATGAAGTCGGTCTGCTCGTCAGAGGCCTGTGCGCTGAACGTGTACCAGCCGTCCAGCCACGCGAACGCGGGGATGCGGTAGCGCAGCGTCAGCGTCTTGCGACGCTGCGCGAAATCCAGCTGCGCCAGGGCCTTGTGCCCGCGCTGGTTGAGGTAGCGTCGCTCCAGGCCCAGGCGGACACCGGCGCCGCTGTCGGTGCCGTAGCTCAGGCCCGCGGCGTAGACGCTGCGCTTGGCCGGGACCAGGGTGACGGTGACCGGCACCAGCGTGCCTTCGCCTTCCTGCGGATGTCGGTCGATGTCGATGCGCGAGAAGTAATCCAGCCGAGTGAGCGAGCGACGCAGGCGGTCGAGCTTGCCTTCGTGGTAGTAGCTGCCGGGATCCCAGTACACCAGCTCGTCGAGCAGATCCTCGCGGATGATCTTCTCCGGGGTCTGCTCGAACGTGATTTCGCCGATGTCGTATCGCGGACCGCTCTCCCACACCAGGTCGATATCGGCCGCGCGTTCGGCACGCGTCACCTCGACCCGGCGGCTGGCGAAGTCGGCGTCGAAGTAGCCGCGCTCGGCCAGCCGCCGCGAAATCCGCGTCTTGCTCCGCTCGTAGACCTGGTGCTCGAAGACCTCGCTGGCCTCCGGCTCGAACGCCTCCAGCTCCTCGCGCAGGTAGCGGTCGCGGCCGCCTTCGCCGAGTATCGCGACATCCGCGCGGCGCACCCTGACCGGCGCGCCGGGGTCGACGGAGATCGTGATCTGCGCCGGATCGGTCTCGCCGGCGCGCTGGATGGAAATCTCCGGGTCGTAGTAGCCGAACGGCTGCAGCGCCTCGCGCACTTCGTCTTCCGCCTCGCCGAGGAGGTAGCGGAAGCGGCGCGGGGACACGTCCCTGCCAATCGCTTCCACCAGCGAGAGCGCGGTACGCACGTTTTCGGTCTCGTCCTCGCCCAGGCCGACCACCTCCACACTACCTACTTCGACAGCGTGAACGGCCCCGCAGGACAGCATGAGCAGGGCGGCGGCGGTGAGCGTATGAACAGGAGGCATCGCCCGAGGATACCGGGCGGATGTCAAAACCCCATCAGGACGGGATTGTGCGTCCGGAAGGCCGCGGCGCCGCGGCGGAGCGGCGGCGCCGCGCGCGGTCTCAATCCGGCGCATGCCGCGGCTTGCCCGCGCGGTTTGCTGCGGTCATTTCCCCGCCCAACTTTGTCTCTGCACCCGACGTGCCCTGCCGTTGCTTCTCGCTGTTGCTTCTCGCTGTTGCTTCTCGCTGTTGCTTCCTGCCGTTGCTTCCTGCCGTTGCTTCCTGCTGTTGCTTCCTGCTGTTGCTTCCTGCTGTTGCTTCCTGCTTTTGATCCCTCCTCCGCGAGTGCCTCCAATCGGACTATGACCCGTAGGGCGCCGGGCATGGATGCCCGGCGGTTTCGGCCGAGCCATGGATGGCGAGTCCGAAACTCCCGCGCAGCAACTGCGCTTGAGGGCTGGTGATCTTGCGGGGAAAGCGTTTTTCTTTG
>JALYOF010000047.1 GCA_030857025.1 Pseudomonadota bacterium | reverse complement strand
CGGTCAGTATCCATTTGCCGGACAGGTCGCCGTCGTAATGCTGGCGGCCCATCTCCACGAAGGTCTCGTAGGTGCCCTGCACGATGCCCTGGCTGCCGATGTAGATCCAGCTGCCGGCGGTCATCTGGCCGTACATCATCAGGCCTTTTCTATCCAGCTCGTGGAAGTGCTCCCAGGTCGCCCAGTGCGGCACGAGGTTGGAGTTGGCGATCAGCACGCGAGGCGCGTCGGCATGGGTGCGGAAGACCCCGACCGGCTTGCCGGACTGCACCAGCAGGGTTTCGGTGTCTTCGAGCGTCCGCAGCGACTCGAGGATGGCGTCGTAGCTTTCCCAGTCGCGGGCGGCGCGACCGATGCCGCCGTAGACGACGAGTGCGCTCGGGTCCTCGGCGACTTCGGCGTCCAGGTTGTTCTGGATCATCCGGTACGCCGCTTCGCTGAGCCAGGACTTGCAGGTGAGCTGGCTGCCACGGGGGGCGCGGATGACGCGGGATTTGTCGACGCGCGTGGACATCGGCGGCTTCCTGTTGGATCGAGAGCGGGAATTATCGCATCGCTGTGTCGAGCGGCCCGATCCCGCCTGTTCGCGGGCGAGGCTCGGCATGGCGCGGTCCCGCCGTCCTCCCGGCGCGGCAGGTCGCACAAACGGCGACGCCCGGGGCTTGCCCGGGCGTCGGGGTGTCGCGGAACCGCTCGTTTCTCAGCGGATCGAAGGGTCCAGCATGCGCAGCGCTTCGGACAGTTCGACGGCGCCGGTGCTGTCGATGTCATCGCGGGTATAGACGCGGCCATTGCGGGGGACGCAGGGCTTGTCGCCGGGCCTGTTGCGCTGGGCGATGCGGGTGCCGGTGTGGCGCAGACAGTTCAGCCTGGCCAGCGATTCGGCGTCCGCCGACGCTTCGGCGCCCGCTTCGGCGCGCGCGGTCGCATTCGACTGCGCCCTGGCGGACGCATCAAGTTCGGCATGCAGCGCGGACTCGTGTGCGCAGGCACCAAGGGCGAAGCTCAGCAGGCCGGCACCGATCAGGCTGCACAGCAGGGGACGGTATGAATGCCGCTTCATGGTTCACCTCGGTGGGGTCGTCGTTTTCACACACCTTACGCCGACGAACGCCGGCCGGCGCGCCGTTCGTCGCCGCCCGTTTAGTGGCGGTAAGGAATGTTCTCCGGGCGAGCTGTGGCCCTCGCGCACGCTGCAATCGCTATGATGCCCGGATGTGGACATTTCGCACTGCGGCTGCGGCCGCTCTCCTGGCCGTCACCCTCCCCGCGTGCGGTACCTCTCCGACGAGCCGGGCCTTGCCGGCGGGCGGCGCGGAAATCGCGGTCGCACGACCTTCTGTCCTGCTGGTATCGCTGGATGGCTTCCGTCCGGATTACCTGGGGACTGGAATCACGCCGAACCTCGACCGCCTGGCGGAGCGCGGCGTTCGCGCAGAGTGGATGGTCCCGTCCTATCCGAGCCTGACGTTCCCGAACCATTACACGATCGTGACCGGCATGCGCCCCGACCGCCACGGCATCGTCCACAACACGATCCATGATCCGTCGCGGGGCGAAGATTTCACCCTGCAAAACCGCGAGGCGGTTGCCGACGGCCGCTGGTGGGGTGGCGAGCCGATCTGGGTGGGCGCGGAGAAGGCGGGGCTGCCGACGGCGACGATGTTCTGGCCGGGAAGCGAGGCGGAGATCGCCGGCGTGCGCCCCACCCGCTGGATGCCCTTCGACGACAAGCTGCCGATCGATGCGCGCGTCGACACGGTGCTGGGCTGGCTCGCCGAGCCCGCAGCGACACGGCCGCGTTTCGCGACGCTTTACTTCGAGCACCTCGACAAGGCCTCGCACGCCAATGGTCCCCACTCGCCCGAGGCGCACGCGGCCGTCGCCGGCCTCGATCGCGCGATAGGACGCCTGATGGCGAGCCTGTGCGGGAGCGAGCCGGTGAACATCCTCATCGTGTCCGATCACGGCATGGCGCCCACCGAACCCGGCCAGGGCGTGGCGCTGGAAGACATGGTCCTGCCGACCGACGCGACGGCAATCACGTACGGACAGGCGGTCGGTTTCGAACCCCTGCCCGGCCGCATCGCGGCTGCCGAAAAGGCGCTGCTCGGTGCACACGAGCACTACGATTGCTGGCGCAAGGACGCGGTGCCGGCGCGCTGGCGTTTTGGCCTGCATCCACGTGTTCCGGCGATCGTGTGCCAGATGCACGAGGGATGGGGCGCTCGACCGCGCGAGGCGCTGGCCAGGCACGTTCCGACCGGCACCCGCGGGTCACATGGCTACGATCCGGCGCTGCAGTCGATGCGTTCGCTGTTCATTGCGAATGGACCGGCCTTCGTGCCGTCCACGGTGTTGCCTGCGTTCGACAATATCGATGTGTATCCGTTGCTGGCGCACTTGATCGGAATCGAGCCTGCCGCGAACGATGGCAGCATCCGGTCACTGGCGCCGGCCCTGCGCGAGCCGCCGGCCACACAGGCGCCCTAGGCAACACAGCACTCGAGAAGTCGTCCCTCATGGAAACCAGGACCGGCACCTGTCACTGCAAGGCCGTCGCATTCGAAGTCGATCTCGTCAACGGCTTTGAAAACCTGCGCCGTTGCAACTGTTCGATCTGCAGCCGCAAGGGCGCGGTGATGGCGGGTGTCACTCTCGACCGCCTGCGGGTGGTGCGCGGTGCCGACAAGCTGTCGCTGTACCAGTGGAACACGAAGCTGGCAAAGCATTTCTTCTGCAGCATCTGCGGCATCTACACCCACCACCAGCGGCGTAGCGCGCCCAACGAGTATGGATTCAACGTCGCGTGCATCGAGGGCGTCGACATGTCTGCGCTCGGGCCGATTGGCGCGAGCAACGGCGCGTCGCAGAGCCTGGTCGACAGCGCATAGACGACGCCCGGATCACCCACGCCGGCATGAAGCTGCTTGCATTCGGCAATTCGGGGCAGGCGCCGCCTGAACTGCGGTGGACGCGTTCGAACCGCATCCGGGCTGCCGGGGCGCCGCTACGAACGATCAGCGAATCGATGGATCGAGCTTGCGCAAGGCTTCGGCCAGATCCGTCTCGCCGGTACTCCGGATGTCCTCACGCGTGTAGACGCGACCGCCGGCGTTGACGCAGACATCGTTGAAGCTGCCGGTGTTGTCGCCGCGGTCGTTTTCGACGAGCAACAGCGATCCGCTCTTCTTGACGCAGTAGCGGTCCGCCGCCTGTGCCTGGTTTGGCGTACCCCAGTCGAACATGTTGCCCCGTTGCTGCGGCATCGCGCATGCGCTTGCGCCGATCGTTGCGGCAATGCAGACACTGGCGATCTTCAGGTTGGTCATGGCGCTATCTTCCAGGAGGCTCAAAGCTGTTCCTTTCGCAACGCCCGCATCAACGACACCCGGCCACGCCGGCCGTTCAGCCCGACCGGCCGACCACGCGTGATCTGGGTACAGGCCAGGCGCAGCCGCCCATCCGGTGCCCCTGCCGTGTTTGGCATCCATGTCCGAATCCGGCGAGTCTGCGCCAGCCCCCGGTGCTAGCCTGCGTGCATGTCCAGCGTCGACGCCCTGCCAACCACCACAGCAATCCCAACGCTCGACCAGCGCGCGTGTGAACAGGCGCGCCTGAGCCGCGACGCCCGCTTCGATGGTCTGTTCTTCACCGCCGTCGTCACGACCGGCATCTACTGCCGACCGGTGTGCCCGGCGCCCGCGCCGCGACGAGAGAACGTCGCCTACTACCCGAACGCGGCCGCCGCCGAAGCCGCGGGATTCCGGCCGTGCCTGCGCTGCCGCCCGGAACTGTCGCCTGGAGACGGCGCGTGGCGGCGCGGCGACGCGACCGTCGCGCGGGCGTTGAAACTGATCGACGAGGGTGCGCTGGCCGAGCAGCCGCTGGCGACACTTGCCGAACGCGTGGGACTTGGCGAGCGGCAGCTTCGGCGGATTTTCGTCGAGCGTCTCGGGGCCTCGCCGACGGAGGTGCATTCGACGCGTCGCCTGCTGTTCGCCAAGCAGTTGCTGACCGAAACATCACTGCCGGTGACAGAGGTCGCACTGGCCGCGGGTTTCGCCAGCCTGCGCCGGTTCAACGCGGCGTTTCTCGATGCGTACCGGATGAGTCCGCGCGAGCTGCGCCGTCAGCCGCATGCGGGTCCCGTCGACGTGCTCACGCTGCGCCTCGGCTACAGGCCGCCGTACGACTTCGAAGCCATGCTCGGGTTCCTGCGCGGGCGCGCGTTGCCGGGCGTGGAGGTGGTCGATCGCGAGAGCTACGCACGCGTGATCACCGTGCCCGGCGCGGAGCGGGGTCGCGCGCCATCATGGTTGCGCGTGAGCGCGTGGCCGGACGGTGAGCACGCGCTGAAGCTGGAACTTCATGGCGCGACTTCCGTTCGACTGCTCGACACGGTCACCCGCCTGCGGCGCATGTTCGACCTGGACGCCGACCCGCAGGCCATCGCCGGTTTGCTGTCGACCTCGCCACGGCTGCGGCCTTTGCTGAGCGCTCATCCAGGACAACGCCTGCCCAGCGGCTGGGACGGATTCGAGATCGCGGTGCGTGCGGTGATCGGGCAGCAGGTGAGCGTCGCGGCGGCACGCACGTTGACCTCGCGGCTGGCGCAACAGTTCGGTGAGCTTTTGCCAACGGGATCGGCAATCCCGGGACTGCGCCATCGTTTCCCCACGCCCGAAGTGCTGGTCGATGCCGACCTCGCCTGCATCGGCCTGACCCGCGTGCGTGCGCAGACGGTGCGCACCATCGCCGCTGCGATCGTCGACGGCCGGGTCGATTTTCGTAGCGAGCGCACGCTCGATGAGTTCGTCGCGCGCTGGGTCGCCCTGCCCGGCATAGGTCCGTGGACTGCGCAGTACATCGCGATGCGCGGGCTCGGACACCCGGACGCATTTCCGACCGACGACCTGGTGTTGCGCCGCGCGGCCAGCGAAGACGGCAGCACGCTCGGCAGCAAGGCGCTGGCCGCCTGCGCCGACGCATGGCGGCCGTGGCGCGCTTACGCGGTCATGCACCTGTGGCGCGAAGCGGCCGAATTGGCCGGCCACACCCGCCGCATCGCCACCCGACCGGACAGCCGACCATGACCGCACACACCATTTACGCGACACACCACAGCCCGATCGGTCCGCTGCTGCTCGCGGCCGATGACGACGGCCTTCGCCTGATCGAATTCCACCAGTCGCGACACCGGATCGAGCGCGACGCCGGCTGGCGCGAGGGCGATCATCCGATCCTGGACAGGACCCGGCTGCAGCTCGATGAATATTTCGGTGGTGAGCGCGAGCGCTTCGACCTGCCCCTTGCACCGCGGGGCACGGCGTTTCAACGCGAAACCTGGCAGGCGCTCGCATTGATCCCGTACGGCGCGACCATGAGCTACGCCCAACTGGCGTTCCAGGTCGGTCGTCCCAAGGCGATGCGTGCGGTCGGTGCGGCCAACGGGCGCAATCCATTGCCGATCGTGCTGCCCTGCCATCGGGTGATCGGCGCCGATGGCAGCCTTACGGGCTTCGGCGGCGGGCTGCCGACCAAACGATTCCTGCTCGAACTGGAGGGCGCGTTGGCGCCTGAGTTGCTGCCCGTCGACTGAGCGCGGCGGCTGCGAAGGCGCTCAGTCCTTCAGCAACAGCCGCATCGCTTCGCGGTATCCCGATGCAATCGCGTCGTGTTTCAGGTGCCTACCGTCTTCGACGACGCGTTGCCCGTCGACCCGGGTTTCGCGCACGAGCGGCCTGTTGCCACTGAACAGCCAGCGGTCGATGGCATCGGCATCGCAGGCGCCAGCGAACGGCGGGGCATCGGTGTCGAGCACGAGAACATCGGCGCCCTCGCCCGCGTCGAACGGCTGCCCCGTGGCAAAAGCCGCGCTGCCCGTGACGGCATGCATGAGGCTTTCGCCGACGCTGCTCCTGGGTGCGGTGACCGCAACGTTGCGGCGGTGCGTCGCCAGGCGTTGTCCGTACTCGAGCCAGCGGAGTTCTTCCACCGGCGACACCGAACTGTTGGAATCCGAACCGATGCCGCAGCGACCGCCCGCATCGAGATACGCACCCAGCGCAAACAGGCCGTCGCCGAGGTTCGCCTCGGTGGTCGGGCAGATCGCCACCGTTGCCCCTGAGCGCGCGACGCCAAGCAGTTCGGCATCGTCCAGGTGGGTCGCGTGCACGAGGGTCCATCGCTCATCGACGGATGCGTTGTCGAGCAGCCACTGCACCGGCCGCGCGCCGCGCACGGCGACGCACTCGTCGACCTCGCCGGTCTGTTCGGCAATGTGGATGTGCACGCGGCTGTCGCCCGGCAGCGCAGCCAGCACCTCGCGCATCGCATCGGGTGGCACGGCGCGCAGGCTGTGCAGCGCGCAGCCGATGCGCAGCGTTTCGTCCTGTCCGGCGCGCAATGTTTCGAGCAGGCGCAGATAGTCGTCGACCGAATGTGCGAAACGACGCTGGCGCGGATCCAGCGCGCGGCCGTCGAATCCGCCGGTCATGTACAGCACCGGAAGCAGCGTCAGGCGGATGCCGGTGTCCCGCGCCGCGGCGATCAGCGCCCGCGACATCGCGGCAGGATCGGCGTAGGCGCTGCCATCGGCCGCATGATGCAGATAGTGGAATTCGCACACGGTGGTGTAGCCGGCTTCGAGCATCTCCGCATACAACTGCGCCGCGACCGCGTGCAGCGTCTCGGGCGTGAAGCGTGCGGCGAACCGGTACATCGTCTCGCGCCAGGTCCAGAAGGAGTCGTGCGCGGCCGCAGTCGCGGCACCGGCAGGCATCTGCGTGCGACGCTCCGCCATGCCGGCCATGGCGCGCTGGAACGCGTGCGAGTGCAGGTTGGCGATGCCCGGGACCACGCGCGGCTGCGTTTCGCACACACCCGCGACGGGAACGCTGCCATCTCGCCAGCCCTGCGGGTGCCATATGCGTGCGTCGTGGGTCGTCTGCATGACGCGATTGTGGCCGCTATGGGTCGCAGTGGCGAGTGCATGGGCCGCCCGTACAATGCCTCCATGAGCAAAGACGCAGGCATCCGGCACGGCCAGCCGGAATGGGATGGACTGATCATCGGTGCTTCGCTGGCCACGCTGGTCGGCGCGCACGGGTACGGCGAGATTGCCGATGCCGCGCTGGGATGGCGCGATGGGCGGCTGTGCTTCGTTGGGCCACGCGACGAACTTCCCGCGCCGCCGGCCTCGCTTGCGCGCGAGGTCATCCAGGCGGATGGGTGGATCACGCCCGGCCTGATCGACTGCCACACGCACCTGGTATTCGCTGGCGACCGCGCGCGAGAGTTCGAGCAGCGCCTGCAGGGCGAAAGCTATGAAGCGATCGCCCGCGCCGGGGGCGGCATCCTCTCCACCGTGCGCGCGGTGCGCGAGGCCGACGAAGCCGAACTGCTGCGCCAGTCGCTGCCCCGTGCGCGCGCCTTGCTCGCAGACGGCGCAACTACGCTGGAGATCAAATCAGGTTACGGCCTGGATTTCGACAACGAGCGCAAGATGCTGCGCGTCGCCAGGGCAGTCGCAGAGACGCTCGGCATCCAGGTGCGCACCACCTATCTCGCCGCACATGCACTGCCACCGGAGTTCGCGAATCGTCCCGATGCGTTCATCGACGCGGTCATCGAATGGCTGCCGCGCCTGCACGCAGAGGGCCTGATCGATGCGGTCGATGCGTTCTGCGAGGGAATCGGCTTCTCGCCACAGCAGACGCGCCGCCTGTTCGAAGCCGCGCGCGCGCTGGGCCTGCCGGTGAAACTGCACGCCGATCAACTCAGCGACCTCGGCGGCGGCGGGCTGGTGGCCGAATTCGGAGGCTTGTCGGCCGACCACATCGAGCACACCAGCATCGAGGGTGTGCGGGCGATGGCCGACAGCGGTGCGGTCGCGGTGCTGCTGCCCGGGGCTTTCCACGTGCTGCGCGAGACCCGGCTGCCGCCGCTGGAGGCGCTGCGCGAACACGGCGTACCGATGGCGGTGGCGACCGACTGCAACCCCGGCACCTCGCCGCTGCTCTCGCTGCGCCAGGCGATGCAGCTTGCCTGCACGCACTTCAGAATGACCCCGCAGGAAGCGCTGCGCGGCGCGACCGTGCATGCCGCCATGGCGCTGGGACTGGATGATTGCGGCGTGCTCGCGGTCGGCGCCCGAGCGGACTTCGTACGCTGGCAGGTGGGGCATCCATCGGAGCTGTGTTACTGGCTCGGCGGGACTTTGGCGCGAGACGTATTCGCGGGTGGGAGACGGCTTGCAGGTTGATCGACCGGCTCCGTCAGGGCCTCGTTCGCGCGGAGCTGGTAGGCAGCAGGAATCGCGAGAACAAGCCAAGCGTTCACCTGGCGACTCGCCGGCTTCGGCCTGATCCGCAATGGACGCAGGTCCTTCGGCAAATTCAACGGGCAACGGATGCCGCCCGGCATTCCCTGGCCCACAAAAAAGCCCCGCGTGAACGGGGCTTCTTTCGACTCTTGCAGGCGCTACGACTTCAGCCCGCGGCTTTCTTCGCCACGGCCTTCTTGGCCGGAGCCTTGGCCACGGTCCTGGTGCTGGTCTTCTTCGCCACCGGAGAGGTGGCGGTGCCGGTCGCCTTCGTCACCGAGCTGCGCACGTTGCCGTAGCTCGAGATCGAACGCTTGCCCTTGGCGGTCTTGCGGTCGCCTTTACCCATGGTCTTGCTCCTGACGCTGTGTCTTGAATGATGGCCACGCGGCTGCGCGTGAAGCGGCGAAGCGTAGCACAACAGGGACTCTGCTGCCTCAGTGCCGGCAGCTGGCGCTATGAACGTGACGGTGGTTCAGGCGCAGGTTCGCCAGGTGGGCGAAGGCGACCAGAGTGCCGCCGGAGGTCATGGCGATCGCGTGCCACAGCAACGATTCGTGCAGCGGGCGGTACGACACCCCGGCCCACAGCAGCACAAGCCCCGGGACCAGCAGCGACAGCGCGCGAACTGCGCGGTGGCGGCGATAGCCCCAGATCACACTGAACAGACCCAGCAGAGTCGCGAACACCACGAACACGCGTTCGAAGGCATCGCCAAGCACGCTGGCAAGCCCCAGCGACGGCAACAGCGCCAAAACGATCGGCAGCACTGCGCAATGGATCGCGCACAGCAGCGAGCCGTAGGCACCGAAGCGGTCGAGCAGGCGGCGGCGGAGCGGGATCGACATAACTGAAGTCATGGGCACGGGGCTGGCGAAGCGGCGACCGTTATAATATAACATTACAATTTCCGCCGTTCGTCACTTTACCCGAGACCCCTGTCGATGCGAAGTCTTTCCCGCTGCCCCCTGGCCCTCGCCCTGATGATCGCGCTGCCGATGGCGCACGCGCAGACTCTGACCGCGGTGCCCGAGGAGCACGATCATCAGCCGGTCGATCTGACCCGCATCCAGGTCCGCGCCAGCCCGCTGCCCGGCACGGCCGAGGATCTTGCCCGGCCGGTGGAAGTGCTGACCGGCGAGCGGCTCGACGAGGCCAAGGCCAATTCGCTCGGCGAAACCGTCAACAAGCTGCCCGGCGTGCAGTCCTCGTTCTTCGGACCCGGCGTCGGTCGCCCGATCATCCGGGGGTTCGATGGCGCGCGCGTGCAGGTACTCAATGACGGGCTGAGTTCGGGTGATGTGTCGACGGTGAGCGTCGACCACGCGGTGTCTATCGAGCCGTTCCTGGCCAACCAGATCGAGGTGCTCAAGGGTCCGGCGACCCTGCTGTATGGCAGCGGCGCCATCGGCGGCGCGGTGAACGTGGTGGACGGCCGCATCCCCGAAGCTGTCACCGCGCAGCCGCTGCAGGGACGCGCCGAACTGCGCGGCGGCACTGTCAACGACGAGCGCACCGGCATGGTCCGCATCGATGGCACCTCGGCGTCGGGCAACCTGGTGTTCCATGCGGATGCGCTGCACCGCGAAACCGGCAATTACGAGATCCCCGGATTCGCCGAAAGCGCCGAACTGCTGGCCGAAGAAGGCGAAACGCCCGATCCCGACACCGCTGGCGTGCTTCCCAACAGCGCGATCCGCACCGACAGCGCCGCCCTCGGCCTGTCCTGGGTGGGCGACCGCGGGTTTGTCGGAATCAGCCAGAGCCTGTTCAACAGCCGCTACGGCGTACCTGGCCATGCCGGGCACGAGGAAGAAGGCGACGAACACGAAGAGGGCGACGATCACGGCCACGGGGAAGAGGAACACGGAGAGGAAGCCGCAGTGCGGATCGTCATGGACCAGCGCCGCACCGAAGTGCGCGGGGGACTGGACGAACTGGGCATCTTCGAAACTTTGAGAGCCAAGGTCGCGCACACCCGATACACCCACACCGAGTTCGAGGGCACGGACGTCGGCACGGTGTTCGACAACGACACCACCGAGGCCCGCGTCGAACTGGTGCACCAGACCTGGGCAGGATGGGACGGCGCGTTCGGCGTGCAGTGGTCGCAGCGCGACTTCGTCGCGGTCGGCGAGGAAGCCTTCGTGCCGCCCTCGAAATCCCGCGACACCGGTGTGTTCTGGATCGGCGAACGCGAGTTCGGTCCGATCAAGCTCGAACTGGGCGCGCGTCACGACAGCAACCATGTCGACGTGGATCCCTCCGAGGCAATCGGCCCGAGCCGCTCGTTCGACACGTTCAGTGCATCGGCGGCGGCCAAGTGGGACATCAACGAGGCGCTGCACGTGTCGTTCGGCCTGGATCGCGCGCAGCGACCACCGACCGCCGAGGAGCTGTACTCCAACGGAGTGCACGTGGCGACGGCGAGCGTCGAACTGGGCAACCCGGACCTGGTCGAGGAAACCGCGAACCGGGCTGAGCTGGGCCTGCATTGGCACAGTGGCCCGCTGCAGCTCAATGCCTCGCTGTACCACGTGCGCTTCGACGACTTCGTCTACCTCGCCGAGACCGGCATCAGCGACGGCGACCAGCCGGTGCGCCTCTGGACCCAGGACGACGCGCGCTTCAACGGCGCCGAGGCCGAGCTGGACTGGAATTTCGCCGACAACGACAGCGGCCGATGGGACCTGCGCATTTTCGGCGACGTCGTGCGCGCCACGGTGACCGGAAGTGGCACCCGCGAACTGGCCTTCGCCGTGCCCCACGAGGACGGCAGCAGCGAGGACTTCGTGGTCGACCTGGAGCTGGGAGGCAACCTGCCGCGAATCGCGCCGGCACGCGTCGGCGGCGAACTGCGTTGGGAACTCGGGGCGTGGCGTGCTTCGGCCAGTGCCGTTCGGTACGCGGAGCAGGACGACGTCGCGGAGTTCGAGCGTGCCACGCCCGGATACACCCTGGTCGACGCGCACCTTGCGTGGCATCGCGATTCAGCCGATGGCACCGCGTGGGAAGTTTTCCTGAACGGCACCAACCTGCTGGACGAGGAGGCGCGCGTGCACACCTCTTTCCTGAAGGACCTCGCTCCGCTGCCCGGCCGCGGCGTGGCGTTCGGCGTGCGCATGTTCTTCTGAGTCTTCGGCTGAGGCGCTTCAGCCCCTGTCCCTTCGGGAGAGGGGTTGGGGTGAGGGTCCGGCGAAGCGGTGAATCCCGCGAAGGCGCTGGCGCCAGCCTTGCTTTGTTGCCTGTTCCTGCCCTGCCTTGCACTTGATCCCTCCTCCGCAACTGCCTCCAGTCAACCCATGACCCGTAGGGCGCCGGGCATGGATGCCCGGCGGTTTCGGCCGAGCCATGGATGGCGAGTCCGAAACTCCCGCGCAGTTCCGTCAGGTCGCGAGCTGTCGCTCCTTCGGGGAGAGCGTTTTTCTTTGGTTCTGTTTCTTTTGGCGCTTACCAAAAGAAATGAACTCGGCCTTCAGGCCGAAAGCCTTTGATCTTGCTTGTATCGCTTCCGCGAATCAGAGCAACAGCAAGAGCTTCCGCCTGAAGGCGGGTCACTTTCTTTGATAGGGCGCCAAAGAAAGTAACCAAAGAAAGGCGCCTTCCCCGACAGGGCAACAGCTCGCACGCGCAGTCTCTGCGCGGGAGTTTCCGACTCGCCATCCATGGCTCGGCGGAAACCGCCGGGCATCCATGTCCGGCGCCCTCCGGGTCATAGACCGATTGGAGGCAGTTGGAGATCAGGGATCAAACGCCACAACCAGGGCAAAGCAGGATCAACAGCTCGTGCAACAGCCGAGTGCAACAGCCAAGTGCAACGGCCAAGTGCAACGGCCAAGTGCAACAGCCAAGTGCAACAGCCAAGTGCAACAGCCGAGTGCAACAGCCGAGTGCAACAGCTACCGGCGTTCTCAGAAGAAACAACCCGGCCGCGGTATAGGCGCCCGCTGCAGCATCAAACGGGCGAGCGCTCAGCCATCAAACGTCACATTACCCTCGGAGGCAAAGCCGACCACCATCGCACCCTTGCCCACATTGACCATCCCCGTCAGGCTCATCACGCTCTCGAACACTTCCACGTTGTGCCGCCTGCAAACCTCGCGCAACTCCGGGTAGCCCGGCAGCGCGCGCATCTCGTCGAGTTCGCCGCCGTAGCAAAGGCACATGGTCGGTGTCATCAGTCCCGCCTGGACGCGGGCAACCGCGAAGTCGAACAGCTTGGCGACGGCGGGTTCGAAACCCTTGAGCTTCGCTACCGGAGCGGTCTGGCCACGGTGGCAGTGCAGCACCGGCTTGATGTCCAGGGCGCTTCCCAGCGCGGCGCTAAGCAGGCTCACGCTGCGGTCGCCCTTCTTGCGTGCGCGGTTGCGCAGGTAGTAGAGGTCGCGCGGCACCAGGTAACCATGGGTGTACAGCGCGAGGTTCTCCAGCCGCGCACGGATCTTCGGCGCCCCTTCGCCGGAATCGCGCAGGCGTACCGCTTCGACTGCGGTGACGCCCTGCGCCGCGAACAGGTTCTGGGTGTCGATCACGCGCAGCGCGAATGGCGTGGTGTTGCCGGCGGCGGTCCGCACCGGCTTGTAGTCGTTGAGGATCGCGAAGCTGGCCTGCTGCGCGTTGTCGAAGATCGGGCTGCGGGTCCGGGTGATCGTCATGCAGAACACGTAGTCGTAATCGATGACCAGTTTTTTCAGGAACAGGTCGTGGATCTGGTCGACCGTGAACGGCATCGTTTCCGCTTCGGCGCCGCGTTCGGCGATCTGCGTGTGCAGGAAGTCCAGCGTGGCCTCTTCATCGCGATGATCGGCCAGTACCGCCTCGTCGATACGCACAGTGATCGGAAGCACCGTTATGTGGTTTTCCTCGAGATACCTGAGGGGAAGATCGCAGGCCGAGTCGACCACCAGTCCGATACGCATCGTCTCCCCCCCGGCCTTCGCCGATGGCATTGAGGAATCCAAGAATAGCGCCGCCCGCGTGAGGCTTTGTTAGCGTATTTCCACACGCAAGCGTATGGATCAGCCGCGGCTTACGCCCACAGGGAGCCTGCCCAGCCGCTGCATTTCCGGGTCGGTCAGTACGTCCGGGTCATGCAGTACGGCCATGGCGAACTCATGGGCGTCCTGCCCCCAGAACAAGTGCGGTCCGATAGCCAGCGTCGGCACGCCGAAGACGCCCGCTGCCAGGGCGGCGTCGGTGTTCGCGCGCAGGTCGCGCTTGATCGCGCCTTCGCCGGCCACTGCCGGGTCCACGCCCAGCGCATGGATCACCGGCGCCAGCGCGGCAAGGCTGTCTCCATTCCTGCCCTGCGTCCAGATCCAGTCGAAGAGCGCATCGACGGCAGCCACCGAACTGCCTGCGGCCATGCACAGGCGCAAGGCCGCGATCGGATTGAACGGATGTGCGGGAGGAAACTTCAGTGGCATGCCACGGGCCCGCGCGAGCCACAGCGCGTGCCGGTAGGTGAATTCGCGCTTCCCGGGAATTTCTGCCGGACCCTTCTGGCCGCGCTCGGCCAGCACCGCCGCAAACACGATCGGATGCAGCACGACCTCGCGCTCCTCCATCAGCGCCTTGATTTTCGGCCACTGCAGGTAGGCGAACGGGGAGATGAAATCGAAGTACCAGACCGGTGTCGTGCTCATCGTGGTTGCCGTCGCGCTCTCAACGCCACCCGCCCAGGATCAGGCCGTAGAGGCTGAACTGCACCACGTGATAGCCGCTGTCGATCATCCACAGCTTGAGGCTGCGCTGGGCAAAAGCGTAGTTGATGCCGAAGCTCATCGCGATGAAGAACAGCCCGACGACAGCTCCGGCGGCGAGGCCGTTGGCGGCGTTGGAGTCAGGCCCGAGGAACAGCGCGAACACCGATGCCGCCAGCAGGCTGCAGGCGAATGCGACCGCGAAGATACGCGCCGCGTGAGGCGGCGCGGCGTCCGGATCGATGCCCGCCTCGCGGCACCAGGCGCGCTTGAACAGTGGGCCGTACCAGAGGCCTCCAAGCGCGAACGCCGACAGGGCGGCGACAAGCACGCCCAGCCAGTTGAAGTCGGTCATGGGCGGGTTCATCGGCAGGATTTCCATCGAAGGTTGTCGGGGCAAACGCAACACGCCGCCGCGCAGGGCATGCGGGCTGCGTCAGCAGCGCTGCGCGGCAAGGGCGGAGGTGCCCGCACCGGTGTCGTAGCCTAGCGCGTGTCGACCGGCGGGTAGGCGCGAGGCAGTCCGCCATTCGCGGCCGGAACCACGTTGCGCAGGTAACGATCGCGCAGCTCGGTCTGGCGGCTGCGCATCGGCACCGCCGAACCGTCGAGCCAGACCTGCAATGCGACCTCGCTGACCTCGAGCGGGTCGCCGCTCCACAGCACCAGGTCGGCGCGCTTGCCCGGGGCGATGCTGCCCATCGTGTCGGACACGCCCAGCGCCTGAGCGGGGACCGAGGTCAGCCCTGCCAGCGCATCGGCCCACGGCAGTCCGTTGGCAACGGCATTGCCGGCAAGCTGCCGGTTCTTGCGCGCGTTGTGCGACGCGTCGCCGGCCTGGCTGAAGCTCACCGGCACGCCTGCCGAATGCAGCCGTGCCGCGTTTTCCATGGTCGCGCCGATCTGGTCGAAGCCCGCAGGCAGGTTCGCCAGCGGATCGACGAACACCGGCACCTTCGCTGCGGCGAGTTCCGGCGCCATCTTCCACGCCTCGGCGCCGCCGCTGATCGCGATGCGCACGTCGTGGCGCTTCGCCCAGCGCAGCAACTGGCGGATGTCGGCCGCGCGGTCGACGCCGACCATCACCCGGCCGCCGCCATCGAGGTAGCGTGCCAGCGCTGCGCGCCCCGCAGGTGTCAGCAGCGCAGCGTGAGAATTTGGGGCGATGCGTCCGCGGACTTCGTCGATGAGCTGGTCGAGGATCATCCACTGCGCCGCGCGTGAGCGCCCGCTGAGCGAGCCGGCATCGCTTCCGATGTCGACGAACAGCACGCGAGGACCGATCGGATCGGGGCCGCCGTCCAGGCGCATCACGCCGCCCTGGCCGCCGATGATCGAACCGCCATCGGCGCTGCCGGCACCCAGCAGTGTCCAGCCGATGCCTTCCACGCGCGACACCGGCACCAGCACCGAAGCCGGGTTGTAGGCCAGGGTGACATCGAACTCGGGACGTACCGACATCTGCTTGCTGTCGGCACCAAGCCGCAGATTGCTGTCGACGGTGCTGCGTTCGCCGGAGACTTCCTCCAGACCGATGCCGGTGATGCCGCCGAACATGGTCGGCGTCAACGGGCGGTTCTGCGCGTCGACCACCTGCGTGCCCGCGGGTGCGGACAGGCCGTTGCCGACCGCGCTGATCCTGCCGTCGCTGACCAGCACGTCGGCGTTCTGCAGGGTCCCCCGTGGGCCGGCGGTGTGCACGGTGGCATTGCGGATCAGCAGTTCCTGCGCCGATGCGGAAAAAGCCGCGCACGCCAGGACGGCCGCTGCGAGCGCCTTGAGGACGGGCCGGTTCACAGGGCACCTCCTGCGGCGCGGTCGCTGGCGCCGTGGCCGAGCTTGAAGTCCGATTGGGGTTGCCGCGACGGATCGCGACGGTCGTACACGCGGGCACCGTCGATGTAGACCTGTTCGGCCTGCGCGTAAACGCTGAAGGGGTTGCCGCTCCAGAGCACCACGTCGGCCATCTTGCCCGGCTCCAGGGTGCCGGTCTGGTCGAGGATGCCCATCGATTTCGCGGGATTGGCAGTGACCCAGCGGATCGCACGCTCCGGCGCGATGTCCATGCCGGCGAGCTTCGCGTGCGCCATTACCTTGGCCGCTTCCTGGTTGAGGCGCTGGATGCCTTCCCCGGAATCCGAATGCACGATCGCGCATCCGCCTTCGGGGCGATCGACCAGTGCGATGTTCTCCTGGATGCCGTCGAAGGCCTCCATTTTGAAACCCCACCAGTCGGCCCAGAGCGCACCGCAGACGCCTTCGGCGGCGAGCCGGTCGGCGACCTTGTAGGCCTCCACGCCATGGTGGAACGCGGCGATCCTGAAGCCGAACTCGTCGGCCAGGTCGAGCATCGTGTTCATTTCGTCGGCGCGGTAGCAGTGGATGTGCACCAGGATCTCGCCGTTGATCGCCGCACCCAGCGTTTCCAGTTTCAGGTCGCGCTTGCCGCCGCTGTCCTTCTCGCTGTCGACCGCGTCGGTGTCGCTGGACTGCCACCAGCGCCGTGGCTTCGCGGCGGCAGCCGTGTCCTTGCCGTTCTTTTTCAGATACTCGGCCGCGTCGATGAACGCCGCACGATAGCCGGCGACGTTGCCCATGCGCGTGCCCGGGCCGCCCTTCTCGCCATACACGCGCTTGGGGTTCTCGCCGCAGGCCATCTTCATGCCCCAGGGCGCACCCGGAAACTTCATCGCCTGGTAGCTCGTCGCCGGAATGTTCTTCAGGGTCACGCCGCGGCCGCCGACCAGGTTGGCCGAACCGGGCAGTATCTGCAGCGAGGTGACGCCACCGGCCAGGGCGGCGGCGAAGCCCGGGTCCTGCGGCCAGACGGAGTGCTCTGCCCACACGTGCGCGGTGACCGCGCCGGTGGCCTCGTTGCCGTCGCTGTGTGCACTGACACTGGGGCTGGCGTACACGCCCAGATGCGAATGCACGTCAATGATGCCCGGCGTCACCCACTTGCCGGTGCCATCCACGCGGGTGGCGCTGGACGGCGGAGCAAGGCCGGTGCCGACCTGCACCACGCGACCGCCTTCCATCAGCACATCGGCGTTTTCCAGCCGCTGGCCGGTGCCGGTCAGCACGGTCGCGCCCTGGATCAGCACCGCGGGCGAGGCGATCGGCTGGTAGGTGCTCGGGTATGGATCGTCGCCCAGCAGGGTCTTCCTGTCCGCGGAGTCGGCAGCTGCGGCGGCGCCGCCGGTCAGGGCGAGCGCGAGCGCGGCCGCCATCGAAGAGGTGCGGAGTCGATGCATCAATACTTCCCTGCGAGCTGCGGCCGGCGGCTGCCGGCGTCATCCGGCCACCGTAGCGCTTGTCCGTCGACCCTGCCAACCCTGACGATGGTCATGGACGGGTGACACAATCGACAGAAACGAAGGAGACACGATGAAGGACAAGCAGCAGATCGTCGGCAACTGGCTGCCGCGCTACACCGGGGTGCCGCTGGAGGCATTCGGGGAACACATCCTGCTGACCAACTTCGGCGGCTACGTGCACACGTTCGCGCGCCTCATGGGCACGGAGGTCGTCGGCCTCGACCGGCCGATGCCCAGCGCCACCGCCGACGGGATCACCCTGATCAATTTCGGCATGGGCAGCCCCAACGCGGCGACCGTGATGGACCTGCTGTCGGCCATCGACTCCAAGGCGGTGTTGTTCCTGGGCAAGTGCGGCGGGCTCAAGCGCAAGAACCAGCTGGGCGACCTGATCCTGCCGATCGCGGCGATCCGCGGCGAAGGCACCAGCAACGACTACATGCCGCCCGAAGTGCCTGCGCTGCCGGCGTTCGCGCTGCAGCGTGGCGTCTCCACGATGATCCGCGACCTCGGCCACGACTACTGGACCGGCACCGTCTACACCACCAACCGCCGTGTCTGGGAGCACGACGACACCTTCAAGAAATACCTGCGCAAGCTGCGCTGCATGGCGATCGACATGGAGACCGCGACGATCTTCGCCGCCGGATTCGCCAACCGCATCCCCTGCGGCGCGCTGCTGCTGGTGTCGGACCAGCCGATGGTCCCCGAAGGCGTCAAGACGGAGGTATCCGATGCGCGGGTGAGTTCTGAATTCGTCGACCGCCACGTGCAGATCGGCATCGAGGCATTGAAGCTGATCCGTCGTCGCGGCAAGTCGGTGCGGCATCTGCGCTTCGACTGAGCGTGGCGTGCACGCAGAGAAAAATCCGCATGAGCAGATCGATCGAGACCCGGCCGTCCGACATCGTCGACTTCTGGCGCGAAGCCGGCCCTTCGTGCTGGTTCGCGGGAAGCGAGGCCTTCGATCGCCGATGCGAACGATTCCGCGAAGCGCATTTCGCCGCATCGCGTTGCGAACTCGATGACTGGATGCAGTCGCCCGAGGGAGCGCTGGCGCTGCTGATCCTGCTCGACCAGATCCCGCGCAACCTGTTCCGTGGCAGCGCGCATGCGTACGCGACCGATGCGCTGGCGCGGCATCACGCCAGCCGTGCGGTCGATCTGGGTATGGATCAACAGACCGAGTCGCTGTTGCGGCCGTTTGTCTACCTGCCGTTCCAGCATTCCGAGGCGATGGCCGACCAGGAGCGTTCGCTGGAACTGTTCGGCAGTCTCGCCGGACCCGATGCCGACAAGTGGGCGCGGCACCATCACGCCATCATCGAACGGTTCGGGCGATTCCCGCACCGCAACGAGTTGCTCGGACGGGTGAGCACGCCGTCCGAACAGTCATTCCTGGATTCCGGCGGCTTCGGCGGCTGATCCCGTACCGTGCGCCGCCGGCCGTGCGATCAGTAGCGGGGCACGGCCGGGTCGGCCAGTTCGCTCCAGGCCTCGATCCCGCCTTCGACGTTGTACACGCTGCGGAACCCGAGCCCGCGGAAGTGCTCGGCCGCCTGTGCGCTGCGCTGGCCGTGGTGGCACAGGAACGCCAGCGCGGTGTCCTTCGGCAGCGATTCCAGTTGCGCGAGCGCCTCGCCTTCCAGTGCGGTGAACGGCTCGGCGACCGAGGCCAGGGCGCGCTCCTCGGCCGGACGCACGTCCACCAGCGTGAGGGTGCCGGCACGGACACGCTCGGCTGCTTCCTTCGCTGTGATCGGCTGCACTTTCGGCGGTGCGTTGGGGTTGTCGATCACCAGCCCGCGCCCGCGCTCGTCATCGACCCAGTCGATCGACAGGCCGCGCGCGCGACCGGCACTGGCGAGATCGAACTGCACGCGCAGTCCCTCGGCTTCGGTGGCGATTGCCTGCGGATCGATCGAAGCCAGCTGCAGCTTGGCGTTGTAGCGCCCGTCGACTTCGATCTGCAGCGCGTAACCGTCGCCCGCATTGGCGACCGCGTCGCGCAGCATCTGCACGGCGGCGGTACTGATCGAGATCTGCGGCGGCGTGCGGTCCGGAGCGGCCAGTCCGAGCATGCCGTGCAGTTCGCCGGAACCGGCCATCTGCTCGATGATGTCGCTGCCGCCGACGAGTTCGCCGCCGATGTACAACTGCGGGATCGTCGGCCACTGGCCGTACTCCTTGATGCCCTCGCGAATTTCCGGGTCGGCGAGTACGTTGACGTGCGCGTATTCGACACCAAGCGCGTCCAGGGCGCCGATCGCCTTGGCGGAGAAGCCGCATTGCGGCGCACGCGGCTCGCCCTTCATGAACAGCACGATCCGGTTGGTATCGAGCAGGCTTTCGATGCGAGCGAGCACAGACGGTTGCAATGACATCAAGGTTCCTGGGTAGTGCGGGGGACCGTCAGTTTACGCCCCCCGGCACAGCGACCCGAGGAAGGTCCCATGGCATCATTCAGGCCATGTCGGACACGCCCCTGCATCGCCCGCCGCGCCACCCGTACGCCACGTTCGTGCTGTTCGGGGCCAGCCAGGTGGCGATGATCGCGCTGTGGTGGAGCGTGGGTTGGGAAGCCGGCTTGGCAGCGCTGCTGGCCACGCACCTGCCTGTGGTCTGGGCGACGCTTTGGCCCAGGTCGCGCCTTCTGAGTCCTGTACTCACGCGGCTGCCGTGCAGTGAGCGGCTCGTCTGGTTGACGATCGACGACGGCCCCGGCGAAGACACCGGCGCGATGTTGGACCTGCTCGACGCTCACGGGGCCAAGGCGACATTTTTCGTGGTCGGACGTCGCGCTGCAACGCAGCCCCGGCTGATCCGCGACATCGTCCGGCGCGGGCACGGGTTGGGAAACCACAGCTATCACCATCCTTCGGCCTGGTTCTGGGCATTGCCGCCGGGGAGGATTCGCGCGGAGATCACCCGCAACCAGCAGTTGCTCGGGGACCTCACCGGGACGCCGCCGCGCTGGTTCCGGGCGGTGGTCGGCATGGCCAATCCGTTCGTCGCGCCGGTGCTGAAGTCGCACGGGCTGGCGCGGGTCGCGTGGTCGGCCCGTGGTTTCGACGCGGTGGCGTCGGACCCGCAGCAGGTGGTGGCGCGCCTGGAGCGCGACCTGTCGCCCGGCGCGATCGTGCTCCTGCACGAGGGTGCAGGCCACGGTCGCAGCGTCGAGATCCTCGGGGCGCTGTTGTCCAGGCTGGATGCGCTGGGCTATCGCACGGTCCTCCCGGAGGAACTCGAGTCGCCCACGACCGCCGCTGTCGACGTGACGGGCGCCTCCGCGGTCTGAACGCGGCGGCGCGCGGCCGCTGCGTTTGTGTCGGACGGAAGGGGGCCTGATCGCCGCCGCCGCTATTGCCGTTGCCCTTGTCGTTGCACTTGGACTTGCACTTGCAGTTGTGGGTGATCTTGCTCTTGATCCCTCCTCCGCAATTGCCTCCAATCGGTCTATGACCCGTAGGGCGCCGGGCATGGATGCCCGGCGGTTTCCGCCGAGCCATGGATGGCGAGTCGGAAACTCGCGCGCAGTGACTGCGCGTTCGAGCTGTTGCCTTGTCGGGGAAGGCGCCTTTCTTTGGTTACTTTCTTTGGCGCCCTATCAAAGAAAGTGACCCGCCTTCAGGCGGAAGCTGTTGCTGTTTATCTTTCGCTTTGGAGACACCAGAGCGAAGCCAGATCAAAGGCTTTCGGCCTGAAGGCCGAGTTCATTTCTTTTGGTAAGCGCCAAAAGAAACAGAACCAAAGAAAAACGCTCTCCCCGCAAGATCACAGGCCCTGAAGCGAAGTAGCTGCGCGGGAGTTTCGGACTCGCCATCCATGGCTCGGCCGAAACCGCCGGGCATCCATGCCCGGCGCCCTACGGGTCATAGACCGACAGGAGGCGATTGGAGAGGAGGGATCAAAAGCAAGATCAACTGCAAGGCAAGGCAAGGCAAGGCAAGGCAACAGCAGCGGCGCGGGTCTGCGCGTCGGCGTCCGCGTCCGCGTCGGTCAAGATCGACGGCGCGACGGGCGAGGGCAATCAAGAAATCACGTGTGACCGCAAGGCTGAAAGTACCGGAGGCGCAGCAAAGAAAAACCCTCACTCCAGCAGGTGCGACCAGCCCTCCATTCCCTCTATCCGCGCCAGCACCAGCTTCACGCATACCAGCAGCGGGACCGCGAGCAGCAGACCGATGATTCCCCACATCCAGCCAAACAGCATCAGCGCCAGGATCAGGATCAACGGCGACAGCGCCATGCGCCTGCCGAGCACGATCGGAGTGATGAACTGACCCTCGATCGTGTGCAGCGCCAGGTAGATGCCCGCCGGCAGCACCTGCTGCCAGAACTCGTCGAAGGCGACGAATCCCATCACCAGCATGATGATCATGCCGATCAGCGGCCCGACGTAGGGCGCGTAGTTGAGGAAGAACGCCATCGTGCCCCACAGCAGCGCTTCCTGCAGCGGTACCTCGAGCAGGTACAGCGCGCCGGCGAAGGCGAGGCCCACCATCGCGTTGATGAAGCTGATGGTGAGCACGTAGCGGGAAATCTCGCGCTCGATCGACTGCAGGATGCCCATGGTCACCCGTTTCTGCTGGCGACCGGGCAGCATCGCGATCGCGTTGCGCTGCAGGCTTTCGCCATAGACCATGAAGAAGAAGGTCAGCAATACCACTGCCAGCACCGACGCCAGCAGTTTCGGCGTTGCGGTCAGTGCCTTGTAGGGGTCGTTGACTTCGGTGCGCACCACTTCCACCTGGCGGCCGGTGTTTTCGCCGCCGGCGGCGCGGGCGATGTCCTGGGCCGCTTCGTTGGCCTCCTGCATCGGTTGCGCCATCTTCCGGAGCTTGGGCGTGAGTTGGCGCATTTCGCGCGGCACCTGGCGCACCCATTCGCCTGCCGGCTCGATAAGTTGCCGGCCCAAACCGACCGTTGCGGCGAGGCCGAGTGTCAGGACCAGCAACGCTCCAACGAATCGCGGCACGTACACGCGCTGGAGCCCGCGGATGATCGGGTTGCCGATCAACGCCAGGAACATCGCCAGCAGCACCGGCAGAATCAGTTCCTGCGTAGCCCACAGCACGAGGCCGACCCCCAGCGTGGCCAGCACCAGTGCCGCCTGCGACGAGCGCGGGCGCGGCGCAGGCGTGTCCTCGGAGGTCGCGGCGTCGGCCGGCTGCACCGCGGCGGTCTGCTCCCGGTTTTCGGTGGGGATGGTATTCATGCGGTGCTACTCGGCAGGTGCGTAGGTGCCGGGCGGCACGTGCGCCGGTTCCGGGGTGCCGGTGCGTGTCGAATCGGCTGCCTGGTCGGCGCTTTCGGCTGCCTCGTCGGCGTCCTCGGCCGCCGCTTGCGCCGCGGTGCCCGCGAACAGGCTCGACAGCAGCGTTACGATGCGCACCACGCCTCCATTGCGCGCGGCGTTCTTAAATGGTTCGGCGCGTCCTGTCATGTAGCCGCTCACCAGCCCGGCGATGACGATGCGCCCCGGCGTCCAGGCTTGCCGCCAGGAGGCCTTCATCTGGCGGAAGTCCGCAGCCACGCGACGTTCCTCGGCCTCGACCGCCGCTTCGGCCTGGTTCACCTTGTGGATCAGCTTTTCAAAGCTCATGACGTGTGCAGGCTCATGGAGGGGTGATGTCGACGCCGCGTTCGTCCCTGGCCTGCGGCCCCACGCGATTCGGGCGCTCGCTGGCTTCTCGCGAGGATATCGACGAATCCGCGTCGGGCATGAATCTGGAAAGTTCGCCCAGGCCCAGGCGTGCAAGCTGGCGGCGCGTGGCCTGCAGGCGGGTGTGCTCGAAATAGCAGATCGCACGCCAGGCAGATAGTCCGGCGACAGTGGCACTCAGCAGCGCCGGGATCAGCAGCGACAGGCTCCACGACAATCCGACTTCGCGACTGAGGAACACCACCAGCACGGCCATCATCAGCAGCCAGGCCGACGCACCGAACACGATCGCCGCGCCGGTCAGCGCCAGGGTTCTCCCGAATGCGCTTCGCGCCAGCGACACGTCCGCCGCGACCAGGCTGCGCATCGCCTTGGCCGCATCGCCAGCCGCGCCAAGACCGGCGCGTCCGGAGTCACGGATCTGTCGCAGCGATTCCCCCAGGTCCGGGGCGGGATGCGCGCGCGCGCCGCCCCGGCCGTTGGTCCCCTCGTCTTCTGCTGCGCTCATCGCGCCAGCATACGTGGTGCGCTCATTGCGGCGGTTTACCTGTCGCCGCGGCCGAGCTTGGAGATGATCCAGCCGGCGGCGAAAGCGGCGCCGAACGAGGCCAGGGGACGCTCGCGCACCAGTTCGGCGGCGCTTTCGATCAGGTCGCGGCCTTTTTCCATCAGCACGTCCACCTGCTCACCAGCCGCGGTGCCGGCCTGTTCGGCAGCGGCGATGCCGGCCAGTGCGGTGTCGGCCAGGTCGGCTTTCAGGTTCGCCCTGCCCAGGCGCAGTTCTTCGCCGGCAGCGCCCGCGGCGCCCTTGACCGCGTCACCGCTGTCACGTGCCGCCTGCCGCAGGTGGCTGCCGGCTTCGTTGAGGTTGTTCTTCATCGCTTCGGTGGAGGTCGGATTCATTGCGGTGTTCCTCTTCTGGTCGTCGATTTCATTGCATCGCCAGGTTCCCCTGCCGACTTCCGCGCACGATGCGCAGCAACAATTGTGCCGGACGCGGCGTGAAGCCCGCGCGGAAGCCGGCCAGGTCGACGAAGGTGCCGGCGCTGGTCGCGACCACGACATCGCCCTCGATCAGCCCGTTCTGCGCCGCGCGGCTGCCGCGCGCGACCGACTCCACCAACACACCGGCCGCACCGGTCTGGCGCAGTCGCGCGGGCAGGTCGGCGAAGGTGGCGCCGCTCAGGCGCGGGTCGAGGCTGCCGCCGACCAGCGATTGCGGCTGCTCGCGCAGTTGCGCGGCCAGTTGCAGCGGCGCGCCGTCGCGGCGCACGTCCAGGACGATGCTGCTGCCGATCGGCTGCAGGCCCTCGAAGTTGCGCAGCGCGTCGGGGCCGTCGATGCGCGTGCCGTTGGCCGCGACGATGACGTCTCCAGGGCGCAATCCCGCGGCCTCGGCGGCGGAATCGGCGAACACGCGCGTGACCACGGCGCCGCGGTTGTCGGTGAGCCGCAGCATTTTCGCCAGGCGGTCGTCGATCTGCTGCGTCTCCAGCCCAAGGGCGCCGCGCCGCACCTCGCCGGTGGTGATCAGTTGCTGCATCACCCCGCGCGCCAGGTTGCTGGGAATCGCAAAACCCAGTCCGATGTTGCCGGCCATGCTGCCGCGCGGATTGAAGCTGGCGGTGTTGATGCCGATCAGTTTGCCGTCCAGATTGACCAGCGCGCCGCCGGAGTTGCCCGGATTGATCGACGCGTCGGTCTGGATGAAGTTCTGGTAGCCCAGCCCGCGAAGGCCGCTGCGCCCGACTGCCGACACGATGCCCGAGGTGACCGTCTGGCCCATGCCGAACGGGTTGCCTACCGCAACCACGAAGTCGCCGACCTGCAGCGCGCTTGAATCCGCCAGGGCGACCGCCTGCAGGTCCTTCGCCGGGATCTTCATCACCGCGATGTCGGTGTCTGGGTCGGAACCCACGAACTCGGCCGGCAGCGTACGACCGTCGCTGAGCGTCACCGCGACCGCCTCGGCGCCTTCGATGACGTGGTGGTTGGTCAGCACGTAGCCGTTGACCGCATCCACGATCACGCCCGAACCCAGCGATTCGTCGACGCGCTCCTGCGTGAGTTCCGGAAACATCCGTCGCAACCTGGGGTCGCTGCCGAACGGACTGACCCGCACCCGCATCTTGGTCTGCACGCTGACCACGGCCGGCGTCACCCGCGCCAGCATCGGTGCCAGCGAAGGCATCGGCCGGCCATCCACCGCCGTCGGCAGCCCGGCAGCCATCACCGGGGCCGCGAGTGCGGGCGGCGCTACCGGCACCGGAATGGAGGCGCTCGATGAGTCGATGGCGGCCTGCATGGCGGTGGCGGCGAAACCTCCGAAACCCGCCGCAAGCAGCAGGGCCAGTAGGGTCTTGCCGGGGCGTGGCCCTGGGTGCATGTTCTGGATCCGGAAAATTGTAGGAAGGACGAGGGACTGTCGTGGTCCTGGCTCCATGAATCAAGCTGCGGCCCCGTCGGCCCATCACTGTGAACGGGCGGCGTTGAATCCGGGATGAAACGGTGCCGAAGGGCTGCGCGCTGCGCCGGCCGGCCGCAGCGAGGAGCCGCGGCGGGCTTGCTCACGCCGTTTTAGCGCAACGCCGGTATGTTCGACCCGTTCAGGTGTCCGTGGATAGCCGGGGTGACTTGGCAGATGGGAAATCGTTTGACTTCGATTTCATCCGCGCGTAATTTCAGCAGCTTGCTGCGGCCACTAGATGTTGTGGTCGGGCAGGCCGGAAAAGGCAGAATCTGGGGGTAGTAGTCATATGCAGCCAGTGCCGCCGGCGATGATTCGTACGCGATGGAACGTACGGTCGCGGGGTGCCGCCAATGAGCGGACCGACCCGCGCCGAGGCAGGCACTGGGGCGATCGATGGTCCCATCCAGCCACGAATGGCCAGCACGGCTGGCAGACAGCATCAGAGTGAGCGATTGCCGACAACGCATCGGCAGCGACGCGCGTGGCGTGGCGAATTGACAGAAACCGGTGGCGATAGACGGCACCATTGAGGAGACGGGACAGGCATGAGCACAGCAAGACTCGAGGCGAAAAACATGGCCGAGCAAACCCCCACAGCGGACTCGAACCCAGCCAGCGCGCACCGCGCGTCGCCACGAGATATCCCGATGCAGCCCGCGTCGCTGGACATCTGGGACAAGAAGTACCGGCTCAAGACCAAGACCGGCGTGGCCGTGGACGCCGACATCGACGGCACCTACCAGCGCGTTGCCCGTGCACTGGCCGATGCCGAGCAGACCCCCGAGAACCGCCAGTACTGGTTCGAGCGCTTCGCCTGGGCGCTGCGCCGCGGCGCGATTCCCGCGGGACGCATCACCTCCAACGCAGGCGCGCTGGAGCACAAGCCCGCCACCAGCACGATCAACTGCACCGTCTCGGGCATCATCGAGGATTCGATGGACGGCATCCTGGAGAAGGTCCACGAGGCCGGTCTCACCCTCAAGGCCGGCTGCGGCATCGGCTATGAATTCTCGACGCTGCGCCCGCGCGGTGCGTTCGTCGCTGGCGCCGGCGCCTACACCTCCGGGCCGATGTCCTTCATGGATATCTACGACAAGATGTGTTTCACCGTGTCCTCGGCCGGTGGCCGTCGCGGCGCGCAGATGGGCACGTTCGAGGTCGCCCATCCCGACGTGCGCGACTTCATCCGCGCCAAGCGCGAGGACGGCCGGCTGCGCCAGTTCAACCTCAGCCTGCTGATCACCGACGGCTTCATGGAGGCGGTCGCCAGCGACGCCGACTGGCCGCTGGTGTTCCCGGTCAACATCAAGGAGCGCGGCGACGTCAAGCTGGACGACGCCTCCACCGTTGTCTGGCGCGAGTGGCCGACCCACAAGAACTACATCGCACGCGATGACGGGCTGGTCGCCTGCCGGATCTACGGCCACATCCGCGCGCGGCACCTGTGGGACATGATCATGGTGTCCACCTACGACTACGCCGAGCCGGGTTTCATCCTGATCGACCGCGTCAACGAAATGAACAACAACTGGTTTTGCGAGAACATCCGCGCGACCAATCCATGCGGCGAGCAGCCATTGCCCCCGTACGGCGCGTGCCTGCTGGGCTCGGTCAACCTCACCCGCTTCGTGCGCAATCCCTTCACCGACCAGGCGCAGTTCGACTGGGACGAATACAAGGAAGTGGTGCGCGTCTTCACCCGCATGCTCGACAACGTGGTCGAGGTCAACGGGCTGCCGTTGCAGCAGCAGCGCGACGAGATCATGCGCAAGCGTCGCCACGGCATGGGCTTCCTCGGCCTGGGCAGCACGGTGACGATGCTGCAGATGAAGTACGGCTCGGCGGAGTCCTGCGAATTCACCGAGCGCGTGGCCCGCGAGATGGCCGTTGCCGGCTGGGAGACGGGCCTGTCGCTGGCGAAGGAGAAGGGTCCGGCGCCGATCATGGAAGAGCGTTTCGAAATCACCGCCGAAATGCTGCGCAAGCGTCCGGAAATGGCCGCCGATGGCTGGCGCGTCGGCCAGCAGGTCCCCGGCAAGGTGCTGATGGCCAAGTACAGCCGCTACATGCAGCGGGTGGCGGAAGTCGCGCCGGAGCTGGTCGACGAGTTGATCGAGGTCGGCTCGCGCTTCACCCACCACAGCTCGATCGCCCCCACCGGCACGATCTCGCTGTCGCTGGCCAACAACGCCAGCAACGGCATCGAGCCCAGCTTCGCCCACCACTACAGCCGAAACGTGATCCGCGAAGGCAAGAAGTCCAAGGAAAAGGTCGACGTCTGGTCGTTCGAGCTGCTCGCCTACCGCGAGCTGATCAACGCGCGAGCGATGCCGTTCGCCGATAACGATGACGCGCGCCTGCCCGACTATTTCATCGCCGCCGACGACGTCAGCCCCCGGCAGCACGTCGACGTGCAGGCCGCGGCGCAGAAGTGGGTCGACAGTTCAATTTCCAAGACCGCGAACGTCCCGACCGACTATCCGTACGAGGACTTCAAGGACATCTACCGCTACGCGCACGAAAAAGGCCTGAAGGGCTGCACCACGTTCCGCTTCAACCCGGCCGCCTTCCAGGGCGTGCTGGTGAAGGAAGCCGACCTGGAAAACACCCTCTACCGTTTCGAGCTCGAAGACGGCAAGACACTCGAGGTCAAGGGCAACGAGCAGATCGAATACGACGGCGAAATGCACACCGCCGCCAACCTGTTCGACGCCTTGAAAGAAGGCTATTACGGCAAGTTCTGATCCGCCACGGCGTGCGTGCGTGGTCTGCCGCGGCACCGGGTTGATCCACTGCCGCGATCGAGGCGGGCGATGCCGGCAAGGGGAACCAAGGGGAGTCGCGCGGGGAAAAACCGGCGACTCGTTTGCAAAGTTTCGTATGGACGCGTGCGTTCGCTCACTTTTCCTTGCGCGCAAAGCAGGTATAGCATCGCCGCGTGGAAACAAATCTGCTTCCACCCTGTTTGCAGCGCAACGCTAAACGCACGCCCCAGGAGGGCACATGAGCAACGGTAATGGAGTCACGGCAAGCCTGGCCCAGGCAGCCGAGAACGTCATGGACACCGCCTCCACCATCGGAAGCGCCATCGCCAGCACTGCCGAAGACGCGGTGAAGTCGGTACAGAACGGAGCGACCAAGGCACGCAAGGCTGCCGACAACGCCGGCAAGGCTGCCAGGAAGGCGGTCGGCGACACCAAGAAGCGGCTTGCCGGTGCAAGCGCCAACGCCAAGAAGGAAGCCGGCGCGATCAAGCGCAAGACCGCACCAAAGAAAGCGGCCACCAGCAGGAAGGCCACCGCCGCCGACGCCGCTGCCACCCGCAAGACCACGGCTGCAAAGAAGTCGGCATCGAAGGCCGCTGGCAAGGCGACCAGGGCTGCGAAGAAGACCACCGCCAAGGCCGCCAAGCGCGCCGCCACGGTGAAGAAGGCCGCCACCCGCAAGACCGCGGTCAAGGCACCGGTCAAGAAAGCCGCAGCGAAGAAGGCGGGCGTCAGGAAGACCGCGAAGAAGGCCACCGGCGTCACCGCGAAGAAATCCGCAACCCGCAAGACGGCCCTGAAAAAGACGGCAACGAAGAAAGCCGCAACGAAGAAGATCGCGGCCCGCAAGGGCGTGGCGAAGAAGGCTTCGGCGAAGAAGGCCGTCGCCCGCAAGTCGCCCGCCAAGAAGACCAGCGCACGCAAGACCAGCGCACGCAAGGCCACCAAAAAGGCCGCCAGCAGGACGTGATCCCTCCGCGCCTCCTTCGCACATCGCGAAGGAGGCGCGGAATGGGTTGCCCCACCACACACAACCCGGCACCACCGCATCAGGAGCAAGGCCGATGGCCGTCAAGATCGATCAGAAAATCACCGGATACAGCGTCGTCAGTGCCGAGGACAAGGCCAAGGCCGCGACCCAGGCCGACACCGCCGCGCGCGAAGTCGCCGAACCCGAGTCGCCGCCCGCCAACGTGATCCAGATGCACGAGCGCATCGAGCGCCCGGAAGTGCTGATCGGCTCCACCTACAAGATAAAGTCGCCGCTGTTCGAGCACGCGCTGTACGTGACCATCAACGACATCGTGCTCAACGCCGGCAGCGAACACGAACACCGCCGTCCGTTCGAGATATTCATCAACTCCAAGAACATGGACCACTTCCAGTGGATCGTGGCGCTGACGCGGATCATGTCCGCGGTGTTCCGCAAGGGCGGCGACGTGACCTTCGTGGTCGACGAGATGAAGGCGGTGTTCGACCCGAAGGGCGGTTACTTCAAGGCCGGCGGCGTGTACATGCCGTCGCTGGTCGCCGAACTCGGCGCGATCGTGGAAGACCACCTCAAGTCGATCGGCATGATGCACGACCCGGACATGAGCGATGCGCAGCGGGCGCTGATCGCGGAGAAGCGCGCGGCGTATGCGCAGCTGAGCTCAAAAAAAAAACCTGACGTAGGGGTTGGGGATCTGTTTCCTTCGCCGAAGGTGCATGGGGACGAGCGGGTCGAGGATGTCGAGGTGACTGGCGATGGGGGTGTGTCGTTTCCGCCTTCTGCTTCTATGTGTCACAAGTGCAGTGCTAAGGCGACTGTGATCATGGATGGGTGTGCTACTTGTTTGAATTGTGGGTATTCGAAGTGCGGGTGAATTTAAGTAAAGCTGCTGCGGTGACTCTAGGCAGGGTCAACTCACTAGCAGTGTCTTGGCTCACTGCTTTTGAGGAAGGCTATGGATCGGCTTCATGTATTTGTCGATGAGTTTGGCGATCCTAATCTCAATGTAAGGAACTCCGGCGTTTCCGCCACATATATCGTGGCGGCCCTGTGCGTGCGTGACAAGGCGCTGAAAACGGTCGTCAATCAAGCGGAATCGATCCGCCTGAAGCATTTTCAGGCTGGAGAAATGAAATCGAGTTCAGTCGGCACGAACGACGGGCGGCGCCTGCACATCATCCGGGACCTGGCTAAGCTCGATGCGTTCGTCATCGCTTTCTGCGCTCATAAAACGCAGATCAGGACCGGCACTGGTCTGGAATTCAAAAGAAGCTTCATCAAGTTTTTCGCTCGTGCTCTTTACGACCGAGTAACACGCTGCGCAGACGACATCCGCGTAACTATCGATGAGCATGGAAGTGAGCAGTTCCGTACTGAACTTAAGTCTTACCTCAGCAGCAAATATTGCCCCGATCTTTTTTCTACCGTCGACTTCAACTTCGACAACAGCAAAAATAATGTTCTTTTGCAGGCAGCTGACGTGTTCGCGGGAACACTCGCTCGTGTGCACGACGAGAAGAAGCGTTCGGAACGAAGTGCTGAGATACATGCTGCACTCAGGGATGGGGTGTCGATCACGCTGTGGCCGAGCGGACGCGAAGAAAACTTTTTAGCAACTGCCGAGCACGTCAGCGAAGATGACGAAGATATCCGCCGGTACTGCGTCAAGCGTGCTGAAGACTATTTGATTTCAGCGGCACGTGCAGCTGAAGATCGCGATGAGGTCGCCCGGTCAATATTCCTGGACGCTCTACTCGCTCACCACTCCTTGGGAGAGCCTGGGTCGTTTTTATCGACTCCGGTTCTCAAACGTGAAATGTCGCTCCAATTGGGCGAGCCGATAGCCGATCACCGCATTCGCTCCGCGATAGTCGCCAAGCTCCGGGACGCAGGCGTTATCATTTCGAGCTGTTCAAAGGGGTATCGAATTCCGTCTTCTGCCAGCGACGTACGTGAATTTGCGTCGTTCTCAAATTCGATTATTCCCCCTATGGTTGCACGCCTTGGAAGAGCCCGGAATGGAATAAAAGAGGCAACCCTCGGGCGCGTAGACATCTTGTCAGGAGTCGAGTTAGGTCCTCTGAAGTCCATAGTCGAAAGCGCCCCGTGAAATCAAAGGGGACGAAGGCAGTTAATCTGGCGTGACCGCCTCCGTCCGCTTTCCCACTTCCGTCTGTGGGGACACCCACAGAAGCCGCGAAATCAAAGGGGACGAAGGCAGTTCGGCGTAACCGCCTCCGCCCCTGAGGTTTCCCCACCTTTTCATCCGTAAAGCGCCATGTTGTGCCGGGCCTCGGGTGAGAGTGATTCAAGCGTGTCCAGCATGGCTTGGACAGGACGGGTCAGCCATCTTCGTGCCAGCGCTTCC
>JALYOF010000019.1 GCA_030857025.1 Pseudomonadota bacterium | reverse complement strand
TCATCTTGGTCTGCTCAGGGTCGTAGTGCCGGTATCGCGCCATCGTCGCTTCGCCTCGGGCGCCGCTATTTTGCGGGCATGGCGAATGATAGGCTGCGGGGGACTTTTTCTACAGCTACGTTAGGCCTGAATTGTAAACTCATGACACTCGCCGGAGGCGAAATGACACGCTCACTTATTACCGAGAATGAATACGCAGCTGAGGCTGCTCGTCACATTGAATGGCTCAACTGGATGTTTGGCATTACGTTATTTCTGTTCGCAATCAGTGCACTCCAGTTCAAGAGTCCGTGGAAAGTCTGTCTGGTCGGACTTCTGCTTGTCATCCCAATGTACGTCCACGCATTCCGCAGCTTTCCACCTTCTATGGTCAGCCTGCGGCAACTTGCGAAGGATGAGCCGCAGAATGTCGAAATCAAGGAACTCGTCGCCCACTTAGAACGCAAATACCACAGCTGGAAAGCTGCAATTGAGCTGTCGCCGCTCTGGATCGCATTCGCCTTCTATGTTGCCGTCATGGCAACAGGGCTAGAGGGATTCTCGTTCCTGCAGCCAGCCCTTTCGTGGTTTCAAGCTTAACAATTCCATAAGGAGCTTTCCGTCAACCCCGGGTGCATGACGCTCTGGCCTGTAGCTTTTGGCCGTTGCTGGGTACTGTTTTTTCTTGCTCGATAATGCGTGCTGCTGCCAGTGGCGATGCAGGCTAAAACAAGTGCCAGACTGCATTTCCATCCCACAGGGATTCCCGTTGGTCATAATCGGTCTTGCTGGGCGCTTGATGCTCGCCCGGACCAAGGTAAAAACCGCATCTGGAGGCCTCTTTTCTCGCCCATGCCCGGGGATCAGCCGGGACATGTTGGTGGTGACCGGATTGTTAGTCAGGCTCTCTCCAGTTCGGTCTGACCTGTTGTCTACCGCTTCGCTCTGGCGTTGAAAATGCTGGCGCGGTAAATCTGTAGTTCTGTCTCGATCAGCCGATGGTGGCGGTGCGTAACGCCTTCGGTCGCTGCGCCATCGGATGCTTCGCCCAGGCATCGGCGTCGTAGTTTCCTCTCGCGCCAGCATCACCCACAGCTGCCGCGCGTGTTTGTTGGCGATCGCCACCAGCAGCTTGCCGAACGGCATGCGCGTGGACAGCGACTGGATCCACAGTTGCTCGGGTGTCGCCCGTTCCCTGCTGACCGCTTTTGCGCGCTGCAGACCCCTTCGCGCGCCTTGGATCAGCAGCGTGCGCAGGTACGAATCGCCACGACAACTGATCGTACCCAGTCGACTGCGGCCGCCGCTGGAGTGTTGGGTTGGCGTCAGTCTCATCCAAGCCGCCATCTGCCGTCCGTTTTTGAACTCGCGCGCCGAGCCGACCGTGGCGACTACCGCATCGGCGGTGAGCGGGCCGATGCCGATGATCTGCTGCGCGCGCTGCGTTCGTCCGACCTGGCGTGGGCGGCGATGCGCTTGTCGCAGTCGGTAATCCGCTCGCGCACCTGTTGCCAGTGGCGATTCAAATCGTCGAACCGTTCCAGCATCGCGGACGGCATTTCCGACGACGGCTTCAAATCGGCCAATGCGCGTCGCAACGCATGATCGCTTTGCGCGACGACGGTGCCGAACTCGGCCAGCAGCCCGCGCAGCCGGTTGCATATCGCCAGCGCTTCGGTCTTGTAGCCTTCGCGCACGCGGTGCCAGGCCAGACGCGCCTGCTGGTCGACCGACTTCACCGGCACGAAACGCATGTTGCCCTGGCGCGCTGCGGTGGCGATCGCCTCGGCATCGTTGCGGTCGTTCTTGGTGGTGCAGCTCTTGCGGAAGGGCTTCACGAACTGGACGGCCATCAGCTTCGGCTCGAGGTCGTACGCCAGACAGCGCCGCGCCCAGTAGTGCGCGCCGCTGCAGGCTTCCATCGCCACCAACGTGCCGACCGGCTGCTGCGCCAGCCAAACGGCGAAGGCGTCGCGCCGCAAGTCCTTGCGCTGCAGGACGCGCCCGGATGAATCGACCTCACAGGTCGAGAACACCAGTTTTGCCAAGTCCACGCCGATGGCGCCGATGGTTATAGTGCGCATTGGAGACTTCTCCTTCGTTTGATTGATGTCGAAAACCAATCATGGCCCCAGAGGCCGAGCGGCTTGGCCGCTGAAGTGGGGAGTCTCCTTTTTACTCATTCAAGCCGAACCCGCTTCGTCGCTTCCTTGAAGTGTGTCTCTGATGTGGTTCCATCCACTTCCCGGTTCGCGCGTTGCGGGTCGGCTTAATTCCAGTGTTAGGGCCCAATGATTGATTCACGCGCACGGTCACAACTCGCTGAAGCGGCTCGGGCGCTTGTAGCCGGTCGGATCACCAACGATGAATTTGAGCGGCGCATTCCCAACTCAAGCGATCCGGCTGTCCGCGAGATCTGCTCTAAAGGCTTCTGGCCTCAGTACGGCGATCTGACAGAACATCGCTTGATCGGCCAGGACAAATGGGTCGGTGAAAAGCGTGAGTTTGCTATGCGCTGCATTCTGTTCTTAAAGTCCGACCTTCCCTATAGCTGGCCTGCTCACTCGCGTTTGGAGGCGTTTGGGCGTTTCCTTGCCAACGTACTCACCCTCGGCACTTCGGGGCGTGTGGCTCGCCAACATTTGGAGGCCATTGGGGATACGAGCGCTTGGCCGTTCCGCACACAGTCGGAGTACCTTGCTGCAGCGGGTTCGCCTCCTTATTTGCACGGGTTGGGCCCTAACAATTCCATAAGGAGCTTCCCGTCAACCCCGGGTGCATGACGCTCTGGCCTATCGCTTTTGGCCGTTGCTGATTATTACGTTTTTCGCGCTTGTTATCACGTGGTGCTGCCGTTGCGATGCAGGCTAAAAACAAGTGCCAGACTGCATTTCCATAGTCGGTCTTGCTGGGCGTTTGATGCTCGCCTGGACCAGGGTAAAAACCGCACCTGGAGGCCTCTTTCATTCATCGGTCTCGCCCATGCACGGGGATAAGCCGTGACATGTTGGTGGTGACCGTATTGTTAGTCAGGCTCTCTCCAGGTCGGTCTGACCTCTGTACTACCGCTTCGCTCTGGCGTTGAAAATGAAAAGGGTGCCGGGTAAACCCGGGGTTCGGCTCCTCGATCAGCAGGTGGCAACGCGTGCAGCTTTTGGCCGCTGCGCCACGGGTGTCTGGCCCCCACATCCGCGTCGTAACGTTCATCGCGCGCCGAAACGCCTGTTGCCTGGCGCGCCGCGGTGCGATCGCCTCGGCATCGTTGCGGTCGTTCTTGGTGGTGCAGCTCTCGCGGAACGGCTTCACGAACTGGGCGGCCATCAGCTTCGGCTCAAGGTCGTACGCCAGACACCGCCGCGCCCAGTAGTGCGCGCCGCTGCACTGCGGGCGCGTCGGGGCACGGCTATAGTTCGCATCGGAGACGTCTCCCTCATTTGATTGATCTCGAAAACCAATCATGGCCCCAGAGGCCGAGCGGCGCTGCCGCTGAAGTGGAAAGTCTTCTTTTTTACTCGTTCAAGCCGAACCCGCTTCGTCGCTTCGTTCAAAGGTCTCGCCGCTGTGGCATCCTCGGCTCCTCGCTGACGCATCGCGGGTCGGCTTCATTCAAGTGTCAGGCCTCACGAAGCAACTTGGCGCGTCCTACTCGGTCTCAGGAGCTCTCTCATCAAGGCGATCATCTACAGGCAGTATGGTTCCCCTGAAGTTCTCGAGTTGACCGATCTGGTGAAGCCAACACCCGCCAAAGACGAACTCCTGATTCGAGTTTGCGCCACCACGGTGAGTTCTTCCGACTGGAGGATGAGGTCATTGGAATTGCCGACCGGGTTTCGCCTGCTTGGTCGAGCAGCCCTTGGCATTCGAAGACCCAGACAACCGATCCTCGGCACTGAACTCGCCGGGGAAGTTGAGGCCGTCGGCAGCGAGGTAACGACGTTCAAAGTGGGCGATAAGGTGTTCGCGTTTCCAGGCTCTCGCATGGGTTGCTACGTCGAATACCGCTGCATTCCTGCTGACGGTCCCGTCGCACTCAAGCCCGCCAACTTGAGCTACGAGCAAGCAGCTGCCCTCGGCTTCGGTGGTTCGACGATGTTGGACTTCTTTCACAGGGGAGCGCTGCGGCGTGGTGAACGCGTGCTCGTAAATGGTGCTTCCGGTGCAGTCGGGACGGCGGCCGTGCAGCTGGCAAAACACTTTGGTGCACACGTGACCGGGGTCTGCGGCACGGCGAACCTTGAGCTGGTTCAATCCATCGGTGCTGATCAGGTCATTGACTACACCAGGGACGACTTTTCCAGATCAGGCCAGACCTACGATGTGATTGTTGACGCGGCCGGTACCGCGCCCTTCTCGCGCAGCGGTCGTGCGCTATCCAGTGGCGGACGCTTGCTTCTCGTTCTCGCGGATCTCACGGAAATGATCAAAGCCCCCTGGGTGGGTATCACAAGTACCAGAAAGGTCATTTTCGGGCCGGCAGCTGAGCGCCCCCAGTACCTTCACCAACTGGGCCAGATCGCGGCAGCGGGCAAGTTCACACCAGTTGTTGATCGGTGCTACCCGTTCGAGGAGATGCGCACTGCGCATCGCTACGTAGACACCGGTCGCAAGCGGGGTAACGTAATCATCCGTATCGGGCGCGAGATCGGGGACGGAGGAAGTTAAGCGGAGTTTTCCTACCCTCCGATGCGAACAACAGCGATTCCTGGAGTCGCGGCGTGCCTGCAAGCGCGATGTTGCTGATAGCCGGAACGCTCTCCGTGCCACATGTACCTCCTGCTGAGCCTCCCACCGCCAGCTCGCTTGCGCAGGCAATGCGAATGAGCGGATAGAGCTACGTGCAGGCGCCCAACGCACGGCATAGCCTAGTGTCAAGAACCAAGGGCGACACGTTCGAAAAGGTAGACGATTGTTGGTCCATCGCAACAACCAGGGTCTCCGCCCAGCTTGGCGGTGGTACGCTTTTCCGCCGTTCCGATCCCCCGGGAGCCCGTATGCCAATCGATATCGATCGCCTGAGCGAGGAAGAGCTTGTCGACCTCAACCATCGTGTTGTCGAGCGGCTGCGCTTCATACGCCAGGCGCGCGCTCATCACGCCATGTTGCAGTTCCGCATCGGCGAGCTTGTCTACTTCGAGCCCGAGGGCCGCGGACGCGTGCGGGGAGTCATTGTTCGCTACAACAAGAAGTCCGTTTCCGTCCTCAGCCCAGACGGTCAGCAATGGCGCGTTTCCCCCGGCTTTCTCCGCAAACTCGAGCCGAGCTCCCAGGAGCATTCCGGCGACGTCGTGCACCTTCCAAAGAAGTAGTCCGGCATGCGCCTCGCAACTGTCCGTCCAGGCATATCGCGGGCGGGCGGCGCGATATCGACGGCATCGAGCACCTTGATCGAGTGGACTGCGGGGCCATCCAATAGCGCTTCACTACCGAGAGCGCACCATGGACAACTATCAACTGGTCACATCGCCGCTCTGTCGCTCGATCACGGAAAAGGGCCAGACCGTTCGCGTGGAGATCTATCGTGGACCGGATACCGGCTGGACGCTCGAGGTCGTTGATGAGCTCAACACCTCAACTGTCTGGGACGACATGTTTGCAACCGATCAGGCTGCGCTGGATGAGGCATTGCGCACCATCCTCGACGAGGGCATTGAGTGTCTCATCGGCCCGCCTGCCGACCTGCAATAGTGGGGAAAACGCCCGACGACTGGTGCAGGCCGGTGCCGATTCGCGGGCGCGGTTTCACCACGCCATACACTTCCAGCCGCCCCTTCCTTCAACATCGTGCATCGCGGAAATTTCCATGACTAAAGCTCCGC
The DNA here is from genome assembly GCA_030857025.1 of Pseudomonadota bacterium. GTDB lineage: Bacteria > Pseudomonadota > Gammaproteobacteria > Xanthomonadales > Xanthomonadaceae > Lysobacter_K. The sequence goes on along the minus strand of JALYOF010000019.1, from coordinate 60,729 downwards.
CTCAGTCGCGTCAAAAGATGGTCGGTGCCGGTCTCGCGGTCGGCGCTGGTATTGGGAGCGCACTGGGCGTGGTGTTCGGCAATATTCCCATTGGCGTCGCGCTCGGTGTAGCACTCGGGGTCCTTGCTGGCACCGTACTCTCCCGTCGTGCTCGTTAAGCCGGCCCCGGTTCGATGTCGCCCAGCGGGTCGACCCCGGGTGCGGAATGCTCTGAAACGCTCTGACCCTGGCTTCCGGGCCGTCGCGGGGTTCTGATTTTGTCCTGCTCAATGCAGCGTGTTACGGCAAGGTGCCGCGCAGGTCGGAGCCAAGCGTCCGCGTTTGTCAGCAGCTTGCGCCATGTTGATCGCCTCGGCCCCGGGCTTGCATTCGCCCGACCGCGACTGACTGGATCGGCGTTTCGTTAACGCGGGGCTCAAGTGTTAGGCGCTGCACTCAACTTGCGGTAGCGTTCCGGCTCGAACTTCGCTCCAGGAGGAGACATGACCAAGAAGCAGGCCCCGAACATCGCTCGACTTGTTCCACTGCTTGTTGGAGGCATCATGTTCAACACGCTCGGCACGGTGATGACCAGTCTGGGAGATGTCCGGTTTGCTTTCATGGCCGTCGGCTTTGCCATGATCATGATGTTCGCCATGAAGGCGCGCGCCAGCCTGCGCTCTTCGAAGAAACCGGAGGATCGTTGACTGTTGGGGAAGTTGTGGGACCGATCTTCATCGGTTCCGGTAAGCTCACGGCATCCTGGAATTCACCCGAGTTCGAACCTGCCCGCTGCGACCAGGACCATGCGGAATTCCCGGCATGGTCATCTGCTCGGCCTGCAGTTCGCACAAGCCCCACCCCCGGGGATTCGGCCTGACTGAGGTGTCGGAAATATGGAAGCCATGGTGTACCTGGCAGCATTTCTCGTAGTGGCGCTGGGGATGGCGCATTCGCTGCTGGGCGAGAAGTACATTCTTGTTCCGCTTTTTCGCCGCGATGATCTGCCCAGGCTCTTCGGCGACTCGCGGTTTACTACCCGAACTCTGCGCTTCGCCTGGCACATCACCACGGTGGCGTGGTTCGGCTTCGCGGCATTGCTGGTGCACGCGGGGCGCGGCGATCTCACCTCTTCCGGCACCGTGCTGATCATCGGCTGGACGGCGATTGCGTCTGGCCTGCTTCCGCTAATTCTTACCCGGGGCAGGCACTTGTCGTGGCTGGTGCTGTTCTGCGTGGGTGGCATTGCGATCTTCTGGGCCACCGGCTGGTAGCTCGCTCAGCCCGCCCGGTTCCATCTCTGAGGCCGGGTCTGCTTCGTCGATTCGTTAGGTCGGGCCAAGGAGCTTTGGCCTAAGGTCTCCGACTACGCAGGAGGCAGCCGTGCTCGCCGCAGTCGCACTGAAGGCGTTGGTCATCGGGATAAGCATCCTCGCGCTGGCGGTTGCCTACGGTCTCTTTCGCGAGGCCGTCCTTGTTCCCAGGCTTGGGACCCCATCCGCCCTCGTGCTGAGCGGCTTGCTGCTCGCGACTCTGATCCTGGGCATTGCCTATCTGTCGCTGCCTTGGCTCGGTACCCGGCAGCCCGCCTATCTGCTTGGCGTTGGCCTCGGATGGTTCGGGCTCACCCTGATATTCGAGTTTTCATTCGGCCTGTGGCAGGGAAAATCCTGGCCCGTAATGCTGGAGGCATGCACGTTCAAGGACGGCAACGTCTGGCCGCTTGTACTCGCCGCCGTGGCGCTTGCGCCATACGCTGCAGCGCGACCGCGGGGTTGGTTGTAGCGTCTGCGGCGCAGGTCGGGTTCAAGCCGGTTCACCTTCGCGATCCGGCCGGTTTGGCCGTGGTGGATTCACGAGCGACCTGCATGGAGCCGCTCGCCAGCGTCTGGCGCTGGCGTCGACCAGGGGACTGTGCGCGGCGGCGCGCCAGGCTCCGTATCGTCAAGCCGCCTGCACGATCCGCAGCGGATTGCGCCACTGCACCAGCAACTCCGCCTCGCGGGCCTTGGCGTCGCGAAGGTGCGCTTCCTTGACGTGTCCGTAGCCGCGGATGTGTTCGGGGATCGAGGCGATCTGCGCGGCGAGGTCGACGTTGCCGCCGTCCAGCGTCGGCAGCAGGGTGGCGATGGTGGTCTCGTAGTCGGCGATCAGCTGGCGCTCTGATCTGCGCTCTTCACTGTAGCCGAAGATGTCCAGCGCGGTGCCGCGCAGGAACTTCATCTTCGCCATCAGCTTGAACGCACCGAGCATCCAGCCGCCGAACTCCTGCTTGATCAGCCGACCCTCTGCGTCTTTCTTCGCGAACAGCGGCGGGGCCAGGTGGAAGCGCAGCTTGTAGTCACCCTCGTACTGCTGGGCAATCTTCCGTGCGAAGTCGCCGCTGGTGTACAAGCGCGCGACTTCGTATTCGTCCTTGTAGGCCATCAGCTTGAACGCGTAGCGCGCAACGGCCTCGCTCAGATCGGTGCTGCCGGGCGCCTTCTGCATTTCGGCGTCGCGCACCTTGCCGACGAAGAAGCGGTAGCGCTCGGCATAGGCGGCATTCTGGTAATCGGTCAGGAACGCAATGCGGCGCGCGATCACCTCGTCCAGCGAACGCGACAGGCGCTCGTCGTCGAGCGGCAGGAACGCGATGTTGTCGCCGGCGCCGCTGCCGGAATGCTCCGGTACGTGTCGCAGGTCATCGCCGTTGCGGGTGTCGCGCGGCGCCGACGGACTGCCGAATTCGTGGCCTTCCCACTGGCCGGGCGACAGCATCGGCAGATCGTGCGCGGTTGCCTCGGAGGCGGTCGGCGCGTTGTGCACCAGGCCCGCAGCTTCGGCCACCGCATTCGGGTTCACCACCGCCAGCCGGCCCCACGCGAAGGCGGCCTTGTTTTTCTCGATCGCCGCGCCGTTGAGCTCGACCGCACGCATGATCGACTCCAGCGACAGCGGCACGAGGCCCTGCTGCCATGCATACCCGAGGATGAAGAGATTCGACATGATCGCGTCGCCCAGCAGCGCGGTCGCAAGCTGGGTCGCATCGACCACGTGCGGCGCATCGCCGCCGAGCGCGACGCTGACCGCCTGGATGATGTCCGCAGCAGGGAACTGCATGTCAGGACGCGTGGTGAACGTGCCCGGCATCGCTTCGTAGCTGTTGAGCACCACCTTGCTGCGGCCGGCGCGGATTTTCGACAGCGCCCAGTAGTCGTTGACCACGACCATGTCGCAACCCAGCACCAGGTCGGCTTCGCCCGCGGCGATGCGCACGGCGAAGATGTCGTTGGGCGAATTGGCGATGCGGATGTGGGTGGTGACTGCGCCGCCCTTCTGCGCCAGGCCGGTCTGGTCGAGCACGCTCGCGCCCTTGCCTTCCAGGTGCCCGGCCATGCCCAGCAGCGCGCCGATCGTGACCACGCCGGTGCCGCCGACGCCGGTGATCAGGATGTTCCACGGCTGATCAAGCGACGGCAGTTGCGGCAGCGGCAGGTCGGCAAGCAGTTCGGTGGCGTTGCTGGCTTTCTTCTTCTTCAGCGCGCCGCCGTGCACGGTGACGAAGCTGGGACAAAAACCGTTGACGCAGCTGTAGTCCTTGTTGCAGTTGGACTGGTCGATCTCGCGCTTGCGGCCGAACTCGGTTTCCTTCGGCAGCACCGACACGCAGAACGACTTCTGGCCGCAGTCGCCGCAGCCTTCGCACACCAGCGAGTTGATCGCCACGCGCTTCTGCGGATCGACCATCTTGCCGCGCTTGCGGCGGCGGCGCTTTTCGGTGGCGCAGGTCTGGTCGAAGATCAGCACCGAGGTGCCCTTGACCTCGCGCAGGCGCTTCTGCGCGGCGTCCAGTTCCTTGCGGTCCAGGAATTCCACGCCCGACGGGAACAGCGAGCGGTCCGACCACTTGCCGATGTCGTCCGACAGCAGCACGATCGCCTGCACGCCTTCGCTGCGCACCTGGTGCGCGATCTGCGGCACCGACAGCGTGCCGTCGACCGGCTGCCCGCCGGTCATCGCCACCGCATCGTTGTAGAGGATCTTGTAGGTGATGTTGACGCCGGTGGCGACCGACTGGCGGATCGCCAGCGAGCCCGAATGGAAGTAGGTGCCGTCGCCGAGGTTCTGGAACACATGCTGCGTTTCGGTGAACGCCGCCTGCCCCGACCAGGTGATGCCTTCGCCGCCCATGTGCGTGTAGGTGTCGGTGCTGCGGTCCATCCAGGTGACCATGTAATGGCAGCCGATGCCGCCCAGCGCTCGCGAACCCTCGGGCACGACGGTGGACGTATTGTGCGGGCAGCCGGAGCAGTAGTGCGGCACGCGCGGGAAGTTCGCGCGTGGCAGTGCGAGTTCGGACTCCTTCTCCTCCATCCAGCGCAGCACGCTTTGCATCCGCTCGCTGTCACCGGCTGCGAACAGATTGGCTCGCTGGATGCGCTTTGCGATCACGCGTGCAATGCGCGCAGGCGTCAGTTCGCCGGTGCTCGGCAGGATCCATTCGCCGGATTCGTCGTACTTGCCGACGATGCTCGGACGCGTTGCGCCGTCCCAGTTGTACATCGACTCCTTCATCTGGTTTTCGATGAAGGCGTGCTTTTCCTCGACCACCAGGATGTCCTGCAGCCCGCGCGCGAACTCACGCACCCCATTCGGCTCCAGCGGCCAGGTCATGCCGACCTTGTACACGCGGATGCCCAGTTCGCTGCAGGCCTGCTCGCCGAGGCCGAGGTACTCCAGCGCCTGCAGCACGTCCAGGTAGGACTTGCCGCTGGTGATGATGCCCAGCCGCGCGTGCGGAGAATCGATCACAACGCGGTCGATGCGGTTGGCACGCGCAAACGCCTGTGCGGCCTTGACCGCGTACTGGTGCAGCCGCATCTCCTGATCCAGCGGCGGATCGGGCCAGCGGATGTTGAGACCGCCCGCGGGCATCACGAAATCGGTTGGCGTCACGATGTCGAGCAGCAGCGGATTCACGTCGACCGACGCGGACGATTCGACGGTTTCGGCGATCGTCTTGAAGCCGACCCAGCGCCCGGTGTAGCGGCTCATCGCCCAGCCCAGCAGGCCCATGTCGAGGATGTCCTGCACGCCGGCAGGATTCAGGATCGGGATCATCGCGCTGGTGAATTCGCCTTCCGATCCGTGCGGCAGCGTCGAACTGCGGCAGGCGTGATCGTCGGCCGCCAGCGCCAGCACGCCACCGGACTTCGACGTGCCCGCCGCGTTCGCGTGCTTGAACACATCGCCGCTGCGGTCCACGCCCGGACCCTTGCCGTACCACATGCCGAACACGCCCTCGACTGTCGCGCCCGGAAACAGGTTGGTCTGCTGCGTGCCCCAGACCATCGTCGCGCCGAGGTCCTCGTTGAGGCCGGGGGTGAACTTCACGCCGGCCGTTTCCAGGTGCTTCTTCGCGCGCCACAGTTCCAGGTCGAACCCGCCCAGCGGGCTGCCGCGATAGCCGGAAATGAAACCCGCGGTGTTCAGGCCCGCGGCCTGGTCGCGCAGGCGCTGCATCAAGGGCAGGCGCACCAGCGCCTGCACGCCGGACAGATAGATCCGCCCGTCCTGCCGCGTGTATTTGTGGTCCAGCGTGTAGGCGCTGTCGAGCGAGCGGGTCTGGGTGGCGGACTCGACGGGCGTCCGGTTCGCCGATGCGGGCGAACTGAGGTCGGCGGTGCTGGTCATCATGTGCTCCGGCGCTGCAGCGCTGCGGGGTGGCAGGAAGAGTGCCCGGCCGCGAAGCATTGCCGCGCTGCCGCAATGCAGCAGGGGCGAATGGCAAAAGCGCGACGCAAAGCCCCGGAAGTGTAGCAGCGCACCCGAGGCGCGAAACCCGTACGGGGCAGGATTGAAGCATCCTGCGGGACGCTGCGGCAGATGGCGACGCCTGCGTCTCGCTGCCGGAACGGTCATGCTCGGTGGGAGGCCGGCTGTACCGCAGCTTCGCTGCCGGCTTGACATGGCAACCGCAGCGGGCGTGGAATGCAACAGACGCCGCAACTGGGCGGCAGTGGACAGACGCGCTCGGTCGCCGGCCGTCAGCGGCATGGTGACCGGAACCTGGACTGGGGGCCGCATGGCTGCACGTATCGATCACGCGATGCCGACTTCCCGGGACGCGCGCCTGCGCCGCCACAACCGCGCGTTGATGGACCTCGCCCGCATGCTTTGGCGCGAGGGTCACGATCTGGAACACGCGCTGGCCACCATTACCGAAACCGCCGCCGACGTGCTGGCGGTCGATCGGGTCAATGTCTGGCAGCTCGAGCCCAACGGGCTGCGGTGCATCCACGGGTTCGAACGTGGTTCCCGCAGCCACCACCCCGGCGGCGACGGCGAATTCATCGAACTGGAAGACTCCGCCTATGCCGCCGCGCTTCAGCACGTACGGGTGATCCGCGCCGCCGACATCAGCGAGTCGGCTGTGGCGGCACCGTGGAGTTCGATGGACCAGTACCTGCAGCGCCACCGCATCCATTCGCTGCTCGACGCGCCGGTGCGCACCAGCGGCCAGATGTACGGCGTCATCTGCCACGAGCACGTCGACGATGCCCGCCAGTGGCGCGCGGACGAAATCGCATTCGCAGGCAACATGGGCGATTTCGTCGCGCTGGCCGTGGAGATCCAGCGACGCAAGCACGCCGAGGCGAAGCTCGATCATCTGCGTCTCAACGACCCCGTCTCCGGCCTGGGCAACCGTACGATGTTCCGCGGCGCCGTCCAGTTGCTGTTGCAGCACCTGACTTGGCGACGCTCGTCGGCGGCGATGCTGTTCATCGACATCGATCGCTTCCACAGCGTCAACACCGCGTCGGGCGAGAGCGGCGGTGACGCGTTCCTGGGCCAGTTGGGCGAGCGAATCAGCGTCGTCTCTCCGGAAGACGCCGTGGTCGCGCGCGTGGAAAGCGACTGTTTCGCCGTGCTGCTGCCCCGGCTGGATCACGAATGGCAGGCCACGTGTCTGGCCGACGATGTGCTGGCGGAGATAGCGGGGTTGATCGAGCGTGCCGATCGTCGGCTCGACATCGGCGCCAGCATCGGCATCGCATTTTTCGACGGCAGCCAACCTACCACCGCCGAAGAGTTGCTGCGCGATGCCGATTTCGCCAGCAAGCAGGCGAAGAAACGCGGCCGCAACCGCCACGAGGTGTTCGACGCCGACCAGCACCGATGCCTGCGCGAGCGGATCGAACTGGAACACACCCTGCGCAAGGCGTTCCGCGACGACGAACTGGCCGTCGCCTACCAGCCGGAAGTCGACGCTGCGCGCGGCGTGATGGTGGCAGCCGAGGCCCTGCTGCGCTGGCGCCAGCCCGATGGCAGCCTGCGCGTGGCGGCCGATTTCATCGATGTGGCCGAGAGCTCGGGTTTGATCGTCCCGATCGGCTGGTGGGTGCTGCAGCATGCCTGCGCCGAGGCGGTGGACTGGCCCGCAGCGGCCGATGGCAGCGTACCGACGCTGCGCGTGAACCTGTCGGCGCGGCAGTTCGAACACGCCGGGCTGGCCGAACGTGTCGGCGATATCCTGCGCGCGTCCGGCCTGCCGCCGCAGCGGCTGTGCCTGGAACTCACCGAAACCACGTTGATGACGCGCGCCCAGAGCGCGTTGGACACCCTGCTGGCGCTGCGCTCGCTCGGCGTGAGCCTGGCGATCGACGACTTCGGCACCGGCTACTCGTCGCTCACTTATCTCAAGCGGTTTCCCGTCGACACGCTGAAGATCGATCGCAGCTTCGTCGAAGGCCTGCCCCACAGCGTTTTCGACCGCTCGATCGTGGAGTCGGTGATCGGACTGGCGCGCGCGATGGGCATCGAGGTAGTCGCCGAGGGCGTGGAGCGCGTCGAGCAGCAGGATGCGCTGCTGGGTCTCGGCCTGCACCGGATGCAGGGATGGCTGTACTCGCAAGCTTTGCCGGGCGTGCAGTTGCGGGAATTTCTGCAGCGGCTGCCGGTGGCTGCTCGGGGAACCGTTTAGCTGACGCCGTCGGCTGCCTAACCGCGAAATGAGGCGATGGACCGCATACGTGGGTCCAGGACTGATGATGAAGAGGGCTGACGATGCACCGGAATGCCGCTCCGTTCGCAGGAATCGCGTTTGTGCGGGAGCGCGCCGAACCAAATGAGAAGCATTCGCATGTAATATGATGCTCTCCGAGGACCACTGCGCGGGCGGCACCATGTTTACAGTCAAGAACATCCTTCGCCTGGCGTTGATGACGCTGTTCATGCTCATGGCTTCCGGGGGCGCTGGCGCGGACGCTTCGAACTCGGCGGCAGCGCAGACCTGGCAACTGCTTGACTACATTGCGGTGGACTACGCCGAAGCGGTGCACGAGGGCGTGGTAGTGAACGAAGCGGAATATTCCGAAATGCTGGAATTCGCCGCTTCTGTTCGCAGCCAGTTGAAAAAACTGCCTCCCGTGCCATCCAGTGCCGAACTGAGCGCTGAGGCCGAAGCCCTGGAGTTGGCGATCAACGCCCGCGCGGATACCTCGGCTGTCGCACAGCGCGCCACCGCGCTGGCGGATGCAGTCCTGGTCGCTTACGGACTCGGTGCCAGCCCAGCTGCCGCTCCCGACGTAGCCGGGGCATCTTCGCTCTACGCTCAACAATGTGCCGCGTGCCATGGGGTCAGTGGCGCTGGCAACGGCCCGGCGGCGGCGGGCATGGACCCTCCCCCGATCGATTTCACCGATGCGGCCCGCGCATCGCAGCGCAGCCCTTTCTCGCTCTATCAGGTGATCACGCAAGGACTACCCGGCACCTCCATGGGCAGCTATCGGCACCTGTCGGATGCTGACCGATGGGCGCTGGCCTTCCATGTCGGGAGCTTGGCCAACTCTGCCCAGGACGTCGCCGCAGGCGAAGCGATCTGGAACGAATCGCCGCAGCAGCGCCCGTTTCACACGCTTAAGGAGTTGACACATTCAACCCCCGGCGATCTCGCCAAGACTGTCGGCGAGGTGAAGGCCAGGCAGATCACCAGCTATCTTCGTTCCAATCCGTCCGCTGTATCGCCGAACTCGACTTCCGACCATCTCCAGTTGGCGCGATCGCTTCTGGACGGCAGTTTGAGTGCCTACCGCGAAGGAGATGCAGCATCCGCCCGCCGGCTCGCGTTGTCGGCCTACCTGGATGGGGTTGAGCCCATCGAGCCGATGCTGGCGTCACGGGACCGACCGCTGTTGCAGGAAATAGAATCGGCCATGGCGCTCTTCCGGGAACGAACCGGACACCCGGCAGCTATTGAGGACCTGACTGACCAACGCGATCACATCTCTGCCTTGTTCGATCGAGCCGACCAGGTCCTGAGCGGTTCAAGGAACGATTCGACTGCGGCATTCCTGGGCAGCTTTACCATCCTTTTGCGCGAGGGCCTGGAGGCATTGCTCATCGTCGTCGGCATGATCGCGTTCCTGCGAAAGGCCGAACGCCGCGATGCGTTGCCGTATGTACATGCGGGCTGGGGCGCCGCGCTGCTGGCGGGCGCGCTCACCTGGGGCGTCGCCACTTACCTGATCGGCATCAGTGGTGCCAACAGGGAGATCACCGAAGGGCTGTCCGCGCTGTTCGCAGCGGCGGTGTTGCTGTCCGTTGGTATCTGGATGCACCAGAAGAGCCTCGCGGGTCGCTGGCAGGAGTACCTCCACGCCAGGATGTCCGCTGCGATGACACGCAAATCGGCGTTTTTCCTTTTCATGCTGGCTTTCGTTGCCGTGTACCGGGAAGTGTTCGAAACGATCCTGTTCTTCGCGGCGATGTGGACCGGGGAGAACAGCGGCGGAATCCTCGCCGGCCTGGGCACGGGTGTCGTCGCGCTCGCGATCATTGCCTTCTGGATGCTGCGCATCAGCAGCAACCTGCCGATTGCCAGGTTCTTCAGGATCAGCTCGATCTTCATCGCCATCCTCGCCGTGGTGCTGGTCGGCAAGGGGATCGCGGCACTTCAGGAGGCAGGCTGGATTGCTCAAAGCTTCCTCGATGCCCCACGCATCGACTGGATCGGAATGTACCCGACGTCGCAGTCGATGCTTGCCCAGATCGCGGTGGCCGTTCTGGCCGGGATCGCGTTCAGCGCGAACGCGCGATCAACTCGTGGTCAGCAGGGGATTGCCGGTTAGTTGCAGCTCGCGCGTGCTGATCCGGACACCGTTCAGCTTCCGGCGCGCAATGTGCGTGCCTACTGGGCCAACAACTCAAGCATCTTGCATGCAGACTGCTGCCTCTTCGGTGACAGGTGTCGCAGCAGCTCAAGAGCCTTCGCTTCGCAGTCATTCCGGGCGAATTCGTGCATCGCGAGTGCCAATGTTTCGGGCTGAGTTCCATCAGGACGGCAGGGGCCGCGGCCGGTCGCCAGCCACTCGAAACAGACATCCGTAAATACAGCAACCTGCGCAAGGTGGGTAGTGCTTGGACAGGTGCCGGTACTGCACTCCCATTGCGCAACGGCACTGCGGTTTACACCGGTCAGGACCGCCAGTTGGGACTGACTAAGGGCGGCGATGCTGCGGGCGCGACGAATGCGAGACGACATGGAGGGCATCCGTGCAACCTTTCCTGGATTGGGTAGCGCAGCTTACAGGTTCGCCACTCTGCCGGAACGCTGATCAGTATCCCTTACGTGCAAGTGAGCTCCGCATCCTGAACGATCGATTACGGCACGCGTCAGGAATTCTTACCCATTGGCGACTTGAGCGAGCGTTGCGTTCAGCAGCCAAATCCCTAGGCTTCGGTTCACAAGCGCAACGCTGTCAGGCCTCAGGGGTCGGGGTCTGATCAGTGATAGACCGCGCCATTACATGGGGAAGAAGAATGGTTGCCAGATCAGGCCTCGTCGGATCTTTTATAGTGCTGTCTGCCATCAGCCTGCTCGCTGTTCTAAGCGATGCTTCCGCGATGTCTTGTACCCGGGTCGTAAAAACTGCCCGCGTGGACGTCGATGGTGAGCGGGGCGCGGGCCAGTCTTTTTCGTCCTATGAATGTAGTCGTAGTGGCGGCGGCAGTCGCGGCGACACTCGTCCCCTTCATGACAACGGTGGGGGTGGCGGGCGTCCTGGGGGCGAGAAGCGAAGAAAGAATCCCGGTGAGAACAACACCCAGAATCTTCAGGCAAGCGAGAACTGTCCTGTTGAGGGCAACCCGGTCACCCTGGCCACCGGCAACAAGATCGAATCGGAAACCGATTTTGGTACGGCAGGCGAGATGGCCCTGCACCTTGAGCGGACCTACAATCAGTTCACCGATGCCACGGGACTGTTCGGTTACAGCTGGATCAGCAACTTCGACTACAAACTGAGCTTCGGTGGCAGTTCGACGTATTCGGGCTGCTATGCCCGCCCCAGCATTGTCGAATGCACGACAGGTCACCAACACGACGTGATTTTCGCCCATCGTCCGGACGGGCGGATCATCAAGTTCACCAAGAATGCGACCACCGGCATCTACTGGGAGAACAAGCCCGATCCGATCTCCAAGCTGGTCCGCCAGGGGGACGGCAAGTGGCTCATCACGTTCGAGGACAACCTCACCGAGCTCTACACGCAGGGCGGCTATGCCCTGTGGTTGCAGGATGAGCACGGCCTTCGCTGGACCTACACCTACGGCGGCATGAACAACACCCAGGTCCAGCGCGTTACGCACAGCAATGGACGTTACGTGCAATTTGTCTGGGTGGATGACGAACTGCGCGAAGTTCGCGATCCTGCCGGCACGCCTTACCAGTTCGCGTATACCAACCAGAAAGATGCCGTCGGCTTTCACACACTACAGACCACAACCTATCCGGGCCCCAATTCGACGGTGATCGGATATCACTATGGCGGGGCGGAATACCCTTTCGGAGCCCTGACAGGCAAGTCGTACAACGGCGTGAGGTATTCAACGTTCACGTACGATCTGGGGCAGCGAGCGACCAGCACCGCGCACGCGGGAGGCGTCGAGCACAACACATTCGCCTACGCAGCCCCCGCGACGGGCGAATTGAGCGTCACCCATACCAGTCCGCTTGGGAAAGAGACGATCTACGACTTCAAGGACGGACGCTTGTTGACCGTCACCGGGCAGCTGTCGACATACTGCGCGGCGACCGGCCGCAGCAACACCTACGACGCCAACGGTTACCCGGACCTGGTGACCAATGAGAACGGCAACGTCGCCAATTACGACTACAACGCAAAGGGACAATTGCTGAAGAAGGTCGAGGCCCAGGGCACGCCGGAGGCCCGGAGCACGCTCTACGCCTGGGACGCGGCCAAAAATCGCATCACTGAGGTCACTGTTGTCGGTCATCGTCGGACCAACTACGCCTTCCACGCCGACAACCGTCTGGCCTCCATCACGGTGACCAACCTCACCGCCAATGGGGTTGCCAATCAGACCCGCGCGACGACCTATACGTACACGAAACATGCGAATGGGCTTCTTGCGACGATGGCGATCGACGGACCGTTGCCGAGCGACACGGTGACGTCGACCTACAGTTCGACCGGCGATCTGCTCAGCATCAGCAACGGTCTGGGGCACGTCACCAACTACAGCAACTACAACGCTCTGGGACTGCCCGGCCGTGTCGTCGGTATCAACGGTGCCGCAACCGAATTCACCTACGATCCTCGCGGCCGCACCACGGCGGTCAGCAACATCGTCGCCAATGTGGCCCAGACGACCCTCTACACCTTCGACAGCGCGGGCCGGTTGGCCACGATCAAGACCCCGGACAACGTCACGTCCACCCGCGAGTACGACGCTGCGAACCGTCTGCTGCGCGAATATCAGGACGAGGCCGGTGGTACCTTCGCAGTCAAGAAGTACACCTATAACAACGCCTCGCAGGCGACCTCGGTCACTGTCCAGCGGACTACGGCGATAAGCCCGCCGACCGGTACACCGACGCTGTCGATATCCAGCAACAGTGCGGGCAACTACACGGTGGCGTGGTCCGGTGCGAGCGGCGTGGAGAACTACGTACTGGAAGAGAAGCTCAACAGCGGAGCCTGGACCAGCAGCAACGAGGGGTCGTCCACGAGCAAAGCCTATGTCAGCAAGCCCGCAGGGACATACACGTATCGGGTGACAGGCTGCAACGCCGAGGCCTGCACGCCCGTTTCAGCCGAGAAAAGTATAGGGGTGTTGTATCCGCCGGCTTCCACACCGGCGCTCACGGCACCGACCGCCGATAGCGACGGCGCGTTCACCATCAGCTGGACCAGCGTCAGCACCGCAACGCACTATCAACTGCTGCAGAAAAAGGACAGCGGCACCTGGAGCACGGTGTACAACGGCTCGAACCTGAGCATGGCCGCATCCGGTTTGGCCAACGGCAATTACCAGCACGTGGTGCGGGCGTGCAACGCTGGAGGCTGTGCGGATTATTCGGCAAGCAAGGCCACCCTGGTGACGCACCCGCCGGGCACACCGACGGTGACCGCACCCTCTACCGACAACGACGGAGCCTTTGCCGTCAGCTGGGGAAGCGTCAGCACGGCGACGGACTACCGCCTGGAACAGCGCAAGGACGGTAGTGCATGGAGCCAGATCTACAGCGGTACCGGTCTGAGCCACTCGATCTCCGGCCTGACCAATGGCACGTACGACTACCGGGCGCGAGCATGCAATGCGGGCGGTTGCAGCGCGTACTCCGCGATCAGGACCACGGTGGTGACGCATGTACCGGACTCGGCGCCCACACTGACCGCCCCGATAAGTTCCGATACCTATACCAGCTACACCGTGAGTTGGACCACAGTCAGCGGAGCCACCGCCTACGAACTGCAGAAAGCCTTCAATGACGGCATCTGGGAGACGGCGTATTACGGCTCCGCCAACAGCGCCAGCCAGAGCCAGGCATACGACGGCAAATACAGCTATCGGGTTGTTGCGTGCAACGTCAGCGGCTGCGGTCCCTTCTCGGCGACAGTCAACGTCCACGTGGCAGGTGGAAGCGGAGGCGGTGGTACCCAACCGCTCCAGGTCGACCCGGCCGAGGAGGAAATCCGATGAAGCCGTGGATGCTGTCAAATTCGGCTTTGACCGGGTGCTCGCAAGTCAGTCCGTCAGCCTCGAGAAAGCGGGAGACGCAAGGAATCATGAAGGCTCACATCAAGGTGCTGACGCTCAGCATCGGAATGCTGCTTGCCCTCAGCGCCCAGGCAGGCACCGAAACGGTCTACACGCAGAGCTACACCTACGATGAGCTGGGCCGGGTGATTGCCGAGCACGGGACCCAGGGCCAACTGGTGACCTATGCCTACGATGCAAATGGCAATCTCATCGGGGTAACCGATGGTGAAGACCGAACGACGATCTATACCTACGACGCCCTCGACCGCGTCGCGACAGTTACCAATCCGCTCAACGAAACCTCCGCGCTCACCTACGATGCTGCCGACAGGCTCACGCGCGTCGTCGACCCGAAAGCCAATGCCACCAACTACGATTTCGACGGCTTTGGCCAGCTGTGGCGGCAGGTGAGCCCCGACACTGGGACCACCACGTTCAATTACGGTGCCAACGGCCTGCAGACTTCCATGACGCGAGCCGATGGCCTGGTCACCAGCTACACCCACGACGGGGTTGGTCGTGTCACTCAGGCGACCGCCAACGCGAAGACGCATGCCTTTACCTATGACACCTGCACGAATGGTCTGGGTCTGATTTGCCGCATCGTGGACGCCGACAATCGTGGCACCCTGGAGTACACCTATAGCCCCGAGGGCTGGCTGCTGACCCAGTACCAGAGGGTCGGCACCTACACACTCGATTTCAGCCAGGCCTATAGCTACGACGGTCAGGGCCGGCCGACCCGCATCGATTACCCCGGCGGCACCAGCGCGCACTACAGCTATGCCCACGGGCAGCTGACCGGGATGAGCGCGACCGTAGGCGGCGTCACCAGCGCGGTGACCACCGGACTGACCTACCAGCCTTACGGCGGCGTGACCGGCTGGACCTACGGCAACGGACTGGTCCGGGCCTACTCCTATGACAACGACGGGCGCCTGCTTGGCCTGAGTACAAAGAGCGGCAGCAGCGACATCCGCCAGAGCCTGACCGTCGGCTACAACGGCGCCGACGAGATCACGGGCATCACCAACGCGGTCAATGCGACCTTGAGCCAGCAGTTCGGCTACGACGCAGCCTCGCGGCTGGGATCGGTGATGGCCAGCGGTGCCGATCAGGCCTTCAGCTACGATGCCAACGGCAATCGGACCAGCCACACCTGGGCTGGCCAGACCGACGGCTATACGGTTGACGCGGCGAGCAATCGACTGTCGGCCGTGACGGGTGCGCGCAGCCGCTCTTTCACCCTGAACGCCAATGGCAACGTAACCGCCAGTGGCACCGCAACGTTCGGCTACGACGCCTTCAGCCGTCTGAACCGAGTGGCGAAAGACGGGGTCACAACACACTACTGGGTCAACGCGCTGGGCCAGCGCAACTACAAGAGCCAGGGCTCCCCGCTAGCGACCGGCTATGCATACGGACCGCAGGGCCTCGTTGCCGCCGAGTACGGGTTTGATGGCAGCGGCTGGAGCCGATACTTGAGGCTCCCGAACGGCGAACCCGTCGCGCTGGCGCGTGGCGGCCAACTGCACATGATCCACACCGACCACCTCGGCCGACCGGAGCTGGTGACCAACGCCAGCAAGACAGCGGTATGGCGGGCGAGCAACTACGCCTTCGACCGGACCGTGACGCTGGACAGCTTGGGTGGTCTCAACCTGGGCTTCCCGGGGCAGTACTACGATGCCGAGAGCGGGCTATGGCAGAATGGCTTCCGGGATTATGATGCGGGTCTGGGACGGTATGTGCAAAGTGATCCGATCGGGCTAGGTGGCGGGCTGAATAGCTACGCCTACGCGGAGGGGAACCCAGTGGATTCGATCGATCCCGATGGGTTGTCCGGGCGCCCTGCCAGGCGACCAAATTCGTGGAACAGATGGCAACAGGATAATGGCGGCACCGGTTTAACTGGTCCTCAAATGCAGTTCGTTTACAGGCAACTTCAGCTTCAACGCATGGGAATAAACCATGATCTCCGCGAGGCGGGCGAGCTTGCGCCTGATGCCTGGAGCAGGGGAATCAAAATTCTAGATTGCGATCCGCTTTTTTGCAGGGTGCAAGTCGTGCAGTGCAACTGTGGCGCCGCAACTTCCTGTCCCAAAGATGCAGTGCAGCAAGTGAACGACCCGAATTGCTCTTGCGGGCCAGTTCAGATCCAAGTATTTTCACCCCCAAAATAAAGGCCTTTGCAGATGAAATTGGATGCAGTCTTTAGATTTGGCGCGGCCGTTCTTTTGTCAGGCCAACTGCTCTGTTTTATATTGCCCTGGGAAGATCTTTACAGCGAGCGGTCTATGGCGGCGTTGCTATTTTATGGCGCCGACTCCCTGTTGGACGAGTCTTTCTTAAATGCAATTAGCTACGGTCTGCTTGCGTTGTACGTCCTGACCTATGCGGGCCTGTACTTTTTTTTGCGGTGGGCGCGCGGAATTTTCCTGGCGTTAGCGCTGCTGGGCGGACTCTGGATCCCAGTGTATGGCGTTGCCGTGCAATCAGGGTATGAAGCAATGCTCGGTTACTTTCTGACGCTTGGCGACGGCTTTCTGCTCGGTCTGGCTTTTTTCTCAAAAGTTAGTCAAAGATTTGCCAAGACATGAACCTAGCGATGGCCATGTTGACGATGTTTTTTTGGCTGATCAGCCTCGTCCTTATGTTTCGACTTCTGCGAAGTGACAAAGGAGTCGTTGATAAAGTCGGCGGTTGCATGCTGCTTCTCGTCCCCGTTTTTGGCCCCTTTTTGTATCAGTTCGTGATCGACCCTCCTCCCGTGAAAGCCCCGGGTCTGCGCGCTAGTGGTATCAGGGGCGAATATACACATCGGTGGATCGCGCTCAGGGAGGTATTGGGAAATGGTCTAAAACGGAAGAGCGAGTCGCATAAAAGGCCTAGTGAATAGTTGCCTGCGGGCAACCCCGTTACTTCATTGATCCACTCGACTTCAGCCAGTCATTCACCTACGACGGCCAGGGCCGGCCGACCCGCATCGATTACCCCGGCGGCACCAGCGCGCACTACAGCTATGCCCACGGGCAGCTGACCGGGATGAGCGCGACCGTAGGCGGCGTCACCAGAGCGGTGGCCACCGGGATGACCTACCAGCCTCATGGCGGCGTGACCGGCTGGACCTACGGCAACGGACTGGTCCGGGCCTTCTCCTATGACAACGACGGGCGCCTGCTTGGCCTGAGTACAAAGAGCGGCAGCAGCGACATCCGCCAGAGCCTGACCTTCGGCTACAACGGCGCCGACGAGATCACGGGCATCACCAACGCAGTCAATGCAACCCTGAACCAGCAGTTCGGCTACGACGCAGCCTCGCGGCTGGGATTGGTGATGGCCAGCGGTGCGGATCAGGCCTTCAGCTACGATGCCAACGGCAATCGGACCAGCCACACCTGGGCTGGCCAGACCGACGGCTATACGGTTGACGCGGCGAGCAATCGGCTGTCGGCCCTGACGGGTGCGCGCAGCCGCTCCTTCACCCTGAACGCCGATGGCAACGTAACGACCAGTGGCACCGCCACGTTCGGCTACGACGCCTTCAGCCGTCTGAACCGAGTGGCGAAAGACGGGGTCACAACACACTACTGGGTCAATGCGCTGGGCCAGCGCAACTACAAGAGCCAGGGTTCGCCGCTGGCGACCGGCTATGCCTACGGACCGCAGGGTCTGCTGGCAGCAGAGTACGGCTTCGACGGTAGTGGCTGGAGCCAGTACCTGAGGCTCCCCAACGGTGAGCCCATCGCGCTTGCCCGCGGCGGCCAGCTGCACATGATCCACACCGATCATCTGGGCAGGCCCGAACTGGTGACAGACTCCAGCAAAGCCGGGGTCTGGTGGGCGAAGAACTATGCTTTCGACCTTACCGTAAGGCAGGACAGCATCGGCGGTCTCAACCTGGGCTTTCCGGGGCAGTATTACGACGCCGAGAGTGGGCTCTGGCAGAACGGGTTCCGGGATTACGATGCAAGTCTGGGGCGGTATGTGCAGAGTGATCCGATTGGGCTCGCGGGTGGGTTGAATACGTATGCCTATGTCGGGGGAAATCCACTCAGCTCGGTTGACCCATTTTGGTCTTTGCGAAGAGCACGTCTATACGATCACGCAGCCCACTCTGTGCTCTGAATTAGCTGCATTCACGGCGATAAGGGCGCCAGGAGTAAGTGCGCCGGGTGCGCCGATAGCACGTGATGGAACCGCGGCAAGGGTTCCGCTTTGGGGAAATGGCGGGAACAATTTCATATCACAGTCTGTTAAATCCTCGAGCAAGACCATCGTCAATACGACTCTACCGGGACATCAATTTCACCCAGGAACAGTCACCTGGCAGGTTAGCTCGGGGCCGCTCGGCGCGATAATCACGGTTCGAGGAACAGGCACCGGTCCTGATCCAATGATCAACAACGCTATCGGCTATGCCTTCTTTGGTCCGGCTGCTGCCTTGGCAGCGACGCTTTGCGCCGCGATTCCTCTATAGCGCTGAAGGGTGACAACCGCATGCGCGATTTCCTGCTGATCTCATGTTTTCTTACGTTGTTCGCCTGCACGGGCCAGTCTGCCCCGAGTCAGGTTCAACTGTGCTTGGGTGACAGGCAGAATGCTGCCGCTTTCAAGGACGCGATGAGATCTATCGCGCACGCCCAAGGAATGAATTTCGTTGATGGGAGCGCAAGTACGGAAAAGGATTTAATAGCCCTAAATCAGCATCCTGGCTACGAAATAATCTACATCGGAATCAGCGGGGAGGGTGGCATAGGTCTGGAGGCTATAAACCTTGGGCTATCGGAGTATGAAGTAGTCATTGGCTTCTCCCAGGGGCCAGACCCCGCTAGAGCACAGCGATTCGAGGGCGAGGTGATCAAGGCACTGGGAGCCCGTTGGCAGTTGCACGAAGTTCCACCAAGTCGGGGAGCCTTACCTCTAACGAATTGCGCTGGCGAAAATTAAGTAGAAGTGTAGCGACTCGCTCAGGGTCGACCGGGATGCGCGTGGCGCATTGCTGCCATCTTGATCCGGGCTTGAACGTAGCCTCGTCAGTGGTGGAGGAAGCCGTGAAGATACAAGCTACTCACGACTTTGCTCGGGAGGCGTAAGTGGGTTTGGTGCAATGAAGGAGCATGTCGAAGCTGGACAGCTTAGGCTCAATCTTCAAGTGCAACATCCCGGACCATATAGGGTGTTGCGATGGACCAACAGTAATTCGCATTTGAGCGTGGAAGAGCGCGCAGTGATCATGATTGAACGAAGCAAGGGCGTCAGCCTGCGGGCGATCAGTCGCACCTTGGGGCACGACGTCTCGACGATTTCGCGGGAGGTCCAGCGCGGCATGCCTGACCCGGCCGCCGTGGGCATCGAGGACGCGGGTGCGTACGACGCGACGTTGGCCTCGGCGACCTACCGGGAGCGACGCAAGCGCTGCGGTCGACGATGCAAGCTGATGGCGGGCACGCCTCTGTACCAGAAGGTCTATGACCGCCTGGTCTACTGGAGTTGGTCGCCTCAGCAGATTTCCAACAGACTGCGTCTCATGCATCCCGATGACCCGACAAACTCGATCAGCCACGAGACGATCTACGCGGCGATCTATGCGCAACCGCGCGGCGCCCTGAAGCAGGGAATGATCGACGCGCTCAGGCAGGCCAAGCCCGGTCGCGGCCGGCGTCGAACCCCTACGCGCCTATGAAAACAGGAGGAAGGCGTGGCCTATCTGTTCAACAAGGATCGCGGCATCACCATCGTTGCCACTGCCCGACCTCCGGCTCCCTGATCTGCCTGGGGCAGGCCAGCCGGCCCGCGGCCTGAGAGTGCTTCGTTCCGGAAGTCAGTGCCGTCCCGCGACGGGTGGCCCGCGGTAATCTTCCCGCCTGACCTGCTGGAGCCGCTGCCATGCCCCCGATCCCACTGATCCTTGCGCTCGCCTGCCTGTGCGCGTTGCCTGTCTCGAACGTCTCGGCCGCCGATCGCATCACCGGTGAGCTGTTCGCCACACGCAGCGAGGTGTTCGCGCCGCACGCCATTGCCGCGACCTCGCATCCGCTGGCGACGCAGATCGCGCTGGAGGTGATGCGCGATGGCGGCAGCGCGATGGACGCGGCGATCACGGCCAACGCGGCGCTCGGGCTGATGGAGCCGACCGGCAACGGCATCGGCGGTGATCTGTTCGCGATCGTGTGGGATCCGAAGACCCGGAAGCTGCACGGCTACAACGGATCGGGTCGCTCGCCGAAGTCGCTCACGCTGGCCGAGTTCCAGAAGCGCGGGCTGACCGACGTGCCGGCGCACGGTCCGCTGCCGGTGACGGTGCCAGGCACGGTCGATGCGTGGTTTGCGCTGCACGCGCGCTTCGGGCGCAGGACGATGGCCGAGAACCTCGCGCCTACGATCCGCTACGCGCGCGAAGGCCATCCGGTGCCGCAGACGATCGCCTACTACTGGGACCTGTCGGTACCGCGGCTGGCGAAGTGGCCGGGGTTCTCCGAGCAGTTCACCATTGATGGCGAGCGCGCGCCGCGCAAGGGTGAGATGTGGCGCAATCCGAACTTGGCCGACACCCTGGAGACACTGGGCAACGAGGGCCGCGATGCGTTCTACAAGGGCGACATCGCGCGCACCATCGATGCGTACTTCAAGGCGAACGACGGCTTCCTGTCGTACGAGGACCTGGCCGCGCATTCGGGCGAATGGGTCGAGCCGGTCTCGACCAACTACCGCGGCTACGACGTGTGGGAACTGCCGCCCAACGGGCAGGGCATCGCCGCGCTGCAGATCCTCAACCTGCTCGAACCGTACGACCTGAACAAGTTCGGCTTCGGCAGCGTCGAACACGTGCACCTGTTCACCGAGGCGAAGAAGCTTGCGTTCGCCGACCGCGCGCGCTGGTATGCCGATCCGGCGTTCTCGCGCATCCCGGTCGAAAAACTGATCAGCAAGGAATACGCCGCCGAGCGCGGGAAACTGATCTCGATGGATCGCGCCGCGCGCGAGGTGCAGCCGGCCACGCCGAAGGAACTCGACGAGGGCGACACGATCTATCTGACCGTCGCCGATGCCGACGGCATGATGGTCTCGCTGATCCAGTCCAACTACCGCGGCATGGGCAGCGGCATGGCGCCTCCGGGGCTGGGCTTCATCTTCCAGGACCGCGGCGAGCAGTTCGTGCTGCAGGAAGGCCACCCCAATTCGTTCAAACCGGGCAAGCGCCCGTTCCACACCATCATCCCCGCGTTCGTGACCCGCGACGGCAAGCCGTGGATGTCGTTCGGCCTGATGGGCGGCGCGATGCAGCCGCAGGGGCACGCGCAGATCGTGATGAATCTCGTCGACTTCGGCATGAACCTGCAGGAAGCCGGCGACGCGCCGCGCATCCAGCACGACGGCAGCACCGAACCTGCCGGGCAGATGACGGTGATGAGCGACGGCGGCGAAGTCGACCTGGAGAGCGGCTTCGACTACGAGACCGTTCGCGGATTGATGCGCAAGGGCCACAGCGTGCGTTTCGCGCTCGGGCCCTATGGCGGATATCAGGCGATCATGGTCAATCCGGAGGGCGGCTACATCGGTGCGAGCGAATCCCGAAAGGATGGGCACGCGGCGGGCTACTGAACGAGCGGCATCGCTGCGATCGGAGCCGGCGCTGCCATCGCGCGTGGCTGCACGGCTAGAATCCCTGCATGATCAATGAAACGATCGATCTCGCCCACTGGCGCGCGCAACTGCAGCGCGAGGGTCGCGTGCAGGTGGAGAACTATCTGCAGCCGACCGCGGCCGAGCGGCTGCACGAATGCCTCGCACGCGAGGTGCCGTGGACATTGGCACTGCGCGACGAGGCCGGCCCTCGCACGATCGACCACGCGACGTACGCTTCGATGGACGCCGACGCGCTCGCGCGGCTGCTTGCGAATACCGCCGCGAGTGCGCGCTGCCTGGACCAGCACGCCGGATATCGCTTCGCCTACGAAAGCTACATGATGGTCAGCGCGTACAAGGAAGGGCGCGATCCGGGGCTGCTGCTGCACCGCTTGATCGAGCTGTTCAACTCGCCGCAGTACGTCGCGTTCGTGCGCGCACTGACCGGCGACGATCGCGTGCGCCGGGTCAACGCACAGGCCACGCGCTACCGGCCGGGCCACTTCCTGCGTTATCACACCGACATCGACAGCACCGAAGGCCGCCTGTACGCCTACGTGCTGAACCTGTCGCGCGAATGGAGCGCCGACTGGGGCGGGCTGCTGCAGTTCATCGACGACGACGGCCGCGTAGTCGACACTTTCCTCCCGCGCTGGAACACGCTGTCGCTGTTCGCGGTGCCGGCCGGACATTCGGTGTCGCTGATCGCGCCGTGGGCCGGGCAGGACCGGCTGGCGATCACCGGCTGGCTGCTGCTCTAGTCCGCCGGAACCGTGCGCGAGCGCGCCCATTCGCGCAGCGCGGCGACCTGCTCGGCCATCAGTACCGACAGCGGCCTCGCCTGCTTGAGTTCGGCACGCAGCGTGAAGTCCGATGGCGGCGACTGCGTCGCATGCGCGGCGTACATCGCCGCGACGATCGCCTGCTCGATCTCGGCACCGGAAAATCCTTCGCTTGCCGATGCCAGGGCCGGCAGGTCGAAACCGGCCGGGTCCAGCGAGCGCCGTGCAAGGTGCAGCGAAAACAACTGCGCGCGGGTGTCGGCGTCGGGCAGGTCGACGAAGAAGATCTCGTCGAAGCGGCCCTTGCGCAGCAGCTCGGGCGGCAGCGCGTGGATCTGGTTGGCGGTGGCCACGAGGAACACGCGCGACCTGCGCTCGGCCATCCACGTCAGCAGATAACCCAGCACGCGCCGCGAGACCCCGCCATCGCCGTCGCCGCCATCGCCGGCCAGTCCCTTCTCGATCTCGTCAATCCAAAGCACGCACGGCTCCAGCTGCTCGGCCGATGCCAGCGCGTCGCGCAGGTTCTTCTCGGTCTCACCGTGGAACTTGTTGTACAGCGTGCCGAAGTCCAGCCGCACCAGGGGCACGCCGAAGCCCGACGCGACCGCCTTGGCGATCATCGACTTTCCGCAACCCTGCACTCCCAGCAGCAGCACGCCCTTGGGCGGGTCCAGGCCGGCAGGCGCCTGCGCTCCGCAGAACACGCTGCGACGCTGCTCGATCCACCGCTTGATCCGGCGCGCGCCGGCAACCTCGTCGAAGCGCGCGCTGTCGTATTCGTAGTGCAGATGGCCGCTGCGGTTGAGCAGCTCGAACTTCAGCTTCGCAAGTTCGGGCAGGTCGTCCTTGCCGAGTGCGCCGTCGCGATGGATCAGCTGGCGCGCGATGCGGCGCACGTCGATCGGATCGAGCCCGCGCAGGTTGCGCACGATCTGCTGCACCGCTTCCTCGTCGTGCTCGACGCGGCGCCCGCTGTTCTCGCTTGCGTAGCCGACCGCTTCCTCGCGCACGATCTTCAGCCGCGCGTTGGCATCCGGCAGCTTCGGTACGTAGCGCACCGCCAGCGAATCCAGCTCCGGCGGCAGTTCGACCTTGTGGCCGACCAGCACCAGCACGTGCGGCTCGCATTCGCGACGCTGGATCAGTTCTCGAAGCTGGCGCTGGGTGCCGGCGTAGCCCAGATACGGATGCAGGTCGAACAGGAGATAGATGCCGCGCTGGTCGGCATCGCGGATCGCACGCAGCGTCGTGGACGCGTCGGCGGCGGATTCGGCCGCATCCTCGCGGTCCAGGTCGAGCCGGCGCAGGCCCTCGGTGATCGACCAGCGGTACATCGCGCGCCAGGCCTGCATCATCGCCTGGCGGAACAGCTCGACCACGCGCGCCTCGTCGCGGGTCTCGATCACGATCAGCGGCGTGTTGGCGCGGATCAGCGCGACCAGGTCCTGCAATTCGCTCATGGAAAAACTCGGAAGGGCGGTGATCGCGTCAGCGGCCGATGATACGGGCTCCACCACTCGTCGCGCCCACCGAAAGGACCACAGCAGGCCCGGCCCATGCCCGAGGAGCGTGCTAGCGTCGCGTCGCGTCGCGGCCACACGCCGGGATCGGGGGAAGAATGCGTCTGCGGACCTGTACAACCATGGCCTTGATGGTCGTCCTGTGGAGTGCGCCGGCGAGTGCCACCGGATCTGCGGCAGCAACAGCCACCTCCGAGCGACTGGACTGCGCCGAAGCGATTCGGCTGCTGGCGCAGCAGGATCCGCCGTTGCCTGCGGTGCAGCGGGCCGTCGACCGCGCCTGCGCGGAGGAGGACGCAGTGTCCGACTCCGATACCGGGGACGCCGTGGATCGCTGGCAGCAGGACTATCGCGCTGCCGTCGCGCGCCGCGCGCGCACCCTGGCCGCATCGCAGGACCCCCTCCATCTGCTCGCGTCAGCGCTGATCGTGCCGTTCCCGGGCACGCGCGAAGCCCCCAGCCCCGACGCGTGGACCGCGCAGGATGCCGGAGCCGCGTTCGCCGCTGCCGTACGGCTGGGCCGGGACGATTCCCTGATCGCCTGGATCGAGGCGCTCGACTGCCCCTGGCCTGTCGCGCACGCCACCTGCCATCCGGAGGCTGCGATGCAGCGACTGCATCGCAGCGAACCGGACAACGCCGCGGTATGGCTGCTGGCGCACAGCCGCGCGGACGAAGACTCCATCGAAGCCGGGCGGCTTCTGGATGCAGCGGCGAATTCGACCCGCTACCGGCTTGCGTTCGGGGACATCGGCGCGCTGATGCACGAGCAGTACGCAGCCGTGGAGTCGCCGCAGATGCAGCCCGAAGTGGCGCAGGCCCTGGCAGAAGACTACGGGCAGGCGGCCGGCACCGTTCCCGACGTTGCCGGGATACAGGCAATGGCTACCGCCGCCGCGGTGGCCCTGCCGGAATTCAGTTCGTTGCGGCGGGCCTGTGTGCCTCCGGATGGCGCCCGCATCACGCCGGACCGCCACGAAGCCTGCACCGCAATCTACACACTCATGAGCGAAGACCCGCTGTTGATCACACAGAGAGTGGCGCTGGTGAGTCTCGTCGGCCTCAGTGCCGGGTCGCCGGAGGGGCAGGGCTGGCGTGAGCGACTGCGGCAACTGCACTGGATAGTGACGAACGCGCAGGTGGTGTTGGCACGGGCGACGCCGCCGGGCTACACGAGAGCCGTATGGCGGGATGGTGAATTGCCGGCCCTGAAAGCCCTGCTGGCCGGCGCCGGCATCCCCGCGGTTCCCGCCGCGGACTGGTTGCCTGAAGACAGCCGCACTCGCGAGCTGATCCGCACAGGGCGTGAGACGCAAGAAAACTGAGCAATCGGTGTGACGGGCGTATTGAGCGGCCCCGGTGTACGCTGCCGATTCCGTCGATGAGCGTCCAGGGGACTCGATGAAGACCGTGCTGGTGGCCAGTTCCAAAGGCGGCGTCGGCAAGACGACCGTGGTGACCCACCTCGCCGCCCAGGCGGCGCTGGATGATTTCAACACGGTGTTGGTGGACGCCGATCCCCAGGGTTCCTCCACGCGCTGGGCGCAGCGGCGCTCGGTGCTGGACAGCGCGGTGCTGCTGCTGGACGGCACCCGAAAAAAAGCATGGCAGCGGCAGTTGCCGGACGACGCGCAGCGCGTTTTCATCGATGCGCCCGCCGGCGCGGATGCCGAGGACCTGGCGCCGTTCCTGGAGGTTGCCGACGCGCTCCTGGTTCCGGTACAGCCTTCGACGCTCGACATCGAGGCCACCGTCGCCTTCCTCGATACCCTTGCGCAGCACCCGCGGGTACGCCGCGGCGATACCCGCGTCGGGCTGGTCGGCAACCGCCTGCGGCCGTGGACCAACGCATCGCAGCAGGCCATGCAACTGCTGCGGCAGTGGCCGTATCCCGTCGTCGCGCAGCTGCGCGAGAGCCAGTCCTACGTAATGCTGACCGCACTGGGCAAGAGCCTGTTCGACTACCACTCGGCGCAGGTCCGCGATCATCAATCAGACTGGCAGCCGCTGCTGAAGTGGCTCAACAAGTGAAGCCGTCGACGGAGCGAAGACGATGAAGCGCGAATGGAGAGCCGTAGCGAGGCGATAACCGATACTCTCCATGGATATCGCGCGCCAGAGTCCCGCATCGATCCCGCCCGCTCCGTTCCACCTCCGCTTCACCGCCAGTCGCCCACCTTTCCCCGCCATTCAGAGCCCAATCCATGCGCGAATTGATCCTGCTGCGACACGCCCACGCCGAACCGGCCGCTGCCACCCAGGCTGACCTGGACCGGCCGCTGTCGGCCGAAGGCCTGGCCGAAGCCGAGGCCGCCGGCCGCTGGCTCGCCGAGAACAAGCTGATTCCCGACTGCGTGTTGTGCTCGCCGGCCCGCCGCGCCCGCGAGACGCTGGAAGCGGTACTCGGCTCGATCGGCTACGTCGAGCAGCGGATCGAAGACGGCATCTACGAAGCCACCCCCGGCACCCTGATCGCGCTGGCGGACTGCCAGATCGACGTGCCGCGCCTGATGATGGTCGGCCACAATCCCGGCATGGAACAACTCGTGGCCCTGCTGCACAGCGGCCAGTCCGGGGATTACCGCGGCATGCCGCCCGGCGGCGTTGCGGTATTGAGCGTGCCGGCCGGCGTGGCCCTGGAACCGGGCGTGGCCCAGCTCAGCGCATTCTGGTGGCCGTGAACTGCGCGATCGGTTCAGGCAGGGACAAATTTCGCCATGGTGTTGCCCGGCGCTGGCTGTTGCTGGCGCTGCTGGTCGTTCCGTCCGTGGGCGCGGCTCAGACGGGCCAGCCGAAAGCCGCACCGAAGCCCGCGCCGGTCTCGTTCGACAGCTTCGATCACGAGCACACGAGCGTCGGCTTCGAAATGCGCACGCGCTGGGGTCAGCGCATCAGGGGCACGTTTCCCGAGTTCGAGGGTGAACTGGTCGAGCTTGCCGATGGGACGCAGCAGGTGCGCATCCGGCTGAAAACCGATGCGGTGGAGGTGGCCGGCTCCAAGCGCTACACGGCGCTGGCGCGGGGGCCTCGATTTTTCGACGCCGAGCGGCACCCGGTGGTGGAGTTCGTCTCCGAGCCCTATCCGGCATCGCTGGTACAGACCGGCGGAAGCCTGCGCGGCAGGCTGTCGATGTCCGGCGTCAGCCGCACGGAGACCTTCGTGCTGGCGCCTCCGCAGTGCCCGCGCCCGGGGCGGGAATGCAATGCAAAGGCGCGCGGCAGTGTCGATCGCGGCGACTATGCGCTGACCGACTGGCGACTGGTGCTGGACGACACCGTGCACTTCGAGTTGCAGCTCCGGCTGCAGGAACCGGCGCAGGCCACCGCCCGATGAGCCCGTGGCAGCGCATGTGGGCGATCGTGCTGGCGCTGTCCCTGTCTGCCTGCGCGACACTCAGTCCGCAGCAGGCCGAACGGGCGACGGCCGTGGCCGCCGCGGCGCGGTCGCAGGAGACCACCTGTGATCGGCCGGGTGCCTGCGCGACGCCCTCGGCGCTGCGGGAAATGGCCGGCCACGCGTTTGCCGAATCGACGCCGCAGCAGCCACGGCACTACGCGCTGATACTGGACGAAGGCACCGACGCGCTGCTCGCGCGCATCCACCTGATCCGCAGTGCGACTGGCGCGATCGACCTGCAGACCTACATCTACCAGGACGATGACGCCGGGCGACTCGTTTTGGACGAACTGCTTGCCGCGGCGCGGCGCGGCGTCCATGTCCGCCTGCTGATGGACCAGCTCGCCGCCATCGGCAACATCGAAACACTGGCGGCCCTTGCCGGGGCCCACGTCAATTTCGAGGTGCGTCTCTACAACCCGATGCTGGGGCAGGCGCGCATCAGCTATCCACAGTACGTGCTGGCGGGGCTGTGCTGCTGGCGCAATCTCAACCAGCGCATGCACAGCAAGCTGATGATGGTGGATGGCGCCGTGGGCATTGCCGGCGGTCGCAACTACCAGAACGATTACTACGACTGGGACGCCCAGTACAACTTCCGCGATCGCGACGTGCTGGTGGCGGGCCCGGCCGCACGCGACATGGCCGAGGACTTCAACCGGTTCTGGACCGACCGCCGCAGCGTGCCCTTGGCGCGGCTGCGCGATGTCGGGCGCAGGCTGCTGCAGGAGGGCGTTCCTGAGCTGCCACCCGCGCAATACGAGAAGCCTGCGCGCGCGGCCGCGATGCGGCGTGACGCGGACGATGCGGCGCTCGTGCAGGAGCGACTGGTCGCGCGCGCGCTGCGCGTCGGCGATGTGGACTACGTGTCCGACACGCCGGCCAAGCACGACGAGCGCGAGGACGGGGTGCTCAAGGGCACCGATGCGTCCCACTCGCTTCGTGCGTTGATCGAATCGGCGCAGGACGAAGTCCTGTTGCAGACACCCTACCTGGTGCTGTCGAAGGCCGCACAGCAGATGTTCCGCGAGCTGCAGCAGCGGCCCGACCCTCCACGCGTGATCATCTCGACCAACAGCCTGGCGGCTACCGACGCATTCATCGCCTACGCGCTGTCGTACAAGTACAAGCGGCGCTTCCTCCGCGACTTCGGCTTCAACATCTACGAATACAAGCCGTTCCCGAAGGACGCGCCGATCAACATCGCCGCCACCGGTGCCGAGCCGGAGGTGGTGCCCGTGGTGCCGCAATCACCGGCCTCCGGCGGGGGCGCAGCCACAGCCACCGCAGCGCAGGCGCCATCGCGCCGGTACCGCGACCGCCGCAGCGTAACCAGCCGGGGCGCGCACCGCGCGCCGGTGCAGCGCGAGAACATTGCCCTGCGTTTCGGCTCCCGCATCGCCAACCAGCCGGTGCCGCTGGAACGCGCCGGGGTTCGCATCGGCCTGCATGCGAAGTCGCTCGTCGTCGACGAACGCGTCGGCGTGATCGGCACCCACAACTTCGATCCCCGGGGCGACCACTACAACACCGAGGCGGCCGTGGTGATCGAGGATCCCGCCTTCGCGCGGGAGTTGGCGGCGAGCATCCGCCGTGACATCGCGCCGGAGAACTCCTGGGTGATCGCGCGGCGCGACCGGCTGCCGGTGCTGTCGGGGCTGGAGTACTCGCTGGGCAAGCTGTCCGAGCACCTGCCGGTGTTCGACCTGTGGCCGACGCGCTACGCGACCAGCTACCAGTTCGTCCCAGGTCCCGGGTGCCCGCAGCCGCGTCCGCCGGACCACCCGCGGTTCCGCGATTGCCACGCGCCTGTCGGGGATTTCCCCGAGGTCAACCTGGGTCTGAAGTCGCTCACCACGCGGATCTTCACCGCATTTGGTGCCGGGCTGGCGCCCATTCTGTAGCCGCGGGGTCCAGTGGTGCCGGGGGTGTCACTGGTCATGGCAACCGGCCAGCGCCGCTGCGCATCAGGGAGGTAGTGCCGGAGTTTTCAGCCCCTGTGTCCATGGTGGGGTGACTTTCGGCACATGCTCGGTTGGTTAGGTGTTGTACTCTACCAACACACCGAGTCACCAACGCACCCAAACAGGACCCCGACCATGAACTTCCAGACCTCCCCCCGCCGCAACTCCACCAGCGCCGCCCCGATCCGCCTCGTGTCCTCCAACAACCCGTCCCGCCCCCAGCGCCGTGAGCGCGACTTCGGCGTCGGCTACGGCACCAGCAGTGGCTACGCCGGCGGACGGCGCTACATCGGTGACAACGGTCCGCGCCTGTTCCGCTGTGCATGAGCCGGCGGCTCTGGAGACCCGGCCAGCGTCCAGCGATTCCGAACCGTTCTCCATCTTCCTGCGATTCGCCGATCCGGCTGCTCCCGCTCTCCAGCAACCCCTGACTCCCAGGACCCTCGAACCCCTCTGCCCGGGGTCCGTCCAGACTCCCCATCTGGCCGGTCCCCGGGTCTCTTTTTTGGCGTTCTCGCGAACCGCATCCGCGCGCTGCTCACCGCCACGCTGGCGCAATCCTGCCGCGGGTCGCTATCGTGGTCCCATGACCAACACCTGCATCTCCACCCCGGCGGAAGCTTCGGCCGTCCCCAACCCGTTCCGGCTGACCCCCTCCGTGGACCAGCTCAACGCACGGTCCCGTGGCACCGCGATGGAGTCACTGGGCATCGTATTCACCGAGCTCGGCCCCGATTACCTGAGAGCGACCATGCCGGTTGATGCGCGCACGTACCAGCCTTACGGGCTGCTCCATGGTGGCGCGTCGGTACTGCTGGCCGAAACCCTCGGCAGCACCGCCGGCAACCTCTGCGTGCCCGAAGGCCGGATCTGCGTGGGCCTGGAGATCAACGCAAACCACCTGCGCGCGGTGCGCGAAGGCACGGTCACCGGCACGGCGCGTGCGCTGCATGTCGGCGGGCGTACCCAGGTGTGGGAAATCCGCATCGAGGATGATCATGGCCGGCTTGCCTGTATGTCGCGGCTCACCCTGGCGGTCGTTGCTGGCGACTGATCGATCGGCGGGGCTTGCCGGCTGTTCAGGGCACGCCGTAAATCTGCCGTTACCGCGGCAGGCTTCGGTATGATCGCGCCCATGAAATCGCCGTCCTCTTTCGCCGGCGCCGCCGCGCCGCCCGGTGTGATGGTTGCGCGCATGCTTCGCTACATGGTCCGCGTGCCGATGCTGCTGATGCACCTCGTCATCGGGCTGCCGCTGGCGCTGCTGCTGATCGCGTCCCCGCTGAGCCGGCTGCGGATGGGCGACGAAAGTTTCGAACACTGGCTCATCCGCGCCTGGTCCGCCGGCATGCTGCGGGTGTTCGGGTTCCGCACCCGACGCATCGGTACGCCGGTCACTGGCGCAGCGATGTTCGTCGCCAACCACGTCAGCTGGATCGACATCCAGGCGCTGCACAGCCAGCGGATGATGGGGTTCGTCGCCAAGCGCGAGATCCAGGACTGGCCACTGATCGGCTGGATGGCGGTGCGGGCCGAGACCATCTTCCATCACCGCGGCAGCACGGAGTCGCTCGGTGGCGTGCTGCACGAAATGCTTGCGCGGCTGCGCGGCGGCCGCTCCGTCGGGGTGTTTCCGGAAGGCGGTGCCCGCGGCGGCGGTGAACTCGGGCCGTTCCATGCCCGGATTTTCATGGCCGCCGTCGATGCCGGCGTCCCGGTGCAACCGGTCGCGCTGCGCTACGGCGAGAACGGCTCGGCGCAGCGCACGGTCGCGTTCGCGCGTGGTGAAGGCTTCCTGGGTAACTTCCAGCGCCTGCTGGGCGAGCCACCGCGCGTGGCGGAGGTACATTTCCTGACGCCGATCCAGCCCAACGAGGCGGATGGGCGGCGACGCATCGCGGAACTCGCGCGCCGCCGCATCGTCGAGGCGATGGCGAGTTGACCCGCTCTTTGTGGCCGATGCGGCGGCAGACCACCAGCGGAACTGCCTGTTTCCGTCGCGGCCTCCGTCAAACAGCACATGACCATCGGGATCCACGGTGACCGCAGAATGCTGACCGCCGCCGACTACCTGCCACCGCGCTGGCTGCGCAACCCGCATCTTCAGTCGGCCCTGGGTTCCAGCACGATGCGTCGGCGTTACGGCGAGCGCAATCTCGCCGCAGCGGGTGCGACGACCACCGAACACCTGATCGACGGTGGCGACGGCGTGCGCCTGCAGGGCTTGCACAGTGCCGTGCCGGGGGTGGAACCACGCGGACTGGTGCTGCTGCTGCACGGCTGGGAGGGCAGCGTCGACTCCAGCTACATGCGTCTGACTGCAGCCAGCCTGCTGCAGCGGGGCTTCGAGGTGTTCCGGCTCAACTTCCGCGATCACGGCGGCACCCACCACCTCAACGAGGCGCTGTTCCATTCCAACCTGATCGACGAGGTCGTGCATGCCGCCCGCGACGTGGCGCGCCGATTTCCGCTGCGGCCGCTGTCCGTGGCCGGTTACTCGCTGGGAGGCAACTTCGCCCTGCGCCTGGGGTTGCGGGCGCCGGCGGCCGGCTTGCCGATCGTGCACGTGGCAGCGGTCTGCCCGGTGCTCGATCCCGCGCGGACCATGGATGCGATGGAGACCGGGCTGCCGCTGTACCTGTGGTATTTCGAGCGCAAATGGCGCGATTCGCTGGCGCGCAAGCACAAGCTGTTCCCGGAGCAGCTCGGATTCGACGATCGCACCCTGGACCTTCGCATGCGACCGCTGACGCAGTGGCTGGTCGAGCGACATACCGAGTTCGGCACCATCGACCGTTACTTCGACGGCTATTCGGTCGCCGGTGACCGGCTTTCGGCGCTGCAGGTGCCTGCCAGCATCCTCATGTCCGCGGACGACCCGGTCATCCCCATCGACGATTTCGGCGCACTGCGACTGCCCGACAGCACCCGGCTGGAGATCGCTCCCTGGGGCGGCCACTGCGGTTTTCTGGAAAACGCCCAGCTGGGCGGGTTCGCCGAACGCTGGGTCGCCGACCGGCTGGCAAGTGCGGCATCGACGCAGCCCGGCCAGCGCCAGGCGAGTGCGGTTGCCTGAGGGCCTTCAGTCCAGCACGCGGCAGAACGCGGCTTTCAGATAACGCGACTCGGGCACCTGCGCCAGCCATGGGTGGTCGGCGCCGGCGCCGCTGACGCGCAGCACCTGCACGGTGCGGTTGGCGTAGAACGCGGCCCGCCGGATCATGTCGAGGAACTGGTCCTCGCTCACCAGGCCGGTGCATGAGAACGTCGCCAGCAGGCCGCCCGGCTTGACCACGCCCAGCGCCAGCTTGTTCATGTCCAGGTACTTCTTGAGCGCCGGGATCACCTGTTCGCGGTCGCGGGTCATCTTGGCCGGATCCAGCACGACGACGTCGAAGCGCTCTCCGGCATTCCCGGCATCGCGCAGCCACGGGAAGATGTCGGCCTGGATGAACTTCACATGCACGTCGTTGAGCTTGGCGTTGCCCTTGGCGATCGACAGCACGTCGTCGTCGATGTCCACGCCCACCACCTCGGCCGCACCGCGCGCGGCGGCGTACACGCCAAAGCCGCCGGTGTTGCAGCACAGGTCCAGCACCCGCCGGCCTTCGCACAATTGCGACAGCCACTGCCGATTTTCGCGCTGGTCGGCGAAGAACCCGGTCTTGTGCGCACCGGCCGGGTCGGCGCGGAACCGCACGCCGTGCTCGGTGATGATGCTGGGCGCCGGTGCTTCCGTGCCGCGAAAATCGAAGCTTTCCTGCTTCTGGACGTGCTCGTCGGCAAACATGTAGAAGCGCGCGCCGGGAAACTGCTCCAGCAGTGCGGCCTTGATCCACTCCCGGTGCCGGAACGCGCCCGCGCTGAAGAACTCCAGCACCAGCAGATCGCCGTAGCGGTCGACCACCAGCCCCGAAATGCCGTCGCCTTCGCTGTGCACCACACGCCAGGCGTCGCTGACCGAATCGAGATTGAGCGCGTCGCGGCGCAGCGACACGGCCGCGGCGATCTTGCGCGAGAACCACTCCGCGTCGACCGGCACGGCCGGATCGTTCTCCAGCATCCGCAGCGCGATGCGCGAATGGCCGTTGTAGAAACCGCGCCCGACCCATTCGCCATCAACGCCGACGACATCGACGATCTGGCCGGACTTTGGCCGGGTGGCGGGCTTCTCGACCAGGCGCTGGAAGATCCAGGGATGGGTGGATTTCCAGGCGTTCTTCAGTCGGACGGTGGGGTTGTCGGTGATCATTCCGCCATTCTACGCGGCCTGCCGCCCCCGGCCTCCAGGCGAATTCAGCCCGCCGCCTGCCTCGTCTTCGCTGGTCGAGTGGTTCTGGTTCGCCGGTATCGAGCCTCGTGAACCGAAATCAGCGTGGCTGCGGTGCGGTGGGCGGCTTCGGCTGCTGCAGCGGCAGTCTTACCGTGAACTCGCTGCCCTTGCCTATGCCGTCGCTCCGCGCCTGCACGCTGCCGCCGTGCAACTCGACGATCTCCTTCACCACCGCCAGGCCGATCCCTAGTCCCGGACTCGCCGGACCGGGCGACGCGCTGACCTGGGTGAACATTTCGAAGATCGATTCCAACTTGTCGGGGGGAATGCCGTCGCCATTGTCCTGGACGCGCACAACGGCTTCCTCGGCCTCGGTCGTGGCTTTCACCCATATCCAGCCATCCGGCGGCGTGAACTTGATCGCGTTGCCGATGAGATTGGCGAACACCTGCTGCACGCGCAACCGGTCGCATTCCAGCGCGATGGGCGTGCCCGGCAGCAGCAATTCGATTTCCGGCGAACGCTCGACATCCGCGCGGGCCAACGCCGCCTGCCGGGAGGCCTGCAGCACCTCACTGAGCAGCAGCGGCTCGGGCTGCACACTGAGCTTGCCTTCCGATACTCGCC
The DNA here is from genome assembly GCA_030857025.1 of Pseudomonadota bacterium. Lineage (GTDB taxonomy): Bacteria > Pseudomonadota > Gammaproteobacteria > Xanthomonadales > Xanthomonadaceae > Lysobacter_K. The sequence goes on along the minus strand of JALYOF010000019.1, from coordinate 26,506 downwards.
CGACATCCTCCATATCGTCTATCAGCCTGGCGGCGAAGCCGATGTTGCGCTCCAGGATGTCCAATGCATGCTGCAGCGCCGGTTGGTCACTGGTCATCTGGCGCAGCACGTTGGCGGAAGTGGCCGCCGCGCCCAGCGGGTTGCGCAGTTCGTGGCTGAGGGTGGCGATAGAACGCGTGCGGGCCTTGTCCGCGGCACCCAGCACCTCGCTGCGGTTGTGCAGCGTTTCCATCTGCATCCGGTTCGGCGTCATGTTGCGCAGGACCTTCACGAATCCGGTGGCGGTGCCGTCGGCGCTGCGGATCGCGGTCAACAGCCCCGAAGCCCAGAAACGGGACCCGTCGGCGCGGATCATCCAGCGGTCGTCTTCCGCCGTCCCGTGGCTGAGCGAGACCGCGACCTCGTGCTTCGGAATCCCCAGTACGCGGTCCTCGGAGGTAAAGAAGCGATCGATGGATCGCCCTTCGATCCCGTCTGCAGCCTCGCCGAAAATCTTGGCGGCCCCCGGGCTTGCCCAGGTCACCGTCTGCCCGGTGTCGATGCACAGGACCGCATATTCATGGGATTGCAGCGCGAACTGCCAGATCTGTTCGCGGGTGTGCTGCTCTGCGGCGCGGGCGTCCGGCGCGGGAGGTGCGTCGCCGCATTCGCCCTTTCGGGTACTCCTGTCTTCACTTTCTTGCATGGGTGCTCCGCCTGGATGAAATCCGGCGCGGTCAAGCGCGGCACGACCCGGACATCGTTGCACGCCGGCATCGCAGTCGCCAGCCGGGTCCCGCAAGTGCGGCAGCGGCTTTTTTAAGCTGGCCTGCGCGACCGGTTCGTCAACATCAGAAAAGGCAGAGCAGGATCAAGCGCTTTCGGCCTGAAGGCCGAGTTCATTTCTTTTCGCAAGCCCCAACGTCCCAAGGGATACCCGGAGGCAAAAGAGAACCAAAGAAAAACGCATTCCCCGCAAGATCACAGGCCCTCATGCGCAGTATCGGTGCGGGAGTTTCGGACTTGCCGTCCATGGCACGGCCGAAACCGTTGGGCATCCATGCCCGGCACCCTACGGGTCGTAAACCGGCAAGAGGCGAGTGGGGCGGAGGGATCAAGAACAGCAGCAAGGGCAGGGGCACGGCAAATGCGGTGAAAGCAGCGAAGCGGTGCAAGCGCCGGCCTTGCAAACGCGGCGGCCGCCGCCACCCATGGCAGATGCACCTTCCGACCGATGACGCACCCCCGGATTCGCCGACCCAGCGCGCTGCCGATCGCCGCCGCTGGTTTCGCGCATTGAATCTCAGCCTCGCCTTCGTGCTCGTGCTGGTGGCGACCTTCACCGCGCAGGGCAGCTTCGATGTCGGGGCGTGGATGGTGCAGCCGTGGTCCGTGCCGGGGCTGCGCGGGCTGCTGGCGGCGCCGCTGCTGCACGGTTCGTTCGAGCACCTCGCGGCCAACGCCTTCTCGATGTTGATGCTGGGCACGCTGGCCGGCGCGATGTACCCGCGGGCGACGCTGCGCGCGCTGCCGATGGTCTGGCTGGGATCCGGGCTGTTCGCCTGGCTGCTGGGCGATGTCGGGTCGCGGCATCTTGGCGCCAGCGGCGTCACCCACGGGCTGATGTTCCTGGTGTTCGTGCTCGGGCTGCTGCGCCGGGACCGCCCGGCGATCGCGGCGGCGATGATTGCGTTCCTGCTGTACGGGGGCATGCTGCTGACCGTCCTGCCGCGGGAAGCCGGCGTTTCCTGGCAGGCGCACCTGGGTGGAGCGGTGGGCGGGGTGCTGGGTGCGTTCCTGTTCAGGCGCCACGATCCGTCCGCGCCGCGCAAGCGCTACAGCTGGGAATTGGAGGAAGAGGCAGACCATGGGTCGGACGACGAACTCGAGCTGCCGGCACCAAAGGCAGTGCCGGTGCTGTGGCAGCGCCCCGAGGAGCCGCAAGGCAAGGTATTGCCGTTCCGGCCACCCCGGGAACGCTAGCGAACGCCTTGGTATCTGCCGCCCAAGGGCGGGTTGCAATCGTAAGTACTTCGGCGATGGTTTGGTGCCCAACATGTAATTTGGTCCCATGCACCCCGGATGCTAGCGTCCCCCAGCCCTCCCTTCTTCCGGATTTCATGGATGCGCGTTGCCATTACGGTGCTGGTCCTATGCGCACTTTCCGCCTGCGCGAAGGCTCCCATCGCCGGGCCGACGGACCGCGCCGCGGCAAACCGAATCGAAGCCGATGTGCGCTATCTGGCCGATGACGCCCTGGAGGGGCGCGAGGCAGGCACCCGCGGCTTCGACATGGCCGCCGACTATGTGGCGCAGCGCTACCAGGAGATCGGACTACAGCCGGCAGGCGATGCCGGAACCTGGTTCCAGCAGGTGCCGCTGCTGAAGGCGACCCGGGAACAGGAGGGCGCCCGTCTTCAGATTGACCGGGGCGGGCACGCCGTTTCGCTGCGTTTCCAGGAGCAGTTCCTGCCCGCGCTCAACTACAACGCCGCCGTGCACGCGCTGACCGCGCCGGCGGTGTTCGTCGGACAGGGCGTGCACGCCCCGGCGCTGCAGCACGACGATTTCGCCGGGGTGGAGGTGGGGGGCAAGATCGCGATAGTGCTCGGTGGCGCGCCGGCGCGATTCGACAAGGACCGCCGGGCCTTCCACTCGTCATCGCGTGAGAAGCAGCGCGAACTCGCCGAGCGCGGCGCGGTGGGCGTGGTGTTCGTCAGCACCGATGCCGATGAGCTGCGCTCGCCCTGGGTGCGCAGCAGCGCCCGCTGGCAGAAGGCGGGCATGCGCCTGCGCGGCACGGATGGCAAGGGCATCGACGCCTGGCCGCAACTGCAGGCCGGCGCCTCGGTGTCGGCCGCCGCGGCGCAGTTGCTCTTCGACGGCGGGCCGCACACCGCCGGGGAGCTGTTCGCCCAGGCCAAGGCCGGGACGCTGCGGGCGTTCGACCTGCCGGGCACGATCACCCTCGCCGGGCGCACCCGGATCGAGCCGACGCAAACGCGAAACGTTGTCGGGAAGTTCCCCGGTTCCGGTGGGACCGCCAGCGCCGAGCACATCGTCTACACCGCGCACCTGGACCACGTTGGAATCGGCGCACCCGTCGATGGCGATTCGATCTACAACGGTGCGCTCGACAACGCGCTTGGCGTGGCGATCATGATCGAGGCCGCCCGTGAGCTGCTGAATGCGGCAGCGGTACCAGCGCGCTCGATGCTGTTCGTGGCGCTCACGGCCGCGGAGAAAGGCCTGCTGGGCGCCGAATGGTTCGCCGCCCATCCCCCCGTGCCCAGGCAGTCGCTGGTGGCCAACATCAACGTCGACATGCCGGTGATGCTGGTTCCCAGTCGGGATGTGGTGCCGATCGGCATCGAGCATTCCTCGCTGCAGGCGGCGGTGGAGACCGCGGCCGGGGAACTGGGGCTCAGCCTGTCGCCGGACCCGTATCCGGAGGAGGTGGTGTTCGTGCGCAGCGACCAGTACGCCTTCATTCGCGCCGGAATTCCCGCGGTCTACCTGACCGGCGGGATGGAGCACGTGCGCAACGGCGCTGATCCGAAGGCAGCGCTCCAGGAGTTCCTGCGCGACTGCTATCACCAGCCCTGCGACGACGCCTCACAGCCGATCCAGTACGGCGATGCGGCGCATATGGCCAAGCTCAACGCCCGTGTCGGCCGCCTGATTGCGGACGACCCCGCCCGCCCGCGCTGGAACACCGGGGATTTCTTCGGCGAGACCTTCGCGTCGGCTTCCCCGAAGCCGTGATCCCATACGCGACGGGCGGTGCAGCGCCGCGTCGGCTGCGACGATATTTCACAGCGGGTAAGATCAGCCCATGAACAACCTTCCGCGCAGGGTCGAAAACCTGCAGACCGACAAGGGTTCGGTGCCGGTGTACGCCACCGGCATCGTCGAACAACCCTGGGACGATTACAGCGCCAGCGACCACGCCGTGTGGCGGCAGCTCTACGAGCGCCAGCGCGAGGTGCTGGTCGGGCGTGCCAGCGATGCCTTCCTGCAGGCGCAGGACGCGATGGGCATGACCCCGGACCGCATTCCGAAATTCAGCGACCTCAATGCGATCATGCGCGACGCCACCGGCTGGGAAATCATCGGTGTGGAGGGGCTGCTGCCGGAGCTGGATTTCTTCGATCACCTGGCCAACCGCCGTTTCCCGGTCACCTGGTGGATCCGCACGCCGGAGCAGATCGACTACATCAGCGAGCCCGACCTGTTCCACGACCTGTTCGGGCACGTGCCGCTGCTGATGAACCCGGTCTTCGCCGAGTACATGCAGGCCTACGGCAAAGGCGGCGTCAAGGCGCACGCGATCGGTCCGGATGCATTGCAGAACCTGACCCGGCTGTACTGGTACACGGTCGAGTTCGGTCTGATCCGCCAGGCCGACGGGCTGCGCATCTACGGCAGCGGCATCGTTTCGTCGAAGGGCGAGTCGATCTACAGCCTGGAGTCGCCGGCGCCCAACCGCATCGGTTTCGACCTGGAGCGGATCATGCGCACGCGCTACCGCATCGACACCTTCCAGAAAACCTATTTCGTGATCGACAGCTTCGAGCAGCTGATGGAAGCCACCGAGCCGGACTTCACGCCGATCTACGAACGGCTGGCACGGCTTGAATCGGTGCCGGCCGGAACGGTGCTGCCCGACGACGAGGTGCTGCATCGCGGCACCGGCGAGGGCTGGAGCAACGACGGCGACGTCTGATCGCAACCTCCGCGGCGCAGTCGCGGGCAACCTCCTGCGGCGCACTGCCGCCGACAATGCGCGGCCGCCCATCCAGATGGCGACCGCGCCGACACGAGTGCCGATGACGATTCCCACCGAGCTGCCCGACTATCCGTTCAATCCGCAGCGTTTCCAGGTTCGCCCCGGAGTCGCGATGAGCTATCTGGACGAAGGTCCTCGCGACGGTGAGATCGTGCTGATGCTGCACGGCAACCCGTCGTGGAGTTACTACTGGCGCAAGCTGGTACTGGGCCTGCGCGATCCTGCCTCGGGCAAGGCCTATCGCTGCATCGTCCCCGACCACATCGGCATGGGCCTGTCGGACAAGCCCGACGATGCCTCCTTCGCGCAGCCCCGCTACGACTACACGCTGCAGTCGCGGGTCGATGATCTCGAGGCGCTGCTGGTGCACCTCGGGATCACCAGTCCGATCACGCTGGCCGTGCACGACTGGGGCGGCGCGATCGGGTTCGGTTGGGGGCTGCGGCACTTCGAGCAGATCCGTCGGCTGGTGATCCTCAACACCGCGGCGTTCCCGCTGCCGCCGGAAAAGCCACTGCCGCGACGGCTCAGGCTGGGTCGCGATTCGTCTATAGGCACCGCGCTGATCCGCGGCATCAATGCGTTCGCCGCCGGTGCGACACGCATGGGCGTGGTCCAGGCGATGCCACCGCAGGTACGGCGCGCATATGAGGCGCCGTACGACTCCTGGCGCAACCGCATCGCGACCTCGCGTTTCGTGCAGGACATTCCGCTGGCGCCCGGCGATGCGGCGTGGCCGCTGGTGGAGGCGATGGGCAGGAAGCTGCCCGACTACGCCGATCGGCCGGCGTTCATAGGCTGGGGCCTGCGCGACTTCGTGTTCGACCGGCATTTCCTGCAGGGTTTCACCCAGGCGCTGCCCGATGCGCAGGTGCATGCGTTCGACGATGCCGGCCATTACGTGCTCGAAGACAAGGCTGCCGAACTGGTGCCGGCAATCCGGCGCTTCCTCGATGCGCAGCCGATGTCCAGCTGACACGCACCGATCAGCGAGCGGGAACGCATGAGCACGCCGCCGAACACATTCGAAACCACCGACAGCTGCAACATCGCCGCCGAGCTGCCGCGCCTGGCTGCGGCGCATCCCGAACGCATCGCGATGCGCTGCCCCGGCACGCGTGGTGCCGACGGACTGGCCCGTTACGACGTCGAACTGACCTACGCCGCGCTCGACGGACGAAGCGATGCGATCGCCGCCGGCCTGGCACGGCACATCGTGCGCGGCACCCGCACCGTGGTGATGGTGCGGCCCGGCCCCGATTTCTTCCTGCTGATGTTCGCGTTGTTCAAGGCCGGTGCGGTGCCGGTGCTGGTCGATCCCGGCATCGACAGGCGCGCGCTGAAGCAGTGCCTGGACGAGGCGCAGCCGCAGGCCTTCGTCGGAATCCCGCTGGCGCACGCGGCGCGCGTGCTGCTGGGCTGGTCGCGCTCGGCACGGGTGCGGATCACCACCGGAACCCGGGCGCTGCTGGCCGATGCGACGCTGGCGCAGGTCGAACGCGAGGGCGCGGGCGCACCCCCGCAACTGGCCGCGACCGCACCCGACGACGTTGCCGCGATCCTGTTTACCAGCGGCTCCACCGGCGTGCCCAAAGGCGTCGTGTACCGACATCGCCACCTGCAGGCGCAGGTCGGAATGCTGGGCGAGGCATTCGGCATCCGTCCCGGTGGCGTCGACCTGCCGACGTTCCCGCCGTTCGCATTGTTCGATCCCGCGCTCGGCCTGACCTCGGTGATCCCCGACATGGACCCGACGCGCCCTGCCAGCGCCGACCCGCGCCGGCTGCTGGACGCGATCACCCGTTTCGGCGTCGACCAGCTGTTCGGATCGCCGGCGCTGATGGCGGTGCTGGCAGCGCACGGTGCGCCGCTTCCGGGCCTGATGCGGGTGACCTCCGCCGGCGCACCCGTGCCGTCGGAGGTGGTCGCGAGGATGCGCGAACTGCTGCCTGCGCAGGCGCAGTTCTGGACTCCCTACGGCGCGACCGAATGCCTGCCGGTCGCGGTGATCGAAGGCCGCGAACTGCAGGCCACCGCGGAGGCAACCGCACGCGGCGCCGGCACCTGCGTCGGCCGCGCGGTAGCGCTCAACGAGGTGCGCATCATCCGGATCAGCGACGAGGCCATCGAGTTGTGGTCGGACGCCCAACTGGTCGGGTCGGGTGAAGTCGGCGAGATCACCGTCGCCGGACCGAGCGCGACCGACAGCTACTTCAATCGCCCCGCGGCGACCGCCCTGGCGAAGATCAAGGAGCGCCGCGACGACGGCACCGAGCGCGTGGTCCACCGCATGGGCGACCTTGGCTACCTCGATGCAGACGGCAGGCTGTGGTTCTGCGGTCGCAAGTCGCACCGCGTGGAGAGCGTCGACGGTCCGCTGTACACCGAACAGGTGGAACCCGTCTTCAACCTGCACCCGCAGGTCCGCCGGACCGCACTGGTGGGCATCGGAGGCGCCGGAGCGCAGCAGCCGGTGCTGTGCGTGGAGCTGCCCGCCGACGTTCCCCGGCAAGCGTGGCCGCAGATCGAGCGCGAATTGCGCGAGCTGGCAAAGACGCAAACGCATACGACGCGGATTGCGCGCTTCATGCGTCACCCCGGATTTCCTGTTGATATCCGCCACAACGCCAAGATCGGGCGCGAGAAGCTGGCGCTGTGGGCGCGTCGCCAGGACCGGAGCTGATCTCATGAGCGCCGCGAACCGCGCCCGTCGACAGAGAGCCCACCCAAAGCTTTGATCCCTTTTTTTGTGTTTCTTTTTTCGCGCAGCGCAGGTCGTTTGCGGACAGAACCTTTTTCGAGGCGATACATGAAGATACTGGTAACCGGCGGTGGTGGATTTCTCGGGCAGGCGCTGTGCCGTGGGCTGGTCGCGCGCGGCCACGAGGTGGTCAGTTTCAACCGCGGGCGCTACGAGGCGCTCGACCGGATGGGCGTGGCGCAGGTGCAGGGCGACCTGGGTTCGCGCGAGGCGGTGATCGCCGCGGCGGCGGGTTGCGCGGCGATTTTCCACAACGCGGCCAAAGCCGGTGCCTGGGGTCCGTACGAGGAGTACCACCGCGCCAACGTGGTCGGAACCGAGAACGTGATCGCCGCGTGCCGGGCGCATGGCATCGGCAGGCTGGTCTACACCTCGACACCGAGCGTGACCCATCGTGCAACGCATCCGGTCCAGGGCGGCACCGCCGACAGCGTCCCGTATGGAGAAGGATTCAAGGCGCCTTACGCGACCACCAAGAAGCTGGCCGAGCAGGCCGTGCTGGCCGTCAACGGCGCAACGCTCGCCGTGGTCGCACTGCGGCCGCGCCTGATCTGGGGTGTAGGCGACAACCAGTTGCTTCCCCGGCTGGTCGAGCGCGCCAGGGCCGGTCGGCTGCGCTTCGTCGGCGACGGGGAAAACCTCATGGACTCGACCTACATCGACAACGCCGCACAGGCGCACTTCGATGCCTTCGAGCATCTCGCACCCGGTTCGGCGTGCGCGGGACGGGCGTATTTCATCAGCAATGGCGAGCCGCGCAGCGTGCGCGAGACGGTCAACGGGCTGTTGATGGCGGCCGGCGCCCCCCCGGTCACGAAAACCATTTCCTTCCCGGTCGCCTATGCCGCCGGTGCGGTGTGCGAAGGGCTGTGGCATGCATTGCCGTTGAAGGGCGAGCCGCCGATGACGCGGTTCCTGGCGGAGCAGCTGGTGACCGCGCACTGGTACGACATGACGCCGGCCAAGCGGGATTTCGGCTACGTGCCGGCGGTCTCGACCGGGGAAGGGCTGGCGCGTCTGAGCCGCGCCTTTGGAACCGCCGCCTGACCGTTTCATCTGGCCCATGCACCGGCCTGTGCACCGGCCTGTGCACCGGCCTGGAACAGCCGGCCGCTAGAATGCCCCGATGACCGATCCCCGCAGCCCACTGGATTCCCTCAAGCCCCTGGCCGGACGAGCGCTCGAGGCAGCGCTCAACCGGGCGTTGGCCCTGGACCCCGACACCCGCGATGGGTTGCGGGCCCTCGATGGCCGCCGTGTCGCGCTGTACGTGGCGGCGCCGCCACTGGCATTGCAGGTCCGGGTGCACGGCGAGCGCCTGCAGGTCGGGCCGGTGGACAGCGAAGGCGAGCCGGATCTGGCGGTACGCAGCACCCTGGGCGCGCTGCTGGCGCAGTTGCCGGCGATGATGGGTCTGGCGCGGGACAACGATGCGGCTCCGGTGGGAAGGTTGCGGATCGAAGGCGACGCCGAGCTCGCCCAGCGCCTGCAGCGGCTGGCCGGACGGTTCGACCCCGACTGGCAGCAGCCGTTCGCGGCGGTGTTCGGCGACGTGGTCGGCGTGCAGGTGGCCAACGCCATCGCCGCGGCGCTGCGCAGCGCGCGTCATGCCGCAGGCGAGTTCGCCGGCAGCGCCGCCGAGTACGTGACCGAGGAATCACGCGACGTCGTGCCACGCGATGAACTCAATGCGTTCCATGACGATGTCGACACGCTGCGCGACGGTGTCGAGCGCGCCGTGGCGCGGGTCGCGCGGCTGCGAGCGCGCGCGGCCGATCAGGGCGGACCCCACCCGTGAGGTCGCTGGCATGAGGTCGGCCCAGCGCGCCTGGCGCATCGGCCGGGTGCTGCTGCGCTACCGCCTGGACGATCTGCTCGCCGGCACCGCGATGGAGCCCTGGCTGAAGCTCGCGCGGCCGTTCGTCCCGCGTGCCTCGCGCGAAATCGCGGCGATGACGCCGGGCGCGCGGCTGCGCCTGGCGCTGCAGGAACTCGGGCCGATCTTCGTCAAGTTCGGACAGATCCTCTCGACCCGCCGTGATCTGGTGCCAGCCGATATCGCCGACGAGCTGGCGCAATTGCAGGACCGGGTCGCGCCTTTCGACGGCGAGGTAGCGCGCGCGATCATCGAACGCGCGCTTGAGCGGCCGATCAGCGCCGCCTTCGCCTCGTTCGAGACCGTGCCGCTGGCGTCGGCCTCGATCGCCCAGGTACACGCGGCAACCCTGGCCGGCGTCGACGGTGCCGCGCCGCGCGAAGTCGTCGTCAAGGTGCTGCGTCCCGAGGTCGAGCAGCAGATCCAGAGCGACATCGCGTTGCTCAAGGCGCTCGCGGGCGTGGTCGACCGCACCCATCCACGGGCCGACAAGATCCGCCCGCGCGAAATTGTCAGCCAGATCGAAAACACGCTGGCGGCCGAACTGGACCTTCAGCGCGAAGGTGCCAACGCCAGCGTGCTGCGCCGGTTCTGGCTCGACAGCGACGACCTGTACGTGCCCGAGGTCATCTGGTCGCACAGCGCCGATCGCGCCTTGACCCTGGAGCGCGTGCGCGGCATTCCGTCCGACGACATCGCAGCCCTGGACGCGGCCGGCATCGACCGCCACGCACTGGCCGCCAAGGGCGTGCGCGTGTTCTACACCCAGGTGTTTCGCGACAACTTCTTCCACGCCGATGCGCACGCGGGCAACATCTGGGTCGACAGCGACCCGGCGCGACGCGCCAACCCGCGCTTCATCGCGCTGGATTTCGGGATCATGGGCCAGCTCTCCGACGAGGATCAGTACTACCTCGCCGAGAACTTCATGGCGATCTTCAACCGCGACTACCGCCGCATCGCCGAACTGCACGTGCGCGCCGGCTGGATGCCCTCGCACATCCGCCTCGACGAACTGGAGGCGGCGACGCGGTCGGTGTGCGAGCCGTATTTCACCCGTCCGCTGGCGGAGATCTCCCTGGCCGAAGTGCTGGTGAAGCTGTTCCGCATGGCGCAGCGCTACGAGCTGACCCTGCAGCCGCAGCTGATCCTGCTGCAGAAAACGCTGCTCAACATCGAAGGCGTCGGCCGGTTGCTCGATCCGAAGCTGGACATCTGGGCGGTGGCGCGCCCGGTGCTGCAGCGCATCCTGGTGGAACGCTACAGCCCGCAGCGGCTGGGCAACGAGTTCCGCAAGCGCCTGCCCGAGCTGATCACCCAGGCGCCGGAAATGCCGCGGCTGCTGCACGCATGGTTGAGCCAGCAGGTCGAAGGCAGGCACGAGATCAGAATGCGTTCGCGCGACCTGGCCGAACTCACCCGCGCCGTGCACGGCGCACAGCGGCGCACGGTCGCGGCCATTCTCGGCACCGGTTTGCTGATCGCCGCGGCGTTGATGTACAGCCTGGAAGCCGGCGGGCCGAGGCTGTGGTCGATCCCGGCAGCCGCCTGGATCGCCGGCCTCGGTGGCGTCTGGGCGCTCCTGGCGTCCTGGCCGCGCGCGCGGCACTAGCGCCCCGCGACGAGACGTTCGAGGCCGCGATGGCCGGTTCCTCCGCGTTGCTGCGTGCACCGGTCTGAGGGTCTGGAGCGTACGTTCTTTCCAGCCCGCCAAGGACGCGTTCGTCGGCACAAGCAAGGAGACCGCCGATGGCTACTGCCAAGAGCAGAAAAGCGGCAGATGCCGCTTCCAGGTCCGCCATCACGGTGATGCACGTGGAGGGCCCGGACGACGGGGCGGCGCGGACCGTCATCTACATCCACGGCATCGGCAACAAGCCCGCCGAGGCTACCCTGACCAGCCAATGGGATCGCGCATTGTTCGGCCAGCGAATGGGCGACAAGACACGAATGGCGTACTGGGTGAACCGGCGCCGGCACGGGCCTCCGACCCAGGAGGAAAGCGACGACGAGGACCACTCCGTTTCGCCGAGCACGATGCGTCAGTTCGCGGCCCGCTCGACCGACATCGACCCCGACCACGAAATGCTGATCCAGCAGCTGGCCACCGGCCCCGAGGAGGAGGAGTTCCTGCGTGATGTCCGCGATCACGTCGAGGCCAACGTGACCCAGGCAAGCGTGGGCGCCAAGGGCGCTACGAATGTGGTCTGGGACGGCTTGTCGTGGCTGTTTACCGGCGCGTTCCTGCGAGACGTGCACGACTTTTTCTTCGACCCTGCAGAACGCAAGCGCATGAAGCAGTCGCTGATGGACGTCATTGCGCCTGGCGGAGCACCGTTCGTGGTGATCAGCCACAGCCAGGGCACGATGATTGCTTACGATGTGCTCAGCGGTCTCGACCCCGTCAAGTACCCGGTCAAGCTGTTCGTCACCATGGGTTCGCCGCTTGGACTCGGGCCTGTGCTTTCACGTTTCTACAAGTGGAACAAGACCAGAACACTGCGCGTGCCGCCAGGCGTCGAGCGATGGCTGAACGTCGCCAATCGCGGCGACGTGGTGAGCATGGATGTGGACCTGCGCGATGAAGTGGTGGGCGAGGGCTTCAGCAACGAGGTCGTCGACTCGCCCAACCGCGCATTGCAGGATGACAAGCATTCGGCAACGGGCTACCTCCGCGTGGCAGCGGTGCAGTCGGCGCTGCGTACGGCGGTCGGCGCGGCATTCATGCAGCCGATTGGCGGCCAGGTGATTGCCAGCGATCTGGTGCACGCGCTGGAAATGCGCCCCCGCGACGCGGTGCACCCCGTGCTGATCGAACTCGCTGAGGCGACCAGTTCCGTCGGCACCGACATCACGGTGACGCGCGACAAGTTGGTCGGGCGATTGCAGGCGTTGATGGGCGATCGCGAGGATGGGGAGTCCCCGCCAATCGAGAAGCTGCATCATTGGGTGGGAGCGGACCTCACGCGGCGCGAGATCGAACAACTGCGCACCGAATTTTCCGGACTGGACATCCGGCGTATATGGCGCAACGCGGAGAAACGAGCACTCATCAACCAGTCGGGCGCGATTGTGCAGGCGCGCCCCGCCCACCAGGCTTACGATGCGGTTGGTCGCGGCATCGTGTGGGCCGTGCTCGATACGGGCATTTGCGTTGATCATCCGCATTTTGCGGCGAACAAGACGGTGAGCGCGGTGTGGGACTGCACGCGCAGCGGCGACGCGCCCGTGGCGCTGGATCTGGCGCACGACGGTGCGGCGATGGATCCGAACGGGCACGGCACCCATGTGGCCGGCATCATCGCCGGAATGCTTACCGTCCAGAGCGACGCGAAGGGCGAGGCGCTCTGCTATGCGGGCATGGCGCCCGAGGCCGGGCTGATCGGGTTCAAGGTTCTCGATGGCGCCGGGCTTGGCCAGGACGCGTGGATCATCAAGGCGCTCGACAAGGTGGCGGAGATCAACGAGAGCGCCGGCAAGCTGGTCATCCACGGCTTGAACCTCAGCCTGGGCGGGTATTTCGATCCCTCCGTGTTCGGCTGCGGGCAAACACCCCTGTGCCGTGAACTCAGGCGCTTGTGGCGCCAGGGCGTGCTGGTGGTGCTGGCGGCCGGCAACGAGGGCTATGCGGAATTGCGCACCACGGGTGGTTCCAGCTGGCCGTCCAACATGGACATCTCCATCGGCGACCCGGCCAACCTGGAGGAGGCGATCGCGGTCGGCTCCATCCATCGGACCAGCCCGCACACCTACGGGGTCAGCTACTTCAGTTCGCGTGGTCCGACGGCGGACGGACGGTTCAAGCCCGACCTCGTCGCTCCGGGCGAGAAGATCCGCTCCGCGCGCCACGACTGGGCGTCTGGTTCGAATGGTTCGTCGGCACCGCGCGGCGCGCCGACGCAGATCGATGCGTCATCGCTGTATGTCGAGATGAGTGGCACGAGCATGGCCGCGCCGCATGTGTCCGGCCTGCTGGCGGCATTCCTGTCGGTGAGGCGCGAGTTCATCGGCGAACCCGAGCGCGTGAAGCAGATCCTGCTGGAGCATTGCGTCGATCTGCGCAGGGACCACTACGTGCAGGGCCGAGGCATGCCCAATCTGATACGGATGCTGGCAGCGACCTGAGGATTGCGCCGATGAGCTTCCTCCGCCGCAAGGCGCGCCTGAAAACCAGTTACCGGGACCAGATGATCCGGGAACTGCAGCATCTGCGTGCGCACAAGGACGTGGCCATTTCAGCGGAAGTCAACGATCTGATGGAAGCGGTGATGCGCGAGCATGCGCGCAGGCAGGAGGTTGCCAGCCGTCCCTTCTTGAGGAGATGGAAAGGCGCGCATTCGGTGCGTCGCGACGACGCGATCCTTGCCTCGGATCTCTATCTTCTCGAAGCCACGCTGATCGAGCACATGGACGAAGAAGAGTTGAAGATCAGGCTTGCGGGCTTCCGCGACCTGCTCTCGCATCTGCTGACAAAGGAATCCCACGACTCACGTACTTCCCAGCTCGGCCAACGTACAGGTGACAGTCGATCAGTAGACCAGCTCAGGGGCGAGGCCAAGGCCATTGCAAGCGAGATTTATCGACGTTACGAGGGCGTTCCCGCAGTAGAGAATGCTCGCGTATCGGCGGCCAACTGGGTGTTGGCGACGGCCATGATCCTGACAGGTGCCGCATGGGTCGGCAGCGAAGTCTTTTACCAGCATCTCGCGCCTGTCTTCGCGATGGCCGTGGCCGGGTCGATCGGAGCGGCAGTCAGTACCGTCGAGCGTTTGTACCGCCTCGATCCCAAGGAGGACCCATTCAAGATGTCGCTGGCTCTGGACAGCGCATGGTTCACGTTGTTGTTGGCGCCGGTGCTGGGAGCGATATTCGCTCTGGTTCTGTTCCTGATCTTCCGTGCCGGTTTGATAGAGGGCATCTTGTTTCCCCATTTCGGGGCTTGTTGGGATTTCCTCTCCATCAAGTTGGCCCCCGCCCCGAATGCCGCGTGCGAACAGATCGTTCCCAGAGCGATGGCGATGCTGATCGCCTGGGGCTTCCTGGCCGGTTGGGCCGAGCGACTCGTCCCCGACGTGCTGGACAAGCTGGCACCGCGAGCGGCGACGGGCATCAAGTCGAAGTAAGGGCTCGTCGGACGCAGCAATCCAGCCGGCGCACGTGAGGCCGGCCGTTGCGGGTGCGCGCAAGAAACGGTCGGAGCCGAGCGCACGTTCGCCATGGGGCCGGCGTGTGGCACTGAGCCGGACCCGGCTATGGGCGCTGTGTCGCCGCCCCGGCGCGTTCGGCGAAATCCCCGGCCGCAAATACGCTCAACGCCTCCGGCTTCAGGTGCCTGGCCATCGCGGCGTTCACCTCTACCACCGTCAGCCCTCGCAGGCGCGACTCGAAATCGGCCGTCCAGGCCATCGTGCGATCCATGTAGAGGTTGCGCGACAGCATCCCGGCCACCGAAGCGTCGGATGCACGGGACTGCTCGAAGCGGACCAGCAGTCCGTCGACCGCGTCCTTGAGTTCGACCGCCGTGACGCCATCGCGGACCAGACGGTCGAGTTCCTCGCGCAGACCGACTTCCAGCCGTGCCACGTTTTCCGGCGCGGCGATTGCCTGGATATCGAGGCTGCCGGCGTTGTCCACGCCGTCGGGGCTGGCGTCGGCGCGAAGACTGCTGGACACGCCGTAGGTCAGGCCTTCCTTCTGGCGCAGGCGGTCACCCAGGCGCGAGGCCAGGGCGCTGCTGCCCAGTACGTGATTGGCGACCATCAGCGCCGGGTAGTCGGCATCGGCATCGTTCAGGGCGACATTGCTGCGTGCCAGCACCACGGCGCTGGACTTGTCTGGCGTGGGCAGCTGCTGGCGTTCGGCGGCGACCGCGGCATGGCGGGTGCGGATCGGCGCGTAGGGCCGATCGCTTCTCCAGCCGGCGAACAAGGTCTCGAGTTGCTGTTGCACGGCGTCCGCGTCGAAGTCGCCGACGATCGCGATCTCGCCGTGCGCGCTGCCGTAGAACTCGCGATGGAAAGCGCGGACATCCTCCAGTTGCAGCGCCTTGATCTCCGCCAGCACCTGGTCGAGCGAACGGTGGGACAGCGCATGGCCCTGCGGCCACGGATCGAACCGCTTGGCCAGCGCCTGCCCGGCGACCGTGCCGGGTTCCTTGCGTGCCGCCTCAATGCTGGTGATGTGCTGCAGCCGCAACTGTTCGAATTCGTCCTCGGGAAAACCGGGTGTGCGCAGCAGTTGCGCCGCCAGCGCCAGCGCTTCGGCGACGGTGCCGCGTCGTGAGCTGAAATTGATGCTCGCGCTCTGCGCCCCGCCGCCGACGCCGCCGGTGGTGTTGAGTGCCTCGAGTCTTTGCGCGATCTGCTCGCGGTCCAGGCCCTGGCTGTCGCGCATCAGCATCTGCCCGGCGAAGGAAGCCGCCGTCATGCGCCCGCGCAGCGACGCCTCGTCGCCGAAGCGGAATGAGGCGGTAACCGAGACCGTGTCGCCGCGGGTATCCCTGGGCAGCAGCGAGACCTTCAGCCCGTCGCCGATCACGAACGACCGGGTGCGGGCCTGGATGTTGTCCGGGCTGGGTTCGAACGTCTCGCCCGCAGCGACCGCCGGCTTGCCGACGAAGCCGTCCAGCAACGTGGCCACTGCGGGAGCGGCGGGAATCAGGGCGCGATCCGGCTTGTCGGTCGGTATGAACCGGCCGAGCGTGCGGTTGCTCGGCTTGAAATAGGCGCGCGCGACCCGGTTCACGTCATCGGCCGTCACCTTCGCCACCAGATCGCGGCGCAGGAAATACAGGCGCCAGTCGCCGGCGGCGACGGCACTGGTGAGACCCATCGCCACCGCGTTGACGTTGGCGAGGTTGCGCTCGTACGCGTTGGCGATGCGCTGCCTGGCCAGTTCCACTTCGCCTGCGGTGACCGGCGGCAACTGCTCGACCTGGCGCAGCAGCTCGGCCTCCGCACGCGCGGCGTCGCCGTCAATCGGGACGATCGCCACGGCGCTGGCGAGCCCCGACTGGCGCAGCCCGTCGCTGCTGGCGCCGCTGGCTGCGGCAAGGCGCGTTTCCACCAGCGATTTGTGCAGGCGCCCCGATGGCGTGTCGCCCAGGATGTCCAGCAGCACCGCCATCGCGGCACTGTCGGGATGGTTCACCGACGGCACGTGCCATGCCGCGACCAGCGCTCGCGTGTCGCCGCTGCGGCGCACGGTGATCTCGCGTTCGCCGTCCTGGGTGGGCTCGGCGGTGTAGGCCGCCGGCATGGGTTGCGCGGGCGTGGGCACTGATCCGAACGTCTGGTGCACTTTCGCCAGCGTCGCGGCGGGGTCGATGCGTCCGGCCACCACCAGCGTGGCATTGTCCGGCCGGTACCACTGGCGGTAGAACGCCTGCAGCGTTTCGATCGGCACGTTCTCCACGTCGCTGCGCGCGCCGATGGTGCTGTTGCCATAGTTGTGCCAGAGATAAGCGGCCGAACGCACGCGCTGGAACAGCACGCCGACCGGGCTGTTTTCATTGCGCTCCATCTCGTTGCGCACCACGGTCATCTCGCTGTCGAGATCCTTCTGCGCGATGAACGAGTTCACCATGCGGTCGGCCTCCATGCCCAGCACCCAGTCGAGATTGGCGTC
Organism: Pseudomonadota bacterium; assembly: GCA_030857025.1. Lineage (GTDB taxonomy): Bacteria > Pseudomonadota > Gammaproteobacteria > Xanthomonadales > Xanthomonadaceae > Lysobacter_K. The sequence continues at coordinate 9,475 of JALYOF010000019.1, read as the reverse complement.
GTCGGCGGGGAAGGAAGCGAAGTAGTTGGTGCGGTCCAGCGAGGTCGTTGCGTTGAAGCCGATGCCGCGCTTCTTCATCTCCGCCGAGATGTCTCCATGGCGCGGGGTGCCCTTGAACACCAGGTGTTCCAGCAGGTGGGCCATGCCGGTCTCGCCGTAGTTCTCGTGCACCGAGCCGACGCCGTAGGTGATGTTGACCGTCACCGTCGGCTTGGACGCGTCCGCGAACAGCAGCACCCGCAGGCCGTTGTCGAGCGTGTACTCGCAGATGCCTTCGACACAGGGACCGCTGGCGACGCCCACGGGCGGATCGGCGACAGCAGTCGCTGCGGCCGACGCCGGCAGGCAGAGCAGGAGGATCGAGCACGCCAGCAGGAACTGGCGAGGTTTGAAGGTGCTGGGCATGGGAGTCTCTGATGGGCGGCGACGGCAATCCCGCGGACAGGGCGCTTCGTCGTCGCGGACGCGCGCCGCGCGTTCGGCATTGGTGGATCGGTGAGAATGGTCATCCTACCAAGCCACCCACGTCCTCTCATGAACCCGCCCGCCGCATTGCCAGTGCTCCACGCCGATCAGTGGTTGGCCGTGGTCGACAAGCCAGCCGGGCTGATGGTCCACGACAGCGCACTGGCCCGTGGGGAGACCGATTTCGCCGCCGACCGGCTGCGCGCGCAGTTCGGTCGTCCGATCTTCCTGGTGCATCGGCTCGATCGCGCCACCAGCGGCTGCCTGTTGCTGGCCTTCGACCGCGAGACCGCGTCGGCGCTGGGCAAGGTGTTGATGTCGCGCGACGAAGGTGCGATCGAGAAGGACTACTGGGCGATCTGCCGTGGATGGCCGCCGCCGGAGCCGTTCGCGGTCGACCACGATCTCGATGGCGGGCCCGGCAAGCCAATGAAGAAGCCCGCAGTCACCCGCTTCGCGCGCCTGGCCACTGCCGAACTGGCGCTGCCGTCGGCCGGGTTCGAGACTTCGCGTTATTCGTTGTTGAGCGCGCAGCCGCAAACGGGCCGCTTCCGACAGATCCGTCGCCACCTCAAGCACCTGTCGCATCACCTGATCGGCGACAGCAGCCACGGCGATGGCCGCCACAACCGTGCGTTCCGGTGCATGGGCATCCACCGGATGCTGCTGCACGCGCGGCGACTGGCTTTCGCGCATCCGGCAAGCGGGCAACGTCTCGAGGTGCAGGCCCCCGTGGACGCCGAATTCGCCCGTGCGCTGGAGCTGTTCGAAGGCTTCGATCCCGCCTCGCCTGCGCCGCGCGCTTGGTTCGTCGACGCCTGAACGCTTACAGTCCGGGCATGGATGAATCCGCCCCGCCCTTGTACGTCCCCGAATCCGAGCTGGTCGAGCGCTTCGTGCGTGCGACCGGGCCGGGCGGGCAGAACGTCAACAAGGTTTCCACGGCGGTCGAGCTGCGTTTCGATGTGGCCAATTCGCCGTCGCTGCCCGAACCGGTACGGGTGCGGCTTCTGGCCAAGCGCGACCGCCGGTTGACCGGCGATGGGGTGTTCGTGATCAGCGCGCAGCGCTATCGCACCCAGGATCGCAATCGGCAGGATGCCCGCGACCGGCTGGCGGCCTTCATCGACAGCGGCATGCGCGCGCCGAAACCCAGGGTGGCGACCAAACCCACGCGTGGCTCGAAAGAACGTCGGCTCGGCGCCAAGCGCGAGCGCAGCACGATCAAGCGCGGGCGTGGCGGCCAGGTGGACTGGGACTGACCGATGGCAACGGGAACTGCCGCACCATGACGGAAACTGACGCGAAAACCAACGTGATCGCCGCGGCAATCGATGACCTTGTGTTGCCATTGCCGCCGCGCGCGCCGCGGGTCCCGGAGCACCGCATCTCGCGCGCGCTGGGTCGCGGGCTGCTGCGGCTTGGCGGCTGGCGCATGGCCGGCGCCTTCCCCGATATTCCGAAGCTGGTGCTGATCGGCGCCCCGCATTCGTCGAACTGGGACGGTATCCTGGGCCTGGCGGCCAAACTCGCGCTGGGGCTGGACATCAGGATTCTCGGCAAGCACTCGTTGTTCGAGGTGCCGCTGATGGGCGCGTTGCTGCGCTGGATGGGCGTGATCCCGGTGGATCGCCGCGCAGCGCAGGGGGTGGTCGAACAGATGTGCACGCTGATGCACGAGAGCGACCAGCTGTGGCTGGGGCTGGCGCCGGAAGGCACCCGCAAACAGGTGGAGCGCTGGAAAACCGGCTTCTGGAAGATCGCGCACGCGGCCGACGTGCCGGTGCTGCCGGTGTATTTCCACTACCCCGACAAGATCATCGGCGTCGGTCCGCCGTTTGAACTCACCGACGACATGGCCGCCGATATCGCGCGCATTCGGGCCTGGTACCGGCCCTGGCGGGGGAAGCACCATTCCGTCGACTGATCCGCCACTGACGGTCCTGGGCGCCGGCTACGTCGGCAAAGCCCTGCTCGCGCGCTTTCCGCACGCCATCGGCACGCACCGGCAGGCATCGGACGCGCCGGGGGCGCGTGAGTTCAGGCTCGAGGATCCCGACACCTGGCAGCATGTGCCCATGGCGGGTCGCAGCGTCGTATGGACCTTCCCGGCTGCACCGCTGTCGCTGGTGCGACGCTTCCACGCGGCGGCGCTGGGTCAGGCTTCGGCGCTGATCGTGCTCGGCAGCACTTCGGCCTATCGGCTGCCGGTTCCCGGCGAACCCGGAGCGGCGGTGCCCACCGTGGACGAACATGCGCCCCTGGACCTCGAGCAGCCGCGCGTCGCCGGAGAGGAGTGGCTGCGGACGCGGGGCGCGACCGTCCTGCAACTGGCGGGGATTTTCGGGCCCGCTCGCGACCCGGCGGCATGGCTGCGCGCGGGTCGCATCCGCGACGGCGCGAAGATCGTCAACCTGGTGCATCTGGACGACATCGTGCACGTGATCGCCCACCTGCTGGCGCACCCGATGCCGGGAGAACGCATCAATGTCGGCAACGGCGAACCGGTTGCATGGCGGGTCCTCGAAGCGGCGATGAAGCGCCACGGCCGCATTCCGGAGGACCTGTTACTGGCAAGCAGCGGCCCTGGGGAGCATGGGAAGCGGGTCGATGTGACGCGGCTGCGGGCGCTGCTGCCCCATCACCGGTTCCACATGCCCTAGCGCAGCTCCGAGTGCTCGCGCCGGCATGGTTATTGCATGTAAATCATGCGCATTCCGCGACGAACGCGCGCATGGAGAAGAACTTGCAAGCAGACGTGAACGTGGCCACTGTCGGGTCGAAACCACCGCAGCGGCGGGTGATGCCGACGCGCGCTGCGCGATCGGACGCCTGACCCGTGGCCGCCGCTGCCTGGTTCATGATCGGTCCCAGCGCACTTCTCAGCGCGCTCGGTCGGCGGCGTGGACCCGAAAATACTGTGCCGATGCCCGTCGAGGACTGGCGCATGGCCACTGTTGACGTGGTCATCCATGCCGGACGCGACCAGCATCACATCGTTTTGTGCCTGGCCTCGCTGCTGCGGCAGACGCGCAGGCCGCGGCGCTTCGTCCTGGTCGACGACGGCGGCGAGGCCCGCGATCACACCGTGCAGCTGGCGCGCGAGTTCGCCCGCGCCAACGACCTGCAGCTGGAAGTCGTCGTCCGGGAGCTGTCGCTTGGCAAGGCGGTGACGATCAAGCGCCAGTCGCGCGAGTTCGACGGCGACGTCGTCTTCGTCCTGGACGCGGACACCGTGCTCGATTCGCCCGACTACATCGAGTGCTGCGTGCGCGAGCTCCATCAGGGCGTCGGCATCTCCAGCGCCTGTGGCAGCGTTCGCCCGCTGCTGCCGGCGCATCGCGAGGCGCTTGCTGGCACCGGCAGCTTTCAGCGATGGCTCGCAGGCGACCGGTACTTCGACCCGCAATATCGCGCAGAGCCGGTGCGAAGGCTCTGGCGCTGGCTGGGCGACCATTACGGCGAATGCGTTGCCCAGATCGAGCAGGGTCTGATCCAGCCGGGTCTGATGGATCGTTACGGGGGCACGGCGAGTCCTCTGGGCAAGGCGGTGGCGTACCGGCGCAGCTACCTGAAGAACCTTTTCGACCGCTACGAGCCGATTCGCGGTGACGATCTCAGCGAATGCGAGGATCTGTTCATTGGCCCCGCGCTCAACAACGAGGGCTACCGGAACGTGCAACTGGCCGAGGTGGTCGCGCGCGTTCACTACCCATCGCTGCAGCATTTGCCGCGCTGCGCCCATCGCTGGTCGGCATCCTTCCTGCAGGGCGGCCACTGTTTCGACGCGCTGCTGCGCACTCCATTGCGCCGACGGCGGCGGTCGGCCGAAGGCTCCGATACGTCAGGCGCGGACATGCGACGCATCCGGGAAGCCTATCGGCAGCCGTTCGGCGAACGACTCACCGCGCTGCATGGTCGTCCGATCGGTACCGCCCTGCTGCTGGGCGCGTTCGAGCGGATCGGCTATCCCGCGGTGCTTGGCGTGCTGCTGTTGCTGGGGCAGTGGCCGGCACTGGCACTGCTGGTGGGCGGGGAAACCACTCTGGCGATGATGGTGCTGGCCCGGCTTGCGCCGCCAGGTGAGCGCGCCTCGGCCGCGGTGCGCGGACTGCTCGCAACACCGTTGCGATACCTGCTGATTTTCGCCGAGCTTTTCACGATGCTGCGTTTTGCGACGCAACTGTGGCTGACCGGCAAACGCCGCTGGTTCGCCCATCGCCAGGCACCGCGCTTCGCCGATCACCAGGGCACCCGCGCCTGAGAGTCAGCGCTGCGAAGGCCCGGTTTCGTCGTAATCGCGCCGGGTGAACAGGTCGGGCTGGATCAGCTCGGTGAACGCACGCGCCTGAGGCGAAAGGTACTTGCCCTTGCGAACCACGACGCCATAGCTGCGCGCCGGGAAGTAGCGTGCCAGCGAGCGCGCCGCAAGCCGCTCGCGGTCGGCATCGGTGAGGCAGATCGCCGTCACGATGCTGATGCCCATGCCCATGGCCACGTACTGCTTGATCACCTCCCAGCCGCCGACTTCCAGGGCAACGGTGTAGGGGACGCGATTCTGCTGGAACACCAGATCGACCAGGCGATAGGTGGTCAGTCGCTGGGGCGGCAGGATCAGGCCGTAGGGAGACAGATCCTGCAGCGTGAGATCCGTCTTCCGCGCGAGCGGATGGTCGCGCGCGGTGATCAGCATCGGGTCGAAACGGTAGATCGGGGCGTAGTCGAGATCGGCGGGCACATCGAGCATCGACCCCACGGCCAGATCCACCGTGTCCGAACGCAGCAGGTCCAGCCCGCCGGCGCCGGTGACGTTGTGCAGGCGCAGCCGCACCGCTGGTTGTGCGGCACGGAACGCGGCGACGATCTTCGGTAGCAGGTAGAGGATGGTCGAGCTTCCGGCTGCCACGTTCAGCTCGCCCGCGTCCATCCCCTTGAGCCGTTCGCGCAGCGCGTTGCCGAGGCCGTCCAGTCCCTCCACCAGCGGCCGCGCCATTTCGTACAGTTCCTCGCCTTCGCGGGTCAGGGTCAGCCTGCGGCCGCCGCGCTCGAGCAGTCGCATGCCCATCTCGCGCTCCAGCGCCTGCAACTGCAGGGTCACCGCAGGCTGGCTCAGGAACAGGGTTTCCGCCGCACGGGAGACCGAACCCAGCCGCGCGACCTGGCAGAACGCCCGAAGCGGCTTCATCCGATCGCCCTTGTAGGCAAACCGCGGGGTGGGAGCACCCTTGCCAGTCAATGCTCTGCATCCAGATATTAGGAATACTAATACTAGGCATTGATGAAACTGGTTTGTCAAATACCACACGTGACCGCATGGTTGCCGACACCGCGTATCCAGTATCAAACCAGTGGAGCCACACCGATGAAGGCAGCCGTATCGCACTTGCCCCGGGCCGATCGGGACATCCCGGCAGACACCATCGAAGTGACGACGCCTGCGCCGGTGTTCGGACAGGACCAGTTGCTGACACCCGGGGCACTGGCCTTCCTGCAGCGCCTGCACCGCCGCTTCCAGCCGGAGCGCCAGTCAAGGTTGCGGGCGCGCCAGCAGCGCCAGGCATTCTTCGATGCGGGCGGCCTGCCGGATTTCCGTACCGACACCGCCAGCATCCGTGAAGGGAACTGGCGCGTGGCACCGCTGCCGGCGGCGCTGCTGGACCGGCGGGTCGAGATCACCGGACCGGTGGACCCGAAGATGGTCGTCAATGCGCTGAACTCCGGTGCCAACTGCTTCATGGCCGACCTGGAGGACAGCACCTCGCCGACCTGGCCCAACCTGGTCACCGGCCAGCGTGCGCTTCGCGACGCCGTGGCCGGCACCCTGCAGTGGACCGCGCCCGGCCCGGGCGGCAAGCAATACACCCTGGCGCCGTTCTCGCGCCAGGCCGTGCTGCTGGTTCGCCCGCGCGGCTGGCACCTGGACGAGAAACACGTGGTCGTGGACGGCGAGCCGATGTCGGCCAGCCTGTTCGACCTTGGACTGTTCGCTTTTCACAACTCGGACGTGCTCGCCGCGAAGGATCGCGGACCCTATTTCTACCTCCCCAAGCTGGAGTCGATGGAGGAGGCGCAGCTGTGGAATCAGGTGCTCGACCACGTCGAGAAGGAACTCGGACTCGCCTCCGGGCAGATCCGGGTGACGGTGCTGATCGAGACGCTGCCCGCGGTCTTCGAGATGGACGAGATCCTGCACGCGCTGCGCAGCCGCATCGTCGGACTCAACTGCGGACGCTGGGACTACATCTTCAGTTACATCAAGACGTTCCGCACCCACCGCGACAAAGTGCTGCCCGAACGCACGCAGGTCACGATGGACCAGCCGTTCCTGCGGACGTACTCGGAGCTGCTGATCCACACCTGCCACCGCCGCGGCGCGCACGCGATGGGCGGCATGGCCGCGCAGATTCCGATCAGCGGCGACGCGCAGGCCAACGCGGCCGCGCTTGCCAAGGTACGCGCCGACAAGCTTCGCGAGGTCACCGCCGGCCACGATGGCACCTGGGTGGCGCACCCGGCGTTGATCCCGCTGGCGCGGGAAATCTTCGACGAGCACATGACCGGCCCGCATCAGCAACACGTGGCACGCGAGGATGTTCGCCAGCGCGACGACGCGCAGCTGCGCGAGCTGCTGATCGCGCCACCGCGCGGCACCGTCACCAGCGCCGGGCTGGAGGGCAATGTCGAGGTCTGCGTTCGCTATCTGGCGGCGTGGCTCGATGGCAACGGCTGCGTGCCGATCCACTGGCTGATGGAAGACGCGGCGACGGCGGAGATCGCGCGCGCGCAGTTGTGGCAGTGGCTCCATTACCCCGACGCGATTCCGGGCCGACGTCCCTCCGCCCTGCCGCTGCAACTGGAGGACGGCAGCGAAATCGACTTCCCGCTGCTGGATCGCGCGCTGATCGCGCTGCCCGCAAGGCTTTCCGATCCGCTGGCGCTGCCGGGCGCGAGCCGCCTCAACGAGGCGATCGGGATGCTGGACCGCCTGTGCCACGCCGACTCGCTCGAAGAATTCCTGACGCTCCCGGCCTACCGACGCCTGGATTGAGTTCCGCCCGCAACAGATTCGCCGCCCCAGACACGAACGCCACAGACACGAACGCCACTTACCCGAGGACGACCCCGATGAAGACCGCACTCCCCACCGCTGACCAACTTCGCAGGGAATGGACCAGCAACCCGCGCTGGGCCGGGATCGAGCGTACCTACTCCGCCGAGGACGTGGTCCGGCTGCGCGGCACTGTCGGGGTCGAGCACTCGCTGGCCTCGCAGGGGGCCGAAAAGTTGTGGAACTCGCTGCAGCGCGAGGATTTCGTCAACGCGCTGGGAGCGCTGACCGGCAACCAGGCAATGCAGCAGGTGAAGGCCGGTCTCAAGGCCATTTACCTCTCGGGATGGCAGGTCGCCGCGGACGCCAACCTGGGCGGGCAGATGTACCCCGACCAGTCGCTGTATCCCGCCGACTCGGTGCCTGCGGTGGTCAAGCGCATCAACAACACGCTGCTGCGTGCCGACCAGATCCAGTGTGCCGAAGGGGCCGGCGACATCGATTTCCTGCAGCCGATCGTGGCTGACGCAGAGGCCGGCTTCGGAGGCGTTCTGAACGCGTTCGAGCTCATGAAAGGCATGATCGAGGCCGGCGCGGCGGGCGTTCACTTCGAGGACCAGCTCGCATCGGCCAAGAAGTGCGGGCACATGGGCGGGAAGGTGCTGGTGCCGACCCGCGAAGCGGTCGAGAAGCTGGTGGCCGCGCGCCTGGCCGCGGACGTGCTCGGCGTGCCGTCGATCCTCGTGGCGCGAACCGACGCGCTCGGCGCCAACCTCCTGACCAGCGACGTCGACGAGCGAGACCGCTCGTTCGCGACCGGCGAACGCACCGCGGAAGGCTTCTTCCGCGTGAACGAATCGCTCGAGCAGGCGATCTCGCGGGGCCTGGCGTACGCGCCCTTCGCCGACCTCGTGTGGTGCGAGACGAGCACCCCCGACATGGACGAGGCGCGACGGTTCGCCGACGCGATCCACGCGAAGTTCCCCGGCAAGCTGCTCGCCTACAACTGCTCGCCGAGCTTCAACTGGAAGAAGAACCTCGACGACGCCACGATCGCGAAGTTCCAGAAGGAGCTCGCCTCGTACGGCTACAAGTTCCAGTTCATCACGCTCGCGGGCTTCCACGCACTGAACTACAGCATGTTCCAGCTTGCCAACGGCTACAAGACGCGGGGCATGACCGCCTACTCCGAGCTGCAGCAGGCCGAGTTCGACGCCGAGGAGCAAGGCTACACGGCCACCAAGCACCAGCGCGAGGTCGGCGCGGGTTACTTCGACGATGTTGCTCAGGTCGTCGCGGGTGGCATGGCTTCGACCACCGCTCTCACCGGCTCGACCGAGGAGATGCAGTTCAACGACGCCGACGACGACCCGCGCACGGAGATCGCCGACGAGAAGGGCCAGCTCCTCAAGTAGCCATTGATAACGGTCGGCTTACAGCCATCAGTGTGAGGGGCCGGCAAAAGCTGGCCCTTCTTCTTGTAAGATTGGCTTGTTCAGGAGCGTCGCGTTTGGGGGTGCGGCGCATGACCACGATGAAGGAGGATTTATGTCTTCGATTGCCGCCCCGCCACGCACGCTGGTGGATGCCCTGTTGCCGCAACACCGTTCGTTGTTGCTTGATGCCGTGCTCGTGGTGGTCTTTAGTGCATTCGTGGCTCTGACGGCGCAGGTCTCGCTGCCGCTGTTGCCCGTGCCGCTGACGTTGCAGACGCTTGGGGTGCTCTTTACGGGCGCGGTGCTTGGTAGCAAGCGCGGCACGCTGGCCCTGCTCCTGTACGTGGCGGAGGGCGCGATCGGGTTGCCCGTCTTCGCGGGTGGCCTCTCCGGAATTGGGGTGCTTATTGGGCCGACCGGCGGTTATCTCGTTGGGTTCATAGTCGCGGCTGGTATCGTGGGGTTACTTGCGGAGCGCGGTTGGGACCGGCGGCTCATCTGGGCGGCGCTGGCGATGGTGGTGGGG
>JALYOF010000017.1 GCA_030857025.1 Pseudomonadota bacterium | reverse complement strand
GAACATACGCCCCGCCCGCCTTCAATATCCCCAGCAGTCCCACAACCAGCTCAAGGCTGCGCTCCACGCAGATCGCCACCCGGTCGTCCGGCTTGACCCCCTGCGACAGCAGGTAATGCGCCACCTGATTTGCCCGGGCATTGAGCTCGCCGTAGCTCAGGCGCTGGTCTTCGTAGACCACCGCTTCTGCTTCCGGATGAGCCACTGCCTGTGCTTCGAACAACTCGTGGATCAGCGCGTCCCGCGGGTAGTCGGCCGTTGTGGCGTTGAAGCCTTCCAGTACCTGTTCCCGCTCATCGGCGGGCAACACATCCGCAGGACAGAGTTCGATGTCCGGCGACTGCAGAACCAATTTCAACACATGCCGAAAGCGCTTGACCAACAAATCCACTTCTACTGCCGTGAAAAAAGACTCGTTGCAATCCAGCGTGAATTCAACGTCATCCTCCTGGCCACCGTCCCATACGGTAGTCATCAACGGCGTCTTTTCGTGACCATTGCTCACGTAAACGAGCCTGGACGAAGCACCTTCCACGATGAGTTCAGCATCGACTCTCAGATAACTGAAGCCAATGTCATAGAGTTGCCCCCCTAGTCCGGACAAGCCGAGGTCCCGGACTATGTCCCCGAGAGGATACCGCCGGTGGCGGAAGCTGGCTCGTTGGCGGTCGGCGATATAGCGAACGAATTCGGCAAAGGACTGCCCGTCCTTTCGGATCAACCTTATCGGATTGACACCGGCAAATATTCCGATCGAACTCTTCTGCGCCGCGCCGATTCGGCCGTGCACTGGCAGCCCGACCACAATGTCGCGGTGCCGGTAGCCCACTCCTAGACAGGCAACAATCGCCGCAAGAATCACTTGGGCGCTGCTTACATCAAGTGCTCTTGCCAGGTCTTTGACCGAATCGAACTCCGACGCGCTGATCGAAAAAGAACAGCGCAAGCTACGGTCGCCGGATTCGAGGCCGTGCCGGGGTCGGAGAAATCTGTCAGGCAATGACTCGTACTGCGCCGACCAGTAACGCTTGTCCTGCTGATAGCGCGGCCCGAGCAAGTACTGCTGGTCGCCACTCGCGACGTCCCTCCAACTCAGACATTCGGCGGGCGCCTCTACCTCAGCGTAACAGGCAGCAAAGGCTTTTCCCCAGTTGGCGAAGCCCCAGCCATCGATAGCCAGATGATGGGCCAAGCCCACATACCAATGCTCCGTCTCACTCAACTTGAGCAAAAATGCCTTGAACACTTCTGCATTATCGATAGACAGCGGCTTCTGGAACAGCTGCATCACCCACTCGCCAGCGTCCTTCTCGGGGCTGGCGCTCCCGGACATATCGACCATTGGAAGATCTGTGGACCGCTCTTGCGCAATACGCTGCCGCACACCCTGTGCGGAATGGACGATCCGGATACCAAACGCTTCGTGATCGCGGACGACATTCCTGTGGGCTCGCAAAGCCCTGGAGTAGTCGATTCTTCCCAGGCGCAGGTATCCACCCACGTTGTAGAACGGATTGCCGGGGAGTCTCAATTGATCAAGATAAATGTCCCGCTGCGCCAGGGTAAGCGGAAAATCACGATCCATGCCTTCACTCTCCAGACCGAACATTTAGCGACTTTTGAACCGAACTGCCCCCAACAATCCCAGCCTGAGTGCCAGTGCCCGATGTCCCAGTTTCCTTATCAATCAGAAGAGCAGGTCGAGCAGTCGCCTTCATGCATGAACGCTGACGTCCGGCGCGATGGGGCCGCCGCGTCAATGTCAGCGGTGAATCATCCTCGCGCTCCCCGCCAATGGAAGGCTCATGACAGGAACTGCCTCATGGCCACCTGCAAGCGCACGCCACAACCAGCGAATGTTGGAAACCCGCACCACGCGTTGCCTGCATCGTGCTCGGCACCATCCGCAGAGTTCGGCTCCGTAGCCGTGCCATCGTGATGCTTCATCACGAAGCCTGCGCGGTGCACGCGAAACGGTTCAACATCGGATCCATCCCCTTAGCTGCGCCACTCGAACGAGGGCAAGAGCTGAAGCGCTATATGCGCTAGCAAAAGCATCGTAACAGAGTACTTTTTTTTTTGTCATTCCGGTTGCATACAAGCAGCAGCTCGGCGCGCTCGGCCGGACACAAGGCGTGGTCGGGCGCTGGGCGCACGGCCCGGGGCCGGCCATCGTCCGACACCAAACCCTTTGATGAGGCTTCAGCGCTGCACTGCGGAGGTCGGTGCCGACGATCTCGCATGCGAGGCGCAACCGGGCGCCCGCGGCGTGAGCGCCATGAATGTGTTGGCCCAGCGCGTTGCGATCTTCCAAGACGATCATTCGCCCCCACCCTTGTTGAAGATCGCCGCAACTTTTTTTGACAGCACCAGCAACGTGGCAGTCTCGGCCAGCGCCTTGTCCTTCGACGCAGCTCGCGTTCCAGTTCCTGGATGCGGCGCTGGTCCTGTCGGGTCCGCTGCGGACTGACGCGCGCCTCTTCGGGCTCGGTCAGAGCCTTCATGGCGCTTTGCCGCCACGCCAGCAGTTCCTGGGGTACGGCCGTTGGCGCGACACCAGACGCTCTTGCCAGCCTCGTCCATCGCTGCCGTGGTCAGGACCGCGTCGAATTTTGCCGCCGCGATCCAGACCCGGGCGCGCGCGGGCTGGGCCAATGCCTCACTGCGCCAACGTTACAGCGTGTCGACGCCAATGCCGATCTCGCGAGAATTTCCAACGCCGCGCGCTCTGGCGGCAGCAGTCGCTACACCGCTCTGTTTCTGAATGCTTGTCCGTATCGTGCCAATTCACTCTCTCATCCCCCCCCCGGCGGATGGTGGCTGCCATCGGGGAGACCAGTAGTCTGACGCAGAGGGCAAGTGCCACGGCGCCACTACGTTATTTGTGGCGCTCAAAATCCTCGACGGGACGGTGATTGCCGAGTGCAAGACCAAAGCATTGCCAATTGATGCGTCTTCCCCTGCCGCGATCAGCCCCCACCCCGACCATTCCACGCGTCCTTGAGTCCGGCCCACCAGTAACTCAGCTGCACGCCGACGAATCCGGCGGGCTTCAGTGCCGACACCAGGCCGTAGTCGGCAAGTTCCTGCCAGCGCTGGTCGCCCTCGGCGATCGCCGAGGCGACAAGTTCCCCTGCGAACGTGGTCGGGGCGATGCCGTGGCCGCCGAAGGCCTGGGCCAGCCAGAGGTTGTCTTCGATGCGGCCGATCTGCGGCATCTGGTGGCGTGCATAGCTCATCAGGCCGGACCACGCGTAGTCGACGCGTACTCCCTCCAACTGCGGGAACACCTTCATCAGGTCCCTGTAGAGCAGGCGCTGCACCTCGTCCGGCGAGCGATCGCGGACCGATATCCGTCCACCCCACAGCAGGCGCGTGTCCGGCAAAGGACGGTAGTAGTCGAACGCAAACCGCGTGTCGTACACGGCTGCGCGGGTCGTGAGAATGTCATCCAAACGGCCTTTAAGCGGCTCGGTCACCATCACGTAGGTTGCGATCGGCAATACTGCCGCGTCGACCCGCGCACGCAGTCCCGCAAGGTAGCCGCCACAGGCGAGAACCACCTGCTCGGCCTCGACCTCTCCGTCCGGCGTGCCCACCCGCCATCCGCTACCGCTGCGCTTCAACGATGTCGCCGGAGTGTGTTCGTGGATTGCGGCACCTGCGCCCACGACGGCTTTGGCCAGACCGTCGACGTATCTGAGCGGGTGGAAATGGAAGGCCTGCGGTTCGAACAGCCCATCGTGATAGCGCGTGGTGAGTATCTGTCGACGCAGTTCGATCTGCGGGAGCCACTGCCAATCCACGCCGAAGTGGCGGGCCAGCAGTTGCTGGCGATTCAGCAGCACCTGCGGGTCGCGAAACCAGTTGGCCCAGATCACACCGGATTCGGAACGGTCGCAATCGATACCGTAATGGTCGACCCGGTTGCGGATCAGCTCTACGGCGGCCGTCGTACCGCCGTACAGGGTGCGCGCTTTGGCTTCGCCCAATTCTTTGAGCAGGGCCGCCTCCCCGCGCGAAAAACCACCGAACACGAAGCCACCGTTTCGACCCGATGCGCCCTGCCCGACGTCAGCGGACTCGAGCAGGACCACGTCACGTACGCCACGTTCGACCAGGCCCAATGCGGTGTTCACGCCGGCGAAGCCACCACCGACCACACAGACGCTCGCCTGCGTTTTGCCGCGCAGCGGAGCGTGGGCGACGCGTCGCTCCGGCATCGTGGCGCGGTAGTAGCTTCCCGCTGGTGCGGAGGTATGCATGTCTTGTTGGATTCCCGCCGGGCTGCAGTTGCAGACTATGGCGGGCAACTGCGTTGCAGGCTACTCCAGCTCGCGCACGCCCATCTCGCGCAACGCGCTCTGCATCAACTGCTGCGCCGCCTCACTCAGCTTTTCATGGTCGAGCGCGTAACGGATGGTCGCCTCGATCAGGCCAATGTGGGTGCCGCAATCGAATCGAGTGCCCTGAAACCGGTACGCGTTGACCGCTTCCTCGGCGAGCAGCGCGGCGATCGCATCCGTCAACTGGATCTCACCTCCCGCACCGGGACGGGTCGTCTCCAGCAGGTGGAATATCCGCGGACTCAGCACATACCGGCCGACCACGGCGAGGGTACTGGGCGCATCGTCGGGCTGTGGCTTCTCCACGATGGCGCTGATGCGCCCCTGGCGGCGTTCGAACGCCTCGGTGGCCACGATGCCGTAGCTGGCGGTGTTCTCACGCGGGATGTCCTCGACCGCGATCATGCTGGCGCCCGAGCGCTCGGCCGCGTCTGCCATCTGCGTCAGCGCGCCCTTGCCGCGGTTCCAGATCAGGTCGTCGGGCAGCAGTACCGCGAACGGTTCATCGCCGACCACCGGCTTCGCACACAGGACCGCATGGCCCAGCCCGAGCGCTTCGGCCTGGGTCACGAACACCGCGCGGACATTCTTCGGCAACACGTTGCGGATCAATTCCAGCTGCTCGAGCTTTCCCGCCTGCTCAAGTTTCTGCTCGAGTTCGTAAGCCTTGTCGAAATAGTCGGCGACCGCATGCTTGTAGCGGTTGGTGACAAATATCAGAGTGTCACAACCGGCTTCGACCGCTTCGTCCACCGCGTACTGGATCAGCGGCTTGTCGATGATCGGAAGCATTTCCTTGGGAACAGTCTTCGTGGCGGGAAGAAACCTTGTTCCCAGTCCAGCCACGGGGAAAACCGCCTTCCTGATCCTTTGGGGGCGTGCTGACATCAAATTCTCCTGGCGCTTCGTGAGGGAAAGGCGACCACTGTCGCCGAACCCTGCATTACGGCTGCGTGTTCGCCCACCGGCTGGAACTCCGGGACGATCTCCCTCAGCATGAGTTGCAGCGCCTCCTGGTCGTAGCGCCGCGAGGCTTCGCGCATGTGCTGCAGCGAGGTCTCGAAATTCGCCACCGACATGACCCTCGGTTCTGCCAGCAGGATCTTCGGGTGTGACGTCGCGCGGTAGCGCTCATCGGCGTGGAACAGGGTTTCGTGCAGTTTCTCGCCTGGCCGCAGGCCGGTGTAGATGATCGCGATGTCCCTGCCCGGCTGCTTTCCTGCCAGGCGGATCATCTGTTCGGCAAGGACCCGGATCGGGACGGCCTCGCCCATGTCCAGCGTGTAGATCGCCTCGTGCGAACCAATCGCCGAGGCCTGCAGGATCAACTGGCATGCCTCGGGAATCGTCATGAAGAACCGGGTTACCTCCGGATCGGTGACGGTCACCGGACCACCGCTGCGGATCTGCTCGCGAAACAGGGGAACGACACTGCCTGCAGAATCGAGCACGTTGCCGAAGCGCACCGTGACGAAGCGCGTGGATCTCTGGTCGGCCAGCGACTGGCAGGTCATCTCCGCCAGACGTTTGGTTGCACCCAGAACATTGACGGGATCGACCGCCTTGTCCGTGGAAATGAGCACGAAGGTGCCCACCCCGGTGTCGCGGCAGGCGCGCGCAACGGTCTCGGTCGCCAGTACGTTGTTGCGCACCGCCTCGCGGAGCTGAGCTTCCAGCAACGGCACCTGTTTGTACGCGGCAGCATGGAACACGGAGTCGGGCTGGGCCAGCCGCAAGGCGTAGTCGATCACCGCTGGATCGCCACAGTCGCCGAGGATCTGCACGTACTCCAGGTTCGGGAAGTCGCGGCGAAGCGATGCCTCTGTGGTGGTCAGCGCCAGTTCGTCGATCTCCACCAGCGCGATGCGCCGCGCACCGTGCCTGGCGCACTGCCGGCACAACTCCGAACCGATGGAACCGCCCGCACCCGTGACCAGCACCGAGCGCGCGCCGAGCCAACCCCGGATCGATTTCCAGTCCGGCAGCACCGGCTGGCGCCCGAGGAGATCCTCGATCGCGACCTCTTTCAGCTCACCTGGGAGCGATCGGCCTTCCAGCACGTCCCGCAACCTTGGCACCATTCGAAACGGCAGGCCGGAACGCTCGCATACGCCCACGACCTTCTGCATTTCGTCGGCGTTCGCCGATGGCATCGCGATGACCAGCAGCTTTGCGGCCGTTTCGCGGGCAATATCGGCGACGTTGGCGACCTTGCCGAGCACCGGAACGCCTTGGACCTTGCTGCCGCGCATGCGCGAGGCGTCGTCGAGAAAGCCGACCGGCTGGTAGGTCCCGAAGCGGCGAAGGTCGCGCACGAGTGCTTCGCCAGCGTGGCCCGCACCAAGGATCAGGATACGGACGGACGCCTCCTTGTCCCCGCGGTCCATCCGGCTGTCCTTCCACGATCGATAAAGCAGCCGCGGCGCGCCCAGCAATCCCATCAGGACCAGCGGATAGAACAGCAGCACCATGCGCGACACCATGTCGAGCCGGTTGTAGAGGAACAGGCCCAGAACGATGGCGAACAGCCCGACGACGCAGGCCTTCAGGATATTCCAGAGGTCCGGCACGCTCGCGAAACGCCAAAGCCCCCGGTAGAGGCCCGCCTGCCAGAAGACCAGCCCCTGAGCGATGAGCACCACGGCCATCTCGGTCGACCACAGCGGGAGGTCCGGTGCATTGGGCACGACGGCGAATCGCAGGCGCTGCAGCCCCTGCCACACCAGCCAGACCATGAGCAGGTCGTGGGATATGACGGCCAGGCGCGGTACGCCACGGGACCAGCGTTCTCGAATCGAACCCATCAGGCTTCCCTACTCACCTCGAAGTGAGGATTCATCATTCTTGGTTTTCCTGTTCCATACGCTGCGTGAACCACCAGATCAAAGCGGCGGATGTATACCACGCGAGCGCGAAGCACAGCATGAAATGAACCGGCACCCGGTCGCCAGCCAGCATCAGAATCGCACCCGCCGATGTCCAAGCCGCGTAAGCCAGCGTGACCCGGCCATGACCCAAGCGGCGGGCCCAGACCTGATACGCGTGCTGGCTGTGCGGCCTCCACCATGCTTCACGGCGAACGAGCCGGCGCAGCAGCGTCAGGCCGGCGTCCACCAGGAAGGCCGAGAGCGGGAACAGGACCAGCCAGGAAACACCTCCGATTCCTCGCGGCAAAATAACGGCCAGAGATGCGACCGCGAATCCGATCGAGCCACTGCCCACATCACCCAGGAAAATACGGGCACGAGGGAAGTTGTACGGCAGGAATCCGACGCAGGCGGCGGCCAGCGCGGTGGCCATCCACGGCCAGGCACCACCGATTCCCCCCTGAAAGGCGAATCCCACGACGGCCAGCGCCGCGACCACGATGGCGGCCTGGGTGGCGGCCAGCCCATTGATGCCGTCCATGAAGTTCCAGACGTTGGTCAGGATCATTGCCGCCAGGAACAGGGCTGCCGCTGGAAGCCACTGGCCGGTGTCGTAGAGCAGCGTCAACGACAGCCCAAGTGCTGAAATTGCCTGCACTGCAAGCCGGAGCCAAGGCGAAAGGGGGTGATGATCGTCGATCCACCCCGTCGCGGCGACGAGGAACAGCCCTCCGGCGAATGCGCCCAGGAGCACGAACTGATCGGAATGGCGTTGACCGAGAACGGCCGCAGCGACCAGCACTGACGCCACGATCGCCGCCCCGCCCCCCCGCGGGGTGGCGATCTGATGGCTGCGGCGCTCGCCGGGGTGATCCAGAAGGTTTCGCCAGAGCGCGTAGCGCAGCGCGAGCCACGTGCCGAGTGCGGCCACGGCGAGATGCAGAACGACCCACTCCACCATCAGGTCAGTTCACCGCGTAGTTGAGCAGCGGCTTGACCGTGCCCCACTCCTTGCAGCTCGGACATTGCCAGTGGTGGCTGCGAGCACCAAAGCCGCAGCTCTTGCAGCGGTAGCTGGGATTGCGCACCAGCAATTGATCGGTGATCTGCTTGAGGTCCTGCAAGGTGGTCATGGGATCGCCCGGGTCCGCCAGCGTCAAGTCGATCAGCGCCGCCTCTCCACGCACCGACGGGCGGTCCTTCAACTGCTGCGCAAGGTAGGTCCGAGCCGCCGACACGCCCTCTTCGGCCTCGACCATGCGGGTAAGCGCAAGCACCGGCGAAATGCCGCGGTAGTGTTCGCACATTTCCGCAAGGAAAGCGCGCGCGCCGGGGATCTCGCCGACGCGCTCATAGCTGGAAAGCAGTGCCGGCAATACCTCGGGCAGATAGTCCGGATCGTGCCGGGCCACGCGCTCGAAGGCGCGGATGGCAGCCGCGTCGTGACCGGCTTCGACTTCGATGCGCCCTTCCAGCATGCCTGCACGGACCGACTTCGCATCCGCCTGGTAGGCGCGGGCGACAGCGGCGCGCGCGCCATCGACATCGGTTGTCGCACGATGCCGGTCCGCAAGCTCGCACTCGAACTGCGCGATCAGCTTGCCCATCGGTTCGCCAGTGGCCGCTTCGTATCGCTGCGCGTTCTCGATTGCCTTGTCCCAGTCGCGCTCGGCCTGGTAGATGTGAATCAGGTGACGCAGCGCCAGCGGGGCGCGCATGTCGAGCGCCACGAGGTCACTGAATACGGTTTCGGCACGATCCAGCAGTCCCGACCGCATGTAGTCCTCGCCAAGCGCAAGCAGTGCCTGAACCTTCTGCTGGTCACTGAGCCCGGAGCGCTGGACCAGCGCCTGATGGAGGCGGATCGCACGGTCAACTTCGCCGCGGCGCCTGAAAAGATGGCCCAACGCCACCTGGGTCTCGAACGTTTCCTTGTCGAGTTCGGCGATGTGAAGGAACAGCTCGATCGCCTTGTCGGGCTGCTCGTTGAGCAGGTAGTTGAGGCCGCGGAAATAGGTGGTGGAGAGTCGGCTGACCTGGTTGTCGCCATGGCGCTCACCACCGCGTCGTCCGATGACCCAGCCGCTTACGGCGGCGATCGGCAGAAGCAGGAAAAACCAGAACCACTCGCTGATGAAGGCCACCCGTCAGCCCTCGCCCTGTGGGAGCTGGATCCGTGCCTGTTTTTCGAGTCTGGCGAGTCTTCGCTTCAACGGCAGCAACACGCTCGCGCTGATCACCATTCCGGCAACCAGCACGCCGATGAGTACCGCTGTGAGCAGGGCCACGCCGGTGGAGGTCGCGATCGCGAAGGCTCCAAGGTCGATGGAGACGGGGTCGCGATTGAGT
Organism: Pseudomonadota bacterium; assembly: GCA_030857025.1. Classification (GTDB taxonomy): domain Bacteria; phylum Pseudomonadota; class Gammaproteobacteria; order Xanthomonadales; family Xanthomonadaceae; genus Lysobacter_K. The sequence continues at coordinate 2,070 of JALYOF010000017.1, read as the reverse complement.
GCGCCAAGCGCGGCACCAGCCAGGAGACAGGCCAGTGCGACAAGGAAACGGATGAAACGCATTACCTACTCCGATGGCTCACGCCCTAACCGTCAGTATCCGACGCCAACGTGGGGCCGAAGGCTGTATTCAATCGGTCTCTTCGAGCGGAATGACGTCGCTGACGCGTTCCCGCAATTCCTTGCCTGGTTTGAAATGGGGTACGTACTTGCCCGGAAGCGCGACCGACTCTCCCGTCTTGGGGTTGCGGCCCACGCGCGGCGGACGGTAGTGCAGGGAAAAACTGCCGAAGCCACGGATCTCGATCCGCTCCCCGGCGGACAGCGAGCCGCCCATCATGTCGAGCAGGGCTTTGACTGCCATGTCCACGTCCTCTCCCTTCAGGTGTGCCTGACGTTGGGAAAGGATTTCGATCAGTTCGGATTTCGTCATGGGTGAAGCGGGCACTCTGGCAGGCGTTCCGACGCAGTCAATGGGCGTCCCGGCAGACAGCCGGGACGCCCATCGCTTGCTACGTTCTGATTGCAACGCCGCCTGGAGCAGGCACGCGCTCTTACTCGGACTTGTTGCTGTTCAACTGCTCTCGCAGCAGCGCACCCAGCTTGGTGGTGCCACTGGAAGCGTCGGCTGCCGCCCGGTTGTAGTCCGACAGGGTCTCCTGGACCTCGGCTTCGTCCTTGGCCTTGATCGAGAGCTGCATGGTGCGGCCCTTGCGATCCATGCCGATGAACTTGGCTTCCACTTCGTCGCCCACCTTCAGGTGCTGGGTCGCGTCGTCGACGCGCTCCTTGGCAATGTCGCGTGCGGCCACGTAGCCCTCGATGCCGTCGGCCAGTTCGATGGTTGCGCCCTTGGCGTCCACTTCCTTGACCTTGCCGGTAACGATGGAGCCGCGGGTGTTCGACGCCATGTACTGGCCGAACGGATCCTGCTCCATCTGCTTGACACCGAGGCTGATGCGCTCGCGCTCCGGATCGACGGCCAGCACGACGGCTTCCAGCGTGTCGCCCTTCTTGAAGTTGCGCGCCACGTCTTCGCCGGTGGAGTTCCAGCTGATGTCCGACAGGTGAATGAGACCGTCGATTCCGCCGTCGAGGCCGATGAAGATGCCGAAGTCGGTGATCGACTTGATCTGGCCTTCGACCTTGTCGCCCTTCTTGTGCAGGACCGCGAAGGTCTCCCACGGGTTGGAGGACACCTGCTTCATGCCCAGCGAGATGCGGCGACGCTCCTCGTCCACGTCGAGCACCATGACCTGGACCTCGTCACCGACCTGTACGATCTTGGACGGGTTGACGTTCTTGTTGGTCCAGTCCATCTCGGACACGTGGACCAGGCCTTCCACGCCCGGCTCGATCTCGACGAACGCGCCGTAATCGGTCACGTTGGAGACCTTGCCGAACACGCGGGTGTCGGCCGGGTAACGGCGCGCGATGTTGTCCCACGGATCCTCGCCCAGCTGCTTGAGGCCGAGGCTGACGCGGTTGCGCTCGCGGTCGTACTTGAGCACGCGGACGTCGAGCTCCTGGCCCACTTCCACGACTTCGGACGGATGGCGAACGCGCTTCCAGGCCATGTCGGTGATGTGCAGCAGGCCGTCGATGCCGCCCAGGTCCACGAACGCGCCGTAATCGGTGAGGTTCTTGACCACACCCTTGAGGATCGCGCCCTCGACCAGCTTCTCCATCAGCTGCTCGCGCTCTTCCGAATGCTCGCTCTCGACCACCGCACGGCGGGAGACGACGATGTTGTTGCGCTTGCGGTCCAGCTTGATCAGCTTGAACTCGAGCTCCTTGCCTTCCAGGTAGGTCGAGTCGCGCACGGGGCGCACGTCGACCAGCGATCCGGGCAGGAAGCCGCGGACGTCCTTGATGTCGACGGTGAAGCCGCCCTTGACCTTGCCGCTGATGCGGCCGGTGATGGTGGCGTTGGCCTCCAGGGCCTCTTCGAGCTCGTCCCACACCATCGAGCGCTTGGCCTTCTCGCGCGACAGTACGGTTTCGCCAAAGCCATTCTCGATCGTGTCGAGCGCGACCTTCACCTGGTCGCCCACGCCCACGTCGATCTCGC
>JALYOF010000092.1 GCA_030857025.1 Pseudomonadota bacterium | reverse complement strand
CCGCGCCGTAGAGCCTGGATCGACAGCGCGCGTGGCGCTTACTTCTGCTTCCAGCTTCCGCCGCTCTGGTACCACCAGCCCTTTCTGGCGCTGTCGATCCACTGGCGGGCGAACAGTTCGCGGATCTGTGGCTCCCATTCGGGATGACCGTTGGCCACCGCGACCTCCCGGTAGACTGCCTTGCGGTCGCGGTTGTCGTCGGCGACGGCCTGGTTGATTGCCACCCGGTCCTTGAGCGCCAGCTTGCTCGCGTCGCGCACCACGATGGTGCCGTCTTCGGCGAACCCGAGCGCGCCGGCATCGAAGCCCGCACGCAGCTGCGAATCGAACCGCTCCGACATGCGCGACTGGATCGCCTGGATCGCCGGTGTCCTGAGCGTGAAATCCGGCCGCGACTGCGCATGGGCACTGCCGACGCCGACCAGCGACAGCCAGTCAATCCGCGATGCCAGGGTGGCGCGCGAGGAAGGCATCGGCGTCAGCGACGCTCCCGGCTCGCCGGCGGGCGCAGGTGCTGGCCCGTTGCCGATGACATCCTCGACGAACTCCCGCGCCGCTTCCTGGGCCTCGGCGGCGGGAAAGTACACATTGATCGTGACGCAGGCCGTGACCAGCACGGCGGCGACCGGAACTCCCATCCAACGGCGCATCGATTTCTCCTCGAAGTAAGTTTGCGGATTTCTTTCGGCTGGAACTGTTGCGGCGGATCATTCCACCACGGGACTGACATCGCCGCTGCCGACCGCTGTCAGTCGATCGATCAGCATGGGCCAGTCGACCCGCCGATTGAACCCGACCACGGACAGGCGCGGCAGCCCCGAACCCCTGACGATAGTAAAGCCCCTGCCCGCTGAACCCAGTCCGGTCATCGTGCAGACCTCGTCCAGCAGGCGACATCCGATGCCGATCCTGGAATAGCCGAAGTCGTCGAAGATGCCGAGCAGCTGCGCCTGCAGTCCACTGGCGAAGGAAGCGTCACCGACGCTGGACAGATCCTGCACGGCGCGCTGGCTGATGCGCTGGCGCACGCCGCGCTTGCGATCGGTCCGCAATCGAGCATCGAACGCCACCGGCTGCCAGTCGACCAGTCGCAGCCCCAGGATATGGCCGTCCAGCACGCCGCTGATGCTTCCGAAGTCGAAGGCACCTGTCAGCGCCTCAAGGCCGATGTCGTCGAGAACGATGTCGGCCGAAAGCGTTGGCGCGGTGCCGAACGGCCGCTCCATCGAAAGCTGCGATGCCGAAACGGTGCCGCCGAACAACTGCATCGTCAGTCCGCCGTCAAACTCGAGGCGGTCGTTGCCGTAGCGCGCTTCGGGAATGCGGCCACTGAGTTCTCCGGTGAATTCGGGCCAGCCCAGCGCGGCCGACAATCGCTCGACGTCGAGTTGATCCAGCTCAAGGCCGAAGCGGATGTCCAGCCGCTCGCCGCCAGCCGGAGGCCGGATGGCGAGCTGATCCAGGCGCGCGCTTCCGCCGAGGATTGACAGGTCCAGCGGGCTGCGGATGCGCAGCACGCCATCGGAGCTGGAAAGCGGAACCTTGGCCGCACCGAACGGAAGGCCATAGAGAACGCCGCTGTCCCAGGCCAGGGCGCTGTTTACCTCACTGGATGACGAAAAACGCAGGTGGCCATCCAGTCCGGAGAATCCAAAGCGGTCGCGCGGATCGTCGAAACCGACCTCGTGCAGGCGCAGCGTGGCCGAGGTCAGTGCTCCCTCACGCATCGCCACGTGTGCGTCAACGGCGCCCTCCATCTCCAGGTCGGCCATGCCCGCCGTGCCGAGCCAACCCGACAGGTAGCCGTCGCGCAATGGCGCCAGGTACGCGCTTCGCAGGTCGAGATCGAGCGCGTCGAGCGTCGCATCCGACGTCAGGGCGGCGCTTCCTTCGACGCTGAGGATCCCGGGGTCGACCCACGACACCGACGGGAACTGCCAGCCGGCCCCTTCTCCCTGTTGGAGCGCCTCCACGTGCAGCGCTATCGCTCTCTGCTGCAACGACAGGTAGGTTCGCCCGAACAGCAGTTCGCCGCCCTGCAGGCGGCCGTCGATGACGACGGCATCGGCCTCGCCCAGGCTCGCGTGCAGGTCGAAACGGGCGTCCACGCCCTCCGCGGCAATGCTGCCGTCCGCCGTGTCCAATGCGGCCCCGGTGAGTTCGAGCGGACCGGCGATTTGCAGGGGCTGCGCGTCCACGGCCGTTATCACCAGGCGACCGCCAAGGGTGCCGCCGGTGATGCTCGCATCGCCCCAGGCACGCGACAGCATCGCCTGCAGCCAGGCGAGTGGAACCTGGGTGAGATCAATCGCCGTAGCATCCGGCGACGCCGCGGTGCGGTGCAGCTCGATGCGGGCCGGGCCACTTGCAAGGACCGCGTCCGTGCTCGCGGTGCCGAGCGCAACCGACAACTGCAGCGCAGGACCATCACCGCCGCGCAGAACCCCTCCGCAGCGCCACCCGCCCTGCCCGTCGCGCTGCAGGTCGCAGCGCCAGTCGATATCCCGGAAGCGGTAGCCCAGTTCGGGCGCGTCGAGCCTTGCGGCGGTCAGCCGCAGCCGTCCGTCCGGTGCGCTGGCGGGCCACGTCAGCCGTACGCTTACGCGCTCCATCATCGCGACGCCGGTCTCGACCCGCGCGATGTTCGCCGTCACGGCGCGGGCATGCACGCCCGCAGGCCCGAGGAGCAGGCACAGCGTGCAAGGCAAAAACACGGACAATGGAAGGCGCGGCATCGCCGCAGCATACCCAGCACACGGACGCCCGACGATGAACGTCACGGATGACACGCCATCAACCTGCCCCGAAGCTCCACGGCTGCTGCTGGTGGAAGACGACCCGACCAGCAGCGCGTTCCTGGCGGCGGCGCTGCGCGGCGTGCCTGCGGTGGTCGATTGTGCGCAGACCGCGAAAACGGCACGGGAACTTTCGGAGTTGCACTCCCATGATCTTTGGCTGTTGGACGCGCAGTTGCCCGATGGAAACGGCATCGATCTGCTCGCCTGGTTGCGGGATCGCCGCTCCGGCGTCAGAGCATTGGCTCACACGGCATCCAGCGACCCGACCCTGCACCAGGCGCTGATGGAAGCCGGATTCGCGCAGGTTCTGGTGAAGCCGCTTTCGGTCGTCGAACTGCAGTCGGCAGTGCAGCGGACGCTTGGGGCGTTCGAGCGGCACCCGGACCGCACCGGGCATTCGACTTCCGCCATGGAACTGTGGGACGAGCAGGCGGCAGCACGCGCGATGAACTTCAACCAGGCACATATGCATGCACTGCGCGCGCTGTTCCTGCAGGAACTGCCGCAGGCGACGCGCGCGATCATGGACGCGGCGCAGGCCGGTGACTTCACTGCAATGGCGACCGGCTTGCACAGGCTTCAGGCCAGTTGCGGATTCGTGGGCGCCGCACGGCTGCGCGCAGCGGTCGCAGACCTGCAGGCGGCTCCTTCGAGCAAAACCCTGGCGTCCGCCTTCGAGCGGGCCGCCGAAGCGACCGCCGCACATGCAGCGACGCACGCGCGCGCCGAGCACGCGGACGCGGCTCAGACCGGTGGCTCAGGTTCCTCCTCGATGGACGGAACATCAGGCCGCGACGAATGACGTAGTTGGTCTGATTCCGGTTGCTCCGTGGACGGCGACGCCGACGCCACCCCCGGCGCAGACGCAGGCACACCGGACGACAATCCCGCGAGCATCTCCCACGACTTCAGGCCGCGAGCGCCAAGGTGATGCGAGAGCACGCTACGCAGGACCCGTCGCAGCCCGGGAAGGTCTTCCGGCGCCGGCATCCGATCGGCCGCCAGGTCAAGCAGCGCGCGCCCGGTGGCAGCGCCGCTGCGATCACCGAAGCCCGGGTCGCCTCGGACCCGTCGCGGCCCGTGCTCGGGGTCGACGCGGTAACGTGCTTCCGTGTCGATCGGCTCGCCGTCCCCATCGCAGTGCCACTGGAATCCCGATCCCAGCGCATCCAGCAGGTCGCGCTCGAAGCGGCGCAGGGTCCATGCCAGTGGCTCCCTGGCGCGCAGTCGCTCCCGCGTTGCGGTGTAGGTGTCGAAAAGTTCTGGTTGCGCATCCCCGCGCGGCGTCAGCCGCAGGCAGAGTTCGTTGATGTAGAACCCCGCCAACATGGCCTGTCCCTCCAGACGCGGCGCCGCATCCAGCGCCTCGGCCGCAGTGAGTCGCGCCAGTTCGCCCTGTTGCACGGCATCGAAGCGGATCAGTTGCAGCGGCTGCAGGGCCGCGCGCAGCACATGGCGCTTCGGCCCGCGGATGCCCCGCGCGATCAGCCCCATTCGCCCGTTGTCGAGACTCAGCACCTCCACCATGAGGCTGGTCTCGCGCCAGGGGCGCGTGTGCAGGACGAACGCAGGCTCGGCGGTCAGGCGCATCGGTTCTCGTGGAGAACGGTAGTGGGAACTGCAGTTGATGGCCGGCCAGCGTTTCCGCTCATGCCTGCTCCGCGCTTCTACTCCCGGCTTCTAGTCGTGATATCCGAACGCCCGCAACGCCGCCTCGTCGTCCGACCAGCCGGCGCGAACGCGAACCCAGGTTTCGAGAAAGACTTTCGCGTCGAACAGGCGCTCCATCTGGATCCGGGCCTTGGAACCGATGTCGCGCAGTCGCTCGCCGCCCTTGCCGATGACGATGGCCTTCTGCCCGTCGCGTTCGACCCAGATCACCGCACCGATGCGCAGCATCGCGCCGTCGACGGTGAAGCTTTCGATCTCGACCGTGGTGGCGTACGGCAATTCCTCGCCAAGCTGGCGCATCAGTTGCTCGCGCACCAGTTCGCCGGCAAGGAAGCGCTGGCTTTTGTCGGTGATCTCGTCCTCGGCGTAGAGCGCCGGCTGCTCGGGCAGATGCGCAAGGACGTTCTTCACGAGTATGTCCAACCCGTTGCGCTTGAGCGCCGAGATCAGCTGCACGTTGGCAAAGTCGCGACCTTCGCTGATCCTGGCGAGGTACGGCAGCAACTCGGCCTTGTTCTTGATCCGGTCGATCTGGTTGACCACCAGGATCACCGGCACCCCCGCGTCTTTCATCGCCTCGAACGCGAAGGTGTCCGCATCCTCCCAGTGACCCGCGCGCACCAGCAGCAGGGCCACGTCCACGCCCTCCAGGGCGCCGCGGGCCGCGCGGTTCATCATCCGGTGCATCGCCGACGAGGTCGATTTACCCTGCTCGCGGTGCAGTCCGGGAGTATCGACCAGCAGCAACTGCCCCTCGGGAAACGTGGCGATTCCGAGCAGCCGGTGACGGGTGGTCTGCGGGCGCGGCGAGACGATGCTCACCTTGGAACCGACGAGCGCATTCACCAGGGTGGACTTGCCGACGTTGGGACGGCCGATGACGGCCACGTGGCCGGCTCGATAGGCGTTGGTATTCATGCCTCCAGTGTAACGACTGGGTGCGCCACGGCGCCGTTTTTTCCCATCCGCAGCGACTCCGCGTCGCCGCGACTTTCGCTCTTCAGTGGTCTGAAGGCTGGTTCTTGAGGGTCTCGATCCGCTGCAGCGCCGCGTCGGCGGCGATCTGCTCGGCCGCCCGCCTCGAATGGCCTTCGCCGTGGGTCTCGACCTGCGGCTCGGCGAGTGTGCAACTCACCCGGAAGTGTTTGGCGTGCTCCTCGCCGCTTTCCTCCAGCAGGCGGTACACCGGCAGCGACCGCTGCCGCGCCTGCAGCCATTCCTGCAGGCGTGTCTTGGCGTCCTTTCCGACCTTGTGCGGCGGCGGCAACGCCGCCATCGCCGGCTCGAACCAGGGCAGCACCACGCTGCGGCAGGTCTCGAAGCCGGCGTCCAGGTAGATGGCTGCAACCAGCGCCTCCAGCGCGTCGGCGAGAATCGAGTCGCGGCGATGCCCACCGCATTTCATTTCGCCAGGGCCCAGTGTCAGGCGAGGGCCCAACTCCAGGGCGCGCGCGATCGGCGCCAGTGCCGACTCGCGCACCAGTTCGGCACGGGTCCGGGTCAGATCGCCTTCGTCGGCCTGTGGCCAGCGTGCGTAGAGTGTCTCGGCGACGAACAGGTTGACCAGCGAGTCGCCGAGGAACTCCAGACGCTCGTTGTGCGGCGAGCCGGCGCTGCGGTGGGTCAGCGCCTGAGCCAGGAGCGCCGGCTGCGCGAACGTGTGGCCGATGCGGCCGGTCACGCGAGAGCCGTCACGATCGGATCATTCGGGCGAGTTGTCGCGGACCAGTTGCTGTTCGGCCTGGAAGTGGCCGATCACATCGAGGTTTGCGATCAGCGGCCTGCGCACCTCGTAGTCCACCGTCATCATGTAGCCGGCGTCCTTGCGCTCGATCCTGACATGCGCGGGTTTCACGTTCTCGGCGTAGCTGATGTAGAGACGGCGGAAAAACAGGTCCTTGATCTTCGCCGGATCGTTCCTCGTGATCCCGGGCTCGTCGGCGAGTCCCTTCAACGCCTGCTTGACCGAGTAGTACTCCGAGTACATCGGGATGAGCTTCATTCCCATGTACGCGAAAACGCCCACCACTCCCAGCACCAGGATGAACCCGATCAGGGTAATGCCATCTTGCTTGCGCTTCATTGGACTGTTCCCCAGGTTGTTGTTCCGGCTCCGCGTGTACGGTGGTGTCGCAAGCTGCGATACCACGGCATCTGACGGTGCCGCCGATGATGCCACTATCGCCCCGCCGATAGTGCTGCGGCGGTCACTTGATCGCGGTGCCGATGCGGGAGAACTCGATCCCGCCGTCGAAGCTCATCCAGATCAGGAACGCCTTGCCACGAAGGTTTTCCTCCGGCAGCAGACCCCAGTACCGGCTGTCCTCGCTGTTGTCGCGATTGTCGCCCATTACGAAAAACTGCCCGGCCGGCACGGTCCACTCGCCCTCGCCGGGGTCGAGGAACGGAACATTGCTGCGCTCGAGAATTCGATGCGTGCTCCCGGGCAGGTTCTCGACCAGCAGTTCCGCCCCGGTCATTTCCGATCCCTTGCCGACGCCGGTGTAGGCACCAAGAGACTCATATCCCAGGGCCTCGCCATTCAGGTAGACCTGGTTGTCGTAGTAGCCGATCGTGTCGCCGGGCAGCCCGACCACGCGCTTGATCCAGTCCTGGTCGGGGTGGTGCGGCGGCCGGAACACGACCACGTCACCGCGCTCGGGCGTTCCGAACTCCACGAACTTGCGATTGGTCACCGGCAGGCGCAATCCGTACGTGAACTTGTTGACCAGGATGAAGTCGCCCGTCAGCAGGGTCGGCATCATCGAGTTGGACGGTATCCGGAAGGGCTCGGCAATGAAGCTGCGCAGGATCAGCACGATCAGCAGTACCGGAAAGAATGCCTTGGAGTAGTCGACCACGGCCGGTTCGCGGTTTTCGTCCAGGAGGCCGTCGCGCGCGGCGCGCCGCTTGGCGAAATACAGTCTGTCCAGCAACCACACCAGGCCGGTGAACGCCGTCAGCAGCACCAGGCTTATCTCGAACCATTTCATCGCGGGTCAATCTCCGGAACACACGGCCAGCCGGCCCTGATGCCGCCCGTGAGCGGCTGGGGGGACGCACTGGGGCGTGGTGGTTATTTGTTGTCCATCTGCAGGACCGCAAGAAAGGCTTCCTGCGGAATCTCGACGCTGCCGACCTGCTTCATGCG
>JALYOF010000072.1 GCA_030857025.1 Pseudomonadota bacterium | reverse complement strand
ATCCACCCGCCAGACGCCCGCACAAGTCACCTGCGCACACTGTCAAAGATCGTCGGAAACGGCCTCAGCGCCTGATCCCGTGGTCAACACCGTAGTGCCTGACCGAGCCGCACATCTTACACCAAATTCCGTGGCCGTCAACATCCCGATCACACGTTTTTTGCTGCCTACCCCGCCGCTCGAACCACCTCAGCGGGGCCGCGCATTGTGCACAGGTCGGCGCGGAATGGAAAGCGTTTTCGTGAATAATTCTTGGGTGCCGGTCAAACTCATTCAGCTAACAGCAGGACGCGGCTGAAGCTGCGCTTCCCCACCGCCAGCACGCCCTGGAAGCCGGGCTGGAAAACCTGTTGTGGATCCTCAATCACTTCGCCATCGATGCGGACCGCACGCTCCTTGAGTTTGCGTCCGGCTTCTGAGTTGCTGGAGGTGAGGCCCGCGGCTGTCAGCAGGGCTCCCAGGCGCAAGCCCTCGGCGGGTACCCGCAGTTCGTTCACCGGCAGTTGCGCGGTGTCGCCCTCTCCGCGTACTGCCGCATTCCAGCCGGCGACCGCGTGTTCTGCCGCAGCCGGATCGTGGAAACGCGCGCAGAGCTCACGCGCAAGCCTGAGCTTGAGGTCCCGCGGGTTCAGGTGCCCTGCGGCGATGTCGGCTTGAAGTGTTGTCACCTCGGCCGAGGCGATGTCGAAACTGAGCAGATCGATCCAGCGCCACATCAGGTCATCACCAATCTTCATTGTCTTGCCGACAATTTCGATCGGCGGCTCGTTGATTCCGATGTAGTTGCCCAGCGATTTGCCCATCTTGTTGACGCCGTCGATGCCTTCCAGCAGCGGCACGGTAAGCACCACCTGAGGCGCCTGTCCGTAATGCTCCTGCATCGCTCTCCCCATCAGCAGGTTGAACTTCTGGTCGGTGCCGCCAAGTTCGACGTCCGCCCGCAACGCTACCGAGTCATACCCCTGAACGAGCGGATACAGGAATTCATGGATCGCGATCGGCTGCTGCCCCGCGTAGCGCTTGGAAAAATCGTCGCGCTCCAGCATTCGGGCAACGGTGTTCTGGGACGCAAGCCTGATCATGTCGGCGGCGGACATGGCCGAGAACCATTCGGAGTTGAAGCGGATCTCGGTGCGCTCGCGGTCGAGCACCTTGAAGACCTGCTGCGAATAGGTCTCGGCGTTGGCGAGCACCTCCTCGCGCGTCAGAGGCTTGCGCGTGGCGCTCTTCCCGCTCGGGTCACCAATCATCCCTGTGAAGTCGCCGATCAGGAAGACGACCTCGTGACCGAGGTCCTGGAAATGCCGCATCTTGTTGAGCAGCACCGTGTGGCCAAGATGCAGGTCGGGCGCGGTCGGGTCGAAGCCCGCCTTGATCCGCAACGGACGCCCGGCCTGCAGGCGCGCCTGCAGTTCCTCCGGCTTGAGGATTTCTTCGGTGCCGCGGCCTATCAGGGCCATTGCGGCGGAGAGGGATTGGGGGTCGATGGCAGACATGTGTCGAATGATTGACTCGCAGGCGAACCGCAGTGAAGTGCGACGGCGGTTGTGAACAGGGTTAAGAGGTGGTTAAGACGCGGTGCCGCGAAAAAAACCCGTAGACACAAGGGTTTGACGCGCACTGTTTGCGTGACTATGGTAACCCCGCTACACGTTCTTCACATTTGTGCGCAAGGGGCGTTTCAATGAATCCAGTTGACTCCGAAGCAGAACGCCGCGAACGGATCAGGCAACTGCGCGAAGCGGCGCTGCGCCGCCCAGTGCTCGCCCGCCATTTGAGCGATGGTTTCAATGGCCGCTGGTCGCGACGGCAGTGGGTCCAGGCCAGCCTTTTCGCCACGCTGGGCATGCTGGTCGCGGCGATTGTCCCCGGGTTCGGCGCCATCCAGGCGGGTTCCACGCATGCGCCGCGCCATTCCATGCTGCTTGCGTTGCCGCCTCTCGCGTCGAAAAGCAGCGCGGCGGAAATCGCTGACAGCTGGCACGTCGTGCGCGTCGCGCGGGGGCAGACTCTCGGATCCGTCTTCGCAGAACTGGAAATCCCTGCCTCCACGATGCACAGGCTCCTTGCGCATCCCGGCGCCGGCAAGGCACTCACCACGCTGCGTCCGGACACCGAGTTGGCGTTTGATCTGCCGGTCGGGAAGGATCTGCGCACCTTCCGCTTCGATCGCGAGGACGGGCACCGGGTAGAGTTGAGCCTGCGCGGCGACACCGTCGCCGAAAAGGTGTTCGAGCGTCCGACCCAGACCCGCACCGCCGTCGCCAGCGGCGAGATCACCTCGTCGCTGTATGCCGCTGCAAGCAAGGCCGGACTGTCCCCGGGCGCAATCGCGATCCTGACCGACGAGATCTTCAAGTACGACGTCGACTTCAGAAGCGACATAAAGAAGGGCGACCGCTTCAGTGTCGTGTATGACGAGACATGGCGCGAGGGCGAACGTGTCGGGATCGGCGCGATTCGCGCGGCCACCTTCACCACCGGTGGCAAGACCTACTCCGGGTTCCGCTTCGAACAGGACGGCAAGGCCGCGTACTACACCGGCGAGGGCCGGCCGCTGAAGAAGACCTTCATCCGCATGCCGATTCCGTATGCGCGCCTGACCTCGGGCTTCGGAACGCGACGGCATCCCGTGCTCGGTCGCACGAGGATGCACAAGGGCGTGGATTATGGCGCGCGATCCGGAACGCCGATTCTTGCCGCGGGCGATGCCAAGGTGCGCTTCGTCGGCTGGAAGGGCGGGTACGGGCGCGCGGTCGAGCTCGATCACGGCCGCGGACACACGACGTTCTATGCGCACATGTCGCGCTTCGGCAAATTCAAGCCCGGACAGCGGGTGGCCCAGGGCACCGTGATCGGCTATGTCGGCAGCTCCGGCATGTCGACCGGTCCACACCTGCACTACGAATTCCGCGTCAATGGTGTGCATCGCAATCCGCTGTCGGTGACGATGCCGCCTGCCGAACCGCTGTCGGGGTCGCAGTTGGCTGCGTTTCGGGCTCAGACGGGCCCGGCGCTTGCGCGCATCGAGCAGATGGAGCGCATCATCTTCGCCGATGCCCAGCCGGCAGCAGGCAAGAACGCGCCCAGGCCTGCCGGAAAGTCGAAGGCCTGACCATGGCAGCAACCCAGGCCGGTCCGGTGAGTCCAGTGCTCCCCGGACCCGCCTTGCGTCCGGCCGATGGAGCCTTCATCGGGCTGATTTCCGGCACCAGTGCCGACGGCATCGATGCTGCGTTTGTGGAGTTCTCCGCAGCGGGTTGCTCGCTGCGGCTGGGCCGTACCTACCCGTGGGATTCCGGACTGCGCAAGCGGCTGGTGGCGCTTGGACAAGGCGGTGCGGCGCAGTCGATCGAGGAACTCGGGACTCTGGACGTGCGCATCGGAGAGGCGTTTGCGGCTGCGGCCATGTCACTGATCGACGAATTGGGCGCGCGTGCCAGCGAGGTCCTTGCGATCGGCTCGCACGGACAGACCGTTCGCCACCGTCCCGCCGGCGCCGTCGGCGATGGCCAGTATCCCTTTACCTGGCAACTCGGCGACGCGGCAGTCATCGCCGAGCGCTGCCGGATCACCACGGTCGCCGATTTCCGCCGCCGCGACGTTGCCGCAGGAGGTCATGGCGCGCCACTGGTTCCGGCGTTCCATGCCGCGATGCTGCAGTCGCCCGACGAGGACCGCGCGGTGCTGAACCTGGGAGGCATCGGCAACTTCACCCTGCTGCCCAGAAGCGCATGCACCGAACCGCAGCTGGTCCGCGGGTTCGACACCGGGCCGGCGAACGCACTGATGGATGCGTGGTGCGAACGCCACCAGTCGCGTTCGTTCGACGCCGACGGTGCGTTCGCAGCGAGCGGGCGGGTCGACGCCGCTCTGCTGCTGCGCCTTCTCGACGAGCCGTGGTTCGCATTGCCGCCGCCCAAAAGCACCGGGCGCGAGCAGTTTCATCTCGCTTGGCTGGAGGCGCGTCTTACTGGCAGCGAGTCGCCGGAGGACGTACAGGCAACCCTGCTGGAGCTCAGCGCGGTGACCGTCGCCAATCTCCTGCAGTCGCAACAGCCACAGACCCGGCGAGTGCTCGCTTGCGGGGGCGGTGTGCGCAACACGCGGCTGATGGCACGCATTGCCGCACTGGTGCCGCAGGCGCAGCTTGAGTCCACCGCAGGATATGGGCTGGATCCGGATTTTCTCGAGGCCATGGCGTTCGCCTGGCTGGCGCGGCAGACCCTCGCCGGCCTCCCCGGCAACCTGCCGGCGGTGACCGGGGCGCGCGGTCCGCGCGTGCTCGGCGCGATCCATTTGTCAGCCGACTGAGTGCGCGGGATTCACGGCCGGAATCCCGGGCACGTCGTTTTCCGCATTCGATGAACTAGGCCGGGGTCTCGCCAACAGGCTCCACGATCCGTCGCCACAACCATGCCAGCAACAGCAAGGTGGGCACCACGGTGAGCGCGCTGAACAGAAAGAAGGCGCTGTAGGACGATGCCTCCACGATGAAGCCCGAGAGCCCACCGACGAACTTGCCCGGCAGATTCGCAAGCGACACCAGCAGCGCGTATTGCGTCGCGGTGAAATTGCGGTCGGTCAACGACGACATGAAGGCGACCAGGACCACGCCTGCGAAACCCTGGAACAGGTTGTCGGCGCTGATTGCCGCGTAGAAGGCCCAGATCTGACCGGGGTTCTGTGCCATCAGCAGGAACGCGAGGTTCGATATCGCGACGCCTATTGCCGCCATGAACAGCATTTTCCGAAAGCCGAACGCCGCCACGGCCGCGCCACCCAGGAATGCCCCTGCAATGCCCATCCAGACGCCGTAGAGCTTGGACACGGTGGCGATGTCGGCCTTGGTGTAGCCGGAGTCCAGGTAGAACGGGCCGGCCATGACGCCGATCACCTGGTCGGGAAACTTGAACAGTCCTACGAACAGCAGGAGCGCCAGCCCGAGCAGCAGGCCGTTGGTACTGAAGAAGCTCGCGAACGGCTGCCAGAACGCACCCATGAAGTCGATCCTGCGCACCACGGTCGACTCCGGTGCCACCGGTTCGCGCGCGAACAGAGTGGCCAGGATCGGCAGCAGCATCAGCGCGGCCATCGCAAGATAAGCGTTGCGCCATCCACTGAACTCGGCCAGGTACAGCGCGCCGGCACCGGCGAGGATCAGGCCGATGCGATAGCCCAGCGTGTAGGTGGCGGCCAGGGCCGCCTGCGCGTGCACCGGCGCGATTTCGATGCGGTAGGCATCGACCGCACTGTCCTGCGTGGCACCTGCAAACGAGGCCAGCAGCACCCACATCACCAGCGCAGTGACGTCCAGGTCGGGCCGTGTCAGCGCCAGCCCGGCGAGGCCGACTGCTACGGTCACCTGCGACACCAGCAGCCAGGAACGTCGCCTGCCGAGGAACGCCGTCAGCGGAAACGCGAAGCGGTCGATCAGCGGCGCCCACAGGAACTTGAGCAGATAGAAGAAGCTCGCCAGGCTGATGAGCCCGATGCTGCCAAGGTCCAGGCCGACATCACGCAGACGCGTGGAAAGGGTCATCGAGGCGATCAGCAGGAAGGGCAGGCCCGAGCCGAAGCCCAGCAGCAGCATCGTCAGCGCCGAGGGTGTCGCGAACGCCCGCCGTATTCCGGCCCAACCCTTGTAGCGCCCGGGTTGCGCGGGCGCAGCAGCAGCGGTTTCGCTCATGCGCGACTCCCCTCGATGGCGTAGTCCACGGCAAAAGGTGCGTGATCGGAGAACCGCGGCTCCGGATGCACCGCACACGAGACCAGGCGATCCCGCAGGCCCGGCGTCACGATCTGATAGTCGATGCGCCAGCCAACGTTCTTCGCCCGTGCGGCACCCCTGTTGCTCCACCAGGTGTAGTCCTGCCCATCCGCATGCAGTGCCCGGTAGGCATCCACCCAGCCGCCTGTAGCATCATTGCCACCCGGTTCGGCGCAAAGATCGTTCAGCCACTCACGCTCCGGCGGAAGGCAGCCGGAATTTTTCTGGTTGGATTTCCAGTTCCTGATGTCCAGCGCGCTGCGCACGATGTTCCAGTCGCCGCACAGCACGTAATCGCGGCCGCTTGCGAGCCAGCCGTCGAGCAACGGTCGCAGCCACTTCATGACTTCGAACTTGAAGCCCTGCCGCAACTCACCCGAAGAGCCCGAGGGAATGTAGAACGACACCACGCTGAGATTGCCAAAGCGGGCCTCGATGTAGCGGCCTTCCTCGTCGAACGGGGCCCAGCCGAGCGCGGTGCGTATCTCGTCAGGCTCGCGCCGGCTGTAGATCGCCACCCCGCTGTAGCCCTTCTTCGTGCTGGCGTCGCGAAAGTACGCGCGGTAGCCGGCGGGAAGAAAGGTCTCGTCCAGTTCCGCCGTACCAGTGAGCTGGTGCTCCTGCGCCTTGGTTTCCTGGACGCACAGCACGTCGGCGTCCTGCTCGGCGAACCAGTCGAAAAAGCCTTTTTTTGCCGCCGAACGCAGCCCGTTGGCATTGAAACTGATGATGCGCATGCGTCGTCCGCGGTAAGGGTGCGGCGATCATAGCAACGGGCGGGCGTCACGGGCCGCAGCCCATCCTCGTAGTCGTTATGATGACGCCGTGTCCGCGTCCGCCACGCCTGCCCGCATCCGCGTCGCACCCGTCCACCTGGTGCCGGGCGCTGCGGTGTTCGACCTGCAGGTTGCGGCCGAGCAGCGCACCTACGTGGGCGACATCGCGCTGAACGTCGCCGACGCCGGCCGCGACCCGTTGAGCGACGCCATGGTGGTGCTGGCCGGAGAGCGCGCCGTGGGGTTCTACCGCCTGGACCGGGCTTCCGGAACAGTCTGCGGACACGAACTCGGTGAACCGACACTAGGCTTGCGGGCCCTGTTCATCGACCGTCGAATGCAGGGCCGCGGGTATGGCGGCGCAGCGGTTCAAGCCTGCTTCGACGACGCCCGGGCTCGCCATCCCGACCACCACCTGCTGGTGCTGGCGGTGCACTGCTGCAATCGCGCGGCGATTTCGACCTACCTGCGCGCAGGATTCCGCGACACCGGGGAACGTCTCCCGGGCGGCGCCGCCGGCGAACAGATACTGATGCTCAAACGGTTGCGGCCGGCCGTACCCGTCCATGCCCATATTGCTCCCGACCAGACATGACCTCCCCATGACGGATTTGCCGACGACAGACCATCGCTTCCGCTTCCTGCAACTGGCGCTCGAGGTGCAGGCGCTGAAATTCGGGGAGTTCACCCTCAAATCGGGGCGTTCCAGCCCGTATTTCTTCAACGCCGGCCGCTTCGACAGCGGCCCGGCGCTGGTGGAACTGGCGGGGTGCTACGCCGACGCGCTCGATGCGGCGCAGGTTGCGGGTAAATTGCCGGCGTTCGACCTGCTGTTCGGACCGGCTTACAAGGGCATACCGCTGGCGACGGCGCTGGCCTGCGAGTACGCGCGCCGTGGACGCGATCTGCCTGTCGCCTTCAACCGCAAGGAGGCCAAGGCGCACGGCGAAGGCGGCAGTCTGTTGGGCGCACCACTGGCGGGCAGGCGGGTACTGATCGTCGACGATGTGATTACCGCCGGCACGGCCATCCGCGAGGCGCTCGTCATCATCGCCGACGCAGAGGCGACCGTGGCGGGCATCGTGATCGCGCTGGACCGACAGGAGGCCGCCGACCCTGCGAAATCGCGACGCTCTGCGGCACAAAGCGTCGCGGACGAGCATGCGCTTCCGGTGATCGCCGTCGCCACTCTCGGAGACCTGCTCGCCCTTGCAGGCAGCGACAAGGTCGTTGTTTCGCACCAGCAACGCCTTGTCGCCTATCGCGCGGCCTACGGCAGCGAATGCGATTGACACCGAGTGTCGGTTACCGACGCTTGGCGCGCTTTTTGCGTGCACTCCTTTGAGGCCCATTGGCCACTGATTTCCCGAAGGTACCCATGAACAACTCGCTTCGACGGCTTGCGATTCCGCTGGCATTTGTCCTCGTCGCACCGGCATTCGCCCAGGCGCCGGCAAAGAAGCTTTATTGCTGGGAAGAAGGCGGTCGCAAGATCTGCGGTGACAGCCTGCCTGCCAGCGCCGTGAACAACGCCCGCACCGAGATCAGTGCCAAGAGCGGCCTTGCCAGCGGCCGGGTGGCGCGCGCCCTGAGCGCCGAAGAACGCGCCGCGGCTGCCGCCGAGGCGGACGCCGAGAAAACAGATGCCGCGGAGGCGGCGGCCGCCGCGCGTCGCGACATGGCAATGGTCGAGTCTTACGCGGATGAAGCCGAACTGCAGCGGGCATTCCAGCACCGTCTCACCCTGCTGGAGGAAACCGTCAAGGCCTCCGTATTCGGAGTGACGGGCATGCGCCAGAGCCTCGTCAGCCTGCTGAGCCGCGCAGGCGACAGAGAACTGTCCGGAAAACCGGTGCCCCAGCCGCTCGCCGAAAGCATACAGGCGCAGCACCAGGCGCTACGGCGCCAGGAAGCTCTGCTCGTTCAGCAGCAGATCGAACTGGGCGAAGTCGATCAGGAACTGGATGCCGCGCTGGAGCGCTACCGCGCGCTGAAGAAGCCGGCCGCACCCAGCAGCTGAGTACGACTTCCCGGACTGGCCTTCGCAACCCCGCTTGAGGCCCACCTGCCGGGCGCGTTCGGCCTGTCGGGTCGATCAGCTGACCCGACCCGCTTCGCAAAATCAGAACGGCAGCTTGAGTTCCGGCATCAGCGCCAGCAACTGCTCGCGAAAGTCGGATTGGATCCTGGCCAGCGCCTCGCGACTGTCGGCGTCGAAACGCATCACCAGGACCGGCGTGGTGTTCGATGCCCGCACCAGGCCCCAACCGTCGGGCCAGTCCACGCGCAGACCGTCGATCGTCGACAGCCTCGCGCCCTCGAACTGCGCGGCGGCGACGAAGCGCTCCACGAACGCGTGCGGATTGCCTTCGGGCGCGTCGACCTTGATCTCGGGGGTGACGATGCCGTCGGGAAGGGCGTCGAGCTGTTCCCCGACGCTCTGCGCGCTGGCCGCGAGGATTTCCAGCAGACGCGCGGCAGCGTAGATGCCGTCGTCGAAGCCATACCAGCGCTCCTTGAAGAAGAAGTGCCCGCTCATCTCGCCAGCCAGTTCCGCGTCGGTCTCGCGCATCTTCGCCTTGATCAGCGAGTGTCCGGTCTTCCACATCAGCGGGCTGCCGCCATGGCGAAGGATGTGGCCAGGCAGCCGGCCGGTGCATTTGACGTCGTAGATGATCATCGCGCCCGGGTTGCGCTCCAGCACGTCGGCGGCGAACAACATCAGCAACCGGTCGGGAAAGATGTTGCGCCCCTCGCGGGTGACCACGCCCAGCCTGTCGCCATCGCCATCGAACGCTACGCCAAGGTCGGCATCCAGTCGCTCGACCATCTCGATGAGGTCGACCAGGTTGTGCGGCTCACTGGGATCCGGGTGATGGTTCGGGAAGGTCCCGTCGATTTCGCAATACAGCGGGATCACCTCTGCGCCGACCGCCGCCAGCACCCTGGGCCCGAGTTCCCCGGCGACGCCGTTCCCGGCATCGACCACGACCTTCAACGGACGGTCGATCTGGACATCGCCGGAGACGCGCTGGACGTAGTCCTCGTTGATGTCGCGCGACTGCAGCGTGCCCTGCTCCGCTGAGGTGTGCATGCGGTTGTCGCCCATGCGCGCATACAGATCGGTGATTGCGTCGCCCGACAGCGTCTCCCCCCCGATGACGATCTTGAAGCCGTTGTAATCGGGCGGATTGTGGCTGCCGGTGACCGACACGCAGGAGCCGGCGCGCAGGTGGTAGGCGCCGAAATACACCAGCGGTGTCGGCGCCAGGCCGATGTCGGTGACGTTTCGGCCGGCCCTGCGAAGCCCCGCGATGAGACCTTCGACGAGGCTCGGGCCGGAGAGCCGGCCGTCACGACCGACCACGATGTCGGTCAGGCCCTGCTCGTGCATCAGCGACCCGATCGATTGTCCGATCAGATCCGCCACGCTGGCGTCGAGGCTCTCGCCCACGACACCGCGGATGTCGTACGCGCGAAAGATGCCGCGGTCGATGGCGACGCCGGTGGCCGGCGGCGCGTCGCTACGCACGGGCGCCACGGGAGGCGGGACAGCTTTCACGGGCGCGTCGTCGATCGTTTCGGACAGGGTGGGGCTGGCCTCCGCCTCGTCGCCGTCCACGCCCGACGCGGGTGCCCGCCGGGCCGAATGCCAGCCGAACAGCGTCAGCGCGGCCAGCAGGATGAAGGCGCCGGCGAGGATCAGGTTTCCGCGCGCGGAGAGCCCGTAAGGACTTGCTATTGCGTCCGGCGCGGCGGCCGCGACCCGCAGGTCGCTCCCGGGCACCTTGGCGGCCAGCGGTTCGGCGCCGTGGCCCAGCTCGGCACTACCTTGCTCGAAGACACTGGAGCCGCCCTGGCGCAGGGCGAGGTAGCTGTGCTCGCCCGGTGCGGAATTGGTGATGGCTGCTTCGAGCGGCTCGACCGGCAGCCGCACGAGCGCCACCGCCGCTATCCGCTCACCGTCGCGGATCGGCGCCGCGAGCGCGAGCTGGCGCGTGGTGCCGCCGATGACGCGGGCGACCGAGGTGTCCGCAACCAGGGCCGCCTCCATGGTCGCCAGCGCGCCGTAACCGGCGCCGGGCAGAGCCGCGTAAGCCGCGTCCAGGTCGGGAGCGAGCACCCGGCCTTCGGCGCCAGCCCAGCCGTCGTTGAGCCTGGCGGTGGCGGTGGAAAGATCGCCACGCGCAACCGCTGCCCTCAGCGCCGGATCGGCAAGCTGGAACGCGAGCCGCTTGTGCTCGGCCCCCAGCGCTGCCGCCACAGCCGCGACGGCGCGATCGCGGGCCTGCTGCACGGCGGCGATGCGCGACTGGTCGCGGTGGTGCTGCCATGCGCTCCACGCAAACCAGGCCGCCAGCAGCAGGGCGACCGCGGCGACGAACGGCAAAACCCGTTGCATTTGCGCGGCCGGAACCGCGCCACGCCCGATTTTCAGGTCCATCATCGCGGTGTTCCCCTTCGCCCTTCGGCGTCAACGCACGCCGGTATGGCCAAAGCCACCACTGCCGCGCGCACTTGCTTCGAATTCATCGACCAGTTGCAACGTCGCCCTCACGATCGGCAACACCACCAGCTGGGCGATGCGATCCCCCGGCTGCATCGTAAAGGCCTCTCGACCACGGTTCCATACGCTGATCTGCAGCGGTCCCTGATAGTCGGCGTCGATCAACCCGGTTCCGTTGCCCAGCACGATGCCATGTTTGTGACCCAGCCCGGAGCGCGGCAGGATCACTGCGCACATTGCGGGGTCGCCAAGGTGGATTGCCAGCCCCGACGGAACCAGCGCCACGTCGCCCGGCTGCAGCGTCAGGGGCGAATCGATCGCGGCACGCAGGTCCAGTCCGGCGCTGGCGTGGGTCGCATAGGCGGGCATCGGCCACTGCGCGCCCATGCGCGGGTCCAGCACTTTGATCTGCAGCGTGTGCGTCATGCGGGAAAGCGCTCCGCGATCAGGTCCAGCAGCCGCTCTGCCAGTTCCAGCTTCGGCGCGGGACCCAGCGAACGCTCACCGCCGCGCCAGTACACCACCAGCGCGTTGTCGTCGCTCTCGAAGCCGCTGCCCGGAACACCCACGCGGTTGGCGGCGATCATGTCCAGCCCCTTGGCCGTGAGCTTGCCGCAGGCGTTTGCTGCGACATCGTCGGTCTCGGCGGCAAATCCCACCACCACCCGCGGCCGTGAAGCGTGCGCGGCGACCTCGGCCAGCACGTCGGCGGTGCGGACCAGCTCCAGCGTGAGCCGGGCTCCGTGCTTCTTGATCTTGCTGGTGTGGACGCAAACAGGCGTGTAGTCCGCGACCGCCGCGGCGCCGATGTAGATATCCGCCGGAAGCCCCGCCAGCACCGCCGAGCGCATCTGCGCCGCCGAGCGTACGTCGATCCGCTCGAGGTCCGGTGGCGTGGACAGCGAAACCGGGCCGGCCACGAGCTTCACCTCGGCACCGCGCAGCGCGGCTGCAGCCGCGATCGCGAAACCCATTTTTCCGCTGCTGCGGTTACCGATGAACCGCACCGGATCGATGTCTTCGAAGGTGGGGCCGGCGCTGACCACGATGCGCAGGCCCTGCAGGGACGAAGCGATCATGCGCGATTGCTCCGTGACAGGGTGCCGAGCGCGGCGATGATTGCACTCGGCTCCAGCAGTCGTCCGTCACCAACCTCGCCGCAAGCCTGGTCGCCGGATTCCGGGCCAAGCAGGGTCGCACCACGCGCCACCAGGGTCGCCACGTTCGCCTGCGTCGCAGGATGCGCCCACATCTGCCGGTTCATGGCCGGAGCCAGCGCCAGCGGGGCCGCGGTCGCCAGACACAGGGTGCTGACCAGGTCGTCGGCCATGCCGTGGGCCAGCCTGGCGATGGTATTGGCGGTTGCCGGCGCCACCAGCACCTGGTCTGCCCAGCGCGCCAGTTCGATGTGTCCCATTGCCGCCTCGGCCGCCTCGTCCCACAGCGAAGTGCGAACGGGTTCGCCCGAGAGCGCCTGGAAGGTCGGTGCACCAACGAAATGCAGAGCGTTGGCAGTCATCGCCACGCGAACCTGGGCCCCGGTCTCGCGCAGCCGGCGCACGAGCTCGCAGGCCTTGTAGGCGGCGATGCCGCCACAGACGCACAGCAGGATGCGCGGGCCCTGCAGGGGAGCGCTGGCGACTCTGTCGGTCTCGGCCATGCTTGCGGGAAATCCCTACAGCGAATTCGGCGTTTAGCTTACCCGATGCCTCGTCCGCATCCGATGCCGACAACGTTGCGCCGGGCGCACGCTGCAGCCATGCATATCCGAGACTGGCCCGCCGCCGAACGTCCCCGCGAAAAACTCCTGGCCCGGGGAGCAGGCGCCCTGTCGGACGCCGAACTGCTGGCGATTTTTCTTGGCTCCGGCCTGGCCGGGCGCGACGCCGTCAGCAGCGCACGGGGACTGCTGTCGGAGCACGGCCCGTTGCGGGCCCTGCTGGAGCGCACCCCTGAGCAACTGGTCAAGCTGCCGGGACTCGGCCCGGCCCGGGTGTGCGCACTGCTGGCCGCGCTGGAACTGGGACACCGCCACCTGTCGGCCGACCTGGAACGCGGCATCGCGCTCAACGACCCGAATGCCGCCGGTCGTTACTTCGCCCAGCGCCTGCGTGGGCTGCCGCATGAAGTGTTCGCGGCGATGTTCCTGGACACCCGCCATCGGGTGATCGCCTTCGAGGAACTGTTCCGCGGCACGCTCGATGGTGCCGAGGTGCATCCGCGTGAAGTGGTGCGGCGCGCGCTGGTGCACAACGCGGCGGCCATCATCGTTGGCCACAACCATCCCAGCGGCAATCCGGAGCCCAGCGCCGCGGATCGCGCGGTGACTGCGCGGCTCAAGCAGGCGCTTGCGCTGGTCGACCTGCGCCTGCTCGATCATTTCGTGATCGCAGACGGGCCGCCGGTCTCGCTGGCCGCACGCGGCTGGGTCTGATCATGCGGGGCACGCGCTGTTCGTGGCCGAGACATGCGGGGCGAAGCCAAGGCGCTGCTCGCGTACAATGCGCCCCTTCCCCGCGGCGCCCGAAAACCACGTGAAAACCACCCTCCGCGCGCTGGTCGCGCAGGCCATCGATGCACTGCGCGCTGCCGGAACCATTCCTGCCGATGCCGAGTTGCCGGACTTCGTGATCGAACGGCCCAAGGCGCGTGCGCAGGGCGATTTCTCCACCAACGCCGCGATGCTGCTGGCCAAACCGGCACGCGCCAACCCGCGGGCGATCGCGCAGGCGCTGGTGGATGCACTGCCCGACAGCGCCGATGTCGCCCGCGTGGAGATCGCGGGACCGGGCTTCATCAACTTCAATGTCGACGAAGCCGCCTGGCGCCGCGGGCTCGGCGACGTGCTCGCAAGCGGCGCACAGTACGGTCGCAACGACAGCGGCGCCGGCCATCGGGTCGGCGTGGAGTACGTCTCGGCCAATCCCACCGGCCCGCTGCATGTCGGCCATGGTCGCGCGGCGGTGATCGGCGACTGCATCGGCCGGGTGCTCGCCGCCAACGGCTGGGAGGTGGTGCGCGAGTACTACTACAACGACGCAGGCGTGCAGATCGAGAACCTCGCTCTTTCGGTGCAGGCGCGCGCTATGGGCAAGGTCCCGACCGACAGCGACTGGCCCGAGGCCGGCTACCGCGGCGACTACATCGCCGACGTGGCGCGCGCCTATCTGGACGGCGCCAGCGTCGATGCCGATGGTCGCCACGTCGTGGCCGCTGGCGACCCGGGCGATCTCGACGCGATCCGCCAGTTCGCGGTCGCGGCGCTGCGCCACGAGCAGAACGATGACCTGGAGGCCTACGGCGTCGGTTTCGATGTGTATTTCCTCGAGTCCTCGCTGTACACCCAGGGCAAGGTCGAGGAGACCGTGCGCGAGCTGATCGCGCACGGTCACACCTACGAGGAAGGCGGCGCACTATGGTTGCGTTCGACCGATTTCGGCGACGACAAGGACCGCGTGATGCGCAAGTCCGACGGCAGCTACACCTACTTCGTGCCGGACGTCGCCTACCACCTCAGCAAGTGGCAGCGCGGCTACGAGCGTGCGATCACCGAACTGGGCGCCGACCACCACGGCAGCCTGGCCCGGGTGCACGCAGGCCTGCAGGCGCTGGACGCGGGCATTCCCCAAGGCTGGCCCGAGTACGTGCTGCACCAGATGGTCACGGTGATGCGCGGCGGCGAGGAGGTGAAGCTGTCCAAGCGCGCCGGCAGCTACCTGACCCTTCGTGACCTGGTGGATGAGGCCGGCCGCGATGCCACGCGCTGGTTCCTGGTCGCGCGCAAGCCCGACTCGCAACTCACCTTCGACATTGACCTGGCGCGTTCGCAGTCGCTCGACAACCCTGTCTATTACGTGCAGTTGTCGCACGCGCGGATCTGCGGCCTTGGCCGCCAGCTGACCGAACGCGGGCTTTCGGCCGACCTCCAGCACGGGCTGGCGCAGCCGCTGGACCTGGCCGACGAGGCCGCGCACGAACTGGTGACCACGATCCTGCGCTACCCCGATGTGGTCGCCAGCGCCGGCGAACACCTGGAACCGCACCAGCTGGCCGCGTACCTGCTTGAACTCGCGCAGACTTTCCAGACCTATTACAACGACCACCAGTTCCTGGTCGACGACCCGACGCTGCGCCACGCCCGCCTCGCGCTGGCGGCGGCAACGCGCCAGGTGCTCGCCAACGGGCTGGACCTGCTGGGCGTCAGCGCCCCCGAGGTGATGTAGTGGCAGCACGACGCGGCAAGTCCCAGGCGCGGCGCAACAGCGGTCCGAACGGCCTTCCTGGCTGGGCGTGGCTGGTGATGGGCGTGATCCTCACCGTCGCCGTCGTCATGCTGGCTCCCAGGTTCCTGAAGTCCGATGGCGACGGCATCTGGCGGCCGCAGCCCAATCCGGATGCGCGTCCGGTCCCGGTCGCCGATGGCGCCGATGAAATCCCCGCTGGCGCGGCGGACAGGAAGAGGCCTGCAAGCGATGCTGGCAACGAGGAGCTTCCAGGCACCGAATACGATTTCTACACTTTGCTGCCGGGCAAGGAAGTGGCGTTGAGCGACTCCGAGTTGGCTGCCACCGAACGCGCCGAAGAACAGCGCGCGGCCCAGCGGGAGTCGCAACTGGCGCAATCGATTCTGGAAAACAAGCCCCTGCCGGCACCGGTACAAGGCGAACCGGTCGCGCCGACCCGTGGCGAATCGCGCCCGGCCGCACCCGCCGCACCGGCTGCCGTGACGGCCAGTGCACCCGCCGATGGCGCCCGATACGTGCTGCAGGCCGGCGCGTTCAAGTCGGAAGGGCAGGCAGAGGAGCTGAAGGCGCGGATCGCCCTGCTCGGACTGGGAGCCAGGGTCGAATCCGCGCAGATCGACGGCAAGCCGATCCACCGCGTTCGCGTGGGTCCATACAGCAGCGCGGGCGAGTTGGCCGATGCCAAGCGCAAGCTCGCCAGCGGCGGGCTGCCGGCGATGGCGATCAAGGTCCAGTAGATTTCGCGGGCGGGTGGGCGGTCCGCGAATGACGCGGAACACGCAAGAAAAAACTGAAGCAATTGGCCAGGACCTGCGGCCTTCCCGCGGCCGCTAGCGACCGCGCTTGAGTGTGATCAGCGCCGAGGTGTCGGCGTCGGCGCGGCCGCGGTCGACGAGTTCCGCGTAATCGGCAACGGCCTGATCGATCACCGCGCTGCGGATGCCGGTGTCGCGCGCCATCGACTGCACGATCCGAAGATCCTTCAGCATGTGGGCGCACTTGAAGCCCGGCGCGAATTCTCCGCGCAGCATCGTCGCTCCGCGCTTGTCGAGGAACCAGTTGCCGGCGGCGCCAGCCATCAGCGTCGGCAGCAGCTTCTCCGCATCCAGCCCGAGCTTTTCGCCCAGGGCGAGGCCTTCGCACACCGCTTCGTTGATGCCGGCCACCAGCACCTGGTTGACCGCCTTGGTCGCCTGCCCGGCGCCGGTGTCGCCCATGTGCGCGACGCGCGCGGCGTAGGCGTCCAGCAACTCGTGCACCTTCTCCAGATCCGATGCGGCGCCGCCCACCATCACCGACAACCGACCGTTGCGCGCCCCCTCCACGCCACCGGACACCGGCGCGTCGAGGAAGCCGATGGCGTGCTCGGCCAGCATCGCCGCCGAACGCCGCGCGGTCTGTACCGAAACCGTGGAATGATCGATCACCACCGCGCCGGCCTTGAGCACCTGCGCCAGCGCGGCCACGTTCTCCAGCACGTCGGCATCGAGCGACACGCACAGCACCACCACGTCGCAGTCGGCGAAATTGTCGGCAGAACGGGCCGAGCGCACCTTCAGTTCCGCCGCCAGTACATCGGCCTTGGCTTGGCTGCGGTTGCCCACGACGTTCAGCAGGCCCTTGCCGCCCAGGTGGCGGGCCATCGGTGCGCCCATGGCCCCAAGGCCAATGAATCCTGTCTTCATTTCCTGCGTTGCTCCGTCGCCTGTTGGCGATCTCTTGTCCACATACACGGGACCCGGGACCCGGTAAAAATCAAGGACGACACGCTTGCTCTTGCGGGTCCCCGGTCCCCGACCCCGACCCCGACCATCGCTCAGTCCAGCGGCGCGTCATCCAGATAGGTATACGCCGTCAGTCCGGCCTCCAGGGCCGCGCTGAGGCGCGATGCCTCGTCCGCGGACAATCCCGCCGCAGCGACCTTCGCCTGGTATTCGGCGCGCAACTCCGGAACGGCGTAGCCGACGTAGTCCAGCATTACGTCGGCAGTGTCGCCGCGGCGTTGCTGGGTCAAGCGGTAGCCCCCTTCAGCCGCATCGTCCAACCTCACTTCGATCGCGTCGGTGTCACCGAACAGGTTGTGGATGTCGCCGAGGATTTCCTGATAGGCGCCCACCAGGAAGAAACCAAGTCGATAGCTCACCCCCGGCTGCAGCGGATGCAGGGGCATGGAGGTATTGAGCGCCTCGTTTTCGACGTAGGTGTCGATCTTGCCGTCCGAGTCGCAGGTCATGTCGGCGATGATGCCGCGCCGCGTCGGCGCCTGGTCCAGGCGCTCGATCGGCAGGATCGGGAACACCTGCTGGATCGCCCACACGTCGGGCATCGACTCGAACACGCTGAAATTCACGAAGTACTTGTCGACCAGCCGCTGGTTGAGCTCGTCGAACACCGCCTGGTGGCTCTTCTCGCCGGCGTTCAGACGAGCACGGACCTCGTGGGCGATGGCGTAGAACAGGTCGTCTATGCGCGCGCGGTGGGTGAGATCGATCTGCCCCAGCGCATACGCCGACAGCCCTTCGTTGTGGTGGTGAACCGCTTCGTGGAACAGCTCCACCGCCGGCCGTGCGCCGAGTTCGTCATGGATCTCGCGAAGGTGGCGGACAACGGCGGGCTCGTCGTCGTGCGCGTCCGGGACGCGGCCTTCGGGTGCCCGCTCGACCTCCGACACGTTCGCGACCAGCACTGCATGGTGCGCGGTCATCGCCCGGCCGCACTCGGTCACGATGCGCGGCGGCGTCAGTCCGTTGGCCTCGCAGGCTTCGGCGAGCGGCTGCACGATGTTGGAGGCGTACTGGTTCACGCCGTAGTTGATCGAGTAATAGCTGCGCGAACGGGTGCCTTCGTAGTCGATGCCCAGCCCGCCGCCGACATCCATGTAGCGCACGTTCGCGCCCAGCCTGGACAGTTCGACGAAATAGCGCGTGGCCTCGCGGATGCCGCTGGCGATGTCGCGCACGTTGGAGATCTGCGAACCCATGTGGAAATGCAGCATGCCCAGGCAGTCGCCCATGCCGGCGTCGCGCAGCTGCTTCCACAGGTCCAGCACCTGGCGCGGGCTGAGCCCGAACTTGGCCTTGTCGCCGCCGCTGTTCTGCCACTTGCCGGCGCCCAGCGACGCCAACCGCATGCGCACGCCCAGTCCGGGCCTGACGTCGAGCTTCTTCGCCTCCTCCAGCACCAGCGGCAGTTCGGAGGGCTTTTCCACCACGATGTAGGTGTCCAGGCCGAGCTTGCGGCCGATCAGCGCCAGGCGAATGTATTCGCGGTCCTTGTAGCCGTTGCAGACGATCAGCCCGCCCGGCCGGCTCAACGCCAGCACCGCCATCAGCTCGGGCTTGCTGCCGGCCTCCAGACCGAAGCCTTCGCCCGCGTGCGAGGCCAGCGTGCCGGCGACGCCCTTGTGCTGGTTGACCTTGATCGGATACACGGCGGTGTAGCCGCCCGGATAGCTCCACTCTTCCATCGCCCGCGCGAACGCGGATTGCAGCTTGCCGAGGCGATCACCGAGGATGTCCGGAAACCGCACCAGCATCGGCAAGCGGGCGCCATTGGCACGGGCTTGGTCGATGATCTGCGGCAAGACCACGCGGGCGCCCTGCGCACCGCGCGGACTCACCGTGACGCGGCCCTCGCCGTCGACATCGAAATAGCCTTCGGACCAGTGCGGGATCGAATAGGTGGTGCGGGCCTGATCAATCGACCAGTCGGACATCGGCGTGGCACCGGATTTGGGGGCCGCCATTCTATCGTTGCGCGCCGAATCGACGATCACGTCGGCGGTACACCGGTGCCTTGCAGGCCTGCTTCACTCGCCTGGCGGCGTCGCGCCGACCGCTGTCGGTGAAGACGGTAAAGCTGCCCGGCAGTTCGAATGCATCCGAAAGCTGTCTGAGTCCGGCCGCTTCGCTCACCACCGAGCCGCGCCAGTCCACCAGGATCACGTAGTGGGCCGCATCGCCGGCGAAGGCTGCGGGCTTTCGCGCCAGCCACGCATGGGCGACACGCGGCGACTGCGCGAAAATTTCCTCCAACCCCGCCAGGCATGTCTCGTCCAGGCCGTGCTGTTGGTACTGGTCGCCTGCGTCGACTCCGTCACGCGCCTGTAGCGCCCCGGCGCGACGGCGGACCTCTGCGTGAAATCCGGCCACGGCTCCGGTTGCTTCGGGTGTCAGGTCGGGATCACCTGCAAGCCGGTCCAGTGTCAGCAGGATCGGAGGCACGGCACCTGGGTCGATCGCAATCGACCGCTGCAGTTGCGCGACGCCGGCCTCGTGCTCGCCGGCCTGCACACGCAGCAGGCCGCTGCGGTAGTGGGCAAAGGCATGGTCCGGCAGCGCGTCGATGACCTGCGTGTACAGCGGCAGCGCATCGGTGTCGCCACGGAGCGACTCCACCAGTCGGGCGCGCTCCAGTAGCTCCTGGGGCGTCGATTGGGCTTGCGACTCCAGCGCCGCGAGACGGGCGCGATCGCTGGCGGCCGCATCGTAGATCTCGCGCCAACGCAGCCGGACCTCATCGCGCCACTGCGCATCCAGGTGCCGCTCGATGTCGTCAGCCCTTGTCCCTAGCAGAACGACGGCTGCCGACTGGACGCGATGCGGCGCAATCGGCTCCACTCCTAGGGCCTTGAGCCGTTGCGGAAGCGTCGGGTGGGTGTCGTGCGGATCGGCCTCAGCGCCTGCGACCTCGATCAGGCGCTGCAGGTTGCAGGGGCGGGCGTCGTCCATCCTGCGCGCAAGGTCCGCAAGCATCCCTGCCGGCGGATGCCCGACCACTTTCGCCTGCCCGATCAACCCTCGCGCCGGATCGCATTGCAGCCGGCGGGTGGCGAGTTCCATGCGGACCAGCGCGCTGGCGAGGCTTGCCGCGCCTGCGGTGCGGGCCGCATCGGCGTCGGCCGAGTACTCGTTGTCGCGCGCGAGCACGAAGCTGTAGGCGTTGAAATAGGGTGCGTACCAGGAGAAGAAGCGCGCAAGCACATAGCCCGGCAGGCCGCCACCGGACAAGCCCTCCATCACCCGCAACCAGCTGAGCCGTACGCGGTAGATCCAGCCGCCGAACTGGCCGTGGCCCTTCCCGAAGTGGCCGAATTCGTGCGCGACCACGGCCGCGAGCTCCGCTCGATCCAGCATCTGCAACAACGGAAAGCCGAGTACCAGGAAGTGCCGATGACCCAGCAACCCGAACGCACGCGGCACGTCCGACGCGGCTGCATTCAGGTGGCTGTCGATGATGATCCCGTCGAGCACGGGCGCATCGGCCGCCTTGCGAAGGCGCTCAACTTCGGCCTGCAGAAGCGGCGCCTCATCGGCCTCCAGGCGGTAGCCCGGAGGCGGTGCGAACCGGATCCACAGCGCCCGCAGCAGGGCCACGCCGAACGCACCCGGCAGCAGGACCACCAGCGCGAACCGCGGCTCCGCGGGCACCCCGCCCACGACCACCTGCATCAGCACGAACACCGGCACGCCCAGGGACAAGGCCAGCAGCGCCAGCAGCAGCGCATAACCCGCCAGCGCCAGCAGGCCCAGCTTGCACAGATACAGCCGCGGCGCCTGGCGCGCCTGCACCTGCAGCCGCGCGACGAGCTCCGCGTGGTGCTCCGCCATCGACATCCGCCACTCCGCATCTTTCCCCAGCAGGCATCCTAGTCGGCGCGGCGACCGGTCGTCACGACGGCTTTCGCTACAATCCGCGGCCACTCCCCAGCAATGGCCCGCCATGACCGCCCCCACCTGGCACTACGAGAATTTCGATCCGGCCGGCTCCGCCATCGGCTTCCGCATCAACCGCAAGCTCGACGAGGTGCAGTCGCCTTTCCAGAAGATCGAGATCTTCGAGAGCACTGACTGGGGCAACCTCATGCTGATCGACGGCGCGATGATGCTCACCACGCGCGACAACTTCCTTTACCACGAGATGATGTCGCATCCGGCGCTGTTCACCCACGCCGATCCCAGGCGCGTGGTGATCATCGGCGGCGGCGACTGCGGAACCCTTCGCGAGGTGCTCCGGCACCCGGGCGTGGAAAGCGCGGTGCAGTGCGACATTGACGAGCAGGTCACGCGCATGGCCGAGAAGTGGTTCCCGGAGCTGTGCGAGTCCAACGGCGATCGGCGCGCCGAACTGCTGTTCGACGACGGCATCGCGTACATGGCCAACTGCGCCCCCGGCAGCATCGACATCGTGATCGTGGACTCCACCGATCCGGTCGGGCCGGCCGAAGGCCTGTTCAACAAGTCGTTCTACCAGTCCTGCTTCCGGGCGCTGAAGGACGACGGCATCCTCGTGCAGCAGTCGGAGTCGCCGCTGGTGCTGCTGGAACTGATCAAGCAGATGCGCGGCGAGATGGGCAAGGCAGGCTTCGCCGCGTTCCAGACGCTGACGTTCCCGCAGCCGTGCTATCCGACCGGCTGGTGGAGCTGCACGCTGGCGCGCAAGCATGCCGGAGGCTTCGATTTCCGCGAAGCCGATGCGCGCGCCAAGGCGTTCGACAGTCACTACTACAGTGCCGACATCCACAGGAGCGCGGCGACGCTGCCACCGTTTGTGAGGGCTGCCCTCGAGGAGTGAGGTGGCTGGAGGCCGGCCTGCCGGTTTCGTTCCCGGGTCCGGCCGCCTCAAGGGCCGACAGGGAACGCGCCCTAGAGCGCGTCGCTGTCGAGTTCGCCGGTGCGGATGCGGACCGCACGCTCCAGGTCCCACACGAAGATCTTGCCGTCACCGATCTTGCCGGTGCCGGCGGCCTTGATGATCGCCTCGATCACCGCGTCGACCTGCTCGTCGGTCACCGCGACTTCCAGTTTGATCTTCGGCAGGAAATCCACCACGTATTCGGCGCCGCGGTAGAGCTCGGTGTGGCCCTTCTGCCGGCCGAAACCCTTGACCTCGGTGGCGGTGATGCCGGCGACACCTGCTTCGGCAAGCGCCTCGCGGACATCGTCGAGCTTGAACGGCTTGATCACCGCCATGATCATTTTCATCTGGTCTTCCTGATAGCCGGTCCACATACCGGTCGTGGTCGCCAGCATAGCGCGTGAGTCGCGGCGCCTGCCGTGCTTGCGCGCGCACCGGCCTGCGTGGTCTAGTTTCCCGGCATTGCGGGCCGCGCGCGCGTCGGACTTTTCCGACCGCCCGACGCGGCACCCGCCGACGGCGCCATCGCAGCGGGCACGGCACGCTGTCCCCACCGCCGCAGGAGCCTCCCATGATCGACTTCAACCATATCGACGACCTCGCCCGCCGCCTCAGCAGCCTGGTGCCACCCGGCCTGCGCGGGGATGCCGCCAGCGATGTGCGTGACGAACTGCAGCAGAACTTCAAGGCGGTCCTGCAATCGGGGCTGGCCAAACTGGACCTTGTGACCCGCGAGGAGTTCGAGGTCCAGCGCGCGGTGCTGCTGCGCACCCGCGAGAAGCTTGAGCAGTTGCAGAAAGCCGTGGCCGATCTGGAAGCGCAGACCGACACTCCCGCTCCGCCCCGCAGCTGAGCCGCCGCCATGAACCTGGCGCTCGTGCACAGCCGTGCACGTTCGGGCGTGCGCGCACCCGCGGTTCGCGTCGAAGTCCATCTGGGTGGCGGTCTGCCCGCGATGTCCATCGTGGGTCTTCCGGAAGCCGCGGTGCGGGAGTCCAAGGACCGGGTGCGCGCGGCGATCCAGTGCGCCCAGTTCGAGTTCCCGGCACGACGCATCACGGTGAACCTCGCACCGGCCGACCTGCCCAAGTACGGCGGGCGCTTCGACCTCCCGATCGCGCTCGGCATCCTGGCGGCAAGCGGCCAGATTCCACTGGACGCATTGCACGAATTCGAATTCCTCGGCGAGCTGGGCCTTACCGGCGAACTGCGCGCGGTCGATGGCGTGCTGCCGGCCGCGCTCGCGGCGGCCGACGCCGGACACAAGCTGGTGGTGGCGCTGGGCAACGGGGCCGAGTCCGCGCTCGCCAGCCGTGTCGAAGCGTTCACCGCGCGGACGCTGCTGGAAGTCTGCGCCATGCTGGAGGGCCGCAAGCCGCTGCCGCTGGCCGAATCGCTGCCGGCGCTGCGTGTTCGCGGGCCGGATCTGCTCGACGTGCGTGGCCAGACGCACGCGCGCCGCGCGCTCGAGATCGCCGCCGCCGGAGGCCATCACCTGCTGCTGATCGGTCCGCCAGGGTGCGGCAAGACCCTGCTTGCCTCGCGTCTGCCGGGCCTGCTGCCGGAGGCGACGGAGGACGAAGCTCTGGAATCAGCGGCGATCGCGTCGATCAGTGGCCGTGGACTGGATCCCTCCCGCTGGCGCGAGCGTCCGTTCCGCTCACCCCACCACACCGCCAGCGCGGTGGCGCTGGTCGGCGGTGGCGCCGATCCGCGCCCGGGCGAAATCTCGCTGGCGCACAACGGGGTGTTGTTCCTGGACGAGTTGCCCGAGTGGGACCGTCGTGCGCTGGAAGTGCTGCGCGAGCCGTTGGAGTCCGGGGTGGTGACGGTCTCGCGGGCAGCGCGCAGCTCCGAGTTCCCGGCGCAGTTCCAGCTTGTGGCGGCAATGAACCCCTGCCCCTGTG
Source organism: Pseudomonadota bacterium (assembly GCA_030857025.1). Taxonomy (GTDB): domain Bacteria; phylum Pseudomonadota; class Gammaproteobacteria; order Xanthomonadales; family Xanthomonadaceae; genus Lysobacter_K. Next base: position 3,173 of record JALYOF010000072.1, on the reverse strand, counting down.
GCTGGGCCGGCGACGCGAGTGGTCGTTGCCGCTGCGGCGCCGAAGCGATCCGGCGCTATCGGGCCCGGATCTCGGGGCCGCTGCTGGACCGGATCGACCTGCACATCGAGGTGCCGCGGCTGCCACCATGCGACCTTCGACACGACGCGCCCGACGGCGAATGTTCCGACGATGTCCGTAGCCGCGTGGTCCATGCCCGCGCGATGCAGACCGGACGCGCCGGCACGTGCAATGCGCGTCTGAGCCAGGCAGATACGATGGGCACCTGCCGGCTGTCGAACGAGGACCATCTGCTGCTGGAGCGTGCCGTGGACCTGCTGCAACTATCGGCCCGTTCGATGCACCGGATACTGCGGGTGGCCCGCACCATCGCCGATCTCGCAGGAGAGGCGGACATCGATGCCTCGCACCTGGGCGAGGCCATCGGCTACCGCCGCGTCAGCGCCGGTGGCTGAGTTGGCCGACACCAGACCGGCCCGGACCCATGACAGTTGCCTGGACCTTCGCCCGTCCTGGGTCATCCACAGCCTTGACCACTGCAGATCTTTGGCCTCTCCAGAAACTCGCGGGCACCGCGGCGGGCTTCATCGGCCTCCTCCCTGGTGCCACAGCGCGTGACCACGTTGCGGCTGCCGGTCTTGGCCTCACGCACGCAGTTGTCCTGCCTGGCGAGCCCGTCGCGGGTACCGACCATCTGCGCATTGATGGACTCCAGAGCGTTCTCAAGCCGCACCTTCTCCGCAATCGACAACTCCTGCAGCGCCTGCTTTCCGGCGGTGATCGCAAAAAACTCCTCCTGCGCCTCCCTCAGGACCCGGGACTGCCGGGGAGTGAGGCCGTCCATGCCGGCGGCCAGGTCCTCACGCAGCTGTTCCTGTTGCTCGATCATCTCCAGCAGCGGAACTGTTCCCTGCGCTATCGCAGTCATCGGGGTGGACAACAACAGCAGCATCACAAGCACTGTTCTCATTGCGTTCTCCTGAGGTAAACGCGCGACACCGCGGCCGCTTCAGCATGCCGCGCGATTTCAAAGCTTGCAATCAAGGCGGCGGCGGGCTTCATGCTTGGAGCTGCGCATGCAAGGGCCGGCTGGGGTGCACCTTGCAGCGGGGCTGCAGACATTGCGTCGGGGCTGGTGCCCGGACGCGTGTGCCTGGCGAACGCCGCGCTGGCCCGAGTGAATACATCGCATGCCACCGGGGACACAGCCCGCCGCCGGCGCAGTGGTGCCCTGGCCCAAGCGGAGCCAGGGATGACCCCGCACTCGCAGGTCAGCGAAGCTGCTGGGCCTGGGCGTCCAGCAAGCGCTCTCTGCTGCGCTCTTCCAGTTCACGCTTGGCCGCAACCGTCATGCACACGCGCTTCTTCAGATTGCTGCCGACAACAGCGGTCCGCTCGCAGACCATGCGCTCGTCCTCTGCACGGTTCACGGTCGCCTCGATCCACTCAAGAGAGTTGAACAATTCGAGCTTTTCGCTCTCCGACAGCTCGGCGGACATCTTCTTGCCTTCGATCAACTGCAGCATGCGCATCTGACGGGTGATCAGCCGGTCGCGGTCACTGGCGGAAAGATTCGCGTAGATGCCACTTTTCGCCTTGGCACCGGCCATGATTTCCGCCTGCTGCGCGCGCACCGGGTCCAGCTGCAGCAATCTACCGGTATCGCGGGCGAAGGCGCTCGGAGCGGCGAGGACGCAGATCAGCGCCAGAGCAAGGACTGAGGTAGATGCATGCATTACGCTGGACTCGTTATCTTGTGGGAAGGCGAAGTTAACCTTTCGCAAGCAGCGATGCCAATGCCAATGGGCACGGAATTGCACGGAATGCAGAAAACAGTAACTTTTCTGCGCATCGCCCTGTTCAGCTGGTCAGTCGTTCAGTCGTTCAGTCGTTCAGTCGTTCAGTTGTTCAGTTGTTCAGTTGTTCAGTTGTTCAGTTCAGGCACTTCGCCGAACGGTGCCGGGTACCGGAAGTTCACCCGGCGTGTCAGGCTGCCGCCTTGGACTGCGGTTCGAACTGCTCCTCCTCGGTCGAGCCCTTCAATGCGACGGTGGATGACAGCGCACCCTGGATGGTCTGGGTCACGGTGTCGAAATAGCCGGTGCCGACCTCGCGCTGGTGCTTGACTGCAGTGAAGCCCTGCTCGGCAGCGGCGAATTCGGCCTCCTGCAACTCCACGAATGCGCTCATCTGGCTCCGCGCGTAGCCGTGGGCGAGCTTGAACATGCCGTGGTTGAGGCTGTGGAAACCAGCCAGAGTGATGAACTGGAACTTGTAACCCAGCTTCGCCAGCTCGGTCTGGAACGTGGCGATCGTCGCGTCGTCGAGGTTCTTCTTCCAGTTGAAGCTGGGCGAGCAGTTGTAGGCCAGCAGCTTGCCCGGGAACTTCGCGTGGATCGCTTCGGCGAACCTGCGCGCAAACTCCAGGTCCGGCTTGCCGGTCTCGCACCAGACCAGATCGGCATAGGGCGCGTATGCCAGTCCGCGGCTGATCGCCTGGTCGATGCCCTTGCGGGTCTTGTAGAAGCCTTCGGCAGTGCGCTCGCCGGTGATGAAGTCCGCATCATTGGGATCGATGTCGGAGGTCAGCAGATCGGCGGCTTCGGCGTCGGTGCGTGCCACGATCAGCGTCGGCACGCCCATGACATCGGCAGCCAGGCGCGCGGCCACGAGCTTCTCGACCGCTTCCCGGGTCGGCACCAGCACCTTGCCGCCCATGTGCCCGCACTTCTTGACCGAGGCGAGCTGGTCCTCGAAATGCACGCCCGCCGCGCCGGCCTCGATCATCGCCTTCATCAGCTCGAAGGCGTTGAGCACGCCGCCGAAGCCGGCTTCGGCATCGGCCACGATCGGCTGCAGGAAATCGATGCTGTCATCGCCTTCGGCGTGGTGCAGCTGGTCGGCGCGCAGCAGCGTGTTGTTGATGCGCTTGACCACCTGCGGCACGGAGTTGGCCGGGTACAGCGACTGGTCGGGATACATCTCGCCGGCGACGTTCGCGTCGGCCGCGACCTGCCAGCCGGACAGATAGATCGCCTTCAGGCCGGCCTTGACCTGCTGCATCGCCTGGTTGCCGGTCAGCGCACCGAGCGCATTGACGAAGTCTTCCTTGTGCAGCGACTTCCACAGCTTGTCCGCACCCAGCCGCGCCAGCGAATGCTCGATATGTACGG
>JALYOF010000032.1 GCA_030857025.1 Pseudomonadota bacterium | reverse complement strand
TGGGCGAGATCGAGGCGAAGCTGGCAGCGTGTGCCGGCGTGCGCGAGGCGGTGGTGCTGGCGCGGGAGGACGTTGCAGGCGACAAGCGGCTGGTGGCGTATGTGGTGGCAGTGGCCGGGGCGGCGCCGACAGCGGCGGAACTGCGCGAGGCGTTGCTGAAGGAACTGCCGGAGTACATGGTGCCCAGCGCGTTCGTGGAGCTTGATGGGTTTCCGCTGACGCCAAACGGAAAGCTGGACCGAAAGGCGCTTCCGGCGCCGGACGGCGCATCGCTGGTACAGCGGGAGTACGAGGCGCCGCAGGGAGAAGTCGAAGAAACGCTTGCTCGATTGTGGAGTGAGCTGCTGGGAGTGGAGAAGGTGGGTCGTAACGACCACTTTTTCGAACTCGGAGGGCACTCCTTGCTGGTGATGACCCTGGTCGAGCGCCTGCGAACGGAGGGTCTGCGGATGATGGTGCAGACAATCTTCACCGCACCGTGGCTCCACACGTTGGCGACGACGCTGAGCCCTGTCTGCGATGTGGACGAGTCACCAGTGCCAAGGAATCTGATCGGTACAGATACGGACCGGATCACCCCACTGCTGCTGCCGCTGGTGAGCATGACCCAGGAGGAAATTGACAGCGTCGTGGCAAATGTGCCGGGCGGCGCAGGCAATGTGCAGGACATATATCGTTTGCTGCCGCTGCAGGAGGGCTTGCTGTTTCACCACCTGCTGGAGGATGAGGGGGATACATACTTGTCACGGGAAGTGCTTGCGTTCGACCGCCGCGAGCGGCTGGACGCGTTCCTGGGAGCGTTGAACCAGATTATCGATCGGCATGACATTCTGCGCAGTGCGGTGCATTGGGAAGGATTGTCGCAACCGGTGCAGGTGGTGTATCGGAGTGCGCCCCTGCCGTTGCATGAACTGGTGCTGCCGCAGACAGCGTCGACGGCCGAAGCGCTGCAGCGTCAGCTCGACGCGCAGCAGATGCGCCTGGATGTCCGGCGCGCGCCATTGTTGGCTGCATATGTTGCAGAAGACCGGCTGCAGGGCGAATGGCTGCTGGCGTTGCTGCACCATCACATCGTCTGTGACCATGTGACGCTGGAGCTGGCGCTCGCCGAGGTCGAGGCCGTGTTGCGCGGCGAAGGAGAATCATTGCCGGAGGCGTTGCCGTTCCGCACAGTGGTGGCGCAGGCACGGCAAACGCCGATGGCGGAGCACGAAGTTTATTTTCGCCAAGAGTTGGGCGATATTGATGAGCCGACCGCACCTTTTGGTGTGTTGAACGTACAACTTCGCGGCAGGCAGCTGGCTCAGTCGGCACTGCCGCTGGAAGAGGAGGTGGCACGCAAGATCCGAGCGTGCGCGCGTCGCAACGGATGTTCGCCCGCTGTGCTGTTTCATGTGGCGTGGGGACAGGTGCTGAGGCGGTGTACCGGACGTGAGGACGTGGTGTTCGGAACCGTGCTGTCGGGACGACTGCAAGGGATTGCGGGTGCAGATCTTGTTCTGGGCATGGCGATCAATACGCTGCCGCTGAGGGTGTCGCTTGGTGAGCGCAATGCCCGCCAGGTGGTGCAGGAGACCGCTCGACGGGTGCAAGGGCTGTTGGAGCATGAACAGGCTCCGCTTGCATTGGCGCAGCGTTGCAGCGGGGTGTCGTCATCAATGCCTCTGTTTACGACGTTGCTGAATTGTCGCCATAGCAACTTCAACGTCGATGAAGGCCCTTTGTCTTCGTTCGAGGGTGTGCGCCTGCTAGCCGCAGAGGAATTTACCAATTATCCCGTCATCGTTTCTGTTGATGACCTGGGCACTGGTTTCGTCCTTAGAACCCAGTGTATCCCGGCGATCAGCGCGGCCCGTTTGAACGACTATCTTCTGACGGTGATGACGGGACTCGTCGCTGCGCTGGATGAAGCTGCGGATGTAGCGCAGCACCTGATCGGCGTGCTGCCGGATCACGAGCGCCAGCAGTTGCTGGTGGGCTTCAACGCCACGGCGACCGAGTACCCGCGTGAGGCGCTGATCCACGAGTTGTTCGAGGCGGAGGCAGCGGCGCATCCGGAGGCAGAAGCGGTGGTCTACGAAGACCAGCGTCTGAGTTACGGCGAGCTCAATGCGCGGGCGAACCAGGTGGCGCATTACCTGCTGGCGCAAGGGGTCAAGCCGGACGACCGGGTGGCGATCTGCGTGGAGCGCAGCCTTGAGCTGGTTGTCGGATTGCTGGGGATCCTGAAGGCGGGCGGGGCGTATGTGCCGCTGGATCCGGATTATCCCCCGGAGCGGTTGGCGTACATGCTGGGCGACAGTGCGCCGGTGGCATTGCTGACGCAGACAAAGCTGGCGGGCAGCGTGCCGGCGGATGATATTCCGACGCTGGTGCTGGGTGGGTCCGAGGCCCAGGCCGTGTTGTCGTCACAACCGGCGCACAACCCGGAACTGCGTGCCAGTGGCCTGACATCGCGGCATCTGGCTTACGTGATCTACACCTCCGGCTCGACCGGCACGCCCAAGGGCGTGATGGTCGAGCACCAGCAGGTACTGCGGCTGGTGATGCAGGACCGGTATGTACGCGTGGACCGATCCGATGGGGTGGTCCACTGCGCGAATCCGGCATTCGATGCGGCGACGTGGGAGATCTGGGTCACATTGCTGCACGGCGCGCGGCTGATCGTGATCACGCCCGCCTGCCTGCTGGATGCGGCGGTGCTTGGCGAAGCGCTGCAACGCCACCAGGCGACGGTGCTGCACCTGACGGCGGGCCTGTTTCATCAGTATGTCGATGCGTTGGCGCCGGTCTTCGGGCGCTTGAACTACCTGTTGTTCGGCGGCGACAAGATCGACGCGGACAAGGTTCGCCGCGTGCTGAAGGGCGTGCGGCCAGCGCATATGGTGCAGTGCTACGGGCCGACCGAGACCACCACGTTCGCCAGCATGCACGAGATCAACGGACTGGATGAACAAGCGCACTCGGTGCCAATCGGCCGCCCGATCGGCAACACGCGGATCTACGTACTTGACTCCTGCGGCGAACCGGCGCCGGTGGGGGTGACGGGCGAGATCCATATCGGCGGCGAGGGCGTGGCGCGCGGGTACTTGAACCGCGACGAACTCACCCAGGAACGCTTCCTGCGCGACCCGTTCAGCAGCGATCCGCAGGCGCGAATGTACAGGACCGGTGACCTGGGCCACTGGCGAGAGGACGGCACGCTGGAGTTCCAAGGGCGCAACGACTCTCAGGTGAAGATCCGCGGATTCCGGGTCGAGTTGGGTGAGATCCAGGCGAAGCTGGCGGGGTGCGGCGGAGTACGCGAGGCAGTGGTGCTGGCGCGCGAAGACCAGCCTGGCGAGAAGCGGCTGGTGGCGTACTGGGTGGCGGAAGAAGACGCGCAGGTCGGAGCGGCCGAGCTGCGCTCGCGGCTGTCGTCCCAGTTGCCGGACTACATGTTGCCCGGCGCATTCGTGAGGCTGGAAGCGCTTCCTTTGACGCCGAACGGCAAGCTGGACCGCAAGGCGTTGCCGGCACCCGATGGCGCGTCACTCAGCGTGCGTGCATATGAGGCGCCGCGAGGCGAGGTCGAGGAAACCCTGGCAGAGATCTGGCAATCGCTGCTCGGTGTCGAGCGCGTTGGGCGCCACGACCAGTTCTTTGAACTGGGTGGACATTCGCTGCTGATCGTTCGCCTCCTGATGCGGATACAGGAGTGTTTCGGCGTGGAACTTCCGCTGCAGGCCCTGTTCGAGTCGCCGAGCCTGCATCAGCAAGCCGACCAGATCGTGCAGGCGGAACTAGCACTCTACGACGAACAGGCAAAGAGCGAAATGAGCGACGCACTTGCAGATTTGACGGCTGAGCAACTGCAGCAAATGTTGACGGATTCGGAAGAACATGAGCACACATAACGAAGCCTCGCTGGAGCAGTTGCGTCGTGCAGTCCTGCGGCAGAAGTTGCGGAAGAAAGGTGAGGCAGTCCTGCTCCCCTCCGCGCGGCCGATTCCGTTGGTACCTCGCACCGATCGCCTGCCTCTGTCGTTCGCGCAGCAGCGCCTGTGGCTGGTATCGGCGCTGGATGCGAGCGCGGATCGTGCCTATCACCTGCCTTCGGCGCTGCGCCTGAGCGGCAGCCTGGATAGGGATGCATTGAAGCAGGCGCTGGATGGTCTGCTTGCGCGGCATGAAAGCCTGCGCACGTGCTTTGTGGCTGAAGGCGGCGTGCCGTACCAGCGCGTGATGCCGGCTGGGCAGGGGTTCGTGTTGCTCGAAGATGACGCCACGTCGGAGGACGAGGTTACGCAGGCGATCACAGCCGAGCTGGCTGCACCGTTCGACTTGTCGAATGGTCCGCTGATTCGCGGCCGGTTGCTGCGCCTGTCGGAGCAGGAGCACGTGCTGGTGCTGAACCAGCACCACATCGTGAGCGACGGCTGGTCGAGCGCGGTGATGGTACGGGATCTGGCGGAGCTGTACCGCGCGGCCTGTCTTGGCGAACAGGACGGGTTGGTGCCGTTGCCGATCCAGTACGCGGACTATGCGCACTGGCAGCGGCATATGCTGCGGGGCGACATGCTGCAGCGGCAGCTGGATTTCTGGCGCGGCCATCTGGCGGGCGCGCCGGAGCTGCTGGAGCTGCCGTTGGACCGTCCACGTACGCCCACACCCAGCTATGCGGGCGGGGAGTTTGCGCTGACGGTACCGGCCTCGCTGACGGAGGGCTTGCGTGAGCTGGCACAACGTCACGGCGCGACCTTGTACATGGTGCTGATGGCGGCCTGGTCGCTGCTGTTGTCGCGGCTGTCGGGGCAGTCGACGGTGGTGGTGGCCACGCCGGTGGCGGGTCGCAACCGGCACGAGCTGGAAGAGTTGATAGGGTTTTTCGTCAACACACTGGCGTTCTGCACGCGGGTGGAGGAAGGGCAGAGCGTGGCGCAGCTGATCGAGGCGGTGCGGCGCGACACGCTGGCGACGTTCGATCACCAGGAGCTGCCGTTCGAGCAGGTCGTGGAGGCCGTTCGGCCGGCGCGCAGCTTGAGTCATGCTCCGTTGGCCCAGGCGAGTTTCACGTGGCACAACGAGCCGCAAGGTGGCGCGCTTGCGTTGCCCGGGCTTCGTCTGCAGGCGGTGAAGATCGCGCATGCGAGCACACAGGCCGACCTTTCGCTGCATCTGAGCGACACCGGGTCGAGTTTGGAGGGTGCGCTGATCTATGCGAGCGACCTGATCGACGACGCTACCGTGGCGCGGTGGAGCCGTTGCTTCCTGTGCGTTCTGGAAGGCATCGTGGCGGACGAGGCACAGGAGGCCCTGCGCGTGCCGCTGCTGCCGGAAGCGGACTACCGTGAGGTAGTAGAGGCGTTCAACGCCGTCACGCCTGCGCCGCCACCGGAGTTGCTGGCGCATGCGTGCTTCGAGCGCTGGGCGGATGTGCGAGGCGATGCCATCGCGCTCGAGTTTGAGGGCGAATCGGTCAGCTATCGCGAGCTGGACGAGCGTGCCAACCGCGTGGCGCACTACCTGCTGGAGCAGGGCGCAGCGCCGGATGATCGTGTGGTGTTGTGCGTGGAGCGCGGTCTGGACTACGTGGTGGGCGTGCTGGGGATACTGAAGGCCGGCTGCGCCTACGTGCCGCTGGATCCGGACTATCCGTCTGCCCGGCTGTCGTTCATGCTGAACGACAGTGCGCCGCTGTTGGTGCTGACGCAGTCCTCGGTGGCCGAGCAGTTGCCTCCGGTGGACGTGTCGGTATTGCGACTGGACGTGGATCTGCCGCTGCTGACGCGGCGGCTGCCGGCCACGCGCCCGATGGTGCCGGCGCTGCAGCCGGCACATCTGGCGTACCTGATCTACACCTCCGGCTCGACCGGCGAGCCGAAGGCGGTGATGGTGGAGCATCGCCAGCTGTGCCACCTGGCGGCATCACAAGCGGCAGTTTTTGGCGACCTGGAAGGGTCGCGCGTGCTGCAGTTCGCCTCACCGTCGTTCGATGCCAGTGTGTGGGAATGGGCGATGGCGCTGCTGTCGGGTGGCACGCTGCATCTGGCGCCGCGACATCGCCTGTTGCCGGGCGAGCCGCTGCTGGAGACGTTGCGCGAGGGGGCGATCACGCATGTGACCCTGCCGGGCAGCGCCTTGCAGGCGCTGGGTGAGGTGGAGTTGCCGTGCCTGCGCACGCTGGTGGTGGCGGGCGAACCCTGTCCGGTGGCGCTGGCAGAGCGGTGGCGAGGACAGTTGGCGTTCTTCAACGCGTACGGACCGACTGAAGGCACGGTGTGCGCGAGCATCGAGCACTGCCGGGAGCCGAGTTGCGGCACGGTGTCGATCGGACGCCCGTTGCCGCACACGAGGCTGCACGTGCTGGACGCGCGGGGCAACGTGGTGCCGGTGGGCGTGGTGGGCCAGATCTACCTGGGCGGAGCGGGAGTGGCCCGTGGGTACGCAGGTCGCGAGTCGCTGACAGCGGAGTGTTTCATCGCCGACAGCATCGGCGGGGCGGTCGGCGAGCGGCTGTATCGAACGGGAGACTTGGGTCGGTACCGGGCGGACGGTCGCCTGGAGTACGTGGGGCGAGCGGATCTTCAGATCAAGCTGCGTGGTCATCGCATCGAGATCGGTGAGATAGAAACGCAACTGGAAAGCTTGCCGGGGGTTGCCGAGGCGGCTGTTCTGCTGCTGGGTGAAGGCGCAGACGCGCGATTGGTGGGGTACTGGACGGCCGCGGGGGAGGAAGCGGAGAGCGCTGCGAGCCTGCGTGCCCAACTGGCGTCGTGCCTGCCCGACTACATGCTGCCGTCGTCGCTGGTGCAAATGGCGCAGTTGCCGCGCACAAGCAACGGCAAGCTGGACCGGTCGCTGCTGCCGACGGCGGAGGCGGGTGCTGTGGCGCAGCGGGAATACGAAGCGCCGCAGGGCGAAATAGAGGAGGCCCTGGCGCGACTGTGGCAGGAACTGCTCAACGTGCCACGCGTGGGCAGGCACGACCACTTCTTCGAACTGGGCGGCCATTCGTTGCTGGCGGTCACGATGGTCGAGCGGCTTCGCGACGAGGGATGGGGCGCGGAAGTGCGCGCGTTGTTCACCGATCCAGTGCTGGCGGCCTATGCCGCAACCCTTGCGCCGGCCGCAGCGGAGCAGTCACAGCGGTCGCAAGGCATCCCATCTGGGACCACGCGTATAGCGCCAGAACTGCTGCCCTTGGTCGACTTCACCCAGCCGCAACTTGACCGCATCGTGGAGACGGTGCCGGGCGGTGCGGCCAACATCCAGGACATCTGCCCATTGCTGCCAATGCAGACCGGCATGCTGTTCCACCACCTGCTGGAGCGCGACGGCGACCCTTACCTGTCCTGCACGGTGATCGGATTCTCGCAGCGTGAGCGGCTGGACGATTTCGTGCGGATCTTCGACCGTCTGATCGCGCGCCACGACATCCTGCGAGTCTCGCTTGCATGGGAGGGGCTCGCGCAGCCCGTCCAGGTGATCCTGCGCGAGGCGCATCTGCCGGTACATGAACTGGAGGTGCCGGTAGGCGAAGACGCACTGGCCATGCTTACCGCACATACCGACAGCCGCCGCCTGCAACTCAACCTGAAGAGCGCGCCTCTGCTGTCTGCCTATGTCGTGCACGACCGGGCAAGCGGCGAATGGCTGCTCGGCTTCGTGAGCCACCACCTGATCGTCGATCACCGCTCGCTGGAGTTGCTGATGGGTGAACTTCACCAACTGCTGCGCGACGAAGCAGCCGTGCTGCCTCCGTCGCTGCCGCTGCGAGAGCAGGTGGCGGCGGCCGTTGCGATATCGACCGAGGCACACGAAAGCTATTTCCGAGAGCAACTCGGCGATATCGACGAATCAACTGCACCCTTCGGCATTCTCGACGTCCAGCAGCGCGCGGGTGCACTGGTTGTCGAACAACGTTATCTTGCGCCAGAGCGGGCGAGGCGCATGCGTGAGCTCGCTCGTCAGGAACAGGTCTCGCCTGCCGTGTTGCTCCACGCGGCGTATGCCCTGCTGCTGGGGTCGTGCAGTGGCCGCGACGACGTGGTGTTCGGCACGGTGCTGGCCGGGCGCATGCATGGCGCCAAAGGCGCGAACACTGCGATGGGCATGTTCGTGAATACGTTGCCGCTGCGTGTGCGCTTGGCCGGCGCCAATGCGCACACGCTGTTGCAGGACTGCTATCGCGAGCTGACCCAGCTACTTGCGCACGAGCAGGCCCCGCTCGCGCTGGCACAACGCATGAGTGGCCTGCCAGCGGACCGGCCGCTGTTCACTGCTCTGCTCAACTACCGACACAACGCGACCAAGGATAGCGTGGTGGCGGACGAAGGGATGGCCGGCCTCCGCTTCGTGGCCGGCTATGGCGACCATGCGAACTATCCGCTCACACTCAAAATCAACGACTTTGGCGACGATTTCAGCCTCACCGCCGAGTGCGTCGACGGCATCGACCCTGTGCGCGTGCTCGATTACCTGGAGCGGGCCGTTGATGGCCTGCTGTATGCGCTGGAGTCGGATGGGACGATCGGAAACTTCTCGATCTTGGACGAGGCCGAGCAACGGCAGCAGGTGGAGGGTTTCAACAATACGCGGCGCGACTACCCGCGAGACAGCCTGCTGCACGAGCAGTTCGCCCTGCGTGCGGCCGAGCAGCCGGAATCGGTGGCGCTGGAATGCGATGGCGAACGGCTCTGCTACCGCGAGCTCGACGAGCGCGCCAACGCTCTGGCGCATTATCTGGCAGGCCTGGACGTCGGCCCGGACCAGCGCGTCGCAATCGTGCTGCCGCGGGGGATCGAGATGGTGCTCGGCATGCTGGCAGTGTTGAAGGCCGGAGGCGCCTACGTACCGCTGGATCCGCAACAGCCGCGTGAACGTCTTGCCTGGATGCTCTCCGACACCGCGCCTTCGGTGGTACTCAGCAGCTCGGACTGGGAGGACTGCTTGCCGGCGCTGGACGTGCCGATACTGCGCTTCGACGTCGAGTGCAACGCGCTGCTGCAGCGTCCCACACCAGAAACATCGGCAGCGCCGATGGTGCCGGCGCTGCGTGCGGATCACCTGTGCTACGTCATGTACACCTCCGGCTCGACCGGACAGCCGAAGGGCGTGATGATCGAGCACCGGCAAGTACTGCGATTGGCGATCAACAACCCCTATTGCACGCTGACAGCCGAAGACACCGTCGCGCATGCTGCCAATCCCGCTTTCGACGCCGCCACCTGGGAAATCTGGGGCGCACTGCTGGCGGGCGCGCGTGTTGTGGTCGTGCCGCAGGACGACCTGATGGTGCCGACACGGCTGGTGGTCTGCCTGCGTAACAGCGGTGTTAGCGCCGCGTGGTTTTCAGTCGGATTGTTCAATCAGTACGAAGCGGCGCTACGCCCGATTTTGGGACAGTTGCGATACCTGCTTGTGGGTGGAGACGCCCTCGACCCGGCCGTAATGGCGCGCGTGATGAACGCAAGCGAACGTCCACTGCACGTCGTCAACGGCTACGGCCCTACCGAGAGCACCACGTTCGCGTGCACCCATGAGTTGGTTGCGAGCGACATGGACGGAAGTCCGATCCCGATCGGGCGTCCGATCGCGAACACGCGCATTTACCTTCTCGGCACCCAGGGTGAGGTACTGCCGATCGGCGCGACCGGCGAAATCTTCATCGGCGGCGACGGCGTGGCGCGGGGCTACTGGAACCAGCCTGAACAAACGCTCGCGCGCTTTTCGTCGGACCCGTTCGTCCCGGGTGCGCGTATGTACCGCAGCGGCGACCGTGGTCGGTATCGCGCCGACGGAACGCTTGAGTACCTGGGGCGCGTAGATGGCCAGGTCAAGATCCGCGGGTTCCGTGTCGAGACCGGCGAGGTCGAAGCGTCTCTGCGCGCGTGTCCCGAGATCGACGATGCAGCCGTACTGGTTCACGCGTCGGAAGGTGGAGATAAGTCGCTGGTAGCCTATGTCGTGCCGACCGACACTCAGGTCCCGCAGGAACAGACGCAGGTGTGGCGCGAGACGCTCAGCCGGTCGCTGCCCGACTACATGCTGCCGTCGATCTTCGTCTTGCTACCGGCCATGCCGCTGAACGCGAACGGTAAGTTGAATCGCCATGCGCTGCCGTCGCCGGAGGCCGGATTGCGGGCGACACGTGCCTATAGCCCGCCGGTCAACGAGACGGAGCTGGCCCTTGCAGCGATCTGGCAGCAATTGCTGGATGTGCCTCAGGTCGGTCGCGACGACGACTTCTTCGCGCTCGGCGGGCACTCCCTGCTTGCTGTCACTCTCTCCGTGCATGTGCAGGAGCGCTTCAACGTCGATCTGCAGCTGAAGACGGTGTTCGAGAAGGCGCGCTTGGAAGATCTGGCGCAGGCCATTGAAGCGGCACAACTGGCGCTGCCTTCAGAAGAGGACCTGAGCGACATGCAGGCCGAGCTGGATGCGCTCTCGGATGAAGAATTGCAGGCTTTCCTGAAGGATGCCGAACTATGACTGCCGATGCGCCTTCACGTGATGCGCTGTTGCGCGCGGCGCTACTAAAGAAGATCCGGCAGCAGGCGGTGCGCGGCGTGGCACCGATCGTTTCAGCCCCGAGGCCGGCGCGTGTCCCGCTATCGCTTGCCCAGCAACGGTTGTGGTTCCTGTGCGAGTTGGACCCGGGCGCAAGTCAGGCCAGCCATATTTCCTCGGCAATGCGGCTTGTTGGTCAGCTCGACCGTGTGGCGCTAAATCACTCGTTCGCGCAGCTGATCATCCGGCACGAAAGCCTGCGCACACACTTCGCGCAGGACGATGGTGTCCCAAACCAGGTCATCTCTGAGGGGATCGGCGGGTTCGTCTTGCGCCTGCGGGATCTGCGCGGCGATGCCGCAGCCGAAACGCAGCTGCAGGCAGAGGTGGCCGACTCGATGCAGCAGCCCTTCGACTTGTCTTGCGGCCCCCTGCTGCGGGTCGGGCTTTGGCAGGTTGGCGACGACGAGCATGTGTTGCTCATCACCATGCATCACCTAATTACCGACGGCTGGTCGCTGGGCGTTTTCGTTCGCGAATTGGCGGGGCTGTATACCGCGGCCATCGAAAGCCGGGTGCTATCACTGCCGCCGTTGCCGATCCAGTACGCCGACTACGCGATATGGCAACGCAGGGAATACGGCGGTGAGGCGCTGGAGCAGCAGTTGACCTACTGGCGCGCTATGCTGGCTGGTGCGCCGGAGGGAGTAGATCTGCCAACTGATCGACCGCGCCCGGCCGTGCAGAGTCACCGCGGCGGCAGCCTGCCGGTCGCGCTGCCGGAGCCGCTCGGGCAAGCACTACGCAGCTTCGCCACGGGCTTCGGTGTCACCCCCTACATGGTGCTGCTCGCCGCTTGGGCCTTGTGGCTTGCGCGCCGCTCCGGCCAGGAGGACATCGTGGTTGGCTCGCCGGTAGCCGCGCGCACGCGCCGCGAAATCGAAGGGTTGATTGGCTTTTTCGTCAACACTCTGGCCTTGCGCGTGAGGCTGCCACAGGAGTTGACCGTGGCGGACCTGCTGGCGCAGGTCAAGGAAACCACGCTGGCCGCATTTGCGCATCAAGCGGTGCCGTTCGAGCAGGTGGTCGATGCCGTACGCCCCGCGCGCAGCCTCGGCCGCAGCCCCCTGTTCCAGACGATGGTGGCGCTCGACAACACGCCGGAGGCGGGTGAGCTAACTCTGCCCGGCCTCACGCTTTCAACGTGCGCGACAGCACATACGACCACACATTTTGAGTTGTCGCTGGCCTTGAGCGATGGCGGCAGCGTGCTGTCCGGGGCGATCGAGTACGCCAGCGACCTGTTCGATGAAGGTACCGTTCGCGGGTTCGCGGAAGAGTGGAAGCGGCTGCTCACCGGCATGCTGGCCGACGAAACGGCCGAAGTGTGGGCCTTGCCGTTGATGTCGGCTCGGGACTCGGCGCGCCTGTGGCAGATGCAGAACGACACTGCGGCGAGCTATCCGCAAGACAACCTGCTGCACGAGCGCTTCGAGGCATGCGTCGCCGAGCGGCCGGATGCCGAGGCGCTGATTTGCGGAGATCTCAGGCTCAGCTATCGCGCCTTGGACGATCAGGCCAATCGAGTGGCTCTGGTCTTGCGCGAACACGGCCTTGCTCCGACGGAGCGCGTGGCACTGTGCCTTCCGCGTGGTGTGGAAATGGTGGTGGCGATGCTTGCCGTGCTGAAGGCGGGCGCGGTATACGTGCCGCTCGACCCGAAGTACCCGCGCGAGCGACTACTGCACATCCTGGAGGATGCGGCGCCCCATCTGGTGCTGCGGCCCGAGGCGGACGATGCATCACTGCCGGATGGCGCATGGAAGGTGCTGGTGTGGGAGCAGATGCAGTGGATGCTCCCCGCGGTTCCGTTGCCGCAGGCTGCACGCAACGCCGAGTCGTTGTGTTGCTTGATCTACACCTCTGGTTCCACAGGCCGCCCGAAAGGCGTGATGCTGCGCCACCGAAACCTGGTGAATCTGACCTGCTCGAGATCACCCGTAGCGTTCGTCCCGGGCATGCGCGTCGCGCACGCCGCCAACGTCGCCTTCGACGCGGCGAGCTGGGAGATATGGGGTGCGCTATGCAATGGCGCATCTCTGATCGTCGTGCCGGCCGACGATTTGATCGACGCTGAGCGCCTGACGGCATTGCTCGATCGCGAAAACGTAGAAGTGTTGCACCTCACCGTGGGTCTGTTTAACCAGCACGCCGAGGCGATGGCGCCGGCGTTCTCGCGCCTCTCCACCCTGCTGTTCGGTGGCGAGAAGGCGGACGCGAACAAGGTGCGGCACCTGTTCGCCACCGGGTATTCGCCGCCCCGTCTTGTGCAGTGCTACGGACCGACCGAGACCACAACGTTTGCCAGTTGTGAGGTGGTGGAAGCGGCGTTGCCCACCTCCGCGCAGTCCGTGCCGCTGGGTCGCCCGCTGGCCAATGTACGCCTGTACGTTCTGGACGGTCGCGGTGAGCCCGTGCCGGGAGGAACCGTCGGCGAGATTTACGTGGCAGGCGCCGGTGTGGCGGCAGGTTATTGGCAGCTCGATGCCCTTACCCTGGAACGCTTCATGGCGGATCCCCGCGGCGCAACGGCCGATGCGCGGATGTATCGCACCGGAGATCTTGCGCGACGTCTGGCTGACGGCCGGCTCGAATACATGGGTCGCAACGATTTTCAGGTGAAGATCCGCGGTTTCCGGATCGAGTTGGGCGAGATCGAGGCGAAGCTGGCAGCGTGTGCCGGCGTGCGCGAGGCGGTGGTGCTGGCGCGGGAGGACGTTGCAGGCGACAAGCGGCTGGTGGCGTATGTGGTGGCAGTGGCCGGGGCGGCGCC
>JALYOF010000027.1 GCA_030857025.1 Pseudomonadota bacterium | reverse complement strand
AGAAGGATGCCACGGTGTCCTGCGTCCCTCCGGCCAACGACTCCGAACAGACTCTGGCCCGCATCTGGTCCGAGTTGCTGGGAATCGAAGAGGTCAGCGTCACCGCCAATTTCTTCCAGTTGGGCGGTCACTCGTTACTGGCAGCGCGGATGATCAACCGATTGGCGGAGCAGGGGATCACGACCGAATTGAAGCAGGTTTTTCTGCATCCGACAGTTCGATCCCTGGCATGCCGCCTCAAGAAGACATCGTCGCTGGCATCTGTTGCACCGCCGCTGCCGTCACGCGCAAACGCTGGCGCTGGTGCCGATACGCGCACGCTGGCGTCGTACGCGCAAGCCCGACTCTGGTTCCTCGAGCAGCTTCGCCCGGTGCCGGGCGCCTACCACATGAACAGCCTGCTCAAACTGGAAGAAGCGCTGGATTCGACAGCGCTGAATGGCGCGGTTTCGCAGCTGATTTACCGCCACCCTGCACTGCGGACCAGGTTCGAGTACAGCAACGACGCCCTGTATCAGGTCGTCCGGCCGGCCATGGCACCCATGGTTCCATTCTTCGACCTGAGCTCAGTCGCCGAGGCGGAATTCGCGGTGCAGCTGCAGACGATCTGCGACGAGCAGAAATATCGACCGATCGACCTGACCCGGGACAGTCCTCTGCAGTTGTTGGTGGTGAAGGCGGCTGCCGAGCACTGGTACGTGTTCCTGACCATTCACCATATTGTTTGCGACGGGTGGTCGGTCGACCTGCTCCTGCGCCAGTTCCAGCAACTTTATGTCGCCTACAAAGCTGGCACCGAGGTGGCCCTGCCGGAACTGCCCAGTACCTACCAGGACTACAGCGAGTGGCAGCGCGGCTGGCTGCATGGCGACGCTCTGGACAGCCTTCTGGCGTACTGGTCGGGCCGCCTGGACGGAATTCCAACAGAGCATCGGTTGCCCCTGGATCGCCCGCGATCAGCGACGCCGAGCCTACGCGGTGCAATCCACCGCACGACGCTGGACGTATCGGCCACAGCCCGGCTGAAATCCTTCCTGGGCAGCCAGGATACGTCGCTCTTCGTGGGCCTGAAGGCGCTGTTCTGCGTCCTGCTGGCCCGCTACAGCGGAGAGAAGGACATCGTCATCGGCACCGCAGTAGCCAATCGACCACACCGGGCTTTGGAAGAGGTCGTCGGTTACTTCGCCAACACGTTGGTGCTCCGACAGAAAATGGGCGATCGGGAGGACTTCCGCAGCCTACTGCGGCAGGCCAGGGACGAGTTCCTTTCCGATCACGAACATCAGCACCTGCCATTCGAGATGCTGGTGGATGCGCTCAAGCCCGAGCGCAGAACGGCCATCAATCCGCTGTTCCAGATCATGCTCGTTTTGCAGAACCTTGAGACCGCGGCAACGATGCCCGCCGACCGCGGTGCAGCGCCTTTTGTTTCACAAGACCAGGATCGTGGTGCCAGCGCCTTCGATTTGACGCTCGCCATACGCGAAGAGCAGGGTTCGCTGGTCTTCGCCTGGCGCTACGCCACGGACCTGTTCGATGCCGGCCGTATCGCCGGGCTGTCGACGGCACTGATTCGGCTCATCGAATCGGCGGTTGCCGATCCGGATGCCGACGTTCATTCACTGCAGATACTGGACGAGGTCCAGATTTCGCGGCAGATGTTCGAATATAACCAGACCGCCCGCACGTTCGATGATGGTGATCGGCTGATACATGAGCTTTTCGAGCAATGGGCGCAGCGCAGCCCCGAAGCCGTTGCTGTGGTCAGGGGCGAACAGCGGCTGACCTACGGTGAGCTTGAGGATCGCGCCAATGCATTGGCTGGCGTGTTGCAGGAATCGGGCGCCGTCCCCGGGGGGTTGGTCGGTATCTTGATGTCGCCGTCGCTGGAGATGGTCATTGCGATGCTCGCCATCCTCAAGGTCGGGGCGGCCTATGTGCCGCTGGACCCTTCCTATCCACACGAACGCCTGCAACACATGCTCTCCGACGCATCCGTGGAGCAACTGCTTGTTGGCGGCGGTAATGCATCACTGCCGGCATCGCTGCGCGACGCGAGCTCATTGAAGATTCTGGAGGTCGACGCGTCCGCGCCTGTCGACCGGTCCCGCGACGGCTCATCACGCGTACAGGTCAGCATCTCGGCAGACAGCTCAGCCTATGCCATCTACACGTCGGGCTCGACCGGGCGACCCAAAGGCGTGCTCTTGCATCATGGTGGGCTGGTCAACCACATTCTGTCCCAGCGCGAGCTGTTTGCGGTGGGCACCGACAGCCGAGTCATGCAGTACGCATCGCTGAGCTTCGACGTGGCGACGTGCGAGATTTTCCTGGCCCTTTGCAGCGGTGCGCAACTACATGTCATCGACGACGCGCTGAAGCGGCAGCCACATGCATTGTCGCGCCACATCGAACAACAGCGGATCACACACGTGATGCTGATTCCCTCGGTGCTGGCGTTGCTGGCGCCGGAGCGAATGGCGAGCGTGCAGTCGATCATTGTCGGCGGCGAAACCATCCGTACCGAACAGGCGGACGCCTGGTCGCGACGGCATCGGCTGTTCAACGCCTACGGTCCGTCCGAGGCCACTATCTGTGCGGTCGCCGAGGAGTACACAGGCAACGGAGTGGCAATCGGCCATCCGATCGACAACATGGCTTGCTATCTCCTCGACGGCAACCGAAGGCTCGTGCCTCAGGGCGTCGTCGGCGAACTGTATCTTGCGGGCGTTGGCCTGGCGAAGGGATACCTCAACCAGCCTGAACTGACCGGATCCCGGTTTATCGAGCACCGCTTCGAAACGGGTGCGCGTATGCGGTTGTACCGTACTGGAGACATGGCGCGGCGGCAGCCGGATGGGCGCATCGAGTTCCTGGGCCGGAACGACGATCAAGTGAAAGTGCGGGGATACCGCATAGAGACCGACGAGATTGCAAGCTGTATCGACGCGAGGCCCGAGGTCAAGTCCGTGGTCGTTCACCCGCAGGCACTGGCGTCCGGAGAGAAGTCGCTGGTGGCCTATGTGGTAACCCATCAGTGGATGGATGAAGGGGTGTGGACGCAATTCGTTGCTGCCTTACGGGATTCCTTGTCGACCAGGCTGCCTGCATACATGCTGCCCTCAGCCTACATCCGACTGGAGGCCTTGCCGACTCTGGAGAACGGAAAGGTCGATCGTGGTGGCCTGCCTGCGCCGGATGGGGTAAAGGACTTCAGTCCTTGCGCGGAGCCTCCGCGGACCGCCACTGAAGCCGCCCTTTGCATGGCACTGGCGGAGGTGCTCGGGTGTGATGCCGTTGACGTGATGGGCAATTTTTTCCAGTTGGGTGGCAACTCGATCCTCGCGATGAAGCTGGTGGCCAGGATTGATGCCGCTCTCGGCGTCGAGGTGCCGCTGCTGGAGGTGTTCGAAGCCAAAACCATTCGGCAGTTGGCGCTGTACATTGATGTGGAACGCGGTGCGAGCTCGGCGCGCTCGCGACCGGCAATCGAGGCGGTCGCTGACTCCGGATCCGACATGTGGTTGTCGTACCAGCAGCTGCGCATCTGGTTCCTCTCGGAAATGGATGCGCATAGCGATGCGTACAACGCAACTCTGAGCCTTTCCATCGAAGGCGAACTGGACACTTCAGCGCTGGAGCAGACGCTGGATCGGCTGATCGAGCGACACACGGTGCTGCGCACCGTCATTCGCCAGGGCGATGCCGGGCCGGTGCAGCAGGTGCTGGCGGCGCCGATCTTTCGTCTGGCGCGGAACGATGTCAGCACGTTGCCCGAACACGAGCAGGAGCAGGCGATCGCGGCGCTGGCACAGAACAGTGCGGCAACGCCG
>JALYOF010000011.1 GCA_030857025.1 Pseudomonadota bacterium | reverse complement strand
AAAGTAACCAAAGAAAGGCGCCTTCCCCGACAGGGCAACAGCTCGCACGCGCAGTCTCTGCGCGGGAGTTTCCGACTCGCCATCCATGGCTCGGCGGAAACCGCCGGGCATCCATGCCCGGCGCCCTACGGGTCATGGACCGACAAGAGGCAAATGGGTAGGAGGGATCAAGAGCAGGATCAACAGCAACAGCAAGGCAACAGCAAGGCAACAGCAAGGCAACAGCAACGTCACCGCCGCCCGCAGTGACAGAAGAACCGGCAGGTTCACAGCGGCTGCACTGGCGTGAATCGCCAGCAGATACTGCACTATGGCGTGAGTGACCCCTCGCAGGAGAGGTCGAGCGCATCGCCGCCCCGTTGCATCCCCCGGCCCCGGACCCCATCCCATGAAACCCACCTTGCTGCTTGCCGCCGCCATCATGACCTTCGTCAATCCAACTTCCGCCACCGGACTCCCGCAACCGCCCGACGCGGCGACAAAACCGCACGTCGTGAAGTCGCCCCACGGGGCGGAGCGTGGGGACGAGTACTACTGGCTGCGCGACGACACCCGCAAACATCCCGAGATGCTGCGGTACCTGCAGGCCGAGAACGCGTATGTGGATGCCTACATGGCGCCCCATGCGGCGCTGCAGGAGCGGCTCTACGGGGAGATCGTCGGGCGCATCAGGCAGGACGACAGCTCGGTGCCGTATCGCGAGCGCGGCTACTGGTACTACACGCGTTACGAGACCGGCCAGGATTACCCGATCCACGCGCGCCGCGCAGGCTCGATGGAAGCGCCCGAGCAGGTGCTGCTCGACGTCAACCAGATGGCCGCGGGCAAGGACTATTTCAGCGTCGGCGAATGGGTCGTCAGCCAGGACAACCGGCTGCTGGCCTGGGCCGAGGATGCGGTCGGACGGCGGCAATACACGATCCGCATCAAGGACCTCGTCACCGGCGATGTGTACTCCGACGCCATCACCGGTGCCGCGGCAAACCTGGTCTGGGCCGATGACAACCGGACGCTTTTCTATGTCGAGAAGGACCCGGAGACCCTGCTGACGGTGCGCGTGCGCAAGCACGTGCTGGGCACGCCGGCCGAAGCCGATGAGCTGGTCTACGAGGAGACCGACGACAGTTTCTACATGGGCATCAACCGCACCCGCGACGATCGCTTCATCTGCATCGGTGTCGAGAGCACGGTTTCCAGCGAATTGCGCTGCGCCAGCGCCGCCGATCCGCAGGAGTTCACCGTGCTCGCGCCGCGCGAACGCGATGTCGAATACAGCGCGGACCACCACGGTGGTCGCTGGGTGATCCGCACCAACGACAACGCACCGAACTTCAAGCTGATGACCGCGTCGGACGATGCGACCTCGCGTGCCGACTGGCAGCAGTGGATCGCGCACAGTGAAGACGTGTTCATCGACGATTTCGAGCTGTTCGATGGTTTCACCGCGGTGGCCGAGCGCTCCGAAGGGCTGGAACGCCTGCGCCTGTTGCACGGCGAGGTCGGAAGCGACGACAAGCGCGCGGAGTACGTCAAGGCCGACGAATTGGCGTATTCGATGGGTCTGGCGGTCAACGCCGAACCCGATACCGACTGGCTGCGTTACACCTACACTTCGATGACCACGCCGGCCACGACCTACGAGCTCAACACCCGTACCGGCGAGCGCAATCTGCTCAAGCAGACGCCGGTGATCGGCTACGACGCCACGCGGTATGTCACTGAGCGGCTGTGGGCGACTGCCCGCGACGGCACCCGCGTTCCGGTCTCGCTGGTATATCGAAAGGGATTCGAGAAGGACGGCAAGGCGCCCCTGCTGCAGTACGCCTATGGCAGCTATGGCAATTCGACCGATCCAGGCTTCAACCTGCCGGTCGTGAGCCTGCTCGACCGCGGCGTGGTGTACGCGATCGCGCACATCCGCGGCGGCCAGGAGATGGGCCGCAAGTGGTACGACGACGGCAAGCTGTACAACAAGATGAACACCTTCACCGACTTCATCGACGTGACCGATTTCCTGGTCGCTCAAGGCTACGCCGCGCCGGATCGCGTCGCCGCGTATGGCGGCAGTGCGGGCGGGCTGCTGATGGGCGTGATCTCCAACATGGCGCCGGACAAGTACGCCGTGATCCTGTCGCAGGTGCCCTTCGTCGATGTCGTCACCACGATGCTCGACCCTACCATCCCGCTCACCACCAACGAATACGACGAGTGGGGAAATCCCGAGCAGGCCGGCTACTACGACTACATGCTGTCGTACTCGCCCTACGACAATCTGAAGGCGCAGGCGTATCCGGCGATGTTCGTCGGTTCCGGCCTTTGGGACTCGCAGGTGCAGTACTGGGAGCCGGCCAAGTACGTCGCGCGGCTGCGCGACCTGAACACTTCCGAGGCGCCGGTGCTGTTCCGCACCAACATGGACGCCGGTCACGGCGGCAAGTCGGGTCGTTTCCGCCGCTACCGTGAGCTGGCCGAGATGTATGCATTCCTGCTCCAGCGGCTCGGCGCGGCGGGGTCCGGCGAGGCTTCTGCGTCCATGGTCCAGTAGGCGATCCTCGGCCGGCGCGCAGCGTGACCTGCCGATGAGCTCGCGCCGAATGGTGTCGCTACGCAGCGGTCGCGGCGCACCGGGCACGCTGCGCCGCCTCTCATGACGGCCCCGCCGCATTTGCGCTGGGCCTGGTGGCTGCTTGCATACGCCAGCCTGGGGCTGGGGGTGATCGGCATCGTCGTGCCGGGCCTGCCTACCGTGCCGTTCGTACTGCTCGCGGCCTTCGCCGCTGCGCGTGGCTCGCAGCGCCTGCATCGGCGTCTGCTTGCGCACGACAGGTTTGGGCCGATGATCCGCGATTGGCAGGCGCAGGGGGCCGTCAGCCGCCGGGCCAAATGGCTGGCGACGATCATGATGGCGGCGAGCGCCGCAGTGATGTTCCTGACAGCACCCAGGTGGTGGATGGCGGCGAGCGGCAGCGCGATCATGTGCCTGGTCGCCGCCTGGCTGTGGTGCCGCCCGGAACCGCGTCCGGAGGCTTGAGCGCGGGTTCGGCCGCGCTACACTGCGGCGATGAATACCAAGCTTGCCATCGCTCTGATCGTACCTGCCCTGCTGCTCGCCGCCTGCGGCAACAAGGGTCCACTGGTAATGGCCGAACCGGCCCAGCCGCGGACGGCGGTGGAGCCGGAAGCCGGTGCGGTGCCGGTGGAGGTCGCGCCCGATCCGCAGATGGTGGGCGAGGGGCCAATTCCCATTCCCCAGGTGCCGCTGGAACCCGATGATTTCGACATCGACGACCAGGACCCGCCCGCGGACGATGCAGGCGACCCGCCCGACGACGACGCGGGTGGCTGAGCGCAGCCAACCGCTACCGCCCGACCGGCTTCGCTTCAGCAAGATGCATGGCGCGGGCAATGATTTCGTCGTGCTCGACATGCGCGATTCCCCGTCGGCGCCCGATCCGGCGTTGTGCCGGGCGATCGCCGATCGCCACACTGGCGTCGGCTGCGACCAGATCCTCACCATCGAGCCTCCCCGCAGCAGCGATGCCGTCGCCAGTTACCGGATCTGGAACGCGGACGGTTCGCTGTCGCAGCAGTGCGGCAACGGCGCGCGCTGCGTCGCCGCCTGGCTGGTCCGCGCCGGTGCGGTGGAAGGCAGCGCAACATTCCAGCTCGACAGCCCCGGGGCCACGCACGAAGTGAGCCGGGTCGGCAGCGACCGCTATCGGGTGGCCATGGGCGTGCCGCAGTTCGACCCCCGGCAGATTCC
The DNA here is from genome assembly GCA_030857025.1 of Pseudomonadota bacterium. Classification (GTDB taxonomy): domain Bacteria; phylum Pseudomonadota; class Gammaproteobacteria; order Xanthomonadales; family Xanthomonadaceae; genus Lysobacter_K. Next base: position 46,819 of record JALYOF010000011.1, on the reverse strand, counting down.
GTTACACGGATTCGACCGGCCGCAGTCGCAGTACCGAATCGACCTGGGGTCCGGCGAAGTCGCGTTCGGTGCGGTGTCGATGGGCAACCCGCACGCGGTGATCGAAGTGAACGACGCCGCCGCGTCGCGCGTGGCCGCGCTGGGCATGGCCCTGCAGCAGCATTCGGCATTTCCCGAGTCGGTCAATGTCGGCTTCGCCCAGGTCGAGTCGCGCGGTCGCATCCGCCTGCGCGTGTTCGAACGGGGCGTGGGCGAGACGCGCGCCTGCGGCAGCGGCGCATGCGCGGCCGCCGCTGTGCTCATCCAGCGCGGCCGGATCGACCGCGACGTGGCGGTGCAGTTGCCCGGTGGGCAGCTGGATATTTCATGGCCGTCCGACGATGCTCCGGTCTCCATGGCCGGCCCGGCGGCCTTCGTGTTCGAAGGGGAATGGGACCGATGACAGAGACCACCGAAAAGCTTGGCGCGCACGAAGTGGCCGCATGGCTGCGTCGCCATCCGCGTATCCTGCAGCAGTTCCCCGACCTCGCCGTCACCCTGGTGGTGCCGCGCGACGACGGTCCGGCCGCGTCACTGGCGAGCTACCAGCTTGAAGTCCTCCGCGACAAGAACCGCGAACTGGCGCGGCGCCTGCAGGAGTTGTCCGGCAACGCGCAGGTCAACGAACGCCTGGCGGTGCGTACGCATCAGCTCACGCTGGCGCTCATGCGCCAGTGCAGCGCAGCAGACACGCTGCGCGCGATGGCCGCAAGCCTGGCAGAGGACTTCGACGGCGACCTCGTGCGGCTGGTGATCTTCCAGCCGGTCGAAGGCATTGACCAACCCGAGTGGCTCCAGGTCATCGCCCGGGACGATCCCCGCCTGCAGCCGTTCCGCGACTGCCTCGTCGAGGGCGATCCGCTGTGCGGACGCCTGCAGCCGCAGAAGCATGCGCTGCTGTTCGGCAACCGGGCCGACGAGGTGCAGTCGACCGCATTGTTGCCGCTGACGGGCGTTGGCCTGGTCGCGGTGGGGAGTCATGATCCGAACCGGTTCTTCCCCGGAATGGGCACCTTGTTCCTGCGCATGATGGGGGAGTCGCTGGCGGCAGCGCTGGCGAGGTATGCGCGCTGATCGCACCTGCCGGCGTGGTCTGCGGGCAGAGTTGACCCCGCGCATCACGAAAGCGACTGAGAGGACCTGGCGGTCGTGAACGACGCCCCCGTCGAGGACTTCCTCGCCCACCTTGCGGTCGAGCGGCGCATGTCGTCGCACACGCTGGATGCGTATCGACGTGACCTGGCGGCCTTGTCGGCCTGGGTGCTGGCGCATGAGCTCGAACTGATGACCCTGGATGCCGAACAGTTGCGCGGGTTTATCGCCAGCGAGCACCGGCGCGGGCTGTCGCCCAAGAGCCTGCAGCGCCGGTTGTCGGCATGCCGGAGCTTTTACGCGTGGCTGCTGCGGCAGGGGCGCATTTCCGCCAATCCGGCAGCGGCCATCCGTGCGCCGAAAGCGCCGCGAAAGCTGCCGCAGGTGCTCGATCCCGACGAAGCCAAGGCGCTTGTCGAGATCGCCACCGACGCGCCGTTGGGGCTGCGCGACCGCGCCATGCTGGAACTGTTCTATTCCTCCGGGCTTCGGCTGAGCGAGTTGTGCATGCTGCACTGGCGCGACCTTGATCTCGAGGATGGACTGGTCACAGTGCTCGGCAAGGGCAGCCGGCAGCGCAGCGTGCCACTGGGCTCCCACGCCCGAGCGGCGCTGGCGCAATGGCGCGCCTCCACCGGCGCACCGGGCGAGTCTCCGGTCTTTCCCGGGCGTGCGGGCGGTCCCATCACCCCGCGCGCGATCCAGCTGCGGATGCGCCTGCTGGCGCAGCGGCAGGGATTGTTCAAGCGCGTGCACCCGCATCTTCTAAGGCATTCGTTTGCCAGCCACATCCTGGAATCGTCGGGCGATCTGCGCGGCGTGCAGGAGTTGCTGGGCCACGCCGACATCGCCACGACCCAGATCTACACCCACCTGGATTATCAGCACCTGGCGAAGGTCTACGACGCGTCGCACCCGCGGGCGAAACGCAAGTCGTAGACCGCTTCGGACGCAGGTCCTGCGCGCCGGCCGGAAGCCGGCACCCTTGCGCGCGTGGGCCGCAATCCCCATCCAGAAGGATCCCCCGCAGGAGATCCCATGGACCCGCGCCAGAACCCCGGCGTCTTCCACGCCACCACCATCCTTTCGGTGCGCCGCGACGGGCGCGTCGCCGTCGCCGGCGACGGCCAGGTCACTCTTGGCAACACGATCATGAAGAGCAACGCGCGCAAGGTGCGCCGGCTCGGTCGCGAGGGCCACGTGCTCGCAGGCTTTGCCGGTGCCGCCGCCGATGCCTTTACGCTGTTCGAGCTGTTCGAGGCCAAGCTCGAAAAGCACGGGCAACTGCAGCGCGCGGCCGTGGAGATGGCCAAGGACTGGCGTACCGAACGACGCTTCGGCAAGCTCGAGGCGCTGCTTGCGGTCGCCGACAAGGAAACGTCGCTGATCATCAGCGGCACGGGTGACGTCATCGAACCTGAAGACGGCATCATCGCGATCGGTTCCGGCGGGCCCTATGCGCTGTCCGCCGCACGCGCGCTGCACGCACACACGCAGATGGATGCGACCGCGATCGCCGTGGAGTCGCTTCGGATTGCCGGCGACGTGTGCATCTACACCAACAACAACATCGTGGTCGAGGAGCTCTGACTCCGCCGGCGACTTCGCGCAGCCATTGACGGTGCCTTTCCTGCTGCCGCCGCGCGCCGATCGCGGCGGCGCTGAATCTGCTCCGCCGACGCCCCTGCACCCGGGCTGCCGCGGACCACGCACATGACCTGTCCGCAACACCACAGCCCGCAAGGGGCCGACGAGTACACGCATATGCCCAAGCACGACACCAGCCACGCCACGATGACGCCCCGCGAGATCGTCCAGGAGCTCGACCGCCACATCATCGGCCAGCAGGACGCCAAGCGCGCGGTCGCGATCGCACTGCGCAATCGCTGGCGGCGCATGCAACTGGAGGGTGATCTTCGCAACGAGGTCATGCCCAAGAACATCCTGATGATCGGCCCGACCGGCGTGGGCAAGACCGAGATCGCGCGGCGTCTGGCGACGCTTGCCAATGCGCCGTTCGTAAAGGTCGAGGCGACCCGCTTCACCGAGGTGGGCTACGTCGGCAAGGATGTCGAGCAGATCGTGCGCGACCTGGCAGACACCGCGGTCAAGTTGTATCGCGAGCAGGCCAAGCAGCGGGTACGCAACCAGGCTGAGGAGCGCGCCGAGGACCGCATCCTCGACGCGTTGCTGCCGCGACGCAGCACCGCCATGGGCTTCGACGCGGAGGCCGCGCGAAACGAACCGTCCGCGCTGGATTCCGAGACGCGGCAGAAGCTGCGGCGGCGCCTGCGGGCCGGCGAGCTGGACGACCGCGAGATCGAGATCGAAACGGCAGTGAACGTCGGCGTCGACATCATGGCGCCGCCGGGCATGGAAGAGATGGGCCAGCAGTTGCGGCAGATGTTCTCGCAGGTCGCCGGCAGCAAGACCAACAGGAAGACCCTGTCGATCAGTTCGGCGCGCTCCCAGCTGATCGAGGAAGAGGCCGGCAAGCTCGTCAACGAGGACGAGGTGCGCGAAGCGGCCATCGAGGCCTGCGAACAGCACGGCATCGTCTTCATCGACGAGATCGACAAGGTCGCCAAGCGCGGAGAGTCGGGCATCACCGGGGGCGACGTTTCGCGTGAGGGCGTGCAGCGCGACCTGCTGCCGCTGGTGGAGGGTTCGACCGTCAGCACCAAGTACGGCGCCGTCCGCACCGACCACGTGCTGTTCATCGCGTCCGGCGCGTTCCACCTGGCCAAGCCGTCTGATCTCATTCCCGAACTGCAGGGGCGTTTCCCGATCCGGGTGGAATTGCGCGCGCTCGACAAGAACGACTTCGTGCGCATCCTGACCGAGCCCAAGGCATCGCTGACGCTGCAGTACCGCGAACTGCTCCGGACCGAGGGCGTGAGCCTGGAGTTCACCGACGACGGGATCGAGCGCCTGGCGGAAATCGCCGCTCTGGTGAACGAGCGCCAGGAGAACATCGGTGCCCGCCGCCTGCACACGGTGCTCGAACGCCTGCTGGAAACCCTCAGCTTCGAGGCGCCCGATCGGGACGGCCATTCGGTGAGCGTCGATCGGGCTTACGTCGACGGACATCTGGGCGACCTGGTTCAGGACCCTGACCTGAGTCGCTACATCCTCTAGGCCCCGCCGCCATTGGGTTTGCGCCGATTGGGGAGCCGTCCCGACAGCACAGGTTGCGTTTTTTTCTAAAAAATGCTGCGTCGCACGGTATTTGTGTGACAAATCGCTGCTAGAGTCAGTGCACTGCGCCGCAAAACGGAGCAGGGAAGCAAGAGTCGAGGGACTGCAGGCCGCACCGGCTTGGCAATGCCCCAACCAAACAATCACAGGGAAACCCAAATGAAGCAGCAGACACTCGTACGGGCGCTTGGCGCCGCTCTGGCAATGACGATGTCCACCGCGGTCATCGCGGCACAGCCGGACCCGAACCGGGTCATGGTCAAGTACAAGCCCGGCGCCTCGGCGCAGGTGGAAGCCGCACTGCGCGGCGCCGGTGGCAAGGTCCACCTGAAGCTCGCCAGGCAGGGCGCATTTGCCGTGACGCTGCCTGCGCAGTCGCTGCAGGGCCTGCGCAACCGCAGCGACATCGAGTACATCGAGCTCGACGCCCCGCGATATGCACTCGCGCAGACCACGCCTTACGGCATCAACACCGTGCAGGCTCCCGAGACCTGGGCGACTGGCGCCGACGGCACCGGCATCAAGGTCTGCATCATCGACTCGGGCATCAAGGCCAATCATGAGGACTTCGCCGGCGTCAGCATGACCGGCTACGCCAGCAGCGGCCAGACCTGGAACAGCGACACCTGCGGCCACGGCACGCACGTTGCCGGCACGGTCGCGGCGGTCAACAACACCGTCGGCGTCGTCGGCGTCAGCCCGGGCAAGGTCTCTCTGCACGTCGTCAAGGTGTTCGACGGCACGACCTGCGGCTGGAGCTACGCCTCCTCGCTGATCGATGCGGCCAACAACTGCCAGACCGCTGGCGCCAAGATCATCAGCATGAGCCTGGGCGGCGGCCGCGCGAGCCGCACCGAGGAAAATGGCTTCAATAGCCTGGATGCGAACGGCATCCTGAGCATCGCAGCGGCCGGCAACGACGGCAACACTTCGATGAGCTACCCGGCGTCCTATGCCAGCGTGACCTCGGTTGCGGCCACCGACAGCAACAACCTCGTCGCCGACTTCTCGCAGAAGAATGCTGCGGTCGACATCGCCGCCCCGGGCGTCGGCACGCTCAGCACCTATCCCATCAGCGACGCATCGATGACGGTCGGCAGCAGCAGCTACATGGTGGCGGCGATGGCCGGTACCGTGCAGTCCACCGCCAGCGGCGCGATGGTCGATGGCGGCCGCTGCCTGAGCTCCGGCAGCTGGGCAGGCAAGGTGGTCATGTGCGAGCGTGGCGACATCTCGTTCCTGGACAAGGTGAACTCCGTGACGGCCGGTGGCGGCGTCGCGGCGGTGGTCTACAACAACGCGTCCGGCGGCTTCGCCGGCACCCTGGGCGACGGCGTCACTTCGACGATCCCGGCGATCAGCATGTCCCAGGAAGACGGCCAGGCACTAGTCGCCGGCTCCCTGGGCCAGACCGCCGACGTGAGTACGGTCTACCAGGGCAACGTCAGCGCCTATGCGGCCCTGAGCGGCACCTCGATGGCCACCCCGCACGTGTCGGGCGCCGCCGCGGTGATCTGGAGCGCCAACCCGTCTGCGACCAATGCGCAGGTGCGTGATGCGATCTATTCGACCGCCCTCGACCTGGGTGCGGCCGGACGCGACAACTCCTACGGCAACGGCCTGGTGCAGACCTTCGCTGCGACCGAGGCTCTGCTGGGCGGCGGTGGTGGCACGGATCCGGTTGCTGCTCCGACCGGCCTGTCGGCGACGAACGGTGGTGTCGTGAAGGGCAAGACGCAGTTCTCGCTGGCCTGGAGCGGCGGCGACGTCACCGTCGACATCTACCGCGACAGCAGCAAGGTCGGTTCGTCTGTCAGCAACAGCGGCAGCTACACCGACTCGGTCAGGACCAGCGGCAGCGGCACGTTCAGTTACAAGGTGTGCAACGCCGGCACCACGGACTGCTCGGCCAACGCATCGGTCGGCTACTGATCGATTGATTTAAGGCAACAAGCAGCACTGTGGAGGGCCCGCATCGCGGGCCCTCTTTTTTTGTCCGCGTCGAGCAACTGCTGGACAAGCCGGGAGCCCGTGTTCATTGGTGCAGCGCACAAAGCGTGACGAAAGTCTCTGCTAGAGTGTGTCTTCGTTTTGTTTTCGTTCAGCCAGCAAAACGTTGTGCGCACCCGCGCCAGTTCACCCGGTCACCCGGCCGGCTACAAATTTTCTGGAGAGAGATCCGAATGAAGCAGCAGAAACTCGTTCTTGCGCTTGGCGCCGCTCTGGCACTGTCGATTTCCACCGCGGCCATTGCTGCGCAGCCGGACCCGAACCGGGTCATGGTCAAGTACAAGGCCGGTGCCTCCGCACAGGTCGAAGCCGCACTGCGCGGTGTTGGTGGCAAGGTTCACAAGAAACTTGCGAAACAGGGCGTGTTCGCCGCGACGCTGCCGCCGCAGGCGCTGCAGGGCCTGCGCAACCGCAAGGACGTGGAATACATCGAGCTGGATGCGCCGCGTTACCCGAGCGCGCAGACCACGCCGTTCGGCATCAACAGCGTTCAGGCGCCGCAGACCTGGGCCGTCGGCGCCGATGGCACCGGTATCAAAGTCTGCATCATCGATTCGGGCATCAAGGCCGACCATGAAGACTTCGCCGGCATCGGCATGACCGGCTACGCCAGCAGCGGCCAGAGCTGGAACACCGACTCCTGCGGTCACGGCACGCACGTCGCCGGCACCGTCGCGGCGGTCAACAACGGGGTCGGCGTCGTCGGCGTCAGCCCGGGCAAGGTCTCGCTGCACATCGTCAAGGTGTTCGATGGCGAAGCCTGCGGCTGGAGCTACGCCTCCTCGCTGATCGACGCGGCCAACAACTGCGAAGCCGCGGGCGCGAAGATCATCAGCATGAGCCTGGGCGGCGGTCGCGCGAGCGCCACCGAGGAAAACGGCTTCAACAGCCTCTATGCCAACGGCCTCCTGAGCATTGCGGCAGCCGGCAATGGCGGCAACACCACGCTCAGCTACCCGGCGTCCTACGAGAGCGTGATGTCGGTGGCCGCCACGGACATCAACAACACGGTCGCGGACTTCTCGCAGAAGAACGCGGCAGTGGACATCGCCGCCCCGGGCGTGGGCACGCTCAGCACCTATCCCTTCCGTGACGCAGCGATGTCGGTTGGCTCGAGCAGCTTCATCGTGTCGGCGATGGCCGGCAGCGTGCAGTCCACCGCCAGCGCGGCGATGGTCGACGGCGGCCGTTGCCTGAGCGCCGGCAGCTGGGCGGGCAAGGTGGTCATGTGCGAGCGCGGCGACATCAGCTTCGTCGACAAGGTCAACTTCGTGACCGCCGGTGGCGGCGTCGCGGCGGTGATCTACAACAACGCAGCCGGCGGCTTCTCCGGCACGCTCGGCGATGGCGTCACCTCGACGATCCCGGCGATCAGCATGACCCAGGAAGACGGGCAGGCACTGGTCGCAGGCTCACTGGGCCAGACCGCCAGCGTGAGCACGATCGCCGAATCCGATGCGAACGGCTATGCGTTCCTGGACGGCACCTCGATGGCCACCCCGCACGTGTCGGGTGCCGCTGCGGTGATCTGGAGCGCCGATCCGACCGCGACCAACACGCAGGTGCGTGACGCGATCTACTCGACGGCCCTCGACCTGGGCTCGGCCGGCCGTGATAACTCGTACGGCAATGGCCTGGTGCAGACATTCGACGCGACCGAGGCCCTGCTTGGTGGCGGTGGTGGCACCGATCCGGATCCGGAGCCCGGCGTGGCACCGGCGAGCCTGACCGCAACCAACCTCGGCAAGAGCAAGGGTACGACCCGGGTCGGACTGAGCTGGACCGATGGTGCGGCCACGGTCGATGTGTTCCGCGACGGCACCAGAATCGCTTCGGTCAACAACACCGGCAGCTACACCGACGGCGTCAAGGGCAAGGGCTCGGCGACCTACACGGTCTGCAACGCAGGCACGAGCGAGTGCTCGGCCAGCGCCTCGGTCAGCTTCTGATCGATCCGCTTCACAAGTGATATCTGGAGGGCCCGCATCGCGGGCCCTCTTTTTTTGGCGGCCACCTCGACGGTGCAATAATGCCGGCATGACAGACCCCACCCGCAAACCCGACACCACGCACTTCGGATACCGCGACGTGCCCACCGGCGAGAAGCAGAAGCTGGTCGGCGAGGTGTTTTCGTCCGTCGCCGGCAACTACGACCTCATGAACGACCTCATGAGCCTGGGCGTGCACCGGGTCTGGAAGCGCTACTTCGTCGCCACCGCCCAGGTCAGCCGTGGCGACCGGGTGCTGGACCTCGCCGGCGGTACCGGCGACATCGCCCTGCTGCTGCGCGACCGCGTCGGCGATGCCGGCAGCGTCGTGCTCGGCGACATCAACGGCGCGATGCTGCGGACCGGCCGTGACCGCATGACCGACAAGGGGCTGGTGTCCGGCCTGGAGTACGTGCAGTGCAATGCCGAGACGCTGCCGTTTGCCGACGCCAGCTTCGACCTGGTCACGATTGCCTTTGGATTACGCAACGTCACCGACAAGGATGCCGCGCTGCGTGAAATGCACCGCGTCCTCAAGGTCGGTGGCCAGGCGCGGGTACTCGAGTTTTCCGAAGTCAAGGCGCAGTGGTTCAAGCCGGTCTACGACTTCCATTCGTTCAACATCCTGCCGCGCCTGGGCAAGCTGTTTGCGGGCGACAGCGACAGCTACCAGTACCTGGCCGAAAGCATCCGCAAGCATCCGCCGCAGGATGAACTCAAGGCGATGATGAGCGCCGCCGGATTCGAGCGCTGCGACTTCAAAAACCTCAACGCCGGCATCGTGGCGATCCACACCGGCTACAAAGTCTGACCCGGGTATCGGTTGACCGCAGGAGCGGGTGCCGACGCAGCAGGAGTGCGGGTGGCTGCGGCAGTCCCACGGGGCGGAAATGCGCCGTTGGGGGAAGCTTCGGTAGACTCGCCGGTTCCTGATCTGCGAGGGTTCTTCCCCGATGCGACTTCCGATTCTGATGACCTGCCTTGCCATGACGCTCGTGTTGGGCTGTTCGCGCGAAGCGCCGATGCCGGCCGCGGCGGCACCTGAAGGCGGCGCCACCGCGCAGGCACCTGTCACCGACCAGCACTCCTATTCGGAGCCGGACAAGGTCAAGACCCGCGACCTGGCGCTTGCGCTGGACGTCGACTTCGAACAGAAGCAACTCGCCGGCACGGCGACCTACACGCTGGACTGGCTCGATCCGGCCGCCAGCGAACTGGTGCTCGACACCCGCGCGCTGAACATCGAGAAGGTGGTCGGCGAGCGCACCGATGGCAAATGGGACGACCTGAAGTTCGAAGTCGCACCACCGCACGAGGTGCTCGGCAGCAAGCTGACGATCCACGCGCCCAAGCGCAATCCGCGCATCCGCGTCACCTACACCACGTCCCCGGAGGCGTCCGGACTGCAGTGGCTGACGCCGGAGATGACCGCCGACAAGCGCGGACCCTTCATGTTCAGCCAGTCGCAGCAGATCCACGCGCGCTCCTGGGTGCCATTGCAGGACACGCCGCGCGTGCGATTCACCTACACCGCGCACGTCACCAGCCCCGAGGACACGATGGTGCTGATGAGCGCCAACAACGATCCGGACGCCGAGCGCGACGGCGATTACACCTTCGAGATGCCGCAGCCGATCCCGTCCTACCTGCTGGCGATCGCCGCCGGCGACCTGGTGTTCCAGCCGATCTCCGAGCGCGCCGGCGTGTGGGCCGAGCCGTCGATGGCGCCCAGGGCCGCGGAAGAGTTCGCCGACACCGAGAAGATGATGCAGGTCACCGAGAAGTTGTACGGACCTTATCGCTGGGGCCGCTACGACATTCTCGTGCTGCCGCCCTCGTTCCCGTACGGCGGCATGGAGAACCCGCGCCTGACCTTCGCCACCCCGACCGTGATCGTTGGCGACCAGTCGCTGGTCTCGCTGATCGCGCACGAACTTGCGCATAGCTGGTCGGGCAACCTGGTGACCTTCGCGACCGCCGAGGACGCGTGGCTCAACGAAGGCTTCACCAGGTACGTCCAAACCCGCATCATCGAGGAGCTGTACGGCAAGCCCCGCGCCGACATGGAAAGCGTGATCGGGCGCAACGAGCTGCACGAGGAATACAAGACGGTGAAGCCGGAACTGCAGGCACTCGCGCTCAAGCCTGAAGCCCTGCCGGACCCGGATGATTCGTCCACCGCCACGGTGTACACCAAGGGCGCCTGGTTCCTGGAGTTCCTCGAGCAGCGCTTCGGCCGCGAGAACTTCGACGCATTCCTGCGCGACTATTTCGACGAGTTCGCGTTCGAGTCGGTGACCACGTCGACATTCGTCGAGCACCTCAAGAGCAACCTGCTGGCCAAGTACCCGGGCAAGGTCACCGAGGCCGAACTGCAGGAGTGGATCTACGAGCCCGGCGTGCCCGAAAGCGCGCCGAAAACGAACTCGCCGCGCTTTGATGCGGTCGATGGCGCGCGCACGGCCTGGCTGGCCGACGGCACGCTGCCCGACAAGACCATCACCGATGACTGGACCACGCATGAGTGGGTGCACTTCATCGAAGGCATGCCGCAGACGTTGGACAGCGCACAACTGGCGGCGCTGGATGCAGCCTACGGATTCACCGGAACCGCCAACGGCGAGATCGCCCAGCGCTGGTACCCGCTCGCGGTCCGCAGCGGCTACACCGCGGCCAATGACGAGATCGCTGATTTCCTGACCAGCATCGGCCGGCGCAAACTGATCCTGCCGATCTACAGCGCGCTGGTGAAGACTCCCGAAGGACTTGCGCTGGCCGAGGAAGCGTTCGCCGCAGCGCGTCCTGGCTACCATCCGATCACCACCGGCTCGGTGGAGTCGGTGATTGCCGAAGCCAAAAAGGCATCGGAAACACAACAGGCGCAATGAGCCTGCGCGGTGGGCCGGCGCGACGAGCCGGCCCAGTTGCGGTGTCGCCCATCGGCGCGCCACCCGACGAGTGATGGATACAACACAAGGGAGCACGACATGAGCATCCAAACCGCGAGCGTCCGAGCCGTCGTCCTGCTGGCGATGACAGCCGCTTTCACCCTCACCGCGTGCAAGCCCCAGCCCGACCCCGCCGCGGTCCGTGCCGCGCACGCCGCGGCCAAAGAGGCCGACGCCGAGGCGATGGCGAAGCAGTTCGACGCTGTGTTTGCGGAAGAGAAATGGGAGCTGGCGCGTGCGCACGGCAACGTGCTCACCGACAAGTACCCCGACAGCGCCGCTGCCGAACGCATCGCCGCCCAGCATGCGGAAGCGTCCGCCAAAGCCGAGACAGCCAGCGAGAACCGCCGCACCCGGGCGCTGTGGACCTACCAGACGCAGCCGCTGGACAAGGGCGAGCAGAAGACCGCTGCGATCTACTCCCGCGAAGCGGTCGATGTCGGCGACGGCGCACCACAACGCGTACGGCTGATCTTCCGCGATCATCCCGACTGGGGCCGCAGCAGCTATCTGGTGCTGACGTCGGGCGATTTCGATTGTTACGGCGGCTGTCGGGTGCAGGTCAAGGCCGACGATGCGGCGCCGCGGGCGATGGATGCCAGTCGTCCGAAGACCGACGAGGCGATCGCGATGTTCATCGAGGACGAACGCGCGCTGTGGCGGCTGGTCGGCGACGCGAAGGTGGTATCGGTGGAGTTTCCGGTCAAGGCCGGTGGGAGTCGCGCGGCGGAATTCGAGGTCGCCGGACTGGACGACACACGACTGCCCGGCTGGAAGTGAGTTTCATCGCTCGGCCAGGGACGCGAAAGGCGCAAAGGTAAAGCATTCGTCCGCGAAGGGCGCGAAGGACGCAAAAGGTAAAGCGAAGAAGGGTTAAATGCGAAAACGAGGGAGAGTGGATCGATCTCCTTCTCCCTCTCTGCCGCTTACGGGTGCGTGGCAGGCGACGTTCCGCATCGCAGCCCGGCTTGTCACATCTTCAACTTCCGCTCTTCTTCGCGCCTTTCGCGTCCTTCGCGGACAACATTCCCTCGCGGAGAACGACCTAAAGCGCGTATCCGAACTGCTGCTTGAACTGGGTGGCGAACTCGGAAAAGTCGAAGCGCTGGTTCTGGGTGCCCGGGTGCTCGATCTTCAGCGCGCCCATCAGCGATGCCATGCGGCCGCAGGTCGCCATGTCCCGTCCGTTCATGATGCCGTGGATCAGTCCCGCGCGGTAAGCGTCGCCGCAGCCGGTGGGGTCGGTGATGCGCCGCTCGTGCGCGGGCGGGATCACCAGCTGCTCGCCCTTGCTGTGGATCAGCGAACCCTGCGGGCCGCGGGTGATGATGTAGGTCTCGACCTTGGCTGCGATTTCCTGTTCGCTCCAGCCGGTGCGCTCCTGCAGCAGGTTGGACTCGTAGTCGTTGACGGTGACGTGGTTGGCCTGCTCGACGAAGTGGCGCAGCTCCTCGCCGTTGAACAGCGGCATCGCCTGGCCCGGGTCGAAGATGAAGGGAATGCCGGCCGCGGCGAATTCGCGCGCGTTCTGCAGCATGCCGTCGCGGCCGTCCGGGCTCACGATGCCGAAGCTGATGCCCTCGACCTCGCTGACGTGGTTTTCGTGCGAACGCATCATCGCGCCGGGATGGAAAGCGGTGATCTGGTTGTTGTCCAGGTCGGTGGTGATGAACGCCTGCGGGGTGAACAGCTCCTCGATGACCTTGACCTGGTCCATCCGGATCTCCTGCTCCTCGAACCACTCGCGGTAAGGACCGAAATCCTGGCCCACGGTGGCCATCGGCACCGGCTCGCCACCGAGCAGCTTGAGGTTGTAGGCGATGTTGCCGGCGCATCCGCCGAACTCGCGGCGCATCCTGGGCACCAGGAACGACACATTCAGGATGTGCACCTTGTCGGGCAGGATGTGGTTCTTGAACTGGTCGGGGAACACCATGATGGTGTCGTAGGCCAGCGAGCCGCAGATCAGGGCAGACATTGGGCGCATCTCTCCAGGGTGATCCGGCCGCCGGGGCCGGGCTCGTGCGAGCAATTCGCCTGAGCCGCGGCTGAGCGCCGCGCGGCGGCTAGGTTAGCGGCTGAACGGCCCGTCGGCCAGCAGGGCCGTTCCACTGGCCGATCGCCTGCCGCAGAGGTGGTGACGCGCTGCGGCGCAAAGTGTCGGAGTGTGCGGTATTGCCTTGCTCGGTGGGGGGGCCGTTGCTAGGCTAGCGAACTCTCTTCGCGCGCCTTTCACAGGGCCGCCTACAACGGTCGACTCCCCCGATGTTCTTCAAGAAGTTTCGCGGTATGTTTTCCAACGACCTGTCCATCGATCTGGGCACGGCCAACACCCTGATCTACGTGCGCGGGCAGGGCATCGTGCTGAACGAACCCTCGGTGGTCGCGGTGCGCCAGGACCGGCTGGTCGGCGGCAACCGCACTGTCGCGGCGGTCGGCGCCGAGGCCAAGATGATGCTCGGCCGCACCCCCGGAAACATCACCACGATCCGGCCGATGAAGGACGGCGTCATCGCCGACTTCACCTACACCGAGGAAATGCTCAAGCACTTCATCCGCAAGGTGCACAAGTCGCGCTTCCTGCGGCCGAGCCCCCGGGTGCTGGTGTGCGTGCCGTGTGGCTCGACCCAGGTCGAGCGCCGGGCGATCAAGGAGTCGGCGCTGGAAGCCGGCGCGCGCGACGTCTACATGATCGAGGAGCCCATGGCCGCCGCGATCGGGGCCGGCATGCCGGTCGCCGAGGCGCGCGGATCCATGGTCGTCGACATCGGCGGCGGCACCACCGAGGTGGCGGTGATCGCGCTCAACGGCATCGTGTATTCGGCATCGGTGCGTATCGGCGGCGACCGCTTCGACGAAGCGATCATCGGTTACGTGCGCCGCACCTATGGCACCCTGATCGGCGAAGCCACGGCCGAGCGCATCAAGCTCGATATCGGCTGCGCCTACCCGCAGGAGGAGTCGCGGTCGATGGACGTGTCCGGCCGCAACCTGGCCGAGGGCGTGCCGAAGATGATCCGGATCAACGCCAACGAAGTGCTCGACGCGCTGCGCGAGCCGCTGTCGGGCATCGTCACCTCGGTGCGCCTGGCGCTGGAACAGACCCCGCCGGAACTGTGCGCCGACGTGGCCGAGCGCGGCATCGTGCTTACCGGCGGCGGTGCGCTGCTGAAGGATCTCGACCGCCTGATCAGCGAGGAGACCGGCCTGCACGTACAGATCGCCGACGACCCGCTGACCTGCGTCGCCCGCGGTGGTGGTCGCGCGCTGGAGTTGGTGGACATGCACGGCAACGAGTTCTTCTCGGAGTAGGTTTTCGTCAGGCCGCGCGCGCAGGAAGTGCACGAGGTCCCGGCGCCGTTCGCCAGACCAGCCACATACCGGAATCGTGCGCCTGTGCACCCGCAGCCCCCGCTTTCATCGTTGACCCCCTGACGTGCCTTCGTACGCCGGACCGCCCACGCCCGTTCGAAGTGGCGACGTTGCCGGAACCCTGCGGTTGCTGGCGCTGCTGGCGGTTTCCTTCGGGCTGATGGTGCTCGACCACCGCGGCGGATGGCTCACCACGACGCGGCAGCAGGCATCGCTGCTGGTGCAGCCGCTGTGGATGGTGGCGGGCTGGCCAGGCCGTATGGCCGGCAGCCTGTACGAGGACGCCGGCACCATGCGCCAGCTGTCGGCGGAAAACCGGCAGCTGCGCAACGAGTTGCTGGTGCACCAGGCGCGGATGGCGCGGATGCGCGCCGTGGCCGACGACAACATCCGCCTGCGATCCCTGCTGGACGCCGCCCAACGCAGCGGCCTGGACGTGCAACTGGCACCGATCCTCAACGTCGACCTCGACCCCAGCCGACAGCGGCTGGTGCTCAACGCCGGCAGCCGCGATGGCATCAGCGTCGGCCAGAGCGTGATCGACGCCGGTGGTCTCGTGGGGCAGGTCATCGATGCGACGCCGATGCACGCCACCGTGCTGCTGCTGACCGACCCTTCGCATGCGGTGCCGGTTGCGGTGGCGCGCTCGGGCGTGCGCCTGGTGGCGTATGGCGAGGGTCTCGGCGACGAACTGCGACTGCCCAGCATCCCGCTGTCCAGCGATATCCGCGAAGGCGACCTGCTGGTGACCTCCGGCCTGGGCTCGCGTTTCCCCGCGGGCTTCCCCGTCGGCACGATCATCCAGCTGGAGCCCGACGACAGCCGCGCATTCCTGGTCGGATCGGTTCGCCCGGCGGCCCAGCTCGATCGTGGGCGCGAGGTATTGCTGCTGCGCAAGGCTGGCCGGAACCCGGGACCCGGGACCCGGGACCCGGGAGGTGCGGAGGCGCCGAACCGTGCGTCCGGATCCGCTGCAACGGGCGAGAAGCCCTCGGATCCGGCCGCACCGCCGTCCCCGGTCACGGGCCTTGGGCCTCGAATCCAGGGTGCCGGGTCCCAGGCAGCAGAACCCGGCTCCCCGGTTCCCGGTCCCCGGTCCCGGCTCCCGAGCGAGGCCGCCCCGTGAGGCGCCAGCGTCCCTCCTGGCTGCTTCCGGTCAGCGTACTGGTGGCGCTGCTGCTGGGGCTGCTGCCGCTGGCCACGGCGGTGCAGCCGCTGCGGCCTTACTGGCTGGCGCTGGTGGTCGCGTACTGGACGATCGAGGACCCCGACCATATCGGCCTGGGTTTCGCATTCGTCGTCGGCCTCATCGCCGACCTGGCGTTCGGGAGCCTGCTGGGTGAGCAGGCGCTGCGGCTGGTGGTGATGAGCTTCATCCTGCAGCGGTTCCGCGCACGCCTGCGCTTCTTCCCGTTGTCGCAGCAGGCGCTGGCGATCGGCGGATTGTTGCTCAACGACCGCATCGTCGCTGCCGCGATCGATGTCGCGCTCGGCACGCCCCTGTCGCCGGGTCTGTCGTGGCTGTCGCCGGTGATCGGCATGCTGCTGTGGCCGCCCTTGTTCCTGGTCGTGGATGGCCTGCGCCTGGGCAGTTGGAGGCGACGCTGATGCGGCGAACGCGGCGTCCGCTGCGCAGCGCGGCAGCCGAGACCGAGCACTTCCGGCACCGCGCACTGATCGCGTTCGTCGCAGTGGTGCTGGCGCTGGGTGCGCTCGCGCTGGGCTATCTGCGCCTGCAGGTCTGGCAGCACGACGACTTCGCGATGCGCTCGGAGGAAAACCGGATCAAGCTGCGTCCGGTGGTGCCCGGACGCGGCCTGATCTACGACCGCAAGGGTCGGATCCTTGCCGACAACGTGCCCGCCTTCCGCCTGGACGTCACCCCCAACGAGGCCGGCGATCCGGAGGAATGGCTCGCGCAGCTCCAACAGATCATCGAGTTGTCGCCGGAAGACATCGAGTCGTTCGAGGACGGCCGCCGCGCCGCGCGCGGATTCAAGCCTGTCACGCTGAAGCTGCGGGTCACCGAGGACGAGGTCGCACGCTTTGCGGTGGACCGATGGCGCTATCCGGGCATCGAACTGGTCTCCTACCTCAACCGCCGCTATCTGTACGGCGAGATGTTCTCGCACGTGATCGGCTACGTCGGCCGCATCGACGCGGCGGACCTGAAGGAAATGGGCGAGTCGCGCACCGCGTTTTCGCACACCGGCAAGACCGGGCTGGAACGTTCGTACGAGGATGCCCTTCGCGGCAGGATCGGCTACGAGAAGGTCGAGACCGATGTCGATGGGCGACCGATGGGCGTGGTCGGGCGCGTGCCGGCGGTGCCCGGGGCGGACCTGCGGCTGAGCCTGGACCTCGACCTGCAGCGGGCGATGGTCGACGCGTTCGGCGAAAAGGAAGGTTCGGCCGTGGCAGTCGATCCGCACACCGGCCAGGTGCTGGCGATGGTGAGCCTGCCCGGCTACGACACCAACCTGTTCGTCAACGGCATCTCGCATGCCGACTACCGGTCGCTGACCGAGAATCCGTCGCGGCCGCTGTTCAATCGCAACGTGCTGGGCGGCGGCCCGCCTGGATCGACGGTGAAGCCGCTGGTGGCCCTGGCCGGGCTCGACAGCGGTCTGAGGAAGGCGGAGGACAAAACCCTGTCGACTGGCGAGTTCTTCATTCCCGGGCAGCGCCGCGGATATCGCGACTCGCATCGCGGCGGCCACGGCTGGGTGGATCTGCGCGAGTCGATCTCCCAGTCGGCCAACACCTACTACTACAAGCTTGCCCGCGAAATGGGTATCGACGTGTTCTCGAAGTTCATGGATCGCTACGGCTTTGGCCAGCCAAGCGGCATCGACCTGGTCGGCGAAAAATCGGGTGTGGTTCCGTCGCGTCCCTGGAAAGCGGCCAATCGCAGGGAGCCGTGGTACCCGGGCGAGACCGTGATCGCCGGCATCGGCCAGGGCTACTGGATCGCGACGTCCCTGCAACTGGGGCGCAGCACTGCGGCGATCGCCAACGGCGGCGACCTGCACCCGCTGCGCCTGGTGGAGGCACGCCGCGACGGGTATGCGGAGGAATGGGTGCCGTTGCCGCGCTCCGCGCCCACGCGCATCACCGACCGCCCCGAGCACCTGGTGCCGGTGCAGGAGGGCATGGTGGCGACCGTGCACGGTGGTCGCGGCACCGCGCAGGCGATCGGACGCGGCACGCCGTATCTGATTGCCGGAAAGACCGGCACCGCGCAGCGCTCCAGCCGCAAGGGCAATGTCAGCGTCGACCCGCGGCAGCTGCCGTACCACCTTCGCCACACCGGACTTTTCATCGGCTACGCACCGGCCGATGCGCCGAGCATCGCCATCGCGGTGGCGGTCGAGCACGGCGGATACGGCGGCAGTGCCGCGGCGCCGATCGCCAAAGCCGTGTTCGATGCGTGGTTGCTGGGCAAGATGCCCGAACCGCCCGAACCGCCCGAGCCGGCGACGCCTGGCGATGCGGCTCCTGCGGCGGCCGCGGTCGCCTCCGCGCCTTCCGGTCCTGCTGCAATGGCTCCGGCCAGCGCCACGCAATCCGGAACATCGGGCACCGCACAGGCCGCTCGCGGTCAGGCCGGCACGACGGATGCCGCGCGATGAGCGTGATCCTGCGCTGGCTGTACGACATGGTCGCGCGGTTCTTCCGCACCATCGACCTGCCGTTGCTGGGTGCCCTGCTGGCGCTGATGGTTATCGGCCTGGCGGTGCTTTTCAGCGCCGGGCAGAGCGGGTCGCTGGTGATGGCGCAGGCGATCCGCTTTGGCGTCGGCCTCGGTGCGATGTGGGCGCTGTCGCGGCTCTCACCCTCGCAACTGCGCGACTGGACCCCGCTGCTGTACCTGGTGTCGCTGGTACCGCTGGCGCTGGTGCTGCTGGTCGGCGAAGGCCGCCACGGCGCGCACTGGATCAACCTGGGCGTGTTCTATTTCCAGCCATCGGAAATGCTAAAGCTCAGCCTGCCGATGATGGTCGCCTGGTACCTGAGCATGCAGCCGCTGCCGCCGCGCTTTTCGACGGTGATGGCGGCCGGCCTGCTGATCGGCGTGCCCACGGGGCTGATCCTGATGCAACCGGATTTCGGCACCGCCATGCTGGTGGGCGCCAGTGGTGCGTTCGCGCTGTATCTGGCTGGCCTGTCGTGGTGGTGGCTGGTGGCCGCGGTGGGGGCCGTTGCGGCGGTGGCTCCGGCGGCCTGGTTCTGGCTGCTGATGCCGTACCAGAAGGACCGCATCCTGACCTTCCTCGATCCCGAGTCGGACCCGCTCGGTGCCGGCTGGAACATCATCCAGTCCAAAATCGCCATCGGTGCCGGCGGATTCACCGGCAAGGGCTGGGGCGAGGGCACCCAGGCGCACCTGAACTACATCCCCGAACACACCACCGATTTCATCTTCGCGGTGTTGAGCGAGGAGTTCGGCTGGGTCGGCGTGGTCGCCGCGCTGGGCCTGTACCTGTTCGTGATCGGCCGCTGCCTGTGGATCGCCGCGGGTGCGCGGGATTCCTATTCGCGGCTGATCTCCGGCGCGCTGGGCCTGGCGTTCTTCGTGTACGTGGTGGTGAACGCGGGGATGATCGCCGGCTTCCTCCCGGTGGTCGGCGTGCCGATGCCGCTGATGAGCTACGGCGGCACCTCGGCGGTGACGCTGCTCGCGGGACTCGGCGTAGTGATGGCGGTGCGGGCGCACCGGCCGGTGCATGCGCGTTGAACCGTGATTTCAGGGCAAGCGGACCCGCCATGAGCCTGTTCATCTGCCCGCCCGGCCGCGGCCGGTTCAAACGACGTCCATCCCGCCATCTCCGGGCAGCTGAGCGGAAGCTGACCCGGGTGGTTATCCCACCGCAATCACGCGGTTTTTACCCTTGTGGACGCGTGTTACCCTCGATCCGATGACCCGATCCGACCTCGCCCTGCGCGCTGCGACATGCGCCCTTCTTCTCGCCGCAACCGGCTGCGTCACGCAGGCGCCACCGGCGAATCCGCAAGTCGCCGAAGCAGCCGAGCCGGCGGCTTTGCCGCGGCCGGTGACGCCCGTTACGCCGGCGGCCAGCCCGCCCCAGGTCTCGGCAGTCACTTCCGACGCCCGGCCGCTGGAGATCGCCCGCGCCGAATTCGTCCGCGACACCGCCACACGCTTTGCCATCGACCCTGCGTACATCGAATCGGTGCTCGCGGGCGCGGAGATCCGCGAAGGCATCGTCAATGCGATGTCGCGGCCTGCCGAAGCCAAGCCATGGCGCGATTACCGGCCCATCTTCATCAGCGATGCGCGCATCAGCGGAGGCCGCGCCTTCCTTGCCGAGCACCGCGACGCACTCGCCCGGGTCGAGGCGAAGTACGGCGTGCCTGCCGAAATGATCGTCTCGATCATCGGCGTGGAGACCAGCTACGGCGGCAACACCGGCAGCTATCGGGTGGTCGACGCGCTGTACACGCTGGCGTTCGCCTACCCGCGCACCAACGAGCCGGGGAAAATAGAGCGCGAGAACAGGCGCGAGGCGTTCTTCCGCGACGAGTTGGCGCAGCTGTTCGCGCTAGGCAAGGAAACGGGAATCGACATCACCTCGCTCAAGGGCAGCTACGCCGGAGCCATGGGCTGGGGGCAGTTCATGCCGTCGAGCTATCGCGACTACGCCGTCGACGGCAATGGCGACGGCAAGCGCGACCTGTTCAACAGCACCGACGACGTGTTTTCCTCCATCGCCAATTACTTCGTGAAGAAGGGCGGGTGGCAGCGCGGCGAGCCGGTGACGGTGCGGGCGACACGCGCACCAGGTGCGGCCGACTACGAACCCGAGGGCCTTGAACCCAACGCGACGCTCGCCGAGCTGGGCGCGCGCGGCTATCACCCGGCCGACCAGGTTTCCGGTGTCGACCGGGCGCTGCTGCTGAATCTCGACGGCGCGGCCGGGAAAGAGCATTGGCTGGGCTTCCAGAACTTCTACGCGATCACCCGCTACAACATCTCCAAGCATTACGCGATGGCGGTGCACCAGCTCGCCGAGGCCATCGCAGGTCGCAGCATTTCCGACGCGCCGCCACTGGCAGGTAGCGACGCTGCGGGCCAGCCCGGCGCATGACGAGGCGGCTGCTGGCCGCGCTGTTGCTGCTGGGCCTGGCTGCGTGCGCTGGCGCGCCAAGGAAAGAACCCGCTCCGGCTGCGCCCGCGACTTCGCCAGCGACTGCTGCCAAGCCCGCGCGCAAGGTCTCCCCGTACGCGCCCGCGCAGGAAGATCCCAACACCCGCGGCCACTACACCGCAGGCGGCCTGTACCGTCCCGGCGTGCCGGACAGCACGCCCGACTACGTGCCCGATGTCGACCTGATTCCCGAGCCCGAGGTGACAGCCGAGCCACGCTCGCGCGTGGGTAACCGCGCCAGCTACAGCGTGCTCGGCAAGCAGTACCACCTGCTGGAGAATCCCGAGGGCTACCTCGAAGAGGGCCGGGCCTCGTATTACGGCAGCAAGTTCCACGGCCGTCGCACCTCCAACCTGGAGGTGTACGACATGAACGCATTCACCGCCGCCCACAAGACGCTGCCGCTGCCGAGCTTTGCCCGCGTTACCAATCTGCAGAACGGCAAGTCCGTGGTCGTCCGCGTCAATGACCGGGGGCCATTCCACGAGGGCCGCCTGATCGACCTGAGCTATGCGGCGGCAGTGAAGATCGGCGTCTACCCGAGCGGGACCGGCCAGGTCGAGGTGCGCGCGCTGACTCCCGGAGCGGGTGCCGGTGTCGGTGCCGGTGAGGCTGTGGCCGCGGCAGCGCCGAAGCGCTCCAGTACGCTCGACAACCTGGTATCCACCCTTCCGACCACGGGCAACGCGGCGTTGAAGCTGCCTCCCGGGGTGCGCATCGCAACCGGCAAGCCCACGCGTCTGGATGGACGGCAAGTGCAGGGTTCAGCGCCCCTCACTTCGCCAGGGACGCCACAGTCTCCGCACCAGGGCACCGGCGAAGCGTCCATGGATGGCGCAGGCGTGCCGGCACCCGAAGTGCCCGATTGGCGCTTCGACATGAAACAGAACGGCAGGACCATGACCGCCGACGAGTTCGACCACTGGATGGCCGCCCGTCGGGTCAACGTCGCCACCGGCATGCCGGCGCCGCGGCCAAACCTTGCTGTGCCCCTGCCCGACGGCAACGATGTCGACGTCGCGCAACCAAGCCCCTCAGCGCGCAGCTTCGATGATGCCGTGACCCTGCAGGTCGCCAGCTTCAGCGGCCGTGGCAATGCCGACCGCGCGCTGGCGATGCTGCAGGGCGCCGGCATCGCAGTTGCAGCCCTGCACACCGCCAATGCGAACGGCCTGCAGGTCTGGCGCCTGCGGGTCGGCCCGGTACCGCCTGAAGATGTTGCCCCGCTCTCCACGCAAATCGCCAAATTGGGCTTCGGCCCACCGCAGCGAGTGCGCGACTGATCCATTTCCCACGCCTGTCACCTGCCGGCCCCCGCCGGTTTCCACGGAGTAGTCGAACACCATGAAAGTCCCCGCCCTGGTCCGGGCTGCCGCTCTGGCCGCCATGACCACCTTTGCCGCCGGCCTCGCCTTCGCGCAGGCGCCCACCGCCTTGCCGCAGCCGGCCGAACTGCGACCCGCCAGCGATTCCCTGCCGGTGCCACCGCCGCCGGCGGTCGTGGGTACCGCCTGGATTCTCATGGACGCCGCCAGCGGCAACGTGCTGGCCGGCGAGAACATCGACCAGCAGCTCGCACCGGCCAGCATCACCAAGGTCATGACCAGCTACGTGCTCGCGGCCGAGATGGCCGGCGGCAAGGTGCGCGAAACCGACCAGGTGATGATGAGCGAGAACGCCTGGCGCAGCGGTGGCGCCGGCACCGATGGCAGCTACTCGGGCTTCGAGGTCAACCAGACCGCGCCGCTGCTGGAAATGGAAAAGGGCATGGTGGTGCAGTCGGGCAACGACGCGGCCATCGCCCTGGCCGAGCATGTCGCCGGCAGCGTCGATGCGTTCGCCGCGCTGATGAACCAGTACGCCGCGCGCATCGGCATGAAGAACAGCCATTTCGTCAATCCGCACGGATTGCCTGATGCCGCGCACCACTCCAGCGCCCGTGACCTGGCGTTGCTTGGCCGGGCGCTGATCGACGACTACCCGAAGGCGTACTCGTACAACAAGATCAAGGAATTCACCGTCGGCCCGATCACCCAGCCCAACCGCAACCTGCTGCTGTGGCGCGATTCCAGCGTCGACGGCATCAAGACGGGCCACACTTCGGACGCCGGCTACTGCCTGATGGCCTCGGCCAAGCGCGGCGAGCAGCGCCTGATCTCCGTGGTGATGGGATCGACCTCGGAAAAGCAGCGCGCCAACGACAGCCAGGCGCTCCTGAACTGGGGTTTCCGGTTCTACGAGACTCACAAGCTCTTCGACGCGGGCGCAGCCGTTGCAAAGCAGAAGATATGGAAGGGCGGCAGCGACGAGGTGCAGCTTGGCATCGTCGAACCGCTGCTGGTCACGGTGCCGCGCGGCAAGTACGACCAGCTCAAGCCGATGATGGACGTCCCCAAGACTTTGATCGCGCCGATCACGGTCGGCCAGGCGATCGGCACGGTAAAGGTGATGCTGGATGGCAAGGTAATCGCCGAGCGACCGCTGGTGGCGATCAACGCGGTCGAGGAAGCCGGTTTCTTCAAGCGGCTCTGGCACGAACTGCTGATGTGGTGGGAGTCGAAGTAGGCTTCCGTCCACCGAAGTGCGCAAGAAGGCCGGCGAAAGCCGGCCTTCTTGATTTGCGACGATGAGCAGGAGTGTTCGGTTTAGTGTCCTCTCTGTTGCCTTGCCTTGCCTTGCCTTGCCTTGCCGCTGTTGCTGTTGTTGTTGCTCTTGCTCTTGATTCCTCCTCCCCCGACTGCCTCTCGACGGTCTATGACCCGTAGGGCGCCGGGCATGGATGCCCGGCGGTTTCCGCCGAGCCATGGATGGCGAGTCGGAAACTCCCGCGCAGCAACTGCGCTTGAGGGCTGGTGATCTTGCGGGGAAAGCGTTTTTCTTTGGTTCTGTTTCTTTTGGCGCTTACCAAAAGAAATGAACTCGGCCTTCAGGCCGAAAGCCCTTGATCCTGCTTTGGCTTTTGATCTCGTAAGACCTGAGAAGCAACAGCAAAAGCTTCCGCCTTTGGGCGGGTCACTTTCTTTGATGACGCCAAAGAAAGTAACCAAAGAAAGGCGTCTCCCCGACAGGGCAACAGCTCGAATGCGCGGTCACTGCGCGCGAGTTTCCGACTCGCCATCCATGGCTCGGCGGAAACCGCCGGGCATCCATGCCCGGCGCCCTGCGGGTCCAGACCGCAGGGAGGCTGTTGGAGATGAGGGATCAACGGCAGTAGCAAGATCAGCGGCAACCGCAACCGCAACCGCAACCGCAACGGCAACGCAGCAGCAACAGCAACAGCAACAGCAACAGCAACAGCTTCCGCCTTTGGGCGGGTTACTTTCTTTGATGACGCCAAAGAAAGTAACCAAAGAAAGGCGTCTCCCCGATAGGGCAACAGCTCGAATGCGCGGTCACTGCGCGCGAGTTTCCGACTCGCCATCCATGGCTCGGCGGAAACCGCCGGGCATCCATGCCCGGCGCCCTCCGGGTCTGGATCGACTGAAGGCACTTGGAGTGGAGGGATCAAGAGCACGGCAACAGCAAATCTCACCGCAACAGCAACAGCAACGGCGCTGGCGCTGGCGCTGGCGCTGGCACTGGCGATGGCGATGGCGATGGCGATGGCGATGGCGAAATCATCGCTGCTCTGCATTGGCTTGTCACAGCGGCCGTCGAACAATTCCGCCTCGCGAAACATCGGCGGGCGACCGTGGAGTAGGTCGAACTACTCCGCCGCAGCGCAGGCAGCACAAAGCCCGTGCACTTCCAGCGTCTGCGCCCGGGGCATGAAACCCAGAGTCCTGGCGCGCGCGTCCAGCGATGCGACGATCTGCTCGTCCTCCAGTTCCGTCGCCGTATGGCAGCTGTCGCAGATCAGGAACGGCACCGCGTGCTGTTCGCCGCCGGGATGATGGCAGCCGACGAACGCGTTGATCGACGAGAGCTTGTGGATGAAGCCGTGCTCGAGCAGGAACTCCAGCGCGCGATACACCGTCGGCGGCGCGGCCGCGTCATGCGTTTCCTTCATCCGGTCGAGCAGTTCGTAAGCCTTGACCGGGCGCTCGGCATCGGCGATCAGGCGCAGTGCATTGGCGCGGATCGGCGTCAGGCGCAGACCGCGTTGCCTGCATACACGCTCCACCTCGCGCACGAACGCATTGGCGTCGTGTACGTGGTGGCTCGGGTCGGTGCAGGCGTGGGTCATGGCGTCCTCGCTCAGTCAGGTAGTTTCGCCAGGGCGGCATCGATGCGCTTCAAGGCTTCGCCCTGTCCGGCGAGATAGACAGTGTGCGAGATGTCCGGGCTGACCTGGGTGCCGGTGATTGCCACGCGCAGTGGCTGCGCCACCTTGCCCATTCCCAGCCCGAGGGATTCGGCGGTTTCGTGCAGCGCGGTCGACACCGCATCGGCCGACCACTCGCCGATCACCGACAGGCGCTCGCGGGCACCGCTCAAAGGGGCCCGTGCGGTGGCGGTCAGATGTTTGCTCACCGCCGCGTCGTCGTACTGCTCCAGCGGTCGATACCAGACCGCCGCGCGCGAGGCCATTTCCTTCAGGGTCTGCACGCGGTCGCGCAGCGCGACCACGACATCCGCCGGTGCCGGCCCGGTGGCCAGGTCGAAGCCTTCGTTGAGCAGGTGCCACTCCAGATGACGGGCGACATCGGCCGGATCATCGTTCTTCAGGTACTGCTGGTTGAACCAGCCCAGCTTGGCGCTGTCGAAGCGTGAGGCCGACTGGTTGACGTCCTCGACGCGGAACAGCTGCTTCATTTCTTCGACCGAGAAGATCTCCTGGTCGCCGTGCGACCAGCCCAGCCGCACAAGATAGTTCAACAGCGCATGCGGCAGATAACCGTCGTCGCGGTACTGCATCACTCCCACTGCGCCATGGCGCTTGGACAGCTTGGCGCCATCGGGACCGAGGATCATCGGCAGGTGCGAGAACGCGGGCACGGGTACGCCAAGCGCCTCGTAAAGGTTCACCTGCCGCGGGGTGTTGTTGACGTGGTCGTCGCCGCGGATCACGTCGGTGATGCGCATGTCGATGTCGTCGACCACCACCGCGAAGTTGTAGGTCGGAAAGCCGTCGGAACGGATCAGCACCAGGTCGTCCAGTTCGGTGTTGCTCCAGGCGATCCGGCCCTTGACCTTGTCGTCGAACACGACGTCGCCACCGAGCGGGTTCTTGAAGCGGATCACCTTGTTGGGATCGTCGCGCTCCGGAAGATTCAGCTCGCGCGAACGGCCGTCATAGCGCGGCTTGGTGCCTGCTGCCTGCGCTGCCTCGCGCATGGCGTCGATTTCATCGCGGCTCTCGTACGCGTAGTACGCCTTGCCGGCCTGCACCAGTTCGCTGGCGACCTGGCGGTAGCGGTCGAAGCGCGCGGTCTGGAAGATCGGGCCTTCGTCGTGATCCAGCCCGAGCCATGCCATGCCATCGAGGATCGCTTGCACCGCGGCATCGGTACTGCGCACGCGGTCGGTGTCCTCCACCCGCAGTACGAACTGTCCGCCACGGCGGCGCGCTTCCAGCCAGCAGTACAACGCGGTACGCGCGCCGCCGATGTGCAGGTAGCCGGTCGGGCTTGGGGCAAAACGGGTACGACAGGACATTGCGCAGCTCGATGGGTCGAAAACGTGATTTTACCGGACCGCGCGGGTCAAGGTCCGACAGGCGCGTCCGGACTGTTCGCACAGCGCGGGAATACCCTCGAAAGCTTTCCTTCGAACGCTGACGTCGGAATGGCTGATCCTCGCGATTACCCGCTTCACCAGGCTTTTTCCAGCCTGGCCCAGGGTCAGCCAACCGGCTCCGGTTGCAACCCGGGCCATCCAATGACTACAGTCGGGCGCAGCCAGCCTGCCGGTCCGCGGGCGGAAAGGATATCCGTGGCACTAATCGACGTACTCATCATTCTCGCGTTCGTGATCTATGCGATCGTCCTGGGCCTGCGGTCGCAGGGCATAGCCGGCAAGAACCTGGAGGAGTATTTCCTCGCCGGGCGGACGCTGCCAGGCTGGAAAGCCGGCATCAGCATGGCCGCCACGCAGTTCGCGGCCGACACCCCGTTGCTGGTGACAGGGCTGATCGCCACCGCGGGTATCTTCTCGCTGTGGAGGATATGGATCTACGCCATTGCCTTCCTGTTGATGGGCTTCGTGCTGGCCGCCAGCTGGCGCCGGGTACGGGTGCTCACGGATGCCGAACTGACCGAGGTTCGCTACGGCGGTTCGGCGGCGGCGGTCCTGCGTGGTTTCAAGGCGATCTACTTCGGCACGGTGTTCAACTGCACCGTGCTTTCGTTCGTGCTGCTCGCCGCGACGCGCATCGCCGAACCCTTCCTGGTCTGGGACCAGTGGGAGTGGTTCCCGCAGGCGATCCACCAGACGTTCGTGTCGCTGGCGCAATGGATCGGCACGCCAATGACCATCGTCAGCGGCGACGCATCGACATGGCCGGCGGATGTCTGGACGCGCTCGGCCAACAACCTGATCTCGATCCTGTCGATCCTGCTGGTCACCACCTTCTACTCCACCACGGGCGGCCTGCGTAGCGTGGTCAACACCGACATCGTGCAGTTCGCGATCATGATCGTCGGCACCTTCCTGTTCGCCTGGTTCGTGGTCGACCAGGTCGGTGGGCTGACCTCCGTACCGGAGCAGATCCGACTTCGCTTCGCCGATGGCGGCGGGCCGGGCGGGATCGATGCCGAGCAGATACTCGCGTTCACACCATCGGCCGCTCTCGATGCATCGTTTGCAGTGCTCGCGGTCATGGCCATCCAGTGGCTCGCACAGATGAACTCCGATGGCACCGGCTACCTCGCGCAGCGCTCGATGGCCTGCCGAAGCGACCGCGATGCCAAACAGGCTGCGGTGTGGTTCACGGTGATGCAGGTGTTCCTGCGCAGCCTGATGTGGATTCCGCTGGGCCTGGGCCTGTTGCTGCTGTTTCCGCCCGACCTGTCGCTGAGCGGCGAGGCGGTCGTCTCCGATCGCGAGTTCAGCTACGTACTCGGCATGGCGCAACTCCCGCCGGGGTTGATGGGACTGATGCTCACGGCGATGCTCGCCGCGCTGGCTTCCACCGTGGACACCCACCTCAACTGGGGTTCCTCATATTGGACCAACGACATCTACAAGCGCTTCGTCTGCCAGGCCTGGCGCAAGACCGAGCCGAGCGATCGCAGCCTGGTGTGGGTCGCGCGCGGCGCCAACCTGCTGATCCTCGCGATCGCGCTGATCATCATGACCCGGCTGGACTCGATCGCCACCGCATGGAAGACCAGCCTGCTGCTGGGCGCGGGCATGGGCGGCGTGCTGATCCTGCGCTGGGTCTGGTGGCGGCTGAGCGCGTGGGGCGAGCTGTCCTCGATCCTGGCGTCGTTGCTGATGGCGCCGCCGCTGCTGATCTACATGGACGCCGGCACCGCGGACGTCGAGGCGATGCGGCTGCTGATCATGTTCGTGGGCTCGACCGCTGCCGGCATCGTGGTGTCGCTGGTGACCGGTCCGGAGAAAATGGAACGCCTGCAGGACTTCTATCAGCGCGCGCGTCCGCCGGGGCTGTGGGGACCGGTCGCGCGCGCCGTGGGCAACGATCCGGCCGCGGACTGGCGCAGGCTGTTGACCGGACTCGGTGCCGTCGCCACCGCTGCCTTCTCGATCTTCTGCCTGCTCACCGCGGTCGGCTCGCTGATTGCGCAGAGCCTGCCGCCACCGTGGTTCCCGTGGCGCACACCGTGGCTGGTGCTGCTGGTGGTGGTCGGGCTCGGGCTGATCCCGGTGTGGTGGCGCATGGCCTTCAACTCGCGGGAGGAGACGGCGGTGGAAAGCACCACGAACTCCGCTGGCGATCCGCAGGTCGCGCTCGGGCAGGCGCGCGGCTGATACCGCGCGCACTTTGCAAACCTGCCGCGACGCTACAATCGCGGCATGGCCACGCTCTTCATCTCCGACCTGCACCTCGATGCCGAGCGTCCGCACATCACCGAAGTGTTCGCGGATTTCCTGCGCGGGCAGGCGCGCGGTGCCGAGGCGCTCTACATCCTGGGTGACCTGTTCGAGGCCTGGGTCGGGGACGACGATCCCTCGCCCATCGGTGAACTCGTCGCCGCGGAGCTGATGGCGCTTCGCGAAAGCGGCGTGCCGGTGTACTTCATGCACGGCAATCGCGATTTCCTGCTGGGACGCGATTACGCGCGCCGCGCCGGCATGACCCTGCTGCCCGATCCGGCGGTCGTGCTGCTGCACGGAACCACCACGCTGCTGATGCACGGCGACCTGCTGTGCACGGACGATGTGTCCTACCAGGCCTTCCGCGCAAAGACGCGCGACCCGCAGTGGCGCTCGCAGTTTCTCGCCCAGCCACTCGCCGCCAGGCTCGCGTTCGCGCAGCAGGCGCGCGCGGCCAGCAAGGCGCACCAGACCGGCCTGCAACAGCAGGGAACGATCGAGTCGATTGCCGATGTCGCGCCGGGCACGCTCAAGTCCATGCTCCGGCGCTTCGGCATCGACACGCTGATCCACGGCCATACCCACCGACCCGCGACGCACACGCTTGATGTCAATGGACGCCCGTGCCGGCGCATCGTGCTCGGCGACTGGTATGAGCAGGGGTCGGTACTGCGCGTGGACACGCACGGCATGACGCTGGACGCGCTTTCCTGAGGTCGATTCGATTCCGTAGCTAGCCGGCGTCTGGTTCCGCCGAGCCATCCAGCGCGGCCATTTCTTCCGCAGTGAAGCCTGCCGCCATTCGCGCGACGACATTGAACGGGCCGCGGATGCTGCCGCGCGCGTGCTCGGCGAGCAGCTCTCGAAAACGCAGGTGCGGGTCGACGCCCGCCCGCTCGCAATACCATCGGTACCAACGCGATCCGGCCGCCACGTGAGCGACTTCCTCGCGCAGGATCACCTCCAGAATCGCGACGGTCGCCTCGTCACCCTGCCGACGCAGCTTGACGATCATTCCGGGTGTCACGTCCAGCCCACGTGCTTCCAGCACGCGTGGCACCAGCGCCATCCGCGCCAGCCCATCGCCCGCGGTTTTCTCCGCCATCTCCCACAGCCCGTTATGCGCGGCGAAGTCGCCGTATTCGTGGCCGAGTTGCTGCAGGCGCGTGCGCAGCATCGCAAAGTGGCGCGCTTCGTCGCTGGCGATGGTCATCCAGTCGGCGTAGAACGCCTGCGGCATCCCGCGAAAGCGATAGGCCGCGTCCAGCGCGAGGTCGATCGCGTTGAACTCGATGTGCGCGATCGCGTGCACGAATGCGGCGCGACCTTCCTCGCTGCCCAGGCCGCGGTGTGGCACGTCGCGCGCCGCGACCAGTCGCGGCAGCGGTGGGCGTCCGGGCATGCGGATCGGTTCGGGCGACGGCGCATCGCCCGGCACCGCCAGTTCGCCGCGTGCGAACGCCTCGGCTGCGGCGAAGGTCAGCGCGAGCTTGGCCTCGATGCTGTCGGCATCCAGGCAGGCGCGGGTGGCGTCGAACAGCGAATTCATGTGCCTGCACTCATGTCCGCGAACGTCGCGATGACGGGCGCGAGCGTCGAACTACCATTGGTCATGAGGCCCGGCGCGTGGTCTTCGCTTCGTCCGAACGCAGCCGCTTGATGCGGTCGAAATAGTCGGCATCGGTACCTGTGACATAGCTGCCGTTGAAGCACGACGAGTCGAAGTGTTCGATGCTGCGCTTCGGCCCCGAAACGGCGGTCTCCAGATCGTGCAGGTCCTGGTAGATCAGCCAGTCGCATCCGAGCAAGTCCTGGATTTCATCTTCGCTGCGGCCGTGCGCGATGAGCTCTTCGGCCGTCGGCATGTCGATGCCGTAGATGTTCGGGTGTCGCACCGGCGGCGCCGCCGAGGCGAGGTAGACCTTGCGTGCACCGGCATCGCGCGCCATCTGCACGATCTGCCGCGACGTGGTCCCGCGCACGATGGAATCGTCGACCAGCAGCACCACGCGGTTCCTGAATTCCAGGGGCATTGGATTGAGCTTGCGACGCACCGACCGCGCGCGTTCGCCCTGCCCCGGCATGATGAAGGTGCGGCCGACGTAGCGGTTCTTGATGAAGCCCTCGCGGTACTTCACCCCGAGCACGTGCGCGATTTCCAGCGCGGCATCGCGCGACGTGTCGGGAATCGGGATCACCGTGTCGATGTCGTGGTCGGGCCGCAGCCGCAGGATCTTCTCGCCGAGCGTCTGGCCCATGCGCATCCTCGCCTTGTGTACCGAGATGTCATCGAGCATCGAGTCGGGACGGGCGAAATAGACGAACTCGAAGATGCAGGGCGCATGCTGGCGCGGCTCGGCGCACTGGCGGGTGTGCAGTTCGCCTTCGGCGGTCACCACGATGCCCTCGCCTGGGCGCACATCGCGCAAGCGCTCGAAGCCGAGCAGGTCCAGCGCCACCGACTCGGATGCGACCACGTATTCGTCGCGACCGTTGAGGGTGCGCTTTCCAAGCACCAGCGGTCGGATGCCGTTGGGATCGCGGAACGCGACGAGACCAAGCCCCAGCACCGTGGCGACCACCGTGTAGGCGCCCAGGCAGCGCCGGTGCACGCCTTCGACCGCCTTGAACGCGGCATCGACGGTCAGCACGCGCTGGGTGTCGAGCTCGTGCGCGAACACGTTGAGCAGTACTTCGGAATCCGATTCGGTATTGACGTTGCGGCGGTCCTGTTCGAACACCTCGCGCCGCAGCGCGTCGTTGTTGATGAGGTTGCCGTTGTGCGCCAACGCGATCCCGAAAGGAGAGTTGACGTAGAACGGCTGCGCCTCGGCAAAGCCTTCGCTGCCCGCGGTCGGATAGCGGCAATGGCCGACGCCCATGTTGCCGTCGAGCAGCTTCATGGAGAGCTCGTTGAAGACCTCTGCCACCAGGCCGCGGCCCTTGTGCACGTGGATCTTGCGCCCGTCCGCGGTCGCGATTCCGGCAGCATCCTGGCCGCGGTGCTGGAGCACCATGAGTCCGTCGTAGAGCTGCGCTGCGACGTGGTTGTGGCCGACGATACCGATGATGCCGCACATGATTCAGGACCTGCTGTTGTCTACAACGCGCGGCGTGGGCCGCTGGGAGGCACCGGCAACGCCGGGCCGTGATCTGGGGTCGTGCCGTCGTCGGGACCAATGTCGCCCGGCGCTCCAAATTCCACCTGCGCAGCCACCCAGTCGGGCAACCAGGCGCTCATCCATTGCGCTGCCGGCACGAACGCCGGCACCACCGTGGATGCCTGCCACCACGGTTCGCGCGGCATCGAAGTCATCCCGAGCAACAGCACCAGCGCGGCGGCGATGAAGATCCCTCGCAGGGCACCCAGCGCCAGTCCGAACACGCGGTCCACCCCCGACAGCCCTATCGAATGCACCAGCTTCCGCATCAGCCAGCCGGCCAGTCCGACCACCACCAGCACGCCGATGAAACTCAACGCATAGCCCGAGAGCATCTGTCCGGTGCTCGGCGTGCCGCCGCCGGCAATCACCCAGCCAAGCTCGCCGCCGTACTGGAACGCGACCCACGCCGCGAGCACCCAGGCGACCAGCGATGCCAGTACGCCGACAAAGCCGCGCATCAGACCCGCGAGGGCCGAAAACACCACGATGACGATCAGTACCCAATCGACCGCACTCATTGCAATGGCGCGTCGCGCCTCACGGGTGCGACTGCACGAAGCCGTCGATGCCGAGCTTTGCCGCGACCTGCGCGTTCAGGCGATCGGCCTCGGCGCGATCGAGCACGGGACCGACGCGAACACGGCTCAATGTGCCTTTCTCGGTGCGCACCCGCTCCACGAAAGCATTGAAACCGGCGGCCTGCGCGCGCTCGCGCAGCTTTTCGGCCTCGGCATCGACACTGAACGCGCCCAGTTGAACCGCGAAACCGACATTCGCTGCGGCGGGCTTCACTGGAGGCGCGGGCGCCTGGGCTGCCGGCTTGACCGCTGGTGCTGGTGTGGGCTTGCTCGCAACGGGCGCCGATTGCACAGAGGGTGCGGCTGGCTGCTCGGGCCGGGCCGGCTTCTCTTCCGGCCTGGCAGCAGGCGTCGTGCTGGCGGCAGCCCGGGTGGCGGCGCTATCGCTCGGATCGGCGTCGAGCACCACCACCCGCGACCCGACGTCGTCGCGCACGTGCGCCGCCCGCAGGCGGGCGCCCTCGGCCTCCGCTTCCGTCGCGTAGGGTCCGACACGGACCCGGTACAGCGTGCGCCCGTCACTGGCGGACACCTGCTCCTGGTAGCCGGGCAGTTGCGAGGCGCGCAAGGCACCGACGACGCGCTCGGCATCCGTGGCGCTGGCGTAGCTGCCAAAACTAACGGCGTAGTCTCCACCGGCGGTCGGGGCCGGGAACATCGGGCTGTCTGCAGCAGGGTCAGCACCGGAGGCCGCATCCTGCGCGGTGTCTACGGTCGGCAGAGCGGCGCCCGCCGAAGCCGGCGCATCCATGCCCAGCGCACCGCCGCTTGGCGCGCCGCCGGGTATCACCAGTGGCAGCTCACGGGTTTCGTATTCGCCGCCCGGGCCGGACGGCATGTCCAGCGACACGTCGGATACGCCGCTCTCGGGCGCTGGGCCCTTGATCAGCATCGGCAGGAAGATCACGGCCAGGGCGACAAGCACGGCCGCTCCGATCAGTCGCTGTTTCAGGGCGGTTTCCATCGAACGGGCGGGCCTGCGTGGAAGATGCTGCGCAATTGTACCGCGCCGCGACAAAGCCTTTCCGCCGCGAAGGACCCGATCCGACCCGCAGCGCCCTGGCGCGTTCAGGCGGGCGTCGGCACCGGATGGCGCTCGCACGGATCAATCAGCGGCGAGCAGTTCCAGTGCCGCCGACGCCGTGTGGAACGAGCCGAAAACCACGATGCGATCGCCGTGCAGCGCCGCCTCGCGCGCCGCCACGAGCGCGTCTCCGACCGTGTCGTGCAGGGTCCCGCCGACGGCGACCGTGCCTTGCAGGCGATCGGCCAAAGCCCTCGCATCGGTGCCGCGGGGCCCGGCATGTTCCAGTCCCGCCAGGTGCCAATGCGTGACGATGTCGCCGAGCGCTGCGACCACGCCCGCCACGTCCTTGTCACCGAGCGCTGCGAACACCGCCCTCGTTTCGCCTTTTGGGGGACAGCAGCGCATCCACTCGGCGATCGCAGCGGCAGCCTGCGGATTGTGGCCGACGTCGACGACGATCTCCACGCCCTCGCGCTCGAAACGCTGCAGCCTCGCGCTGATCCGTGCTTCGACGATACCGCGGCGCAGCGCATCGTCGGAAGGAGGTTCCCCGTCGAGGGCCCGCAATGCGGCGATGGCGACGGCTGCGTTGCGCAGTTGCACGGGGGCGGCCATCTGCGGCATCGGCAGATCGATGCAGTAGCCGACCTCGTGCCATTGCCAGGCCTGCCCCGATCGGCCGTCCGCGCCACCTGGTTCCGGATCGAAGAAGAAATCGCAGCCGATCCGCACCGCCGACGCGCCGATCGCATAGGCATGGCGCAGCACGCTCGAGGGCGGATCGTCGTCACCGATCACCAGCGGTTTCCAGCCGCGGGCGATGCCGGCCTTTTCCCGGCCAATCGACTCGCGATCGTCGCCAAGATAGTCCTGGTGATCGAGGTCGACCGTGGTGATCACCGCGACGTCGGGGTCCACCAGGTTGGTCGCATCCAGCCTGCCGCCCAGACCCACTTCCAGAATCACCAGATCGAGCTGCGCCCGCTCGAACAACCACAGAGCCGCTAGCGTGGCGTATTCGAAATACGTCAGCGACGTGCTGTCGCGCGCGGCCTCCACCGCCTCGAAGGCGGCGACCAGCTGTTCGTCTTCGGCATCCACGCCATCGATCCGCACACGCTCGTTGAAATGCAGCAGGTGCGGCGACGTGTAGGTGCCGACTCTGCTGCCGCCAGTGCGTGCGATCGACTCGATGAAGGCCACGGTCGAACCCTTGCCGTTGGTTCCGGCAACGGTGATCACCCGTGGTGCGGGACGCGCGAGACCAAGCCGTGTCGCGACCTCGCGCACGCGCTCCAGGCCCATGTCGATCGACCTGGGATGCAGGCGTTCTATCCAGGCCAGCCAATCGGCCAGCGATCGTGAGGATGTCATGCGAGCGATGTCATAGGCGCGATGTCACAGGGCGCGGTGCACCGCTTCGCCGTACAGCCTGGTGTGATGGCTGCAGTCATTGAGTCGCACCACTTCCAGGTGATCCACATCGGGCCCTTCGAGCAGGTTGAGCGTGGTCGGCGCCTGGCGGAATCCCCACAGCTTCGCCAGCGGGATGTTCAGCATCCGACACAGCAGCACGCGATTGACCGCGTCGTGGGCGACCACCAGCAGGGTGTCGTCGTCGCCCAGGCCCTCGGCCGCGCGCGCCAGCGCCGGCCATGCGCGGTCGAACACGTGCTGCAGCGATTCGCCCTCCGGCATCAGCACCTCGTGCGGCGTGTCGCGCCACGCCAGCAGGCGCTCGCGGTCGCGCTCGCGGATTTCGCTGGCCAGCAGCCCTTCCCAGGTACCGTGGGCGATTTCCATCAGGCCCGGATCGAGCGCCAGCGGCAGGTCGCGCTCGCCGAGCGCCAACTCGGCCGTGTGCCGCGCGCGAGCCAGCGGCGATGCCACGGCGTGGGTGATCGGCACATCCTTCAGCCGTTCGCCCAGTGCGCGCGCCTGCGCCACTCCAGTCGGCGACAGCACGATGTCTTCCTGGCCCTGGTAGCGGCCTTCGGCGTTCCACGCGGTTTCGCCGTGGCGTGCAAGCATGATTCTCATGGTCAGACCTGCTGCAGGGAAAGAATGCCGGGGGTGGCGCGCAGCGCGACGAGTTGGTCGTCTGTCACCTCGCGGTCGACGGTGATCGCCGCGCGCGCCTGGCCGTCTCCGGCCGTCCCGAGTGCGAAGTTGACGATGTTGACGCCGGCGGTTCCCAGTTGCGAACCAACGCTGCCGATCATGCCCGGTCGGTCCTCGTTGCGCAGCAACAGCACGTGTGCCTGTGGATCGAATTCGATCTCCACCCCGTCCAGCCGGACCACGCGCGGGCCGCGATGCAAGGTCGCTTCTATCTCACGCACCCGTCCGCCGCCTTCCACGCGCAGCCGCAGCAGCCGGTCGAATCCGTCGCCGTCGCCGCCCAGCGTTTCGGCCACGGTGAGGCCGCGCAGCGTGGCTTCGTGCAACGCATTCACCGGCGTGACGCGTCCTGATGCCGAACCAAGCAACGCCGCGACCAGCAGCCTGGTGAGCGGGCGCGTGTCGAGGCCATCGGTGCGACCTGCGTAGGTGATATGCAAGCGGCTCGGCGCGGGAACCAGCCGGGCCGCGAGCCGCCCGAGCGCCGACATCAGCGGCATCCACGGGCCGACTTCCACGGCCGCTTCGGCCGTCAGCGGCGGCAGGTTGACGCAGCCGGCGACCGCACCGGTGTTGATGAAATCGAGGATCTGTCGCGCAAGGATCGTGCTGACGGCCTGCTGCGCTTCGCTGGTCGATGCACCCAGGTGCGGCGTGAGGATCAGCTTCGGGTTCGCGCGCAGCGCCGAGTCCGCCGGCAGGGGCTCGGTCACGAAGGTGTCCAGCGCCGCGCCGGCGAGGTGCCCCTCGTCGAGAAGGCGCAGCAGCGCGGCTTCGTCCAGCAGGCCTCCGCGCGCGGCATTGATGACGTAACTTCCCGGCTTCAGCGCACGCAGGCGCGCCTCCGACAGCAGGTTTGTAGTTTCCTTGGTGCGGGGGATGTGCAGCGTCACGATGTCGGCCCAGGCCAACAACTCGTCCAAAGTCTTGAGCGGCACGCTGCCCTTGCCTGCGGCCGATGCCGGCAGGAAGGGATCGAACGCCGCCACTTCCATGCCGATGCCCTGCGCCTTGCGCGCGACCGTGCCGCCAATTCGGCCGAGTCCGATGACGCCCAGACGCTTGCCTTCCAGCTCGAACCCGGTGAGGCCGGCCTTGGGCCATTGGCCAGCCTTCATCCCCGCGTCCGCGCGCGGGATGTGCCTTGCGAGGGCGAACAGCAGCGAGATGGCGTGCTCGGCGGCCGCAAGGGTATTGCCATCCGGCGCATTCATGACCGCGATGCCGCGACCCGTCGCGGCTTCCACATCGATCGTGTCCACTCCGGCGCCCGCTCGGCCGATGACGCGCAGTTGCGCCGCACGCGAAATCGCCTCGGAGGTCACCGGCGTCGCCGAGCGCACCAGCAGCGCATCGACGCCAGCGAGCGCCTCTGCAAGCACGGCGGGGTCCTTGATCGGATCGGATACGACCACTTCCCAGCCCGCTTCGCGGAACAGGGTCAGACCGTCTTCGTGAATTCCATCGCAAGCCAGTACTTTCATCGCACGCTCCTTGAAGTTAGGGGAGCGCGGAAACCCGTGACAGCCGGTCTTGCGGAACGGTGACTGGGCAGGTCGGCCGCGATGGCGGCTGTGTAGCCCGGCGAAGATCTGGAACATTCGGAGACGGGGCCGGCTGGCATGGGAATCCGCGAACGTCGCAAGCCTAGCAGACACGCGCGTGAACGCAAGCTGGCGCCGCAGCCGCATGCGCGCCACCATGACGCTGGACTCCTGACCGGTGGGACGCAATGGCACAGCAGGCGAAGGGCGAGTTCGAGGTCAACCGCAGCATCGAGCCGTTCTGCGACATGGGCGACGGCGCGGTGGCGGGTCACTACCGCATCGACAAGCAGTTCCACGGTGAACTGGAAGCCAGCAGTGTCGTGCACATGCTCGCGACCGGCACGGAAACGCCCGGCTCGGCTGCCTACGTCGCCATCGAACGGGTCTCGGGCCTGCTGGGCGGCCGCGCTGGCACGTTCTTTCTGCAGCACAACGGCATCATGAATCGCGGCGCGGCGACACTGTCACTGACGGTGGTTCCCGACTCGGGCACCGGCGAGTTGATCGGTCTGGCAGGAGCGATGTCGATCGAGATCACCGAAGGTCGCCACTTCTACACGTTCGATTACGCGCTGGTGACGTTACCGGATTCCCGACAGCCTTGAGCCCAGCGGGGGTCCGCTCCTGCGTCGCATGAGCGGACAGTGCAGGCGATCAATCAATTCCTGGAAGAAACACCCAGTTCCCGCAACAACTGCGGTGCAGGAAACGCCTCCTGCATGATCCAGCGCAGGTAACGCTGATCCAGCGAGATCGTGCGTGACATGGACGGATCGAACACCCAGTTCGAGCTGACACTCTCCCAGTTCATGTCGAAGGCGAGGCCGACCAGCTTGCCCCTGCCGTCCAATACCGGCGACCCGGAACTGCCACCCGTCACGTCCAGGTCGGACAGGAAATTCACCGGGACGGTTCCGAGCTCCTCGCTGCCCAGACCGCCGTACTTCCTGGCCGCGATCGCATCCAGCAACGGCTCGGGAGCGTCGAACGGTGCCTCGCCGGTTGCCTTGGCCGCGACCTCTTCGAGTCTCGTGAAAGGCTGATGCCGGGTGCCATCGGTGCCGGTGTAGCCGGTGACGTTGCCGAAGGTGATCCGGAGCGACGAGTTGGCGTCCGGATACACGAACCGGCCCTTGCTCTTCCTGTAGTCCGCGACGGCTTTGAGAAATACCGGCCGCGCGACCAGCACGTCGCCTGCGCGGGTCTTGCCGGCCTGCTCCAGTTCCAGCGCGGT
Organism: Pseudomonadota bacterium; assembly: GCA_030857025.1. Taxonomy (GTDB): domain Bacteria; phylum Pseudomonadota; class Gammaproteobacteria; order Xanthomonadales; family Xanthomonadaceae; genus Lysobacter_K. The sequence goes on along the minus strand of JALYOF010000011.1, from coordinate 8,390 downwards.
CGGCATTGTCGCCACGGCGAACTGGATCGCCGGGTCGGCGCTGGCCTCGAATTCGGCACGATCGGCCGTGAGCAGGGCCAGCCGGTTGTCGGTGTTGCCCAGTCCGGTCTTGCCCAGCCTGTCGAGCGCGTGCGCGATCGCCTGTTCGTCGCTACCGCCGAGCCAGCGGTCGACCGCCGCGATGCGTTGTGACTCCGGCAGTTTCAGGTACTCGCCAAGCCAGTAGCCCTGCAACTGGCGATCCATACTGGCGTCGTAGCGCCGCTCCATCTGCTTGAGGCGGCCTTCGAGCGAAGGCAGGTCGCGCTGCTGGTAACCCTGCTCACGTTCCGCTTCCGGCTTCTCGCGTGCGAGCGACAGGCGATACAGCTGACTTGCGGCACCGATCGCACCGGCATTGCGCAGCTGTGCAAACACGAGATCGCGTTCGCGGTTTGCGCGCGCCTGATCCCCAAGCTCCACCAGTCGCGCGTGCGCAGCAATGGCGGGCTTGCCTTTCCTGCGCTGCTTTCCAAGCCAGGCGAGCACCGCCGCCTCGTCGGCACGCTTGGATTTCGCCGCGCCAATCCGCTGGAAACCCTCGAGCTGTCCGTCGTGGTTTTTCATCGCGTTCTGCCAGCTGCGCACGGTACTGGCGTACTTCACAGCGATCTCCGGGTTCTTCTCGCCCGCAGCCTCCACCATCGACACCAGGGCCCGGTAGTGGCGGCCCGTCGTCGGGTATACCCAGTTCGCGGTCGCTTCGAAATCGGCAGCCAATGCATAGCGGCTGGTGGTTCCGGGGTAGCCGGCCACCATCACGAAATCGCCAACCTCCAGCGGCTGGTCGGCGAACTTCAGGAAGTGCTTTGGTCGATACGGGACGTTGTCGGCCGCATACGCCGCCGGCTTGCCGTCCTTGCCGACATACGCGCGATAGAACGCGAAGTCTCCGGTGTGGCGGGGCCACATCCAGTTGTCCACTTCGCCGCCGTAGTTCCCGATGCTGCCCGGCGGTGCATAGACCAGGCGGACGTCGCGGATTTCGAGATCGCGGAACAGGCGATAGGTGTTGCCGCCGGCGAAGCTGTAGATCCGGCAGCGGAAGCCGGCTTCGGCCTCGCAGTCGGACAGAAGTCTTTTCTCGATGTCCTCCAGTGCGCGGGTCCGTCCCAGAGCGTCGGGTGCGGCCTCGATGGCCTTGCGCACCCGCGTGGTCACGTCCTGGATGGCATCGAGTGCGTAGATGCGCGCGTTGGGCCCGGCAGAAAGTTCCTCGCGAGGCGTCGCGGCGTTGAAGCCCGCAACCATGAGATTGCGTTCCGGCGTGGAGTTGAGCTTGATCGCCCCGTAGGCGCAGTGGTGGTTGGTCACCACGAGAGCCTGCGGTGACACGAAGCTCGCGGTGCAGCCGCCAAGCGAGACGACCGCACCCATCGGCGCCCCGGTGAGGTCGGCCAACTGCCGGGGATCGAGTTGAAGACCGGCTTTTTTCAGTGGTTCCGCAATCTCGGGCAACTGCTGCGGCACCCACATGCCTTCGACCGCGGCGGCCTGTCCTGCACAACAGGCCATTACGATGGCGGCCAGGATCGAAGTACGGTGCATTTCCACTCCTCAGCAGATGTTGGTGTCGAAATTTTCGAGCACTCCTGCTCGATTTGGACCGGAAAGACTGACCGGCGGCGCGACGGGCCGTCGCGATCGGATCGGCATCAACGTGCAGGCAGGTTCATCTCCCGCAACAGGTGCGGTGCCGGATAAACGCCGGCCATCAGCCAGCGCATGTAACGCATGTCGACGTGGATCGCGCGCTTGTACCTTGGATCGAACATCCAGCTGGCGCTGACCGCCTCCCAGTTGCTGTCGAAATTGAGACCGATCAGCTGGCCACGCGCATCCAGCACCGGCGAGCCGGAGTTGCCTCCGGTCGTGTCCAGATTGGTCATCAGGTTGACCGTCTGGGTCTCCAGCTTCGGATCGGCGGTACTCCCGAAATCACCTTCCGCAATCGCCTCCAGCAAGGGAGCAGGCGCGTTGAACGGTGCTTTCGCCGTGTGTTTTTCGACGATTCCCGACACGGTGGTGAGCGGCACATAGTGCACGCCATCGCGCGGCTGCATTCCGGTGATCGCGCCGTAACTCACGCGCAGCGTGCCGTTCGCATCGGGATACACCGCCCGCCCTTGCGATTGCCGGAAGCCGGTCAACGCGCGCATGTAGGCCGGGCGCAGACGCATCAGCTCGCCCTGGAGGGCCTTGTCCTGCTCTTCCAGTCGCAGCACCGCCGGCAACAGCGTTGCGGCGGCATGCAGCAGCGGGTCGCTGGCGTCGCGCACGGCGCCCGGCCCGGCTGCCATCCACTGCAGCCTCTGCGCTTCCTCCCCCAGCTTCGTGCCCGAATACAGCGCGTCCAGGCGCGCGTCGAGCCCCTCGGGTGTGGCACCGAACACCACGTCCCATTCGGCCAGGCGCTGCGCGGCCGGAAGCGCGTGGTACTGGCGCAGCAGCGTTGCCAGCAGGGCCTTCTCCACCGCGGGTGCATATCGACGCTGCACCTGCCGGAGCTGGCCTTCGATCAGCGCCTCGTCGCGCTGCTGATAGCCGCTTTCACGCTGCGCGTCCGGCTTGCCGCGCTCGCTCGCCAGTCGCTGCAGGGTGAGTGCGGCACGCAGCAGTTGGGCCTGCGAGCGCATCGTCCCGAGCAACTGGTCGCGGTCGCGCATGGCCACCGCTTCGTCCAGAACGTGCTGCGCCGCATCGATATCGCTGCGGGTGTCGCCCGCGCCTGTCTGCCCGGCCAGCCATGCCAGCATCGAGTCTTCGTCATCGCGGCGCACCCTTACGGCGTCGCTGCGCCGGAGGCCGTCGAGCTCGCCCTGCGCGCGTTTCAGCGTGTTGCGCAATCCGGCCATCTGCGACGCGTAGAGGATGCGCGCCTCGGCGTCGCCGGCGCTGGCGGTCTCGATCGTATCGATCAGCCCTCCGACCAGTTCCACCCGCGACGGCAGCTGCCACTGGACCTGGTTGGCGAATTCCGAAGCCATCCTGTGGCGGAACGTGGTTCCCGGATAACCGGCGAGCATTGCGAAATCGCCGTCCTGCACATGGGTCGTGGCGACCTGCAGGTGGGAAGGCGGCGCATACGGGATGTTGTCCGCCGAATACGCTGCAGGCTTGCCGTCACGACCGACGTAGGCACGCAGCAGGGTGAAGTCACCGCTGTGGCGCGGCCACATGAAGTTGTCGATCTCGTCGCCGTAATTACCGATCGCCTCGGGAGGCGCGTACACCAGGCGCACGTCGCGCAGCTCCAACTGCCGGATGCGATAGAAGTCGGTGCCGTAGTGCATGTTGGCGACACTGCATCGGGTGCCGGGCTCGAGTTCGCATTCGGCGATGACCTCCTTGGTCGCCTGGTCGACCGCGTCGTAGTAGGCGCGGCCCTGCTGGCCGCGGGCGTCGGCGAGGATGCGGTCGGTGATCCTGTCGAACCCGGTCGTCACCAGAACGCGGTAGTCGGGATTGGCCGGCAGTTCGGCTGCGCGGTCGACAGCGATGAAGCCGTTGCCGATGAGGTCGCGGCCTGGTGCGGAGTTGTACTGGATGACGCCGAACGCCACATGGTGGTTGGTCAGCACGAGACCGTCGCCCGAGACGAACGCCCCCGTTCCGCCGCCGACCCGCACCACGGCGCTCATGGGCGGCTTTGCCAGCTCGGCGAGACCGCCCGGGTCGCCTTCGTATCCGGCGGCACGCAGCGCGTCGGCGATATCCGGCAGTTGCGAGGGCAGCCACATCCCCTCGTTGCCGTGGGCTGCGCCCGCGCAGAGCGTCAGGGACAAGGCAAGCAGGCAGTGGCGCATGGGTCGGCATTCCGGTCTGGCGTAGCCGCCGACCATAGGCGAAGGCGGCGCCCGCGGGCAAATCTCACGGTCTCAAAATGCCGCCCGCGTATAATCACCATCCCGAGGCGGGCAGTTCCCGTTCCCGCCACCCCGTTCCCGAGGCACGTCAGGGGTCCGCCCTGCGCCCGGCCGCTGCCCTGCCCGACCACGCATGCGATCCAACCGGTTCGCGAAGGCCCCTGCACCCAATGACCCAAACGACCATGAAGGCGCTGGTGAAGCGCGAAGCCGGCAAAGGCATCTGGATGGAACAGGTACCGGTGCCGGCCCCCGGCCCGAACGAAGTACTGATCCAACTGCAGAAGACCGCGATCTGCGGCACCGATCTTCATATCTATCTCTGGGACGACTGGAGCCAGCGCACCATCAAACCGGGCCTGGTGATCGGGCACGAGTTCGTCGGGCGCATCGCCGAACTGGGTGCGAGCGTCACCGGCTACAGGGTCGGGCAACGGGTCAGCGCCGAAGGTCATATCGTCTGCGGTCATTGTCGCAACTGCCGCGGCGGTCGCCAGCACCTGTGCCCGAACACCGTCGGCATCGGCGTCAACCGGGATGGCGCCTTCGCCGAGTACATCGTGATGCCGGCCAGCAATCTGTGGCCGATCCCCGACCAGATCCCCAGCGAACTGGCCGCATTCTTCGATCCGTTCGGCAATGCCGCGCACTGCGCGCTGGAGTTCGACGTAGTCGGCGAGGACGTGCTGATCACTGGCGCAGGTCCGATCGGCATCATTGCCGCGGGCATCTGCAAGCACATCGGCGCGCGCAACGTGGTGGTGACCGACGTCAACGACTACCGGCTCAAGCTGGCAGCCGACATGGGCGCCACGCGCGTGGTCAACGTCTCCGACACCTCGCTCAAGGACGTGATGTCCGACCTGCACATGGAAGGCTTCGACGTGGGGCTGGAGATGAGCGGCAACCCGCGCGCGTTCAACGACATGCTCGACTGCATGTACCACGGCGGCAAGATCGCGATGCTCGGCATCATGCCGCAGGGCGCCGGTGCCGACTGGGACAAGATCATCTTCAAGGGACTCACCCTGCACGGCATGTACGGCCGCCGCATGTACGAGACCTGGTACAAGATGACGCAGCTGGTGCTCGGCGGTTTTCCGCTGGGCAAGGTGCTGACCCACCAGTTGCCGGTCGAGGACTTCCAGCAGGGCTTCGACCTGATGGAAGCCGGCAAGGCCGGCAAGATCGTCCTGAGCTGGAGCTGATTCTGGTTTCTGTGCGCGGAAGGCGCGGAAGGCGCGAATGACAGCAGGAAGAATCAAATGAATGCCGGCCTCGTGCCTTTCCGGCGGAGCCGCGGCCATCGCGGAAGCGCAGTGCAGGCGCCGGACATCCAGCGCTAGACGCCGTTTTACCGTCCGCTTTTATTTTTATTCGCGCCCTTCGCGCCCTTCGCGGACAGCTCTTCGCAGCGTTCGCGGACAACATCCCAAGGAGTCCCCATGTCGCTGACCCAGCGTTACGCCGAAGAACTCGAATCGATCCGCGAGCAGGGCCTGTTCAAGTCCGAGCGCACGATCACCAGCCCGCAGGCGGCCGAGATCACCCTGGCCGATGGCCGCAGGGTCCTCAACTTCTGCGCCAACAACTATCTTGGGCTCGCCGACCATCCCGACATCATCGCCGCCGCGCGCGAGGCACTCGACAGCCATGGCTTCGGCATGGCCTCGGTCCGTTTCATCTGCGGCACGCAGGACCTGCACAAGGAACTGGAGCGCACGATCGCCGAGTTCTTCGGCACCGGCGACACGATCCTCTACGCCGCGTGCTTCGACGCCAATGGCGGGCTGTTCGAACCGCTGCTGGGCGAGGAGGACGCGATCATCAGCGACGCGCTCAACCATGCTTCGATCATCGACGGCGTTCGCCTGTGCAAGGCCAAGCGCTTCCGCTACGCCAACTGCGACATGGCGGATCTGGAGGCGCAACTGCAGGCAGCCGATGCCGCAGGTTGCAGGACCAAGCTGATCACCACCGACGGCGTTTTCTCGATGGACGGATTCATCGCCCCGCTGGACCGCATCACCGAACTGGCAAAGCAGTACGGCGCGCTTGTGCACATCGACGAATGCCACGCGACCGGCTTCCTGGGAGCGACCGGCCGCGGATCAGCGGAGGTCAAGGGCGTGCTGGACCGCATCGACATCATCACCGGCACGCTGGGCAAGGCGATGGGCGGCGCCGTCGGTGGATTCACGACCGCGTCCAGCGATGTGGTCGAACTGCTGCGTCAGCGCTCGCGGCCGTACCTGTTCTCCAACTCGCTGCCCCCGCATGTGGTCGCCGCAGGCATCAAGGCATTCCAGATGCTGTCGTCTGCCGGTGAACTGCGCGCGCAGCTTGTTGAGAACACACGTTATTTTCGCGAGCAGATGACCGCCGCCGGGTTCGACATCAAGCCCGGCGTGCATCCGATCTGCCCGGTCATGCTGTACGACGCGCCGCTGGCGCAGAAGTTCGCCTCGCGACTGCTGGAGGAAGGCATTTACGCGATCGGCTTCTTCTTCCCGGTGGTGCCCAAAGGCCAGGCGCGCATCCGCGTGCAGGTGTCGGCGGCGCATACAAGGGAGCAACTCGACCGCGCCATCGCAGCGTTCATCAGGATCGGGCGGGAACTGGACCTGCTGGGTGCCTGAGCACGCATCACGCAATCCGGCTCCGGAACACGGCGCCGGACCCTGCTTTCAGGTTGACGGTGGCAGCCTTGCGTCCAGGGCAACGACTTCTTCGGGAGTCAGCGCACGCCATGCACCTTTCGCCAGATCGCCCAGAACGACGGGGCCGACCGAGACCCGCACAAGCCGCAATACACCGACCCCGAACGCCGCCAACAGCCGCCGGATCTGGCGATTACGTCCCTCGTCGAGCACGATTTCCAGCCAGGCATTCTTCGCGCCGCTTCGCAGCAGCGTCGCCGAAGACGCGCGCAGGTGTTCGCCCGCCTCCTCGACGCCCGCGACCAGCATCGTCAGCAGGGCAGCGTCAGGCATGGTGTCGACCTGCACGTGGTATGTCTTGTCGATGCCACGAACCGGTTCGGTGATGCCCGCCGCCCACACCGGATCATTGCAGAACAGCAGCAGGCCCTCGCTGGCCTTGTCGAGCCTTCCGACCGGCGCGATCCACGGCAGACCGGCACCATCGAAGCACCGGTAAACGGTGTCGCGACCCCGTTCGTCGCTGGCGGTCGTCACAAGTCCACGTGGCTTGTTGAGCACCAGGTAGACACGTCCGACCTCTTCGATCGGACGGCCATCCACACTTATCTGCTGCCGTCCCTGCACGACCGGGAATTCTGGGTCGCGGACGGTTCTTCCGTCCACTGAAACCCTGCCGTCACCGATCCAGGCGGATGCTTCCCGCCGCGAGCACAAGCCGCGTTTGGACAGCACGCGCGCGAGCCCGTGGCGTGTCTGCATCCTGGTCATCGGTGGCCTGCGGACGGACTGCGGGCGTGCTATCGGTGCCGGACCGCTGTCAGGGAGTTGGCTCCGCATCCTCGGAGGGCTGCGTGTCCGCCGGCTCCGGTGCGGCAACCGGCTCACTCATCGGCGCCTGGTCATCGGCAACAGCGGCTGGGGCTGGGGCGGCGGCGACCGTGGCGCGCGGCTTGACCACGCGTACGCCCTTAGCTTCCATCCACGCGGTGAACTCGTCGGCCGTCATTCGCTTGCCGTTCTGGTTCATGTCGAACCGCCATGGCGTATTGTCGAATTCAGTCTTCGGCTTGTAGACCGCCGGGTCGGTGGGATCCGGCAGGGTGGTGGCGGCTGGCGAGACCGGCAGCGCGGGCACGGGAGCAGCCGGAAGTCCGCCGGGGGAAGGCACCGGCATTGCCGAGGCCAGATTGCTGCAGGCCGACAGCCTGATACGGTACAACACCTGGTCGACCGACATGGTCTCGTCCAGCGCCTGGGCCAGCACCCCAGCGGGTGCGCCAAGCTGCTGCGTCGGGGACGCCATTTCCGCAGACAGCGGCGCGGGTGAGGTGGATTGTGCCGCGAGCACCGGGGGCGAACCCAGCGCCGAACATGCCGGCACTCCCTGGGCATGCGCGGTACCGGCAAGCAGCATCATGGCAAGTGCGATGGCGGCGGGTCGCATGGCGCTGTTTCCTCGAGAAAGTACCGACGCTGCCGGGCGGCATGCGCCTGGTGGAGCGAGCGTCCAGTGTAGGTGCCACTATCCACGCGAACAACCGGAACGCGCACAAAAAAGCCCGGCACAAGGCCGGGCTTCATTGTTTCCGCAGTGTTTCCGCAGCTTAGTTCTGAACGTTCAGCTCGGTGCGGCGGTTCGTCTCGTTCCTGCACTCCGGCAGCGTCTGCGCGGTCGGCTCGAGCGGACGGCTCTCGCCGTAGCCGTTCGGACCGGCCAGACGCGCGGCGTCGACGCCGTTGCTGGTCAGGTAGTCGTACACGGTGCGGGCGCGACGCTCGGACAGGTTCTGGTTGTACGCGTCGGAACCACACAGATCGGTGT
>JALYOF010000087.1 GCA_030857025.1 Pseudomonadota bacterium | reverse complement strand
CTACAAGGTCCAGCGAATCTGTTCGGCCTGCAAGACGGCAAGGTAGGGCGGGTCTTGACCCGCCGCACGCTCAAGTGAACTGCGATGGCGGGTTAAAACCCGCCCTACGATCCTGCTGGCAACAGCTCGATGCAATCCACGGGACACGCGGGCACACACAGTTCGCAGCCCGTGCACAGCGGTTCGATCACCACGTGCATGAGTTTGGACGCGCCGATGATCGCGTCGACCGGACAGGCCTGGATGCATTTGGTGCAGCCGATGCAATCGGCTTCGACCACCACCGCCACCAGCCCTGCTTTGAATGTACCCCGGCGTCGGTCGTACGGTTTTGCCGCCACGCCAAGCAGGCGTGCCAGGGCGCGCGCGCCTGCATTGCCGCCGGGCGGGCAGCGGTCGATGTCGGCATCAAGGCGCGCCATCGCTTCGGCATACGGCTGGCACCCCCCATAGCCGCACTGGCCGCATTGCGTCTGCGGCAACAGGCGGTCGAGGCGCTCGACCAGTTCGGGGGTATCGAATGCGGCGCGCGGCGCGCTCACTTCACCGGCATGCCCGCTTGCGCGCCGGCATCCACGTCCAGCAGCGAGAGCCCGCCGCCATCGACGCCCGCCGACAGGATCATCCCCTCGCTGATGCCGAAACGCATCTTGCGCGGCGCCAGGTTGGCGATGAACACCACGCTGCGGCCAACGAGCGCCTGCGGCTCGCCGTAGGAGGCGCGGATGCCGGAGAAGATCTGGCGCCTGCCGAGATCGCCAGCATCGAGCTCGAAGCGCAGCAGCTTGTCGGAGCCTTCGACGAAATCGCATGCCACCACTTTGCCGATCCGCAGGTCGAGCTTCGCGAAATCGTCGATGCCGACCGTGGCGCTGGCCGCCGCCTTGGAGGCATTGTCGGCTGCGGCTGCCGCCTTCGGTGCAGGTGCTGGAGCCTGTACGGATGCTGCACTGGTCGGCGAGGCGGAAGAGGCGGGTGCGTCGTCGGTGGGCTTCATGGATTCCTTGCTGGCTTCGATCATGGCTGCGATATTTTTCGGGTCGATGCGGGTGAGCAGCGGAGAGTAGGATCTGGTCCGGTGATTGGTCAGGTATTTTCCGATAGCGTCGAACGACTGTGTAATCGACTTGTCGTCAAGGAATTCCGCGGCCTCGTGCGCGATCCGGGGAATGACCGGAGCGAGCGCGATCGACAGGTCGCGAAACATGTTGAGTCCGGCGAAAAGAACGATCGAGAGGTCGGATTTGCGGGATGGATCCTTCGCCAGTGCCCACGGTGCCGCGCGCGCCACGAACTCGTTGGCGGCGTCGGCCAGGCTCATGAGTTCGCGAAGAACCCGGGCAACATCGCCGGTTTCGTAGTGGCGAATCGCCCGCTTGGCGTCCACGCTTACCAAGGCCAACGAAAAGATCGCGTCTTCCTCAACACTGGAAAGTGGCTCTACTGACGACCAGTCGATGTTGCCGATCGAAATCGAATCGATTTTTGCGTCCAACTGCTGTAGCTGTTGGTCGGAGGCGCTCAGTTGGTTCTCAAAATGCTGTTCATTGAGCTTTGCGCAGCGACTGGCGATGTTCACGAACTTGCCGACCACATCGGAGTTCACGCGCGCGACGAAATCCGAAAGGTTGAGGTCCAGATCGTCTACGCCGCCGGAGGTTTTCGTGGCGTAGTAGTAGCGCAGCGCCTCGGGGTCGAGCCCGGCATCGAGATAGCTGCGTGCCATCACGAAGGTACCGCGGGATTTGGACATCTTGGCGCCGTCGACCGTCAGATAGCCGTTGACGTGCAGCCGTGTCGGTGCCCGGAAACCCGAGGCGTTCAGCACCGCTGGCCAGAACAGGCCGTGGAAATTGACGATGTCCTTGCCGATGAAATGATGCAGTTCCGACTTGCTGCCCGGCTCGAGATAGCTGTCGAAGTTCAGTCCCTTGCGCTCGCACAAGGCCTGGAAGCTCGACAGATAACCAATCGGCGCGTCCAGCCAGACGTACAGGTACTTGCCCGGATGGCCGGGAATCTCAAAACCAAAATAGGGCGCGTCGCGGGAAATGTCCCAGGCGCGCAGGCCACCTTCAGCATCCAACCACTCGCGCAACTTCGCCTTGACTCCTGGCGGCGCGACATCGCCTGCCAACCACTCGCGCAGGAAGTCCGACTGGCCGCCGACCTCGAAGAAGAAATGCTCCGACTCTCGCAGTTCCGGCGGCGCTCCGCTGAGCACCGAACGCGGTTCCCTGAGTTCGATCGGCGAGTACGTCGCGCCGCAGTGCTCGCAGTTGTCGCCGTACTGGTCCGGCGTCCCGCAGTTGGGGCAGATGCCCTTCACGTAACGGTCGGGCAGGAACATGCCTTTGACCGGGTCGTACAGCTGCGCAACCGAGCGCCTCGCGATGTGTCCCTGGCTTTCAAGCTTCTTGTAGATCGCTTCGGTCAGCGCGCGGTTGCGCGGCGAATGCGTCGAGTCGTAATGATCGAACGCCACCCCGAAATCGGCGAAGTCTCGCTCGTGCCCGGCCTGGATTGCGGCGATGAAGGCCTCCGGCGTGGTCCCGGCCTTCTCGGCCGCGAGCATGATCGGCGTCCCGTGGGTGTCGTCGGCGCAGACGAACCAGGCCGTGTGGCCGGACATGCGCTGCGCGCGCGAAAAGATGTCGCCCTGGATGTAGCCGACAAGGTGGCCCAGGTGCAGTGGCCCGTTGGCGTAGGGCAGGGCGCAGGTGACGACGAGCTCGCGGGACATGGCGGCAACGATGCGGAGGGGCGGCGATTATCGCATGCGTACGATGGTCTCCCGAGTGGGAATGCCGTGCGGATGCGGCCCGGTGCCGTGAGTCGAGCGGCCGCAGGGGCAACTGGTCCGCGCGGGTGCAGTCGGTTGTCGCGCTAATTCCGTACCCACTCCTGGGTGCGGCCAAGCAGGGAGAATCCGACGAAACCGCGCACTTCCAGTTTCTCTCCGCCTTCGATCGGCCGCAGTGTCGCCGAATAGATCTTGCCGCTTGCCGGATCCAGGATCTGCCCGCCTTCCCACGCGTCGCCTTTGCGCCGCATGTTCCACAGGACGATCATTCCCTTGATCGGCTTGTTCCTGCGTGCTCCTCGGCATTTTTCGCACAACGGATCGGGTCCGCGCGTGGATTGCAGTACCTGGTCAACGCGTCCGGCCAATGTGCCATCGGCAGCTTCATAGACCTCGATCACCGATTTTGGCTGGCCTGTGGCGTCGTCGATCGTGGTCCAGGTGCCTGTTGGAGGAGTCTGCGCGAACACCGACGAAATCGGCAGGGCCAGCAGTAGCAGGAGAATCAAAGTGCGCATGGGGTGTCGTCTCTCGTTGATGGGATTCGAGAAGGCAGGAGCATCCTGGCGACTATATTTCGCCGACGCTGGATGAGCATGAACGTGCAGGCGGGATGGATTCGGCCCGGAGCGCATATGGCGATGCCGGCATCCATCGACTACCGCGTTCGCGCGGCTTGGGCGGGTCGCAATCGGCACAAAAAAAGGCCCGGCTTTCGCCGGGCCTTGATCAGATCAGCTCAAGCTTGGATCACCTGAACTTGTAGCTGAACTCGGCAAACACTTCCCGGCCGATCGGGCTGTAGGCGCGCCAGAAGAACGGGTAGCTGAAGAACGAATCGTCCTCGGGAGCGAGCTTGTCGAACACGTTGTTGACCGCCACGCCGATCGTGGCCTTTTCGGTGATCTTCTTGCTGGCCGACATGTTCCAGATGATGTACGGCGCGATCCGTCCCGTCTCTTCCCAGTTCGGCGCAGAACCCCAACGATAGCCATAGACCGCCGCGTTCCAGTCGTCCTTGGACCATGCTGCCATCCAGTTCACCCGGCTGCGGAAATCGAAGTTCTGCAAATCATCGCGGTATTCGATTACGCCGTCGCCGGGAAACTCCTCGAATTCCTGCGAAAGGGTGTGCGAATAACGCAGATCGAAGCGGTAGTCGCCCCAACGGTCGGTGTCGAAGCGGTAGGACGCGGTGGCGTCGAAGCCGTCAATGCTCTGGAAGCTCTGGTTGATCGGTACGAGACGGATTTCCGAGATGTTGCCCTCGTTGGGGCCGCTCGCGACGCGGTCAACCTGATTGAGGAAGAATTGACACGCGGCCGAGTTTGGATCGACGGCGCTGCCGTCACGGTCCTGACCGAGGCGGCAATTGGCCTCGTTGCGCAGCAGGTATGTGGAGCTGATGTCCGATACCGAATCATCCAGTTCGATTCGGAAGTAGTCCACGCCTACCGACAGCCCCTCGGCAATGTCCCAGACGAAACCGACCGTCAACGACTTGCCTTCTTCCTCTTCCAGCAACGGGTTGCCCCTGCGGGTGCCAAATACCGATTCGTTGTACGTGGTGGTATTTCCGCATGTGGTCACGTCCAGTCCCGCATTGCGGCACTGGAATTCATCGAACACTGTGGTGAAGAAGCCGGAGGAGTCCGCGAAGACGTAATGCATGTCAGGCGCACGGAATGACGTGGCGTAGCTGCCGCGAAGCAACACGCTGTCGAACGGACGCCATTCAAGGCCGAAGTTGTAGGTTGTGGCATCGTCGACCGCGGTGACGTCGTCGTACTTGTCGTAGCGGCCGGCGAGCTGCGCCTTCAGGGAGTCAAGGATGGGTACCGAGAACTCGACGCCCACTGCATAGCGGTCGCGTTCACCGCCACCGCCCGTGCCGGTGAGGTTGTAGATCGCTTCCGACGGATCGGCACCGGGCAGGATGCGCGGGTCTGGCGTCAGCGTGTACTCCTGCCTGGCGCCCTCGAGCACCGCTGCCATGCCAACCGATCCAGCCGGCAGTTCGAACAGGTCGCCACTCACCACGAAGCTCGCCTGGGTCGAGCTGGAGTCGGCGTCGGTGACTACGGTGGTGATGAGCGACTGGAAGTCCGCTGCGGATATCGGGTTGTAGTAGCGGTCCTGGTTCAGCGTGTGGACGGGGTAAAAATTGAAGAACGGATCAACCCCCTGCTGTGGTCCCAGGAAGAAATTGTTGATCTTGCTTGTCACGAACCGAGGACGTTCGCTGTGGACGTCGTACTGCGAGCGGGACAGGGTGGCGTCCCAGTCGAAGCGATCCGCAAACGTGCCACGCAGCCCGACCGCAAAGTCGTAAGACCGCTCATCGATCGTCGTCTGCTGCGCATTCAAGCCGCCGACCTCGTCAGGGGTGAAGATGCGCTGCCCGTCCATGATCGAGCCGAAGTTGGTGTCGTAGTACAGCCGCGGCTGCCAGAACTGCGTCGCGGAAGCGACTTTGGCATCGCCCTTCCAGAGGCTGAGGCTGGCGAAACCCTCGATGGTGTCGGTGAAATTCATCGTGCCGTAAAGGTAGGCCGATGCGTTTGAATCCGCATTGCGGATCTGCTGGGTAGCGGGGTAGCCGAAATAGCCGCACGCCCCGTTGTTCTGCAGTTCGAATTCAGAGAAACGATTGCAGATGGACGCGCCGTTTTCTCCCGTGGGGTACACATAGCTGCTGAGGCCGGTGCCAATCAGGCGATTACGAAGGCGAAGGCCGATCACCGCCGTCGCATTCGCCGGATCGACCGAGGGATCATCGCGGTAGGAATCCATGAAGTCGCGTTGCGAGGCGAAAATCTCCTCGCGCTCCAGAACCTCGAACGCATAGGTCAGCGACCAGTTGCTGCCTGTCTTGCCGCCAACCCACTGGATGTCGCCGGAGTCTCCGCCGCCGCGGGTGGTCGTTCCCGCCCGCAGCTTGACTTCATCGCCCTCGTAGTTGGTCTTGAGGATGATGTTGACGACGCCCGAAACGGCGTCGGACCCATAGATCGCCGAAGCGCCGCCGGAGAGGACTTCGATGCGCTCGACTGCTGCCGATGGAATCGAGTTGAGGTTGATGATGTTCGACTGGCCGTTGTAGGGCAGCGGATAGTCCGCGGCGCGACGGCCGTTGATCAGGACAAGCGAGCGCCCTGGGCCAAGGCCACGGAGATCGATGACACTGGCATTGGGCGTGAAGCCGTTTTGGGTGAGTTCGTTCTGCACTGAGCCTGAGATCTGGGTCAGCGTGTTCAAGGCCTCGGCGACCGTCGTGAAGCCTTGGCGCTCCAGGTCTGCAGCGGTGATGACGATCACTGGCGCCGGACCTTCGATTTCGGTCCGCTTGATACGGGAGCCGGTGACCACGACGGTATCGATGTCCGTCGCCGCCTGCTGCGGAGTGCTTTCCTGCGTTTCCCCGGTGGCATCCTGCGCGAACGCAGCGCCGGCGACCGGTATCATTAGCGCGGCAAGCAACGCCGAGCTCAAGCGGCTGCGCTGCAGCCCAAAGCTGTTAACCCGCATTTGTAGTCCCCATGATGGTTTTAGAAAGGGCTTCTCCCAGCCCGCGATCGTCGCTACAGCCCATGACTGGCCGACATTAACATGAACTTAACGGAAAAGTCGCGCATGTCTCACACATTTGCTGTTTGGGAGTTCCGCGGTGTCTGAACTCGTACATGCAAGGCTCCTCGCACTGCCGTTGCCGGCTTCCGCCGTGTCGTTGGGCATGGCGCAGGTGCGCGTGCGCGTGGCGGAGAGTGGGCAAGGTGTCGCGGTATCGCTGGTGTGCGGATTTCCCGTGGGAGGCCTGCGCACGGCACTGGAAACGGCCATCGCGGCCGAACTGGCGGCCATGGGTCGGTCGCTGCTGAAGCTCGAAGTGGTCCAGCGCATCACCAGTCATGCCGTGCAGCCGAATCTCTCGCCGCTGCCAAACGTGCGCAACATCATCGCCGTAGGCTCGGGCAAGGGCGGCGTCGGCAAATCGACCACCTCGGTGAACCTCGCTCTGGCGCTGGCTGCCGACGGCGCGCGAGTCGGCGTACTGGATGCGGACGTGTACGGCCCCAGCGTGCCGATGATGCTCGGTCTCACCGGCAGGCCCGACAGCCCGGATGGCAAGACCATCGAGCCGATGCGGGTACACGGCATCGAGGCGATGTCGATCGGACTGCTGGTGGAGCAGGAGACGCCGATGATCTGGCGCGGCCCGATGGCGACCTCGGCACTGACCCAACTCCTCAACGAGACCCGCTGGGGCGGCGAGGAGGGTTTGGACTACCTGATCGTCGACTTGCCGCCAGGCACCGGCGACATCCAGCTGACCCTGGCGCAGAAGATCCCCGTTGCCGGAGCGGTGATCGTGACCACGCCGCAGGACGTCGCGACGCTGGACGCGCGGAAGGCGCTGAAGATGTTCGAGAAGGTCCAGGTCCCGGTGCTGGGGCTGGTGGAGAACATGGCGGTGCACGTTTGCTCCAGTTGCGGCCACGCCGAGCACGTGTTCGGTGAAGGCGGGGGCGCGCGCATGTCCAGCCAGTACGGCGTGCCACTGCTGGGGAGTCTGCCGCTGGCGCTGGCGATACGAGAGCAGGGCGACGCAGGCGTGCCTATGGTGGCCGACGCGCCGACGTCGCCCGCGGCCGAGGCATACAGGCAGGCCTCACGGCAGTTGGCGCTGCAACTGGCGATGCGGCCGCGGGTGACTCCTTCGATCGCGGCATCGCTGCTGTAGGGCTCTGCGCCCAAGCGGCGGTGGCGCTTATGCCGGCAGGGTTTTGGCTGTTCCGGAGGCATCGACGGCTACCGATGCACAGCCCGAAGTTGACAAGATGGCTGCCGATAAGGCTGGCGATGCTTGTTTAACGCCAGCTGAATGTTCCTGCGCATTTGTTTGGTGCGTCGCAACAAATTGGGCTCGTGCGTAGGCAGGGACATGTGATAGGTAGCACAAAATGACGCGCTTTGAGCTGAGCGCCACAGGATTATTGCGGCGAAGCATTCCTTTTGAGCGAGAAGTCCTACCCTCGGTCCCGCGGGTGGAAATCCTCTGGCCGCGCTGGCACTTCCGGCGCCAGTGAATGCTTCTTAAAACCATATAGGGATATATCGGGATGAAACTGAACCGTATCGCGGCCGTCGTTCTCGGCTTTGCCGCCGTTACCACTGCGGCTTTGACCGCCAACGCCAGCCATAGCTGGGGTAACTATCACTGGGCCCGCACCACCCAGAACTTCCAGTTGCAGGTGATCGACAGCAACACACCGGACTGGGATGGCGAACTGGCCCAGACGATCGGTGACTGGTCGAAGTCGACTGCGTTCGATCTGGTCGTCACCGGCCATGACGACTCCTCGGGTACGCGGAAGCGCTGTGCCGCGGTGACCGGCAAGATCCGTTCGTGCAACGCCTCGTACGGATACAACGGTTGGCTGGGACTGGCGTCGATCAACATCAGCGGCAGCCACATCACCAAGGGCACCTCGAAGATGAACGACAGCTACTCTGCGCAGTTCGCTTCGCAGAACCAGCGCGATCACGTGATGTGCCAGGAGATCGGTCACCTGTTCGGTCTCGGCCACACCAGCGAGGACGGCTCGAGCCAGAACACCTGCATGGACTATTCGCAGTCGTCGACCAGCACGCGCCCGAACCAGCACGACTACGACCTGCTGGCCTCCAAGTACGCGCACCTGGACAGCAGCAACTCCTACGCCACCAACGCGGAGCCGACCCCGTTGAGCGCCGCACAGCACTCGATGGCCGGTGAAGTGCCGATGGGCGTCCGCGTTCACAAAGGTGTGTTCCACGAGGTGTGGGCGGCGGCGGACGGCAAAGGCGGCACCTGGGTCCACCACGTCACCTTGGCCGCTGGCTACGAGAACACCGACCACGTTCATTGATTCCTCAGTAATAGCGTGTGCGAAAACGCCGGGCCCCGCCCGGCGTTTTCTTTTGGTTCTTCACCAGGCCCGGGGAAGGCTGTCCGGCTTCAGGACGAGGCGGGCGCCGCGGCCAAGATGGTAGGGTCTCGACGCGCCGCGTCCGTTCTGGCACGGGTGCGTCACTTTATTGGCAGTTCCGTTTTTTGTTTATTCGTAAATAGCAAAAACCATGACTTCGCGCGCAATTCGTGAAATTGCTTCGTGCGAAATTCGGCCTGTTGCGCAACAGGGCGCAACCTCTTCTAAGGACTGGAAACATGGAGCTTCATTCGTTTCGCACCACCGCGCTTGTCGGCGCCGTCATCGCTTCTCTCGGGCTCTCGTCCACGGCTTTCGCCGGTGGCCGTCCCGATCTCGTTCTTTCCGGTTTGAATGCAGGCAAGGCTCACCAGGTCGGCGAGCTGATCGTCAAGTTTCGCGACGGCACCAGCGCCGCGCAGCAGGACGCCGTGCGCCAGGGCCTGGACGCAAGCAAGCTCAACACGGTGCGTGCCGGCAACTCCCAGCGCGGCGAAACCGCACTGCTGAAGCTGCCCGGCAATGTGGCCGTGGCGACCGCGGTTCGTGCGCTCAGCAACGATCCGGCGGTGGAATACGCCGAACCCAACTGGACCTACCAGCACGCTGATGCGTCCAACGACACGTACTACACCAACGGCTCGCTGTGGGGCATGTTCGGCGATGCGACCAGCCCGGCCAACCAGTACGGTTCGCAGGCGGGCGAGAAGTGGAATGCCGGTGCGACGAGCTGTGGAACGGTGTGGGTCGGCATCATCGACGAAGGCTACATGTTCAGCCATGAAGACCTGGCCGCCAACGCGGGCAAGAACCCGGGCGAGATCGCCGGCGACGGCGTCGACAACGATGGCAACGGCTACGTCGACGACGTCTACGGCTGGGATTTTGCCGGTGGTGACAACTCGGTGTTCGACGGTGTCGACGACGACCATGGCACCCACGTGGCGGGCACGATCGGCGGCGTCGGCGGTAATGCCAAGGGCGTGGCGGGTGTCTGCTGGTCGGTCAAGCTGTTCAATGCCAAGTTCCTTGGCACCGCCGGCGGCACCACCGCCAATGCGATCAAGTCGGTCGACTACATGACCGACATGAAGACGCGTCACAACCTCAACATGGTCGCGACCAACAACTCGTGGGGCGGCGGCGGTTTCTCACAGGGCCTGCAGGATGCCATCACCCGCGCCGGCAATGCGCAGATCCTGTTCGTGGCCGCCGCCGGCAACTCCGGCGCTAACAACGACGCCACCCCGAGCTACCCGGCCAGCTATTCGAACGCCAACATCATCGCGGTGGCGGCGCTGGCGAGCAACGGAACGATGGCCAGCTGGTCGCAGTACGGTGCGACCTCGGTGGACATCTGCGCCCCAGGTGCCGCGATCTGGTCGACGGTGCCGGTTCGCTCCAAGGGCAACGTCGGCTCGGGCTACGCGAGCTACAGCGGCACCTCGATGGCATCCCCGCACGTGGCCGGCGCTGCGGCGATGTACAAGTCGACCCGCTCGGCAGCCACGGCCGCCGACGTCAAGGCCGGGATCCTGGGGTCGGCGGTTCCGACCGCGGCGTGCAACGGAAAGGTAGTCAGTAACGGTCGCCTGAACGTCAGCGGCTACTGATGCTCGGTTCCAAGTAAAGCAAGCCTGAACCAAGCAAGCCTGAAGGCCCGGTCTGACCGGGCCTTCTTTTTTGATCAGCTTCGCGCGGAAAGCCGCGGAGCGATGGCAGCGCAGGGCTCGCGCCCTGGGCGTCAGCGCTACCTCCGAGCTTGGGCGTAGGCATGCTGCGAGCGCAGCATCATTCTGCCGCTCATCGGTCCTTCGCGGCCGCCTGTCCCCCTAATCATGAACATTCATTCGGAAAACTTCGGATGCGTCCGGTCGCAGTCCTGGTCTGTCGTTGGTCCATTTGCACTCGCGTGCAGGGCCTATGGCCCGGGAAAAGCCATTCCGCTCGACCGGACCGTGCCTCATCTTTTCAATGGAGAGATCACAGATGAAGTCCAAAATCCGCACCACCGCGCTGACCACGGCCATTGTTGCTGCCATTTCCCTGTCCTCGGTGGCTTCCGCCGGCGGCCGGCCAGACCTCGTGCTTGCCGGGCTTGAAGCCGGTCGCGCGCACCAGACCGGCGAACTCATCGTCAAGTTCCGCAACGGCACCAGCGCGGCGCAGCAGGACGCCGTGCGCCAGGGCTTGTCCGCAAGCAAGCTCCAAACCGTTCGCGCAGGCAATTCCCAGCGTGGAGAAACCGCTCTGCTCAAGCTGCCCGGCAACGTGGCCGTGGCTACCGCGGTGCGAGCGCTGAGCACCGATCCGGCGGTGGAGTACGTCGAGCCGAACTGGACCTACCAGCACGCCGACGCGTCCAACGACACCTACTACACCAATGGCTCGCTGTGGGGCATGTACGGCGACGCGACCAGCCCGGCCAACCAGTACGGCTCGCAGGCGGGCGAAAAGTGGAATGCCGGAGGCACCAGTTGCGGCACGGTCTGGGTGGGCGTCATCGACGAGGGTTACATGTACTCGCATGAAGACCTCGCGGCGAACGCCGGCAAGAACCCGGGGGAGATCGCCAATGACGGCGTCGACAACGACGGCAACGGTTTCATCGATGACGTTTACGGCTGGGACTTCGCAGGTGGTGACAACTCGGTGTTCGACGGTATCAACGACGACCATGGCACCCATGTGGCGGGCACGATCGGCGCCGTTGGTGGCAATGGCAAGGGTGTGGCGGGCGTGTGCTGGTCGGTCAAGCTGATCAACGCCAAGTTCCTCGGCAACAACGGCGGCACGACGGCCAACGCGATCGCCGCGGTCGATTACATGACCGACCTGAAGACGCGCCACAACCTCAACCTGGTGGCGACCAACAACTCATGGGGCGGTGGCGGTTTCTCGCAGGGCCTGCAGGACGCCATCACCCGTGCCGGCAATGCGCAGATCCTGTTCGTCGCGGCAGCCGGTAACTCCGGTGCCGACAACGACGCCACCCCGAGCTATCCGGCCAGCTATCCGAACGCCAACATCATCGCGGTCGCCGCGCTGGTGAAGGACGGCACGATGGCGAGCTGGTCGCAGTACGGTGCCACCTCGGTGGACATCTGCGCCCCCGGTGCGGCGATCTGGTCGACGGTGCCGGCCCGGTCCAAGGGCCTCACCGTTTCCAGTTATTCGAGCTACAGCGGGACCTCGATGGCCTCCCCGCACGTGGCGGGCGCGGCGGCCATGTACAAGTCGACCCGTTCGGGAGCGAGTGCGGCCGACGTCAAGGCCGGCATCATGGGGTCGGCCGTTCCGACCTCATCGTGCAACGGCAAGGTAGTGAGCGACGGGCGCCTGAACGTCAGCGGCTTCTGAGCCTGTCCTGCCCCATGTGACAAACGGAAGGCCCGGCGACGCCGGGCCTTCTTTTTCGCGCAGGAAAAAAGCTGGTTTCCCGGAGGCTTCCACGACCACGCCCCGACAAGCGGCTAGAATCGCAGTTCCGTTTTCCAGGCCAAAACGCCGCATGAGCATCAAGTCCGATCGCTGGATCCGCCAGATGGCCGAACAACACGGCATGATCGAACCCTTCGAAGCCGGCCAGGTGAAGCACGCAGCCGGAGGCGAGCGCATCGTCAGCTACGGCACCTCGAGCTACGGCTACGATGTTCGCTGCTCGCGCGAGTTCAAGATATTCACCAACATCAATTCCACGATCGTCGATCCCAAGCATTTCGACCCGGGCAGTTTCGTCGACGTCGAGAACGACGTGTGCATCATCCCGCCCAACTCGTTCGCGCTCGCTCGCACGGTCGAGTTCTTCCGGATTCCGCGCGACACGCTCGTGGTCTGCCTGGGCAAGAGCACCTACGCCCGCTGCGGGATCATCGTCAACGTGACGCCGCTGGAGCCCGAATGGGAGGGCCACGTGACCCTGGAGTTCAGCAACACCACGCCCTTGCCCGCGCGGATATACGCCAACGAAGGCGTGGCACAGATGCTGTTCTTCCAGTCCGACGAAGTCTGCGAGACCTCCTACAAGGACCGGGGCGGCAAGTACCAGGGCCAGACCGGGGTCACCCTGCCGCGAACCTGACCCGCGGGTCGGCGGAATCCTCAGGGCTGCGACTGTGCTCCGGCGGGTCTCTGGTAAGTGACGAAGAAGCCCTGCAGATCGCCGTTCTCGATGTACGGGTCCACGCTCAGCACGCGGTAGCCCTGTGCGGCGAAAGCCTCGTGCGAGCGGTTGAGTGCGTTGGCCGAGCCCTGGGTGCGCAGGCCCCAACTGGCTCCGACCCAGATCGTCACTGCCTGCATGTTCGCCTGCGCCGCTTCCCCGGCAACGGTGTCTGGGTTCTTTTTCAGCAGGCCGGCATGCGCCGGGAGGGCGGTGGCGACCGAAATCGTCAAGCTCAGCGCGATGAGTCGAAGCTCGTTCAATGCGGTTCTCCAGGGTGACGGGCGAAGCAGTGTGGCCTCAGTCGGCACTGGTCAGTGCAAGCTGCAGGCTTTTAATGTTCTGCACCAGCTGTTCGGGCGTGTAGGGCAAGGCCGTCGCCATGCCCCAGACGGGACGCGGCCAGGCATTGTCGTGCTCGAAGCGGGCGATCACGTGCACATGCAACTGCGACACCACGTTGCCCAGCGCGGCGATGTTCAGCTTGTGCGGCTTGAATGTCGCCTGGAGGGCCCGGCTGACGGTGGCGATCTCGCGGGTGAGTTGCTCCTGCTGGCCTTCGTCGAGGTCGATCCATTCGACCGCGCCAGCGACCCGCGGCACCAGGATCAGCCACGGATGATTGGCGTCGTCCATCAGGCACAGTTCGCTCAGGCCGAGGCGCGCCACGGGATGGGTATCTTCGGCAAGCTGCGGATGCAGGTGCCACTGGCTGTCGGAACCGCTCATCTCAGGTTTTCCTCGAGGAAGCCGATGGTGCGCTGCCAGGCCAGTTCGGCGCTGGCGGAATCGAAATCCGCGCGCTGCCCGCAGTTGAACCCATGGCCCGCAGGGTAGGCGTGAATGGTGGCACCCGGATGCGCCTCGCGGTGAGCTTGGACATGCTGGGGCGGAATGATCGGATCACGCTCGCCGAAGTGGAACAGCATTGGCGCCCGCAGGGGTTCGCCCAGGAACGGCACGCTGCGCCCGCCGTAGTAGCTCACTGACGGCAGGCCCAGGCGGGTATTCGCGAGCAGCGCCAGTGTCCCGCCCCAGCAGAACCCCACGGCGCCCGTGCGCATGCCTTCCGACTGCAGGACATGAGCGGCCGACCGGATCAGTTCGACGGCTTGGTCGAAACCCAGCGATGCGGTGAGCTGCTTGCCTCTGTCGACGCCGTCCTGATCGTATTGCAATTCCACCGCCTGCTGGACCGGATCGAACAACGAGGGTGCCAGCGCAACGAACCCCTCCGCCGCGAAACGTCCGGCGACGTCGCGGATATGGGCATTCACCCCGAAAATTTCCTGCAGGACGACCACGGCACCGCGGGGAATGCCCGAAGGGTTTGCGCGCCAGCCGCGCATCGGTGCGACGGGGTTTTCTACGTTGGTCCAGCCGGGCATTCTCGGGTCCGTTCAGCTCGCCGCCATTGCGGCCGGCCTTCGATTCTAGCGCCGACGCTATACTTTGCACCTTGCGTGTATTTCCGCAGTTCCTCTCTTCCTGGTTTCCCATGTCCCTGCTCAACGCGCCGCCGTCCAGCGGCAAGATCGGTTTCGTCAGTCTCGGCTGCCCCAAGGCGCTGGTCGATTCCGAGCGCATCCTCACCCAGTTGCGCGTGGAAGGTTACGAACTCGTACCCACCTACGATGCCGCCGACGTGGTGGTGGTCAACACCTGCGGCTTCATCGATTCGGCGGTCGCGGAGTCGCTCGATGCGATCGGCGAGGCCATGGCCGAGAACGGCAAGGTCATCGTGACCGGCTGCCTGGGCAAGCGCGAAGAAGTGATCCGGCAGGCGCATCCGGGCGTGTTGTCGATCAGCGGCCCCCAGGATTACCGCAGCGTCATGAGCGCGGTATACGCGGCGCTCCCGCCCAGGCACGATCCATTCACCAGCCTGGTGCCGCGGCGGGTTGCCGATGACGAGTTCGACATCGGCATCAAGCTGACGCCGAAGCACTATGCCTATCTGAAGATTTCCGAAGGCTGCAATCACCGCTGCACGTTCTGCATCATTCCCTCGATGCGCGGCGACCTGGTCAGCCGGCCGGTCGACGAGGTGCTGCGCGAGGCCGAGAAGCTGGCGATGGGCGGCGTGCGCGAACTGCTGGTCGTGTCGCAGGACACCTCGGCCTACGGCGTCGACGTCAAGTATGCGCCGCGCGAATGGCGCGGCTCCAGCTACGCCACGCGCATGAAGGCCCTGTGCGAGGGGTTGTCGGAACTGGGCATCTGGACGCGCCTGCATTACGTGTACCCGTACCCGCACGTGGACGACATCATCCCATTGATGGCCGAGACTGGTCCCAACGGAATGCCGCGCCTGCTGCCGTACCTGGACATTCCGTTCCAGCACGCCAGCCCGCGGGTCTTGAAGCTGATGAAGCGGCCAGGTGCGGTCGACAGGACGCTCGAGCGCATCCAGCGCTGGCGTGACATCGCGCCGGACATCACGATCCGCAGCACGTTCATCGTCGGGTTTCCGGGCGAGACCGACCAGGAGTTCGAAGAACTGCTGGACTTCCTCGACGAGGCGCAACTGGACAGGGTCGGTGCGTTCGCCTATTCGCCGGTGGAAGGCGCCCGTGCCAACGAACTGCCCGACCCGGTGCCTGAAGAGGTGAAGCAGGAACGGCTGGCGCGGTTCATGGAGCGCCAGGCGGACATCTCCACCATGCGACTGGAAGCCAAGGTCGGAACCGTGCAGCGTTGCCTGGTGGATGCCATCGATGGCGAACTGGCGATCGCGCGCTCGATGGCCGATGCGCCCGAGATCGACGGCGTGGTGCAGATCCAGAATGGCTTCGATGCGGGCCTCAAGCCCGGCGAGTTCGTCGACGTGGAGATCATGGGCAGCGACGAGCACGACCTCTACGGCGAGGTGTCGTTCGACAGCTGAGCGGGGCGCGCATGACTGCATTCGCGCCGCTGGGTTCGCATCGCTGCGAGCGTCGCGGCTGAGATGCCCAGCGCCACGCGTTGCGGCCGATCAGAAGCTGACGTCCTCCGCATCCGCACGCGCGGGCTCCTCCAGTGATCGAGTGCCGCGCTGTTCGCGTCCACCACGCAGGCGCTCGAACAGGCTGGCGACATCCGCTGGCACATCATCCCCGAGCAGCCGAAGCGTCAAGGTTCGGCCAAGGATGCGATAAGCCTCGAACTGCGCTTCGTCGAAGAACTGGTTGGCGGTCGACTCGTTCGGGAACGACGGGTGGGCTCGCTGGTAGGCGGCGACATCGGCCGAAAGCCCGCTGCACATCTGCGCCTTCAGGTAGACGATGTCGCCGCGGGTTCCGTCCGCGTACCGCACGGTACCCAGCAGCCAGGACGAGGTGGGGAACGCACCATCGCTGCCGGCGCGCAGGTCGTCGGCACACATGGATATCTCGGCGCCGAAATCGACACGGACGCGTTCGATCACCTGGCCCAGATCGGACAGATGCAGTAGCGGATCGGCGCCCGCATCGACCACCAGCATGTAGCGCGTGCGTCGCCGAACCAGCTCGTACAGGCCGAGATTGTCGAAGTGGCCACCATCGGACAGGTGCACATGGCGGCGATTGGCGTCCAGGCCGATGCCGAACATCTCGCGTGCGATGAACAGCCACCACCAGGGCAGCACGAAGCTGCGTTGCTGTCGCGCCGACGGATTAAGCGCCCAGAAGCCGAGCCGCAGATTGAACAGCGCCATCAGCGCCGATACCGCCCGCGCGCGCGTCGCGTACATGTTCGGATCCACGGCGGCCCCCGAGATGGTCATCGCCGTGGACAGCGCCACCAGGCCCGGGTACCCGGCAAGCCGCCGCCATCCGGTGGCGGCCGATCCCACGTACATGGGCGTGAATGCAAAGCTTTCACCGCCCCGCGCACTGGACTGACGGCTGCGCGCGCTGATCGTATTGAGGGTCGTGTTGAGCAGCGGCATTGGCGCGCCATGGGCCGGGCCGACGGCATCGAGCGCGAACGTTGCCGGATCCGCCGCCTGGCCGCCGACGGTGCGCGGCATGAAAGCCTCCGCAAGCCTCCCGCGATAATAGGCGTGCATCGACACTGCGTTGATGTCACATGCGCAGGCCAGCACGTATGAGACTGCGAAGGCGGCCGCAAACAGCGGCTCCTTCACCACGCCGACCTCGGCCGCGAAGTGATAACCGAGCATCACGATCGCGAACACGATCAGCACGAGGCCCGCCATGCCCAGTCGCGCGCGCCACGGAGTGCTCCCGTCGCGGCCAAGCAGCACGGCCGCCGCGCCGGTCAGGAACGACATCAACCAGCTTGCATGCGCCTCCAGCGACGGAAATGTCACCAGATCCAACATGGCTTCGCCAGCAGCAGTGGCCAGCGGGACCGATCCCAGGCCGAGCATGATGGCTGCACCCAGGAGCGATCGCCCCATCCACAGCCGCAGCCTGAGCGTGATGGCAATGGAACGTCGGCCTGCCGCGCCGGCACTCACGGCAAACACCATCGCCAACGCGAGGAACAGCACCACGCACAGGGCACCCGCACCCAGCAGCAACAGGAAACCGTCGTGCGCGACGAGCATCGGCGAACCCGGCGGGCGCAGCCACACGGGCCACCCGATCGGCAGCCAGCCAAGCGCCATCAGGTCCAGTGCAAGCAGCAGCACTGGGCCGAGCACCAGCAGGTTGATCAGGACGGCGGCGAGCATCGACGCCAGCAGGGTCCATACCGAGAAGCCGGCGTGCGTGACCAGGTATCGGCCATGCGCGCGCACCCAGTCGAGCGCGGTGCCGGCGCCGTCGACGCTTTCAGCGGCGAACGGGCCAGCACCGGACTGAGAGGTGCCACCGGTGGCACGCAGCCAGTGATAGGTCGAACCGATGAAGCCGCCGCCCGAAACCGTCGACAGCAGATCGATGCGGCGCATCAGTGGCGACCGCTGCAATGCCTCGAGCACGCCCAGATTGAAGCTTGCGGAGCGGATGCCACCGCCGGACATGGCCAGCCCGAACAGGTCGTCGTCGGGCGCCGGCAGTCCTGCCGCACTGCGCCGCAGCGCCAACCATGCGGTCTCGCCGGCTGCCACCTCGGCAAAGTCGCGCGTGTATCCGTCCGTGGCGGTACTCACAGCGCCGACCCCGGCAGCCGGCATTGCGCGGGCTTGCGTCCGGCCGGCGTCGGCGGGTGCTCGTGCAGCCTCAGATATTCGAGCAGGGCATGGCGCTGCCCGTCGTCCAGCAGCGGACCGATGACGCCAGTGGGCAGGGGATGGGAATTGCGGTTGCGCAGGTGCTGCTGCCACCGCGCCGGGATCGCGGCGAAGGCGTGGCTGATGTTGTGGTTGCCTGCGATGCTCGTGTCGAGCCAGAAACCACTGGCGTCCTCGTTCGGCGGTTCGGAAACATGGCCGAGTCGCTCGCTGTCGTAGTCGCATCGTCCGACGAAACGCTTCGCGCGCAGGATTGCGGGGAGCCTGGCGTGCATCAGCTGCGACCATGCCCGCCCGAACGCACCGGCCTGGCCCGGTTGCCCTGTGGAACGTCCATCCATTTCATTCCCCGTCGACGCGACGATTGCCGCGCACCCCGGGCGCGAGGCTAGCAGTTCCGAATGCCCGGGTGGGCACGTCGTCGCGAAGCGATACCGAAGCGATGCCGGCCAGGCAACACGCGAGCCTGGGTCATGCCGCCGGCAGGCCGCTCCAGATGCCCATCAATGGGGCCGAACAGCCGGGCCGTAGTCCGAAAAGGCGCTTGCAGGGGCCGTGGCCGTGTCAGCCGTCATAGCCGACCTCGACGATCGCAAACCGCTGCGGGCCGGAGGGAAGCATCGCTTCGAACTCGTCGTCGCTGCGCTTTTTCAGCATTGCGCGCGCCAGCGGCGAGTCGATACTGATCCAGCCCTGCCGTGCGTCGGTTTCGTCGGGACCGACGATGCGGTAGCGCTGTGTCTCGCCGGTGTCCACGTTTTCCACTTCGACGCATGCTCCGAAGAACACCTGCTGCGGGTCGCTCGGCGTGGTGTCGACGACCTTCAGCGAGGGCAGTCGCTTGCTCAGGTAGCGCACGCGCCGGTCGATCTCGCCCAGTTGCTTCTTGCGGTAGGTGTACTCGGCGTTTTCGCTGCGGTCGCCCTCGGCGGCCGCGGCCGAAAGTGCCTTCACCACCTCCGGGCGCCGCACCCGCCACAACTCGTCCAGTTCCTCGCGCAGGCGCTCGTAGCCCGCGCGCGTGATGATCGCCGTCGACGAGGGAGCAGCCGGACGCCAGCGACCCATGTCAGGGAACCAGAGCCACCGGCGCTGCGGGAATGTACTGCAGCGGCGATGCGGGGCCGATCGGCCAACCCAGCGCCATCCAGATCGCGAACAGCACCGTCCAGCCGATCAGGAACACCATCGAGTACGGCAGCATCACCGCGACGACGGTGCCGATGCCGGCCTTGGGTTCGTAACGCTGCAGGAACGCGATGATCAATGCGAAATAACTCATCATCGGCGAGATGATGTTGGTGACCGAGTCGCCGATGCGATAGCCGATCTGCGTCAGTTCCGGCGAATATCCCATCAGCATGAACATCGGGATGAACACCGGCGCCATCAGCGCCCACTTGGCCGACGCCGATCCCATGAAAAGATTGGCCACTGCGGTGAGCACGATGAAGCCCGCGAAAAGCACGATGCCCGGCAGTTGCAACTGGGTGAGAACCGCGGCGCCGTTGACTGCGAAGATCAACCCCAGTTGCGTCCAGTTGAAGAATGCAACGAACTGCGCGGCGAAGAACGTCAGCACCAGGTAGACCCCCAGCGTGCTCATGCTCTTGCCCATGCCGTCGATCACGTCGGCATCGCTCTTGATGGTGCCCGCGCCGATGCCGTAGGCGACGCCGGTCACGACGCCGTAGATGAAGATCAGCGCGACGATGCCGCGCAGGAACGGAGAATTCAGCAGATCGCCGGTCCCGGGGTCGCGCAGGAAGCCGTCGCCCGGCACCGTGCCCCACAACACCAGTGTGGTCACGGCAGCGGCAGCCAGCAACGCGAACAGCAGCCCACGTTTTTCCGCACGCGTCATCGGCTCGATGTCGCCATCGCCTTCCTTCGCCGGTGCGTCCGGGAAGCGGCGGGCGACGAAGCGCTCGGTCACCCACCAGCCCAGGCCGGTGACGAGGAAGGTGGAGACGATCATGAAGTACCAGTTCGCCGCAGGGCTCACGGTGTAGGCCGGATCGATGATGCGCGCCGCTTCCTGCGACAGGCCCGCCAGCAACGGGTCGATCGTGCCCAGCAGCAGGTTCGCCGAATAGCCGCCGGACACGCCCGCGAACGCGGCGGCCATGCCCAGGATCGGGTGTCGCTTCGCGGCCAGGAACACCAGGCCGGCCAGCGGCACCAGCAGTACGTAGCCGATCTCGCTGGCCATGTTCGACATCACGCCCGCGAACACCAGCACCGGGGTGAGCAGGTAGCGCGGAGCGGCGAGCACCAGTTGCCGCAGCGCGGCGCCGATCAGTCCCGAATGCTCGGCAACGCCAATCCCGATCAGGCTCACCAGCACAGTGCCCAGCGGCGCGAAACTGGTGAAGTTGGTGACCAGCCCGGTGAGAATCCGGTGCAGGCCTTCCACGCTCATGAGGTTTACCGGCGTGATGGTTTCGCCGGTGGTCGGGTGCTGCACCGCCATCCCCATCTGCGAGGTGATCCATGACAGCACCACCACCAGCATCGCCAGCAGCGCGAACAGCGTTGCCGGGTGCGGCAGCGCGTTGCCGCCGCGCTCGACGATGGTGAGGAAACGGTCGATCGCGGTGGTGCGACCAGCGGCGGTTGGCGCAGGTGGGGCGGCGTTGTTCATCGCAGTCCTGTCGGATGGCCGTGGCTGCGGCCGGAGCCGGGCGAGTCTAACCGCTGGGTTCCCGCGACGGGTCGCCGAAGCGCTCAGCGCCTGCCGATGCCGCCCAGCAATCCGCGCAGGATCCGGCGGCCGATCTGGCTGCCGACCGTGCGCGCGGTCTGCTTGGCCATCGTTTCGAGCATGCCCTGGCGCTTGCTGGTGCCGAATACCGCGTCCTTCACCGATTGGCCCAGGCCGCGCTCGGCGGGGGCGTCGTCGCGTGCGGAACCCTTTGCAGGCGGCGCCGAAGCTGCGGCGGTGGCGGCGGCAACCGTCTTGGCGAGCATCTCGGTGGCGGACTCGCGGTCCACCGTGGTGTCGTACCTGGCGCCGACCGGGCTGCCAGCGCGCACGAGGGCGCGCTCGGCATCGGTGATGGCGCCCATCCGGCAGCGTGGCGGCGCGATCAGGGTGCGCTCGACCGGCATCGGTACGCCCTTGTCCTGCAGCGTCGACACCAGCGCCTCGCCGGTGCCGAGTTGCGAGATCGCCTTGGCCACATCGAGCCGGGGGTTCTGCACGAAGGTTTCCGCCGCCGTGCGTACCGCTTTCTGGTCGCGAGGCGTGAACGCCCTCAGCGCATGCTGCACGCGATTGCCCAGTTGCCCGAGGATGTTGTCGGGCACGTCGTCGGGGAACTGCGAGCAGAAGTAAACGCCCACCCCCTTGGAACGGATGATGCGGACCACCTGTTCGACCCGCTGCCGAAGCGCCGGCGGGGCGTCCTGGAACAGCAGGTGCGCTTCATCGAACACGAACACCAGGCGCGGCTGGTCGAGGTCGCCGACCTCGGGCAGGCTCTCGAACAGTTCCGACAGCAGCCACAGCAGAAAGCTGGAGTACAGGCGCGGCTGTAGGATCAACCGGTCCGCCGCCAGGATGCTGATGACGCCGCGGCCGTCCGGCGTGGTGCGCATCAGGTCCGAGAGTTCCAGCGCGGGCTCGCCGAAGAACATTTCGCCCCCTTCCGACTCAAGCCGCAGCAGTGCGCGCTGGATCGCGCCGATCGAGGGCGTGCTGACCAGCCCGTATGAAGTCGAGATCGCCTTGCGCTCGGCCGCGACCACGCCCAGCAGGGCGCGCAGGTCCTTGAGGTCCAGCAACAGCAGGCCGCGGTCGTCGGCGAGCTTGAAGGCGATGTCCAGCACGCCGGACTGGGTGTCGTTGAGCTGCAGCATCCGCGCCAGCAGGGTCGGGCCGATCTGGCTTACGGTGGTCCGCACCGGGTGGCCCAGTTCGCCGAACAGATCCCAGAACACCGTCGGATTACCCTCGAACACGTACCCCGACATCCCGATCTCATCAAGTCGTGCCTGCAGTTTCTCGCTGCCGGTTCCGGGGACTGCCAGTCCGGCCACGTCGCCTTTCACATCGGCCATGAAGACCGGCACGCCCAGGCGCGAAAAGCCTTCAGCCAGGGTCATCAGGGTCACGGTCTTTCCGGTACCGGTCGCGCCGGCCACCAGGCCATGACGGTTCCCGAGGCTGGCATGCAGATGCACGTGGCGGTCGGTTGCGCCTGCTGGTGCAGGTGTCGTCACCGCCTTGCCCAACAGGATTGCGCCCGCAGGCGACTCGTGCGCGGCGCTCGCCGGAGATGCGGTGGAGACGGAGGAAGTCATGCGCGGCGCCAGAGGGTGATGGCGAATACTATGGCACCGGCCCGGCGGCAGGACTGGTCACGTACCGAAACTCCGACGTTGATGGCAAGGGAGTACGGCAGGCAGGATCCGCGTTCAGCCGCACGCTGCCTGAACGCAGTCGGCGGAGCAACTCGACAACGTCGCAGAATGCTCAACACAGACCCTCGCTGCGGTTGCCCCGGCCTGCTTGCCGGGTCTACCCTGCAAGGCCCACGCAAGCACCCCCATTGATGCCTTTTTTTCCCCGTATCGCGGTCCGCCGCAGCGTCGTCGCATTCGTTCCACTGGCCGCGCTCGTGATGGGCTCGCTGACCTTCGATGCGAGCGCGGCCGTTTCGCGCCGCGACAGGCCCGCTGTCGACGCACTCAACCAGCGTATGCAGGCGGCCGAGCAGAGATATCTCGCCGCCGTGGTCAAGTTGCGCAACGCCGATCCGGAAGGTCAGCGCGAAAGCGACCAGGCACTGGAAGACATGGAAGACGTGATCACCGCCTGCGCGAAGCAGCGGGGATGTTCGATCTCGGCGATGATGGTCACGTTCAAGCGCCTGCTGAAGGCGAACGCCGATTCGGAGGGCGACGCGGTCGATGCCGACTTCGACACCGATCTGGTCGACGAGTCCGCGGACGGAAGCGATGAGGTCCCCGACGCGGCCGGCGCCGCGGCACTGTTGAGCGCGGATGGGCAGCGCTTCGTCAGGATGGTCCAGTACAACCCCGCGGTGCAGGCCGGCATCCGCCGCTGGCTCACCGACATGCGCGTGTCGCTGATCCAGAGCCACGAGAACTACCAGTACATGCGCCACCTGATGTCGCCCGGCTTCCAGCGACACGGCCTGCCGGAAGCCCTGCTGTTCGGGATCATGGCCAAGGAGTCCAACGGACGTGTGCATTCCGGTTCGCGTGCGGGTGCGGTCGGGCCGATGCAGTTCATGCCCGCCACCGGTCAGCGGTTCGGGCTGGGGCCGGACGGCAGCGGCTTCGACACGCGCTACGACCCGCGTCTGTCGGCCGACGCGGCTGCGCGATATCTCAACGAACGTTTCGCCGAACTCGACAGCAATATCGAGATGTCCCTGGCCGCCTACAACGGCGGCGAAGGCCGCGCCCTGCGTGTGCACCGAGCCAGCGGCGGCCGCAACTTCTGGGATGCCGACGTCTACAACCAGTTTCCCGCCGAGACCAAGGACTACGTCCCGATGGTGATCGCGGCCGCGTGGCTGTACCTGCACCCGAAGGAGTACGGCCTGAGCTTTCCCCGGGTCGATTCCCGGCCGGCGACGCTGAAGCTCACGCAACCCTCGTCGATCTATGAACTGACCATCTGCATGGGCAACGGCGGCACCCGTGACGGCTACATGCGCGTGCTGCGCAACCTCAACGCGCGCTACGAGGCCGACAGCTATCTCGTGACCGGCACCGTACTCAACGTCACCACCAGGATGGTCGGGTTGTACAACCGCCATTGCGTCCGGGGCGCCCGCGCCGAGCTTGCACAGAAGCTGGTGGCCAGCAGCGTGGACTCGGCGATCGTGCGTACCGGTCCGGTCACGAGGGCCGAGCCGCCGGTGTCGAGCTTCGTACCCGCGGAGATCGGGGTGGCGACCACCGTTGCGACCGGCAAGCCCGAGCCGGTGAGCGCGGTGGTGTACCGGGTCAAGCGCGGCGAAAACCTGATGGCGATTTCGAGCAGGTTCGGCTGCGATCTCAAGCGCCTGGCGACCGCCAACGGCGTGAAGGGTCCCAAGTACTCGATTCGCCTGGGTCAGCGACTCAAACTGGAAGGCTGCCGCAGGCCGCCGCCGGGCTGACCGGCGGTAGATGGCTAAGCCAGCACGGTTGCCAGCCGCTGGCCGAGCTTGACGCTCCATTGCGCGCACAACTGCGGCGCCAGTTCGGCCACGCGGGGCGGCAGCAGCACGATGACGGTCGAGCCGTAGTTGAAGCGGGCCATTTCCTCGAAACGCTCCAGGGTGATGTTTTCACCGCGGTAATCCTTCACGGTCACCGTGTCGCCGTAGGACGGAATCTCCTCGCCGCCCCAGACCGTTTCGACGCCCGACACGAACAACGCACCCACCATCACCACGGCCATCGGTCCGAAGCTCGTATCGAAATGGCACACCAGTCGCTCGTTGCGCGCGAACAGGCGCGGAACGTACTCGACGGCCGCGGGCCCGACGCTGAAAAGCCGGCCGGGAATGTGCACGGTTTCGCGCAGGCGGCCGGTCCATGGCATGTGCACGCGGTGGTAATCCTTCGGCGACAGGTACACCGTGGCGAAAAGACCGCCATGGAAGACCTCGGCGGCCTCCTCGTCGCCCAACAGTTCGGCGGCAGTGAACGACTGACCCTTGGCCTGGAAGATGCGGCCGATCTGTTCGTCGCTTTCGTCGCCGCCGTGCCCGACCGAGCCGCACTGGCTAATCCTGCCATCGGCGGGCATCAGCAGCGCTTGCGGGTCGGGGTCGGCGACGCGCACCCCGGCCTTCAGTTCGCGGGTAAAGAACGCGTTGAACGAGTTGTACGATGCCGGGTCGGACTGCTCGGCCTCGCTGAGGTCGACCCCGAACCTGCGGGTCACCGTATCGATCAGCCACGACTTGATTTGCGGGGACTCGGAATACGCCAGCTTCCGCGCCAGCGAAGACAGCGCGCGGTGCGGGAGCACGTAGGTGAATTTCGTCAGCAGGCTCATGGGGCGCTCGCAGCGGTCAGGGCGGCCATGTCGGCGGCAAGCGCGGCGGGATCCATCGGCAACTGCACCAGCCCCGACATCCGTCCCTGTGGATCGAGGATGGCGATGGTCGCGCTGTGGTCGACCGAGTACTGGTCGGGCGGATCGCCGTCTTCGGGCGGGACCTTGGCGAACACCAGACTCAGCGAGTTGGCAAAGGCCTCCAGTGCGGGCACATCGGCGGTGGCGGCAATGGTGTCGCGGTGGAAGGCGTGTGCGTATTCGCCGATGCGGTCCGGGCTGTCGCGCTCCGGGTCAACGGAAATGAACAACACCCGTGGCCGGGTCGCTTCCGGGAGGCTGGCCCACTGATGCTGCGCCTGCGACAGCTGCGCGAGGGTCATCGGGCAGACGTCGGGGCAATGGGTGAAGCCCAGCGACACCAGGGTCCAGTGACCGCGCAGTTCGCCCGGCACCAGCGGCGTGCCATCGGACTGCCGCAGGTTGAATGCAGGCAATTCCCGAGGGGGTTCGAAAAGGCGAACCGCCGTGGTCTGCGGCGCTGGCGATGCTGCGGGAGGAGCGAACACATGCTGCGATGCCCACAGCCCGAGCGCGGCGGACACGGCGACGAGGAGGATGGCAGCGGTGGTGCGATTGAACACGGCGACGTCCGGAAGTAAGAAAGGTATCGCGCGGCGGCAGGCGCCACGGCCCATGATAACGGCCCGCGGCCGCTATAATCGCCAGCCTTTTCCCGAGCGAGCCTTCATGACCGCCGAACGCGTCAGCTTTGCGTCTGCAAGCTTCGAGCAGGTATCGATCATCGACCTGATCCGCTTCGGCGGCAGCCGGTTCGCCGAAGCCGGGCTCACCTTCGGCCACAGCTACGACAACGCGCTCGACGAAGCGACCCAACTGGTGCTGCATGCGCTGCGCATGCCGCATGACCTCAGCCCGGTGTATGGCGCTTCGCGCGTGACCGTCGAGGAAAAAGCCGCGGTTCTGGAACTGTTCGAGCGGCGCGTGAACGAGCGCATTCCCGCGGCCTACCTGACCGGAGAAGCCTGGTTCGCCGGGCTCAGCTTCAAGAGTGACCCGCGCGCGCTGGTGCCGCGCTCGCCGATCGCCGAACTCATCGAGCAGGGCTACGAGCCCTGGCTCGGCGGGCGCGAGATCCACCGCGTGCTCGACCTGTGCACCGGCTCGG
The DNA here is from genome assembly GCA_030857025.1 of Pseudomonadota bacterium. Lineage (GTDB taxonomy): Bacteria > Pseudomonadota > Gammaproteobacteria > Xanthomonadales > Xanthomonadaceae > Lysobacter_K. The sequence goes on along the minus strand of JALYOF010000087.1, from coordinate 17,780 downwards.
GCTGCATCGCCATCGCCACCGCGCATCACCATCCGGACTGGCAGGTCGACGGCGCCGACATCAACGACGATGCGCTCGCGCTTGCCGAGGAAAACAAGCAGCGGCTGCACGCGGAGAACGTCACGCTGCGCAAGTCGGACCTGTTCCAGCAACTGCAGGGGGAGGTCTACGACCTGATCGTCACCAATCCTCCCTACGTTACCCACGCTGAAACCGATGCGCTGCCGCGCGAGTACGCGCACGAGCCGGAACTCGGCCTGCGGGCGGGCGACGATGGCCTCGATCTGGCGCTGCGGATCCTGCGCGACGCGCCCGATCACCTGAGTGAGCACGGCCTGCTGATCTGCGAAGTGGGCGAGGCCGAGAATGCGCTGGTCGAACTGCTGCCGCAGTTGCCCTTGGCCTGGGTCGAGTTCAAGGTAGGGCAGATGGGGATCTTCGTCGTCGAGCGCAGCGATCTGGTCGAGCACGCGGACCGGATCAGGCAACTGGCCGACGCGCGCGGCTGATCGGCAAGACGGCACCGATCGCCACAATCAAACAGAGCGGGGCGACAACGTGTCCAGCAACACCTTCGGCAAGCTCTTCGCAGTCACCACCTTCGGCGAAAGCCACGGCCCGGCGATCGGGTGCGTGGTCGACGGCTGCCCGCCGGGTCTTGAACTGCACGAGGACGATTTCCGCCACGACCTAGCACGCCGCGCCAGTGGCAAGACCCGCCACACCTCCGCGCGGCACGAGGCCGACGAAGTCGAGATACTCAGCGGCGTCTACGAAGGCCGCACCACCGGCACCCCGATCGCGCTGCTGATCCGCAACGTCGACGCGCGCAGCAAGGACTACGGCCGCATCGGCGAACAGTTCCGTCCCGGCCACGCCGACTACACCTACTGGCACAAGTACGGCCTGCGCGATCCGCGCGGCGGTGGGCGCTCCTCGGCGCGCGAGACCACGATGCGCGTCGCCGCGGGCGTGATCGCCAAAAAGTGGCTCGCGCTGCGCCACGGCGTGCAAATCCGGGGTTATCTGTCGCAGTTGGGCGAGATCACCCCGCAGGGCTGCGACCTGTCCGTGGTCGAGGACAATCCGTTCTTCTGGCCGCACGCCGCCCAGGTGCCGGAGCTGGAAGCCTACATGGATGCGCTGCGCAAGTCGGGAGACTCGGTAGGCGCGCGCATCGACGTGATCGCTGAAGGTGTGCCGACCGGCTGGGGCGAACCGATCTACGGCAAGCTCGACGGCGAACTCGCCGCCGCGCTGATGAGCATCAACGCGGTCAAGGGAGTTGAAGTAGGCGACGGCTTCGCTTCGGTGTCGCAGAAGGGCAGCGAACACCGCGACGTGATGCACCCGGGCCAGAACGGCTATGCGGAATTCGCATCCAACCATGCCGGCGGCGTGCTCGGGGGCATCAGCAGCGGCCAGCCGGTTCGATGCTCGGTCGCGTTCAAGCCGACCTCGAGCCTGCGCCTGCCGGTGGAAAGTCTCGACATCCACGGTGACGTCGTCGAAGTCGTCACCACCGGCCGCCACGACCCGTGCGTCGGCATCCGCGCCACCCCGATCTGCGAAGCGATGGTCGCGCTGGTGCTGATCGACCAGGCACTGCGGCATCGGGCGCAGTGCGGGGATGTAGGGGCTGGGTCCGGGCCCAAAGCAGTGCCCGTTTAGACGCAGCACCAGCGATGTTTGTCGGGACACGCAGCCCAGACATGCGTCTCTCGGACCCCGTAAGCTGCACGGAGCAAATGCGTCGACGCTCGTCCGGGCGTGTCTCATCCGGCGTCGGGGATCTCCGGCGATGAAACGGTCTGGTGTGGTCGAACTTGGGCATGAAGGCGCACGACCACGACCAAACAAGTGCCAAGGAGTGGTGATGCGCAAGTTGTGTGTTTTGGGGCTGGTTCTGCTAGGGGTCCTGTCCAATGTGTTGTTGGCCCAGGCCGCAACCCAGACGCCGCAGGTCTGGCAGACCAACGTGGTCGCCGGTGAGTTTCCGACCCGGCAGGCGGCGCTGGCCGCAGTGCAGGCGCAGGGGGGAATCTACGCGTTGGCCGAACAGGTCGAATCGGTCGTCCCGACCGAAACCGGAACCACCTACGTCTACGGTGCGATTCCACGCCCACCCGAGGTCGGGGAGTGGCGCGACTACAGCATCCAGTCGGCGTTGACCAACCCGCACAACTCCGAGGAGGAGGCGGTCGCGTCCGTTCTTGCGAAAGATGAAGACAACGCACCGGGCTGCGGCGGGGGCACTGTGGTGCCGACCGGAGACTGGTATGCGGTTCACTACTACGCATCTTCCGGACTGACGGACCAGGAAGGACGTTTCTACGATCACACGTGGCCTCGTCTGCCGGGCTGCACGGTGGGTCAAGGCACCATTCAGGCTTGGCGCGACCGGGACGTCACCTGTGCGACGGGGCTGACGTGGGACGCGGGCATCAAGGCGTGCGCCAACCACAACATCGCCCGGCTGACATCCCGGCCGATGCCATGCTCCAGCTGCGATCTGCGCCACAACCCGGTGAATGTCAGCACCGGCGACAAATACCAGGTGGAGACGGACATCAGTCTGCCGTGGATCACCTTCAACCGTCATTACCATTCGGCGACGGAGGTCCCGCAGTCGCATCTGGGGCACGGATGGACCCACGAATTCAATGTCCGCATCTATCCGGCCGGCACCGGGCTGGGAGGCATGCTGCGATCCAACGGCGAGATCGTCGCGTTCAAGTCGTACGAAGCGATCGACGGGTCGGAATGGCGCTACGACTACAGCGCCATCGGTTACCGGGTGCGGACACCGACCCAGACGATGCTGTTCGCTTCGGGCAAGCTGAGCCGGCGCGAGAGCATCGCTGGCGATCTCCTGGAAATGACGTACGACGTGCACAAGCGCCTGTCGCGCGTCACGCACGGGAGCGGCCGGTACCTGGAGTTCGTGTACGAAACGCAGTCCCATCCGACGATTGCGAAGCTGGTCGCGATCCACAGCGGTGGCTCGCAGCTGGTCCAGTACGCCTACGACGGGTCCGGCCGCCTTGAGTCTGCGGGATTCGCCGACGGCACCTCTCGCCATTATCACTACGAAAATCCGGCGTTTCCCCATCACCTGACCGGCATCACCGACGAGTCGGGAATTCGTAGCGCCACGTTTGCTTACGACGCCAACGGGCTCGCCACGCTTTCCCAGCATGCGAATGGTCTCAACAGCGGCGCCTTCGTCTACCGGGCCGACGGCGCCACCGAGTTCACCGCTCCCAACGGACACGTTCAAACGTTCCACTTCAACGGTGACGGCGCATACCGGAAGATCGCCAGCATCAGCGGAGCTCAGGGCGTCCAAACCACAACGTATACGACGGATTTCCGGCGTCGGCCGTTGAAGCGCGTCGATGAGCGGGGTGTGGTCACCACCTACGCCTACAAGGATGAGTACGACGCCTCCCTTGGCGGGAACATCAGGCTCATCACCCGGAACGAAGCTGTGGGCACCCCGCAGGCGCGGACCGATTTCACCTGGAAGGACCGGGTCAGGGGCCTGATCCTGAGAACGCGGAATGCGTTGACCGAAACCAACATAGTGAGAAATGCCCGAGGGCAACCGGTATCCGTCATCACCAAGGACCGGCTCACCGGCGCCACCCGAACGACGACCACGAGCTACTGCGAGCAGGCCGATGTCGATGCTTCCGGCAGCGACTGTCCGCGTCTCGGGCTCATCAGGTCGACGGACGGCCCGCGCACCGACGTCAATGACGTCACCACCTACCGGTACTATCCCAGCGACCATCCGGATTGCGCTGTCGTGCCGGTGCAATGCGCCTACCGGAAGGGAGACCTGTGGCGAATCGTCACCGCGCTCGGTCATTTCACCGAGTACCGGCGCTACGATGCCGACGGACGCGCGCTATCCGTGACGGACCCCAACGGCATCGTCACCGATATGGAATATCACCCGCGTGGCTGGTTGACCGCCCGCAAGGTGCGGGGCGCCGACGACGGCACCGAAAGCGATGATGAGATCCTTGGCCTGGAATACGACCCCAGCGGACAGGTGAGCAGGGTGACGCAGCCCGATGGGGCGTATGCGAGCTACAGCTACGACGCAGCCCATCGGCTGGTGGAAATTGCGGACAACGATGGAAACCGCATCGCCTATACGCTCGACAATGCAGGCAACCGCGTCATGGAGCAGACGCACGGGCAGGACGGGGGCGTCCTGCGCCAGTCGTCCCGGATTTACGACGCGCTGGGTCAGCTGGAGACGGAAGCGGACGCGTTCGACAATCCCACCGACTTCGGTTACGACGCAGGAGGGAACGTCGAGACCATTACCGATGCCCATGGTCGGGTGACTGGCAACGGGTACGACCCTCTCGGTCGGCTTTCCTGGACGCTGCAGGATGTAGGCGGCATCGAGGCCCAGACTGGATTTCAGTACGACGCCGTCGACAATCTCACCGCGGTCAGCGATCCAAAGGGGCTGACGACCGGGTACACGTACGACGGGCTCGGCAATCTGGTCTCCCTCAGTAGTCCGGACACCGGCGTCACCGGCTATACCTACGACGCGGGCGGCAACCGGGCCAGCCAGACCGATGCTCGCGGCATCACCAGCAACTACAACTACGACGCCGTGGGTCGCCTGACCGGCATCGCCTACAGCGACAGCACACTCGACGTGGGCTACAGCTACGACACCCCGGCATCGTCATGCGAGGCGGGCGAGACGTTCGCGCTTGGCCGCCTGAGCACGCTCACCGACGCCAGCGGCACCACCCAGTACTGCTACGACCGTTTCGGCCAGCTCACGCGCAAGGTCCAGACCACCAACGGCACGGTCCTTTCCCTGCGTTACGCCTATACGAAAGCCGGGCAGCTCAGCAGCCTCACGTATCCGGACGGCACCGTGGTCGATTACCAGCGCAACGCGTTGGGCCGCACCACGGACGTGGGTGTCACCGCGTTTGGCGGCGCACGGCAACTGCTGCTGCACCAGGCCGTGTACTACCCTTTTGGCCCCGCAGCCGAATGGGTGTTTGGCAACGGACGGCTATTCCAGCGCACGCTCAACCAGAACTACCAGCCCGGCATCGTGCAGGACGGCTTCCCCGGCGGCTTGTCGCTGGGCTACGAGTTCGACGCGGTCGGCAACCTCGGCGCGCTGCGCAACGGCGACCAGAACGATCCACCGCTGTGGACCTTCGGCTACGACGCGCTCAACCGTCTGACAGAAACCAAAGACGGCGCGACTGGGACGCTGCTACAGGGCTACTCCTACGACGCCACCGGAAACCGCCAGAGCGCGACCGACGCTGGCATGACCACCAACTACACCACCGCAACCGACAGTCATCGCCTGACCGCGGTCGGCGCCGAAGTTCGCAGCTACGATGCCGTCGGCAACACCACCTCCATCGGCGGCACCGCACGCCAGTTCGTCTACAACGACGCCGGCCGCATGAGCCAGGTCCTGCGCGACAACGCGATGGCAATGAACTACCGCTACAACGGCAAGGGCGAGCAGGTGCATCGCCATCTCGGCCTCGGCAACACCTACACGATGTACGACGAAGCAGGCCACTGGCTGGGCGACTACGACAGCACAGGGACGCCAATCCAGCAGGCGATCTGGCTGGACGATCTGCCGGTCGGCGTGATCGCAGGCGGCCAACTGCACTACATCGAAGCCGACCACCTGGGCACGCCGCGCGTGGTGATCGACCCGCAGCGCGACGTTGCGGTGTGGAAGATGTTTGGCAAGGCGTTCGGCGAAGGAGCGCCGAATCAGGATCCGGATGGGGATGCGAGCGCGTTCGTGTTCGACATGCGGTTTCCCGGGCAGAGGTATGATGCGGCGAGTGGGTTGAATTACAACTACTTCCGGGACTACGAGCCAGGCACCGGACGCTATGTTGAAAGTGATCCGATTGGGTTAGGGGGTGGGCCTTCTACCTACGGATATGTCTTGAGCACGCCTTTGAGTGCCTCTGATCCTTTTGGATTGCAGACTACTGCTGATAGTTGGTGCAGGCACAATCCTGCCGCTTGCGCAGCGGTTTTCGGTACGGGTGCAATCACGGTCGTTCCGAAGCCGCAGACCATTACGCTGCCAGCCGTAGGTAGTGGCGAGAAATGCAAGACCTGTGCAGAGGTTTATCCCGGATATGACGAGTGTTCGGAGATGTCTCTTTACTATCCTTATGGTGCTGTGGCGCACGCCCTTCTTGACTTTCCGGCGGGGAGTAAGAAGAGGCCAGGAATGCCCGCAACAGGTGGCTTGTGCGCGATGAAAGGGGCTCATCACACCGTGTTTTTGAATGGTGCATATGTGGGCTCTGTCTTTTCCTGCCGGTGCTGCACAAGCACGGGTGGCGGGCCCGTCCTGGAAGAAATATGGGGAAACAATGTTGGCCGCTGAGAATTTCCTTGCTGATTTTGAGCTGAGGTTTAAAGCGCTTGTTGCGAGCGTTGATCTCTACAGGATGCGACCTCATAACAGCGATCTGTTGATTTCGCTCAAGGACGAAGAAGACTTTCTGGCAGTTGTCCGATCAGCTTCCGGGGTCAACATCCAATTGGAGGTAGGATGGCTTTTTGAACCAAACAGGTCAAGAAAAGCTCGAATCGATCATTGTTTTTTGAGATTGCAATTGTCGGACAGGTGCATCGATGAGCGCCTGAGCTTTCTGTTGGACGATCTTTCAATCCAATAACCAAACAATGGGATCACCATTTTTCCGGAGCGCCACGTCGCGGTGTGGGTGCCATTGAGGCCAGTGGGCGCAATACTCAAGTCGTTCCGGGTCATGACATTAAAAACGTCAAACCACTGGTCTTTTTTTTAATTTATTTCCAGCGAAGGCAGCTACGTTGGAAGTGCTAATAGTGGGGACGTGCTAATAATGGGGTCACGTTCACTTTCTCGAAAAATCAAGTGCACTTCCAAGAACTCCATGGCGCGAAGGCTTGCCCGGTGGCCTGTCGCGGGGCTAAGGGTTTGACGCGGTCGGCACCTTGGAAAGGTGCGCAACGGCGACCAGAACGATCCACCGCTGTGGACCTTTGGCTACGACGCGCTCCTGACCGAACCCAATGACGGTGCGACCGGCACGCTCTTGCAGGGTTACTCCTACGACGCCACAAGCAACCGGCAGAGCGCGACCGACGCTGGCGTCACCACCAACTACACCACTGCAATCGACAGCCATCGCCTGAGCGCGGTCGGCGCCGAATCCCGCAGCTACGATGCCGTCGGCAACACCATCTCCATCGGCGGCACAGCACGCCAGTTCGTCTACAACGACGCCGGCCGCATGAGCCAGGTCCTGCGCGGCAACGCGGTGGCAATGAACTACCGCTACAACGGCAAGGGCGAGCAGGTCCATCGCCACCTCGGCACCGGCAACACCTACACGATGTACGACGAAGCAGGCCATGGCTGGGCGACTACGACAGCACCGGAACGCCGATCCAGCAGGCGATCTGGCTGGACGACCTGCCGGTCGGCGTGATTGCAGGCGGCCAACTGCACTACATCGAAGCCGATCACCTGGGCACGCCACGCGTGGTGATCGACCCTCAGCGCGACCTCGCCGTGTGGAAGATGTTCGGCAAGGCGTTCGGCGAAGGCGCGCCGAATTAGGACCCCGGACGGGGATGCGAGCGATTTCGTGTTCGGCATGCGGTTCCCGGGCCAGCGGTACGATGCGGCTAGCGGGTTGAACTACAATTACTTCCGCGACTATGAGCCCGGAAGTGGGCGGTACACGCAGAGCGATCCCATTGGTCTCGCTGGCGGAATCTTGACGTTCGGGTATGTCGGGGCCAATCCCTTTAGCTGGGCTGACTCGAAAGGACTGGTGAAATGGGATGGCAAGGCCCTCCAGGTACGCTAGGTATTGGTCCAATCGCGGGTGGGCTGTTCGTCTTCGACCTAAAATCTCAATGCGGGAATGGGAAAAGCGCCAGAGTGTTGGTTAAGGCAGAGGCAGGAGGATTTGGGCTGGGCTGGAAGGCAATGCCGGCGGCTAACGCAACTGCTGGTGGGATCTCTCTGGAAGACCATCTTCCCGATATACATCCGGAAAATTTCAACGTCCTCTTCTTTACATATGGGGCGGGCTTCAATGCGGGATCAGTTGGCTACGGTTGTAATGCTTACCAGATAGGTAGTGAGTGGACTCCTGCTGTTACCGGGCGTGTTGACTGCAGCGGAGGTGGCGCGGGAGCTAATGCGAGCGCAAATATCCTTCTTGGTAAGTCAAAGCTCATGAAAGTCCTATGGTCCGACTGCAATGAGTGCTCACCAATCGACACGCCGTTTTAAGTGATTTGGAGCAGCATGGTGCGCAGACCAAAAACCCTTTGCATGTCCGCAATCACGAAAGCAGCACCAATTGTGATCATGTGTACTGCTTTGCTGGCTGGCTGCAAGGGAGGCTGGATCGAGAGCCGATTACCCAAGGACGTCGTTCTTCTGGGCTCCGCGGCAACCATTGGTCCTCGCTCGCTGCCAATTCGCCTCAACCCGCCGTTAGACGCTCATGGCGAAGTCCTGGTCTGCTTAGTGTTGTCACCTGGGATTCGGTACGACGACAGAGCTCGGGTTGACGCGAAGTACGCGGAGATGCTTCGGGGCGCTCGACCAACTGCTCTCTTACTTTCGACAGATGGAGATAGCTACCACTTATCGGAAGCCCGCCAAAATTGGACCGACTATGGACGCGTGTCTTCGGGCGGAGAGCTTTCAAGTTGTCTTACTACGAAAGCAGAAATGCTTCCGGAGGGAGCCGAAATTAATTCGATCGCCTTGACATCCGATATTCCGCTAAAGGTCTTGGGTGCCTACTGGAGTGCGACACCGCCCCTTTGAGTGAACCGCCCCGGCTTTTCCGGAGGCTCCAACTCTTGAGAGGATGGAGTCATGAAGAAGTCGAACAAGTATTCCCCCGAGGTACGCGAGCGGGCGGTCCGGATGGTGTTGGAGCATCAGGGCGAGCATGCCTCGCAATGGGCGGCGATCGGGTCGATTGCGGCCAAGATTGGCTGTACGTCGCAGACGCTATGCAATTGGGTGCGTCAGGCCGAGCGTGATCGTGGCCTGCGCGGTGGCGCCACTACCGAAGAGCGCGACCGGATGAAAGCGCTGGAACGGGAGAACCGCGAACTGCGCCAAGCCAATGAGATCCTCCGCAAGGCATCGGCGTATTTTGCCCAGGCGGAGCTCGACCGCCGATTCAAGCCATGATGGGGTTCATCGACGAACATCGCGCCGTCTACGGGGTCGAGCCGATCTGCAAGGTGCTGCCGATCGCTCCGTCGACGTACTACACCCACGCGGCCCGGCAGGCCGATCCGCAACGGCGCCCAGACCGCGCCCGGCAGGATGAGGTGTGGTGCGAGCAGATCCGGCGGGTGTGGCAGGAGAACCGGCAGGTATATGGCGTGCGCAAGGTGTGGCGGCAGTTGCTGCGTGAAGGGTTCGTTGTGGCCCGCTGCACCGTGGAGCGGCTGATGCGCCGGCTGGGCCTGCAGGGCGTGGTGCGAGGCAAGACCATCAAGACCACGGTTAGCGACAAGGCCAGTGCGTGCCCGTTGGACAAAGTGAACCGGCAGTTCCGGGCCGAGCGGCCCAACGCGCTGTGGGTCAGCGATTTCACTTACGTCTCGACCTGGCAGGGCTTCGTGTACGTGGCCTTCGCAGTGGACGTATTTGCGCGGCGAATCGTGGGCTGGAAGGTCTCCAGTTTGGCGCGCACCGACTTCGTGCTCCACGCTCTGGAGCAGGCCCTGCATGCCAGGCGCAGGGCGGACGATAAAGATCTGATCCACCACAGCGACCACGGCGTGCAGTACGTGTCGATCCGCTACACCGAGCGCCTAATTGGACTCAAACCAAACAGCCTTCGGGATTGCCGGGGCGGTTCAAGGGCTTCCCCGGAGGCTTGTCGCTGGGCTACGAGTTCGACGCGGTCGGCAACCTCGGCGCGCTGCGCAACGGCGACCAGAACGATCCACCGTTGCGGACCTTCGGCTACGGCGCGCTCAACCGCCTGACCGAAACCAAAGACGGTGCGACCGACACGCTGCTGCAGGGCTACTCCTACGACGCGACCGGCAACCGCCAGAGCGCGACCGACGCTGGCGTCAGCACCAACTACACCACCGCAACCGAAAGTCAACGCCTGACCGCCGGTCGGCGCCGAAGTTCGCAACGACAGCACCGGAACGCCAGTCCAGCAGGCGATCTGGCTAAACGACCTTCCCGGTCGGCGTGATCGCAGGCGACCAACTGCACTACATCGAAGCCGATCACCTGGGCACGCCACGCGTGGTGATCGATCCGCAGCGCGACGTCGCGGTGTGGAAGATGTTCGGCAAGGCCTTCGGCGAAGGCGCGCCGAATCAGGACCCGGATGGGGACGCGAACGCGTTCGTGTTCGACATGCGGTTTCCCGGCAGCGGTATGATGCGGCGAGTGGGTTGAATTACAACTATTTTCGGGACTATGAGGCTGAGACGGGGCGGTATGTCCAAAGCGACCCTATCGGACTCGGGGGAGGTGTCTCGACGTTTAGCTACGTCGGCGCGAGCCCACTTAGGTCAGTGGATCCACTCAGGTTGCAGTCCGCACTCCGATTTCGTCCCCCAAGCGGCACACCTGCACCGTCGACGGACCCCCTTTATAACGCGGGGCCAACGCCGGGTGAGCTTATTAATGCTTTGCTCGACTTCGCACAGCTAAGCGGCAGGAGAAGCTCTACGAGCGATTCTGCAAGAATGCGGATGACAAGTGCGGCGCGATCAAGAGCACAGTCCGCCAACGTATATAAATCTGATGCCAAGGGAGAACAGCAGAGGATGTTTAACGACAGGACGCTTTTTGAAAATGCGCATCTTCAGAAGAATTCAGCCGTCACTGGTATGAATGGCTCTTGGGGCGGTCACGCTATAGATCTACAAGCTCTCATTCATCAGATCAATGATATGAATGTCCTTGGGCGGATGATGGGGTGTGATATGAGTGAGGAAGAGCGTTCGGTCAAACAACTTTTCGTACCATTTGCGCCGTGGCCATAATATGAAGGTTTCAATCAGCTTTTCAGTCTTTTCCGCGCCGGACACTCCGGCAGCCAACGTTACTGGCGATATTGACGTATTAGCCGTCCCGGGTGTCGGAGATCGACTTGGTGTTTTGTTTGGTCTCAGTAAGGCAATGCCCGACGTCGACTTCTCTGGCTTTCTAATCGTGGAAACTCGCACCTTTATTCTTCATCCCGAGAGCGTGTGCACTCTCCAGGTTGGTGATGTGTACGTAGGCAGCGTAGCTGCTGCAGAAGCTCTTCTTGAATACTTCGAGTGTCAATTCAATCTGTACTCTTATCGGTACGACGAGACGTAGACCGTCAAAAAAACGGCGGAAGAAAAAGGGCTCAGTCGCGATCCTTGTGGAAACGGCATTTTAAGGAAAATAACGTAATGGGGTCAGGTTTACTTTTTGTAATAAGGTGCGTTTCCAAGAAATAACCACATTCCGGCATGGTGCAGGCGTTCGCGGCGACTTGTCGCTGGGCTATGAGTTCGACGCGGTCGGCAACCTCGGCGCGCTGCGCAACGGCAACCAGAACGATCCCCCGCTGTGGACCTTCGGCTACGACGCGCTCAACCGCCTGACCGAGACCAAAGACGGTGCGACCAGCACGCTGCTGCAGGGCTACTCCTACGACGCGACCGGCAACCGCCAGAGCGCGACCGACGCTGGCATCAGCACCCACTGCACCACCGCAACCGACAGTCATCGCCTGAGCGCGGTCGGCGCCGAAGTTCGCGGCTACGATGCCGTCGGCAACACCACCTCCATCGGCGGCACAGCACGCCACCAATCCAGCAGGCGATCTGGCTGGATGACCTGCCGGTCGGCGTGATCGCAGGCGGCCAACTGCGCTACATCGAAGCCCATCACCTGGGCACGCCACGCGTGGTGATTGATCCCAGATTCGCGGCCTCCAGGGCCACCCTGACCAAAGGGCCTCGGGGCCTCGGGGCGGCAGCGCCAATGGGATAGCGCACGAGGCAGCTCTTTGGACAGGCGTGCGCTCGACGTCAAGGAAAACCAGTGGGACCAACCGCATTGGCGTCGCGTTGGCAGAGGTGTCCATGGCAAACCGGTGCTCTGCAGGTGCCAGTGCACCGCGAACCGCTTACGATGTCGCGCTTGCCTTGCCTTGCCTGCCGTACGGTGGTTCATCCGCTGGACTGTCCCGTGAACCTCCGGACAGGCAGGACGGCTCGCCATTTCGAAGCACATTAGTCCAAGGACACCCAGTCAATGAGCAAGACCCTTAACCTGGCCATCGTCGGCGCCACCGGCGCCGTCGGCGACACCCTGCTGAAGATCCTCGCCGAGCGGCAGTTCCCGGTCGGGCAGTTGCATGTGCTCGCCAGCGAACGCTCGGCGGGCGAGGAGGTCCGGTACGGGGCGCGGACGCTGGTGGTGCAGGATCTGGCGACCTTCGATCCGGCCGGAGTGGACATCGCGCTGTTTTCGGCAGGTGGCGACATCTCGAAGCGCTACGCGGCGAAATTCGCCGACGCGGGTGCGGTGGTCATCGACAATTCCTCGGCGTTCCGCCAGGACGACGACGTGCCGCTGGTGGTGTCGGAGGTCAACCCGGAGGCCATCCGCAACCGGCCGCGCGGGATCATCGCCAATCCGAACTGCTCCACGATGCAGATGCTGGTCGCGCTCGCGCCGATCCATCGCCGGGTCGGGATAGAGCGCATCAATGTCGCCACGTACCAGTCGGTTTCGGGAACGGGGCGGCGCGCGCTGGAGGAACTCGGGCGCCAGACCGCCGGCATGCTGAACTTCCAGGAGGCCAAGCCGGACGTCTACCCGGTGCAGATCGCATTCAACGTGATCCCGCACGGCGGTGATTTCACCGACAACGGCTACACCACTGAAGAGATGAAGCTGGTCTGGGAAACGCGAAAAATTCTGGGCGACGATTCAATCGGGGTGAACGCGACCGTAGTCCGGGTGCCGGTGTTCTACGGTCATTCGGAGGCGGTCCATATCGAGACGCGCGACAAGATCAGCGCCGCCGAGGCGCGTGCGCTGCTGGAGACGGCGCCCGGCGTGGAAGTTGTCGACGAACCTGTCGGCGGCGGTTATCCGACACCGGTCACACATGCCTCGGGCAACGATCCGGTGTATGTCGGTCGCATCCGCGAGGACATTTCCCATCCGCGCGGCCTGTCGTTGTGGGTGGTTGCCGACAATATCCGCAAGGGTGCCGCCCTGAATGCGGTGCAATTGGCGGAACTGGTGCATGCAGAGCTCAGCGCGGCACCGGCTGGGGCATGACTCGCACGAACACGCCGCATTGCATAGCGACCGCGGCGACCGCTAGAGTCGCCGCGAGGGGAATCCGGGAGTGATGGTGAATCCAAGTGCGCGCAAGAGCCCAATGACGACCGCATTGGCGCTGGCGCTGGCATGTGCCAGCGGCGGCGCTTCCGCGCTCGGGCTGGGACAGATCGAACTCAAGTCCAAGCAGGGCGAGCCGTTGCTGGCGGAAATCGCGATCGTGTCCAGCGATCCCGCGGAGCTGCACCAGCTTCGTGCGGGACTGGCATCGCCTGACACCTTTACCCGCGTCGGCCTCGATCCTCCGAGCGGAACGATCTCCACGCTGCGCTTCGAGCCGGCGCTGAACGATGCCGGCGAGTCGGTGATCCGCGTCACCAGCGCGCAGCCGATCGACCAGTCGGTGCTGACCTTCCTGATCGAGGTCGACTGGGGGCAGGGCAGGCTGGTTCGTGAGTACTCCACCCTCCTGGACGCGCCGCGTACGGTCTCGGCGCCGCTGCAGCCGTCCGTGGAAGCGCCGGTCGTGGCGCCTTCGAACGCGATTGTCCGTGCGCCGGACATTGCGCCGCCGCCGGAACCCGAGCCTGATTCGGCAGAACCGCTCGATCCCGGGCGCGAGAAAGATGCGGTGGCGGCTCTCGAAGCGGACGCGCAACCCGAGCCCCGCCCTCAACCCGAGCCCGCTCCGCAACCTGCTCCCGCGCCGGTCGCACGCGCCGCCCCGGCCGGATCCGCCGACCGCGCCCCAGGCGAGTACGGGGCAGTGGCCGCCGGCGAAACCCTGTCGCAGATCGCCGGCGGACTGGGTCTCGGCGTCAGTCTCGACCAGGCAATGATCGCGCTGCTACGGGCCAACCCGGACGCATTCATCAACGACAACATCAATCTCCTGAAGCAGGGCGTTGTGTTGCGTGTCCCGGAGCGGGAAGAGATGGTCAGCCTCGGCCGCGCCGAGGCCAGTGCGCTGGTACAGATGCAGGTTCGGCAATGGCGACAAGCCAGGACGGCGGCGCAGCCCACCGCTGATTCCGTGGCCAATGCAGGTCCTCCGGCCAATGCCGGCCAGCCGCCAATACAGGCGGCTTCGGGCGCGCGTCTTGAAATCGTTCCGCCGGGCGCAGGCAGTGCGACCCAGGCGGGGACACAATCCGGCATTGCTGCCGGCGGCGAGGGTGAGATGTTGCGACAGGAACTGATACAGACGCGCGAGACCCTCGCAGCGAAAGAGGCCGAGCTGGCCGAAATGCAGAGCCGGGTGGCCGAACTGGAAAAGCTGCAGAACGACCAGCAGAAGCTGCTGTCGATGAAGGACACGCAGCTCGCGGCCGCGCAGCAGCGCCTGGGTACGGCCGAAACTGTCGCGCCGGCACCGGAGACCGCTCGAAGCAGCACGCTGCCATGGATCCTCGGCGGCATCGTCCTGGTGCTCGCGCTGATCGCCGGATGGGCGATGCGTCGCCGCCGCACCTCGGCGCCGGTGTTCCCGTCGCCTCCGGAGAGGCCACGTACGTCGTTGGCCGACGCGTTCGCACCCACAGCGCAATCGCCCGAAGCGGAGCAGACCCACGCGCGTAAACCGCTCGATCGCCCCGTCATCGAAACACCCGCGCAAGCCGAAACCACCCAAGCCGAGCCGGCGACGGGTGCGGGCGGCACGCTGCCCCTGTGGGACCGGGGTGATCGCAAGCCGCGATCTCCCGTGCGCGCACCCCCGGTCGCCGCCACCTCGACTCCGGCCTGGCACGACCCCGGGGCGGCGACCTCCGCTGCCCATGGCGATGCCACGCCCCGCGAAGGCACCCCGCAGGCCGCCAGCGAGGGCCTGGAGCGCGCCCGCGCTTATCTCGAACTCGGCGACCACGTCAGCGCGCGCGTGCTGCTGGTCGAGATCGTTGCCAGTGGAGACTTGGATCATTCGCGGCAGGCGGCGCGGATGCTGCACGAGCTCGGCTAGGCCGTGCCTGAAAACGCCACAGCGGGCGACGCCACGCCGTCGCTGCGCTACGCAATGGGCATCGAGTACGACGGCGGCGGATTCTGCGGCTGGCAGCGCCTGACCAAGCTTGGTGAGGAGGGCAAGCGCCACGAGCCCACCGTACAGGTCGCACTGGAAAAGGCGCTGTCGTCGGTTGCCGGTGGGCCGGTGGACACGGTATGCGCCGGTCGGACCGATTCGGGTGTGCACGCCGAATGCCAGGTGGTGCATTTCGACAGCCCGGTGTTGCGCGAACCGCGTGGCTGGGTGCTGGGAACGAGCAGCCGACTGCCGCCAGCGGTATGCGTGCGCTGGTGCGTGCAGGTCGATGCGGAGTTCCATGCGCGGTTTTCGGCACGGGCGCGGCGCTACCGCTATCGCCTGCTCAACCGGGCGGTCCGCCCTGCGCTGCAGCGTCAATACCTGGCCTGGGACCGCCGACCGCTGGATGTGGACACCATGCACTCGGCGGCGCAGTCGCTCCTGGGCCTTCACGACTTCTCGGCCTTTCGCACCTCGCAGTGCCAGGCACCGCATCCGCGCCGCGATCTGCAGTACATCTACGTCCGCCGCGATGGCGATATCGTGGAGGTCGAGGTGCAGGCCAACGCCTTCCTTCACCACATGGTGCGCAACATCGTCGGAAGCCTGCTGCTGGTCGGCTGTGGCGAGCGCCCGCAAGCCTGGATGGCCGAGTTGCTGGCCGGTTGCGATCGAACCGTGGCCGGTCCCACTGCACCTTCGGCGGGCCTGGTGTTCCTCGGACCGCGTTACCCCCCACAATGGGGACTCCCCGAAGAGGTGAGCTTATGAGCCGGACCCTGTTCCGCACCCGCATCAAGTTCTGCGGCTTCACCCGCCCCGGCGACATCCGCCTGGCGTGCGAACTGGGCGCGGATGCGATCGGGTTCGTGTTCGCCCAGGGCAGTTCGCGGCAGATCGAACCCGAGCAGGCGCGCGCCATGCGCCATGCGCTCGCGCCTCTCGTCGACGCGGTCGCGCTGTTCATGGACAACCCGGCCGAAGATGTGCGCGAAGTCGTCCGCCAGGTCCGTCCCACCCTGCTGCAGTTCCACGGCAGCGAGGACGATGCGTTCTGCCGAGGCTTCGGCGTCCCCTACATGAAGGCGATCGCGATGGGAACGGAACTGGCGCAGCAACATCCGGGCACTCTGCACTCGCGCTATCCGGGCGCGGCTGGGTTCCTGTTCGACAGCCACGGCGAGGGCGAGTCGGGCGGCAGCGGCCAGTCTTTCGACTGGGCACGGATTCCGGCGGGCGTTCAGAAACCCTACGTGCTGGCGGGCGGCTTGTCGTCCGACAACGTGTTCGAGGCGATCCAGGCGACCCTGCCGTGGGGAGTGGATGTGTCCAGCGGCATCGAGAGCGAGCCCGGTCTCAAGGACGGCGACCGGATGCGACGGTTCGTCGAGGAAGTCCGCCGCGCCGACTGCCATATCCTTGACTAGCGTTCCGCGGCAGCAGTCGCGCCGCGCTCCCGCGAATCCCGATGATTCGCACACTGTGTTTCATGGACCTGCGACCTGATGACGATTCCCGGTTCCGCGGCCGCCCCGGCCGCGATTGAAGATTTTCACGCCTACCCGGACGCGTCCGGGCACTTCGGCCGCTTCGGTGGGCGCTTCGTCGCCGAGACGCTGATGGGGCCATTGCAGGAACTCGCGACCGCGTACGACGCGGCCCGTGTGGATCCGGCATTCATCCAGGACTTCGACCACGACCTTGCGCATTACGTCGGCCGCCCCAGCCCGATCTATCACGCGCAGCGGCTCAGCGAAAAGGTCGGCGGCGCCCGCATCCTGCTCAAGCGCGAGGACCTGAACCACACCGGCGCGCACAAGATCAACAACACCATCGGACAGGCATTGCTTGCCTCGCGCATGGGCAAGCGCCGCATCATCGCCGAGACCGGTGCCGGCCAACATGGCGTTGCTTCGGCGACGGTCGCAGCGCGGCTCGGCCTGGAGTGCGTTGTCTACATGGGTGCGACCGACATCGAGCGGCAGAAAATCAACGTTTACCGGATGCAGTTGCTGGGCGCGACCGTGGTGCCGGTGACGTCGGGTTCGAAAACGCTGAAGGACGCGCTCAACGAGGCGATGCGCGACTGGGTCACCAACGTGGCCGACACGTTCTACATCATCGGCACCGTCGCCGGGCCCGACCCCTACCCGCGCATGGTCCGCGATTTCAACGCGATCGTCGGACGCGAGGCGCGCGCGCAGATGCTGGCCGAGTACGGCCGCCTGCCCGACGCGATCACCGCCTGCGTCGGCGGCGGCAGCAACGCCATCGGCATGTTCCACGCATTCCTCAACGATCCCGCAGTGCGCATTGTCGGGGCCGAGGCGGCGGGCGAGGGCATCGCAACCGGACGGCACGCCGCATCGATCAGTGCAGGGC
>JALYOF010000100.1 GCA_030857025.1 Pseudomonadota bacterium | reverse complement strand
TCGGAAACTCCCGCGCAGAGACTGCGCGTGCGAGCTGTTGCCCTGTCGGGGAAGGCGCCTTTCTTTGGTTACTTTCTTTGGCGCCCTATCAAAGAAAGTGACCCGCCTTCAGGCGGAAGCTGTTGCTCTGCTTTGTTTTGGAGCGATACGACCAAAGCAGAGTCAAGAGCTTTCGGCCTGAAGGCCGAGTTCATTTCTTTTGGTAAGCGCCAAAAGAAACGGAACCAAAGAAAAACGCTTTCCCCGCAAGATCACAGGCCCTCAAGCGCGAATTCTGCGCGGGAGTTTCGGACTCGCCATCCATGGCTCGGCCGAAACCGCCGGGCATCCATGCCCGGCGCCCTACGGGTCATAGACCGCCGAGATGCGTTTGCGGAGGAGGGATCAAGGGCAAGGGCAACTACAGCAGCAACAGCAGCAACAGCAGCAACAGCAGCAACAGCACAACGGCTACACACTCAGACGCCAGCCACCCATGGTCGGCGCCGCCCCTTCGCTGTCGATCAGATCAGGAAAAACAAAACGCCGGCCTGCAAGGCAGACCGGCGCCGTTGGATGGCTCCACCGCATGCGGTGGAGTCAAGCGATCAGCTGGCCTTCTTCCACTGGCCCCGCGCCGCCAGACCATTGTCACGTGCGCGGGAGAACACCGTCTGCTGCGCCTGGGCGATGTTGTTGGCGATGTCCTTCGACCACAGCTCCAGCGCCGCCGACTGCATCGCGCGGCCGTAGGAGAACGACAGCGGCCACGGGTGCGGGCCCATGCGGTTGATGGCGTCCAGATGTGCGGTGGCGTCATCGTCGGACTGGCCGCCGGACAGGAACACGATGCCGGACAACGTCGCCGGTACGGCCGACTTCAGCACCTGCACCGTGGCGGCCGCCACTTCCTCCACGCTGGCCTTCTCGCCGCTGTTGGAACCCGGCAGCACCATCGACGCCTTGAGGATGGTGCCTTCCAGCATCACACTGTGCTCGTAAAGCGAGCCGAACAGCGAACGCAGGGTCACCTCGGTGACCTCGTAGCAGGTGTCGATGTCGTGGGTGCCTTCCATGATCACCTCCGGCTCGACCATCGGCACGAGACCCTGCTCCTGGCACAGCGCCGCGTAGCGAGCGAGCGCGTGGGCGTTGGCCTCGATGCAGGTGCCCGACGGGATGTCGTCGCCGATGTTGATCACCGCGCGCCATTTGGCGAAGCGTGCGCCGAGTTTGTAGTACTCCTCCAGGCGCGAGCGCAGGCCATCGAGGCCCTCGGTGACCACTTCGCCCGGGAAGCCCGCGAGCGCGTGAGTACCCTTGTCGACCTTGATCCCGGGAATGATTCCGTTGTCCTTCATCAGCCTGGTGAACGGCGTGCCGTCCTTCGTCGCCTGGCGGATGGTCTCGTCGTACAGGATCGCGCCGGAAATGTGCTCACCCAGGTTCGGCGTGCTCAGCAACAACTCGCGGTAGGCACGCCGGTTCTCTTCGGTGCATTCGATGCCGACGCCGTCGAAACGCTTCTTGATGGTGGACGTGGACTCGTCAATGGCAATGATGCCCTTGCCGGGAGCAACCATGGCCTGGGCAGTTTCGGCAAGCTGTTCGATGCTCATTGATCATCCTGTGGGTCGTGGGTAGCCCTCAATTATAGCGGCCGGGCCGCGTTGGTGATCCGTGAAAAAGGGCCGTTCCCGCGACTGCGACGCGACTTTCGGCCGCCGGCCCGCATTGTGGATCCGGGGCATCACAGCTCGCCAAGACCCTCGGCGTGTCCGTCGGCACCGACCTGCAACAGCCGCAGCGTATTGGTGGCGCCGTGCTGTTCCATGTGGTCGCCGCTGGTGAAGATCAGGCGCTCGCCCTGCTTCAGCCAATCCTTGTCGAACAACTGCTTGACCGCGTTGCGGGCCGCGTCGCGCGAGGCCATGCCGCGGCTGTCGAATGCGATCGGTACGACGCCGCGCATCAACGCCATCTGCCGCCTGGTGCCGCTGTAGCGCGAGAGAGCGAACACCGGCGCGGGCGACCGGAACCGCGACAGGAACCGCGCGGTTCCGCCGGATTCGGTCATCGCCACGATCGCTCGAACGCCTATGTGCTCGGACAGGAACATCGCCGCCATCGCGATCGCCTGGTCAGCGCGCTGCAGGTTGCGTGGCGCCGCCTCGAAGTCGGTGTCGTGGGCGAACTGGCGCTCGGCGCCGAGGCAGATCCGCGCCATCGCTTCGATCGCCTTGACCGGATAGCGGCCGGCCGCGGTTTCCTGCGACAACATCACCGCATCGGTGCCGTCGATGACGGAGTTGGCGACATCCAGCACTTCGGCGCGCGTGGGGATTGGACTTTCCACCATCGACTGCAGCATCTGCGTGGCGGTGATCACCACCCGGTTGCGTGCCAGCGATTCGCGGATGATCTTTTTCTGCAGGCCCGGCAACTCCGCGTCGCCGATCTCCACGCCGAGGTCGCCGCGGGCGACCATCACAACGTCGCTGGCGTCGATGATCTCCGCGAGATTGTCGATGGCCTCGGTACGCTCGATCTTCGACACCAACGCTGCATTGCTGCCTGCCTTGCGGGCGATCCTGCGCGCTTCGTGCATGTCCTCGGCGCTGCGACAGAAGGAAACGGCGATGAAATCCGCCTCCAGTTCCGCGGCAACGGCGATCAGTTCGCGATCGCGGTCGGTCAAGGCTCCCAGCGACAGGCCACCGCCCTGCTTGTTGAGGCCCTTGCGATCCGAGAGCGAGCCGTCGTTGAGCACGCAGGTCACGATCCGCTGCCCTTCCACCGCCTCTACACGCAGCTGCATCATGCCGTCGTCCAGCAGCAGCACGTCCCCGGCCACCACATCGCCTGGCAGGCCGAGATAACTGAGACCGACTTCGCGCTCGTTGCCCAGCGGCGCGTCGGGGGTGGCTACCAGATCGAAACGTTCGCCGGCCTGCAGGTGCACCTTGCCGTCGACGAAGCGCTCGATGCGGATCTTGGGTCCCGGCAGGTCCACCAGGATGCCGATCTCGCATCCCAGCCTCCCGGACGCCTCCCGCACCGCGTTGGCGCGTGCGATCTGCGAGGCGGGATCGCCGTGCGAGAAGTTGAGTCTTACGACATCCACGCCCGCAACGAGCAGTGCGTCGAGTACCCCCGGCGCGTCTGTAGCGGGCCCGAGGGTGGCGAGGATCTTGGTGCGGCGCAGGACGGCGGGCATGGCGGGATTCCATTCACGTGTTTCAGAGCGAGGCACGCTAGCACAGCTGCCATGCGGCCCCGATCGCCGCGGCATGAAAACGTTTGCGGCGGACCGGCAACAGGCAGACAGCGGGAGAGCGACCATCGCGGGGACCGCGCGTCGGGCTGCATGCGCGTGCCGTCCAGACAGTTGGCCCCGCCGTCGCGCGAGGACCCGTTGGAACCGGAATACGCAAGCGTGCTCGCGCCGTCAGCACCGTCGGCCTTCGACTTGCCTGCCCTCTGCGCGCTCCGGGAACCCGGCCCGGCGCGCACGGCGCTCAGCCGCCGCGCTTGTTCAAGGCCGTCACGGCCGGCAGTTCCTTGCCTTCGAGGAACTCCAGGAACGCGCCGCCGCCGGTGGAGATGTAGCCGATGTCGTCGGCAATGCCGTACTTGTCGACTGCGGCCAGCGTATCTCCGCCTCCGGCGATCGAAAACGCGCTCGAATCGGCGATCGCGCGAGCCAGTGCCCTGGTGCCCTGGCCGAATGCATCGAACTCGAACACTCCCACCGGCCCGTTCCAGACCACGGTGCCGGCACTCGCGATCATGTCAGCGTAGCGCCGCGCGGTTTCAGGGCCGATGTCGAGAATCATGTCGTCCGCTCCCACGGCATCCACCGGCTTCACCGTCGCCGGTGCATCGGCTGCGAAAGCCGGCGCGACCACGACGTCGGTCGGCACCGGAATATCGGCGCCGCGGGACTTCGCCTGCTGCATGATCCCGCGCGCGGTGCCGACGAGGTCCATCTCCACCAGCGACTTGCCCACGTCGTGGCCCATCGCGGCGATGAACGTATTGGCGATGCCGCCTCCGACGATCAACTGGTCCACCTTTCCGACCAGCGACCCCAGCAGTTCCAGCTTGGTACTGACCTTGGAACCGGCGACGATCGCCAGGAGCGGTCGCGCCGGCTCGTGCAGCGCCTTGCCGAGCGCGTCCAGCTCGGCCATCAACAACGGGCCGCCAGCGGCGATCTTCGCCTGGCGGATGACGCCGTGGGTGGACGCCTGCGCACGGTGCGCGGTGCCGAACGCATCCATGACGAACACGTCGCAGAGACCAGCGTAGGCCTTGGACAGGGCTTCATCGTCGCCCTTCTCGCCGACGTTCATGCGGCAGTTTTCCAGCAGCACGAGTTCCCCCGCCCGCACTTCGACACCACCGGCCCAATCCTTCACCAGCGGCACTTCGATGCCCAGCAGGTCCGACAGGTGCCGCGCGACCGGCGCCAGCGAGTCCTCCTCGCTCCATGTGCCTTCCGTGGGGCGACCCAGGTGCGATAGAACCATCACCGCTGCGCCCTTCTCCAGCGCAAGCTTCAGCGTCGGCAGCGCGGCGCGGATGCGCTGGTCGGAGGTGATCCGCGCCTGCCCGTCATCGCGCGCGATCGGGACGTTGAGGTCCTCGCGGATCAGTACGCGCTTGCCGGCGAGGTCGAGATCGGTCATGCGGAGGATGGGCATGATGCTTCCTTGTTGTCGGAGTGGTTTGCCACCAAGCCGCCATTGTCGCGGGCACGCCGCAGCTTGGCCAACCGGCGTGCTCCAGGCGAATTGCCCGCACGCCCAGGGAGATCATCCCATCAGCCTTTCAGTGAAAGACTCGTTCGTGTCCGCCGTCGCCAGTCCAAACGGCGGCGATACCCCCTCCCGCGTTGGAGAGGGGCTCGCGTAGCGGCGAGGAATTCCCGCTATCGGCCGGCAACCACCCGGACCATTTCCAGGCACTTGTTGGAATAGCCCCACTCGTTGTCGTACCAGCTGACAAGCTTCACGAAGGTGCTGTCCAGGGCGATGCCTGCACCGGCGTCGAAAATCGAGGTGCGCGCGTCGCCGCGGAAGTCGGTCGCCACGACCTTGTCCTCGGTGTAGCCCAGGATGCCCTTGAGCGGACCTTCGGACTGCGCCTTCATCTCGGCGCAGATCTCCTCGTAGGTCGCTGCGGTTTCCAGTTCGACCGTGAGGTCCACGACGGACACGTCCGAGGTCGGCACCCGGAAGGACATGCCGGTGAGCTTCTTGTTGAGCTCGGGAATGACCACGCCAACAGCCTTGGCCGCGCCGGTGCTGGACGGAATGATGTTCTCGAGGATGCCGCGGCCGCCGCGCCAGTCCTTGTTGCTCGGCCCGTCCACGGTCTTCTGGGTCGCGGTGGCCGCGTGCACGGTGGTCATCAGCCCGCGCTTGATGCCCCACTTGTCGTTCAGCACCTTCGCCACCGGCGCCAGGCAGTTGGTGGTGCAGCTCGCATTGGAGACGATCGCCTCGCCCTTGTAGGTCTTTTCGTTGACTCCGAACACGAACATCGGCGTGTCGTCCTTCGACGGCGCCGAGAGGATCACTTTCTTCGCACCCGCGTCCAGGTGCTTCTGTGCGCTGGCCTTGTCCAGGAACAGCCCGGTGGATTCGATCACCACCTCCGCGCCCACTTCGTCCCACTTGAGGCTGGCCGGGTCGCGCTCCTGGGTCAGGCGGATCTTCCGGCCGTTGACCAGCAGGTCGTCGCCGTCCAGGGCGACCTCGCCCGGGAAGCGGCCATGCACGGAGTCGTAGCGCAGCATGTAGGCGAGGTAGTCGGGCTCGAGCAGATCGTTGATCGCGACGATCTCGATGTCGTTGCCGAAGTTCTGCACCGCAGAGCGCAGGACGTTGCGTCCGATGCGGCCAAAACCGTTGATACCCACTTTGATCGCCATGCGATTGCTCCTGAAAGGGCGGATCTATGAAGCGGGGGATTTTACCTGCAATCGCCTTCAGCCGCCGCGACGATGCCGTCGCGCCGATTGCGTCGGGCGTGCCGTGGACGGCGTTCCACGTTGCCGCCGGCGAGCGCTCGGCGGCGCTGAAGGGCCTGCGGTCGGCGGATGCCAGCGATCTGCTGCAGCGACCCGCACGCGCGGCCGAATGGCAACGGTGGGGACCTCGGAACCCCGCGATCCATCCAGCGAACACCACCTCCGTGCGGACTTCCTTTCGCATTCACCCGATGCGACAGGCGAACGCGAATGCCGGTATTTTATCCAGCCCGGCCACGCGCCCTGCCTCGCGGAATACTCCCCATGCGTCCATCGATCCTGGCGACCGTCTGTTTCGTGCTGCTGTGCGTCGCGGCGGCGCCCGCCTCGGCGTGGGGACGGATGGGTCACCGTCTGGTTGCAGCGCTGGCGTGGGACGAGCTTTCCCCCGCTGCCCGCAGTGAGATCACCGGCTTGCTGGCCGGCGAAGCTGATCCGACCCTGCCCGGCGTGGCGGTCTGGGCCGACGACCTGCGCGCCAACGACCCCGACCTGGGAAAGCGCAGTGCCAAGTGGCATTACGTCAACCTCGCCGAGCATGGCTGCGTCTACGACGGGGCCGCCGCCTGCAACGGCGGCGACTGCGTGGTCGAGGCGATCCGCACGCAGACCGCGATACTGGCCGACCGCACCCGGCCTCGTGCCGAACGTGCGCAGGCGCTGAAGTTCGTAGTCCATTTCGTCGGTGACGTACACCAGCCGATGCACGCAGGTTATGCCCGCGACAAGGGCGGCAACGACGTGCAGATAAACGTCGATGGCAAAGGCAGCAACCTGCACTCGCTGTGGGACAGCGGACTGCTCAACAGCGCCGGGCTCGACGAGGCGGCCTACCTGCACCGCCTGCGCGCGACGTCGCTGGCGGTGCTGCGTCCTGCAACACCGTTGCCACCTGCCGCCGGCAGCTGGGCTGAAGCCTCCTGCGTGATTGCGCTGCGCCCAGGTGTCTATCCACCCCGGGCCAGCATTGACGCGCGGTACCTGCAGACCTGGCGCCCGGTAGCCGAAGAACAGCTGCGCCGCGGAGGATTCCGGCTGGCGATGGTGCTCAACTCGGCGCTTGGCGGCTGAGCGGTCGGTCTAGCGATCCTGCTGGAGCGCGAGCAACACTGGTCCAGAACGGCTCCGGAAAGCCTGCTCCGCAGGCTACAGCGGCTTTCATCGGCGCCTCAATCGAGGCCTGATCCATACACCTGGTGCCCAGTTGCTCCTCCTCGACGGTTCGCGTTTCATGCGCTGTGCATTCGCGTCCAAGACGGGCCCGACCTTGCGGTGGAACCGGCTCCAGCCGGTGACAGCCCGGTCCAAAAAATTGAATGTACGGCGACTGACGGACGCGGCGCCGAACGCCCGCGGCATGGGAATTGCAGGGCCTTTCCACACGAGTCTTCGCTCACACCCCCCTAATTCGTTCGCACCTACCTTGGCTGCGAATGGGCGGCAGCCAGTGCTTGAGCAACGGGGGTAAGCCTTCCTAGCTCGCAGGTCCATCCCGCAGCGGATGCTTCGGCATTCGCCTTCAAGCACAAGGAAAAATTCCCATGAAACGTACAGCCATTGCACTTGCATTCGCAGGCATGGTGGTCGCCGGTGGCGTCGCGCTCGGCTCGAGCCATCGCGAAGCGCCCCGGATCACCGAACGACCCAAGGTCGACAACACCGACTTCTACATGTTCCGAAGCTATGAGGCCGGCCGCGAAGCCCATGTCACGCTGATAGCGAACTTCCAGCCGTTCCAGGAACCATTCGGAGGGCCGAATTACTACACGATGGACGAGGACGCGCTGTACGCGATCCACGTCGACAGCAACGGTGATGCCTACTCGGATACGTCGTTCTATTTCAAATTCAGGAACGAGATCAGGGGCCTGACCGTTCCCGTGGGTGGAAACGACATCCCGGTGCCGCTCATCAACATCGGCCCGTTCGGCGGCGACCCCGCGCCCGAGCCGACCCAGAACCGCGTGGAAACCTATCGCCTCATCAGCGTCCACGACCGCAAGGCGCGGTTGGCACGCAACCTCGACTCCAACACCACGCTGTTCTTCAAGCCGATCGACAACATCGGCCGCAAGTCGATTCCCGATTACCAGAGCTACGCGGACAACCATGTCTATCGCGTCGGCTTGGACAACTGCGCCAGCGAAGCGCGCGTGTTCGTGGGCCAGCGGCGCGAGGGGTTCGTGATCAATGTCGGGGAGACCTTCGACCTGATCAACTACAACCCGCTGCAATCGCGCGACGGCGAAAGAAACGATCTGGAGAACAAGAACATCACCACGATCGCGCTCGAGGTCCCGATCCAGTGCCTGACTTCTGGCGGCAGTCCGATCATCGGCGGCTGGAGCACGGCGAGCATGGTGAAGCGCGGCCGCTACCAGCAGGTATCCCGCCTGTCCGCGCCGCTCGTGAATGAAGTCGTGATCGGCCTTCCCGACAAGGATCGCTTCAACCAGACCAGTCCCCGGGGGGACGCCGCATTCGCCAGGTATGTGCAGTTCCCGTCGCTGCCTGAGCTGATCCAGATACTGTTCCCGGACGTGCAGGCGCCCAACCTGTTCCCGCGCCAGGACCTCGTACAGGTATTTCTGACGGGTATCCCCGGACTCAACCGGCCGGAGAACGTCAGGCCTGCGGAGATGATGCGCCTGAATACGTCCATCGCTCCGGTGCCGGCGGCGCAGCAGGATTCGCTGGGGGTTCTGGGTGGCGACACCGCAGGATTCCCGAACGGCCGTCGTCCGGGCGACGATGTGGTCGACATAGAACTGCGGGTCCTGATGGGAGCACTGCTTCCGCAGGAGGTCGCGCCGTCCGGCCAGCTTCCGTACACCGACGGTGCACTGCTGACCGCGGCTCGTTTCCAGTCGACATTCCCGTACCTCAACACTCCGATTCCGGGCTCGCCCAGCGACGCAGGACCGGACGAGGACGGCGACGGAACCTGAGAGTCGCAGAGCGGCGGGGAGCACGGCGGTCGTAGTCGACCGCAGGTGTCAGCAGACCACCGCTGATTGCGGGGCGGGTCGCCACCTTCGACCCGCCTCCGGCCAATAGCTGGCCGGGGATGTGGCTGCTCACGGCATGGCGAAATTGTGAGCGCCTTGCAAGTCGGATCAAGCGATCACCGCTGCAAGGGGGCACCGACCGCAGATATTGCCGCTCACGCGCAAAGAGACCGTCGCGCTACGCTGCACCGATGAACCAGTCCTCATCACCGGTGTATTGCGAGTCCCTTGAGTCGACCGTCGAATTGATGCTGCAGAGGATCAAGGGTCCACTGCACGTCGGTGCTCCTCTGGGGCTGGGTAAACCGCACCGGCTTCTCAATGCTCTCTACCGTCGGATCGAGAAGCAACCAGCACCCGCCCTGCATCTGTACACCGCCTTGTCTTTGGATCCGCCGCCCGCAGGCGATGGCCTGCAGAAGCGCTTTCTCGCGCCATTCCTGGAGCGTCACTTCGGCGACGACTACCCGGTGCTCGACTACGTCGCGGCCATGAAACGCGATCGCCTGCCTGTGCACATCCAGGTCGAGGAGTTCTACCTGCAGTCAGGCGCCCTGCTGCACTCGGCGCAGGCGCAGCGGCGCTACACCAGCCTCAACTACACCCATGTGGCGCGGGCGCTGGCCGATCGCGGGGTCAACGTGATCGTGCAGCGCGTCGCTCGCGATCCCCACGCGAGCCAGGACAGCCAAGCCCGGCTGTCGCTGTCGTGCAATACCGACCTGACCTTCGACGCAATCGATGCGATCGTCGCCAGCGGCCGACCTCGACCGCTGCTGGTCGCGGAAATCGATCCCGAGTTGCCTTGGCTCGGCGGCACCGCCGCAGTGGATGCGGCCTTCTTCGACGTGGTGGTCGCGCCGCCAGCGCCGTACCCAAAACTGTTTGCGCTTCCTCGGCAGCCGGTGGAAGACGCCGATTACGCCATCGGTTTCCATGCAAGCACACTGGTGGTCGACGGCGGCACCCTGCAGATCGGGATCGGAGCACTCGCCGACGCGCTGTGCCATGCACTCGCACTGCGACACACCGACAACGCCAACTATCGCCGGGTGCTGGCGGCTCTGGGGTCGCCCGCCGCGGTACTCGCCACTGTCGGGCCGTTCGAGGAAGGCTTGTATGGCTGCAGCGAAATGCTCAACGAGGGCTTTCGCCGGCTGGTGGAGGTCGGCGTGATCCGTCGCAAGGTCGTGGAGGACGAAGGGCTCATGCGGCGCCTGAACGACGGTACGGCCACCGATGCCGACCACGCACTCGTCGAGCGCGACGGGCAGTTCCTGCACGGTGCGTTCTATCTGGGGTCGCACGACTTCTATGACTGGCTTCGCACGATGCCGACCGATGTCCGCCGTGGGATCGGCATGACCCGGGTCAGCGCGGTCAACGAACTGTACGGCGGTAACGAAACGCTCGAGCGCCTGCAACGGCGCGATGCACGGTTTTTCAACAGCGCGATGATGGCCACCGCCCTGGGTGCCGCAGTGTCGGACGCGCTCGCCGACGGTCGGGTCGTGTCCGGGGTCGGCGGGCAATACAACTTCGTCGCGATGGCGCACGCGCTTCCCGATGCGCGTTCGGTGCTGATGCTGCGGGCCACGCGCACCGCGGACGGCAAGGTCACCTCCAACGTCGTCTGGAACTACGGTCACACGACGATTCCGCGCCACCTGCGCGACATCTACATCACCCAGTACGGCGTCGCCGATCTGCGCGGACGGACCGACGAGGATTGCGTGCTGGCGATGACCGCGATCTGCGACACCGCGTTCCAGCGCGATCTGATCGAAACCGCGCAGCACGAGGGCAAGGTGCGGGCAGGCGATGTAATGCCCGCACACGGCGCGCGCAACACGCCTCGGCAGCTGCACCAGGCTCTCGACCCGCTGCGTCGCGACGGCAGTCTGCCGCGCTACCCGCTGGGCAGCGATTTCACCGCCGTGGAGGAGCGGCTCGTCGAGGCACTGTCCTGGCTGAAAACGAGCACCGCCACGCGCGCGGGAAAACTGCGGACCGTCATGCGCGCACTCACCGGTGGTGCCACTGGTGACACCGAGGCCATGGCACGGATGCAGTTGGACGCACCACGCGGCCTCGCCGAGCGGCTGCAGGCGCGCCTGCTGGCGCTGGCGCTGTGTCGATCCGGAGACTGACCGACGCCCTGGTCGATCTTTGCAATTGGACGACACCCGTCGCCCTGCCCCTGCAGCGCGACGGAAAATCCGATCGCGCTGCCGGAAGGCCTCCGTCAGAGTCCCTTCGCCACCGACACCACACGATCCACGGTGAAGCCGAAGTGCGGGAACAACTTTTCCGCTGGAGCCGAAGCGCCAAAGCTGTCGATGCCGATCACGGCACCGTCCAGCCCGACGTACTTTCGCCAGAAGTCGCTCACGCCTGCCTCGATCGCGACGCGTTTGCGGCAGGCATCGGGCAGAACCGCCGCGCGATACCCCGCGTCCTGCCGGTCGAACACGTCGGTGGACGGCATCGACACGACACGCACCGCCAGTCCGTCGGCCGCGAGCTTGTCCGCCGCCTGCGTCGCCAGGCCCACTTCCGAGCCGGTCGCGATCAGGATCACATCGGGCTGGTCGCTGCCGTGGCGCAGCACGTAGCCGCCGCGCGCGATGTCCGCGACCTGCTGCTCGTCGCGCGGCTGATGAGTAAGGTTCTGCCGCGAAAACACCAGGCAGGTGGGACCGTCCCTGCGCTCGATCGCCGCCCGCCACGACACCGCCGACTCGACCGCGTCGCATGGACGCCAGACATCGTTGTGCGGGATGTAGCGTAGCGATGCGAGGTGCTCGATGGGCTGGTGGGTCGGGCCATCCTCGCCCAGGCCGATCGAGTCGTGGGTGTAGACGTGGATCGCGTTGGCGCCCATCAGCGCACTCATGCGCACCGCGTTGCGCGCGTAGTCGCTGAACACCAGGAACGTGGCGTCGTACGGAATGAAGCCGCCATGCACCGACAGCCCGTTGCTGATCGCGGTCATCGCGAACTCGCGCACGCCGAAGTAGATGTAGTTGGCGTTCGGGTCGTCGCTGGCAACGGACTTGCTGCCGCTCCACAACGTCAGGTTGGAGTGGGCAAGATCGGCCGAACCGCCGACGAGTTCCGGCAGCTGCGGCGCGAAAGCCTCGATGGCCATCTGCGAGGCCTTGCGCGAGGCGATGGTCGGACCGTCGGCCTGCAGCTTCGCGACGTAGGCGTCGGCAGCGGCGCGGAAATCCGAGGGCAGTTGCGCACGCGAACGCCGGTTGAACTCATCGGCAAGCTCGGAGAACTGCGCGGCGTACTGCTGGAAGAGCTCGTTCCACTGGTCCTCGCGCTGCCTGCCTGCGTCCGTGGCACGCCAGCCTTCGTAGATGCCCGGTGCGATATGGAATGCTTCGTGCTCCCAGCTCAGCGCGCCGCGGGTGGCGATGATCTCGTCCGGACCCAGAGGGGCGCCATGGCTGGATTCCTTGCCGGCCTTGCCCGGCGATCCATAGCCGATCATCGTGCGGCAGCACACCAGCGTCGGCTTGTCGCTGCACAACAGCGCGGAGTCGATCGCGCGCTTGATCGCATCGCTGTCGTGGCCATCGACGCCGCGCACGACATTCCAGCCGTAGGCTTCGAAGCGCGCGGGGGTGTCGTCGGTGAACCAGCCTGCGGTGTTGCCGTCGATCGAAATCCTGTTGTCGTCCCAGAAGGCGACCAGCTTGTTCAGTCCCCAGGTGCCGGCCAACGACGCGGCTTCGTGGGAGATGCCCTCCATCAGGCAGCCGTCGCCCATGAACACCCAGGTGCGGTGATCGACGATTTCGTTCCCGGGGCGGTTGAACCGTTGCGCGAGCAGCTTTTCCGCCAGCGCCATGCCGACCGCGTTGGCGAAGCCCTGGCCCAGCGGACCGGTGGTGGTCTCGACGCCCGGGGTCATGAAGTTTTCCGGATGACCCGGGGTCCTGGATTCGAGCTGGCGGAAATTACGCAGATCGTCGATCGACAGGTCGTAGCCGCTCAGGTGCAGCAGCGCGTACTGCAGCATCGAGCCATGACCGTTGGACAGCACGAAGCGGTCGCGATTGAACCACTTCGGGTTGGCCGGGTTGTGGCGGAGGTAGTCGTTCCACAGCACTTCGGCGATGTCCGCCATGCCCATCGGCATGCCCGGGTGACCGGAGTTGGCGGCCTGCACCGCGTCGATGGCGAGGAAACGGATGGCGTTGGCAAGGTCGCGGCGGGTCGGCGTGGTCATGGGGCTCGGCTGCGGAGGTGAGTCCTCGCCTCCTCGCGGAAGCTCGGCCTCGGGTTCGGCGGGAGGGTGAAACGGCCGCCATTGTCCCATCCGGGCCGCCCGCTGTCGCGGCGCGCTGCCGTGGAACTGAACCCTTGCTGCCCGGATTGGCCGCTATTGGCCGCTATCGCCCGGCCGCAGCTCCCGTCCAGACCCTTCCGGCAGGTGCTCAGGTTGCGGCGGGCCCGACCTGGTCCAGGTCCTCGCTGTGCAGGCCGAATTCGCTGCGGCCGATCACCACCGAGCCGACCATGTCGCCGCCGACGTTGACCACGGTGCGGCACATGTCCAGCAGCCGATCGACGCCCAGAATCAGGCCGATGCCTTCGGCCGGGATGCCGAACATCACCAGGATCATCGCGATCACCGGCAGCGAGCCGCCAGGCACGCCGGCCGCGCCGATGGAGCCGAAGATGCACAGCACCAGCACCAGCACCTGCTGACCCAGGCTCAGGTCCACGCCGAAGAACTGCGCGAGGAACAAAACAGTGATGCCCTCGAACAGGGCAGTGCCGTTCATGTTGGCGGTGGCCCCGAGCGTGCAGACGAAACGCGCGACGCGCCGCGGCACGCCGAGCCGGTCCTCGGTGACCTTGAGCGTGGTCGGCAGGGTCGCGCTGGAGGACGAGGTGGAGAATGCGGTCAGCAACGCGGGCTGCGCGCCGCGGAAGAACTCCACCGGCGACATCCGCCCGAATATCCACAGCAGGACCGGGAAGACGACGAAGAAGTGGATTCCCAACGCGAGCAGGACGGTTCCGACGAAGCGCGCAAGCTGCACCAGCACGTCGAAACCCAGCACCGCGGTGATCGAAAACAGCAGCGCAGCCACCGCAAACGGCGCGATCTCGATGATCCAGCCGATCAGCTTCAGGCAGATGTCGTAGATGCCCTGCACCGCCCCGACGAAGCTGCGCGTGCCTTCGCTGCGGATCACCGTGGCGGCAATGCCGAACATCAGGGCGAAGAACATCACCGCGATCAGGTCACCCGCGGCGGCGGCAGCCACCGGATTGCGCGGCACGATGTTGAGCAGCAGGTTGATGCCGGAGATGTCGCCGCCCTTGCCGGCAATGTCGGCGGTTCGTTCGCTTGCCTCGGCCAGGAGGGTGCTGGCGAGTTCCGCAGGCAGGCCGAGCCCCGGTTGCAGCACATTGACGAGCACCAGGCCGATCATGACCGCCACCGTGGTGACCGCCAGTATCCACAGCAGTGTCTTGCCGCCGATACGCCCCAGCGACTTGGGATCGCCGATCTCCACCACGCCCAGGATCAGCGCCGAGAACACCAGCGGGACCACCAGCATGAACAGCAGGCGCAGGAACAACTGGCCGACGGGATCGGTCACATAGGTGACGAATGTATCGAGCCAGCCGGCATCGGCGGCATACAGGTTTGCCAGCAGGCCAGCGCCCGCGCCAATGATGAAGCCGATCAGCATCCGCGTGTGCAGCGCCATGCCGGGGCGGCGCGCATCGGCGCCGGTGTGGTGCTCGCTCATGTGATTGTTTCCCCAGGACTGTGGCGCGTCGCTGAACGCGACGGGCCGAGCTTAGCAAAACGGCCGACGCACCCGCAGGTTCACCCGCCCGGCGGATACAGCGGCGGCAGCGGCGGCGGCGAGGTGGGCTGATCGCGTCGCCATACGGGTCCACGCCTGAAGGCGGCGCGCAGTCGAGAGCGCGCGTCGACGCCATCACCTCCGCCCCAGCGGGCGCGCTGCATGGCATCAAGCGCTTCTCGTTGGGCGGGCTCATCGAGGCGGGCGCGGACCTCGTCCAGATCGCTCGCCGGCGGACGAGCCAGCGCGCAAAGCGCTGCGGCTACCTCGGCGAAATCGCCGGTATCCAGAGCGCGCTTGAAGCGGGCAGTACTGGCTCTCCCCTCCCTGGTTGCCGCGGCTGGAGTGCCGACCGACCCGAGTGCAGCCGAACCTTCCGCTGCCGACGATGGCCGCCGCTGCACTGCCCAGGCGAGCGTCAGCAGCCACAGCAAGGCGAACCCGACGGCTGCCAGCACCCACGCTCGCGGTGTTTGTTGAGCGGACCGGATAGCGTCGGCCGCACCCTTGGGTTCCTGCGGCGCAGCGGAGGCGCCTGCCGTTGCTGGCGTGCCGCCGCCTGCAACGACATTCCAGGTCATCGGCGGCAAGGCCTCGGTCCGCGCGGCGCCCGCTTCGACGTCCCACCACTGCAGGCGCAGCCCCGCCAGCCGCACTTCACCGGCGCGGGAAGGCACCAGCGAAAACGATCGCGTGAGCGTGACCCGGGGGCGACCCTGCACGAAACGCTCGTCCGCCTGCACCGGTTCGGCGAACACCTGGACCCCGTCGATCGGGGGCAGCTCCAGCTCGGGCATCTGCGCCGCGGTGGCGCCGTCGGCGGTGACCTCGATCGTGAGCGTCGATGCGCTGCCCTCGCGCAACTCCTGCGGTGTGGACTGGTAGCGCAGCTGCAAGGAGTGCAGCGGCAACCAAGGCTGCCGCGCATTGGGAGGGATCGGGCGAACCTGCAGGAACCGCGGAGCAGCCTGGGCCTGCAACTGGCTGCGACCACTGCCGAGGAAATCGTCGAAGAAACCGGCAACGCCGCGCCCCTGGAACGTGGCGCCGGGAATCGTGAGACTGCCGCTGCGCTCCGGAATCAGCAGGAACCGGCGCTCGACCACCTGATAGCGACGGCCTTCGATCTGCCGGTCGTACTGAACGTCGTCTCCGACCTGCTGGAGCGAGGCCCCGTCGGGCGCCGGCTGCTCCAGCTGACCGGAGACCAGCGGCACCGCCGAGTACAACCGCACCACCCAGCCCGCGGATTGCTGGACGTAGGGGTCGGTGTCGTCGGCCTCGCTCTCGATGAACACGTCATCGCCGGCGCGCGCGGGAATCCGCGCCTGTCCCGGCGTCACCACCAGCGACAGCGGCTGGGTCTGCCCGCTGCCCACCTCCAGTGCCGGCACGGTTATCACGCCATCGCGCCGAGGTCGCAACGCGACGGCGAAAAGGGTGCGGCTGCTGGCGCGACCGTTGACGATCTCGAGCTGACGCCGGCTGGTGTGTCCGCTGACGCTGAAGTCCTTCTGCAGCGGGCTGTAGTCGGGCGAACCGGAGCCCGTCATTTCTATGTTCAGGGTGACGGTTTCATCGGCATTGATCCGATCGCGGTCCAGCCATGCGCGCACCTGCGCGGAAGCGTTGAGGCTGGCCAGCGACAGGAGCAGCACGATGAGCATGCGGAGAATGGCAGGCACCAGCTTGTAGCCACGAGCTGCAGTCGCTGGGTCGGTCACGCGCGACATTGTCGTCATTCTCCTGTGCCCTCAGACTGGCGGCGTTGATGTTCGATACGGAACTTCTCGCGCAACAGGCCGCCCGGATCGTCCGGCACGCGCCGCAGCCAAGCCTCGTTGGCGAGCCGGCGCTCGCGCTCGGCGGGGGTCTCACCGGCACGCGCTTCCGACTCGACCGGTTCCTCGCCGCGCTCGCCATCCGCCTGTTCCAGGGCCTGGCGCATGCGCTCGCGCTGAGCCTCGTCGGCCTCCTGCTGCGAACGGGAGTCGGCTGGTTCCGCGCCTTTCGATGGCGTCGGCTCCGTTTCCTCGCCAGAGGGTGGTTTCTGCTCCGGCTGGTCCTTTGGCTTTCCCGACTCCGAAGATTGCTGCCCTGAGGGATCACCATCCTCGCCTGGCCCCTGCTGCGGACCCGGTTCGGGCTTGTCCCTGAGTTCCTGCTGCCCCTTCTGAGGGCCGGGCGGCGGCTGCCGCTTCATGGCCGCTTCGACGGCGCGCCTGTTGGCGATCGCATCCTCCATGCCCGGCTGCTGCCGCAATGCCTGGTCGTAGGCTTCGATCGCCTCCGGATAGCGGCCAGCTTTCGCCAGGGCGTTGCCGAGGTTGTAGTGCGCATCGGCGCTTTCGAGCGCCCGGTATTTTTTTGCGGCGGCCGCGTAGTCGCCTTCGCGGTAGGCCTCCGCGGCCTCCCGCATGACTTCGTGCGCCACCTGGTCCGGGCGCCGCCAGAGTCCACCCGAGGTGTCGGGCACGGCAGTCGACCCGGCCGCGGTGGCCGGGTACCAAGGCAGCCACAGGCAAAACATGAGCACCGCAAGCGTGCTGCCGCGGCGGAATGCGAACAGCGCCAGCAGCATCAAGGGCAGCAGCAGCCAGTAGCCATCGTCGTGCCAGCTCCGGCCGCGTTCGCTCCCGCCCGATGCCGTGTCGGCCGTGTCGGGATCGAGCACCCCGAGCGACTGCAGGTCGCGATCATCGCCGGAAAGCACCGCGAAATTCCCGCCTCCGGCCTGCGCCAGATCGCGAAGCGAGTCCCCGTCCAGGCGCGCGGTCGCGATGCCACCATGCTGCTGCCGGTAAGGCGCGCCGGTGGGAGTTCCCATTCCGAGTACCGACACGCGAAAGCCGGACTCTTGCGCGCGCTCGGCCGCAGCGCGGGCCTGGGCGTCGGCATGGTCGGTGATCAACAGGATGTCGCCCTGCTCGAATCCCGCCTGACGCAGCAATCTTGCCGACCACGCGATGGCGCGGTCGGCGCTTTGACCGTCCACCGGCATCACCTGCGGATGCAGGGCATCGATGAACAGCGCGACATTCCCGGCGTCTTCGGTCAGGGGCGCCACCGTGAAAGCGTCGCCGGCATACACCACCAGGCCTACCTGCCCGCCTTCGCGCTCGGCCAGCAGGGTCGCCAGCTTGGACCGGGCCTGGGCCAGCCGCGACGGCGGCAGATCGCCGGCGAGGGTCGCGCTCGACAGGTCCAGCGCGATCACCAATGGTGAGCTGCTCTGCCACAGCGGCTGTTCGGTCTGACGCCAGCTCGGCCCGGCCAGCGCGAACACCGCGAGCACGTATCCAAGCATGCCCAGCACAAGCGATCGCGACCAGCCGCTGCGGCCGCCGCTCTCGAGAAGGTGCGGCAGCAGGTGCGGGTCCACTGCGTCACGCCAGACGCTGGCTCGTCGCTGCCGTTGCTGCCACAACCAGATCAGCAGCGGCAGCGCGGCAAGCGCCCACAACCAGCCGGGCCGCAGCAGGTGCAACTGGCCGACAACTTCCATCGCCGCGGGGCTCATGCGGGCCTCCGCCGCGGAACGAGCCACGCCAGCAGGCCTATGACGAAAGCCGCAGCGAGCGGAAAGGCATAGCGCTCCATGCGCGGACGCACGACCTCACCGGGTCGCTGCACGGGCTCCAGACGCTCGATTTCCTTGTAGATACCGACCAGCTCGGAAGTATCCCGCGCACGGAAAAAACGTCCACCGGTCTCGTTGGCAATCGCGCGCAGACTGGTTTCGTCGATCTCGTCTCCCGCGCCGGGCATCGGCATCGCAAATCCGAACAGCGACAGCGAGCCTTCGCCGCCGAACGCGATGGTGTGGACGCGCACCTGCGCGTCGCGCGCGAGTTCGGCAGCTTTCATTGGGTCCAGCAGGCCTGCGGTGTTGACGCCGTCGGTAAGCAGCACCAATACGTGCTGTTGATCGGCGGCAGTGGGATTGGATTGGCGCGGCTGGTTCGGCGTGCCGGGACCCTGTTCGTCGCGGTCGCGCAGCCGCTTGACCGCCAGCCCGATGGCGTCACCGATCGCGGTCTCCTGCCCGGCCAGGCCGATCACGCTGTCGGCCAACTGCTGGCGGACACTGTCGAGGTCGTGGGTCAGCGGCGTCAGCGCGTATGCGCGGCGGCCGAACACGATCAGGCCGACGCGGTCGCCGCCACGGCGGTCGAGGAAGTCGGCCAGCACCGCCTTGGCTGCGGTCAGCCGGTCCACCGGCCGGCCGCCCAGGCGCATGTCCGGCTCACTCATGCTGCCCGACAGGTCGAGTGCAAGCATCAGGTCGCGCCCGGCCTGCGGCGGCTGCACCGCCTCCCCGAGCACCTGTGGCCGTGCCGCCGCGACGCACAACAGGATCCACGCGGTCCACGCGAGCCACCCGGGACCGGTGCCATGGCGGCGCAATGCACCGCCGCTCCCGGCAATCGCATCCAGCCGCTCGCCGTAGGGCGCCCTGAGTGCCGCCGATGCACTGCGGGACGCAGGGAAAATGTAGCGCGCCAGGATCGGCAGCGGCAGGGCCAGCAGCAGCCAGGGCCAGGCGAAGGTCGAGGTCAGCCAGGCGATCACCGCCGACCCATCCATTTCAAATAGCGCGCACGCACCAGTGGCCTCAGCTCGGCGACCTGGGTCGGGTCGATTTCGCGTCGGTAGCCACCTTCCAGCAGCAGCCGTCCCGGACCCCGCGAAAACGGGTGCAGCTCCGGAGCTGGCTCCTGCAGTGCCGTGCGCGCCTTCTTTTTCGGGCCGGCCGGCCGGGCGTCATCCAAAAATTCAAGCCACGCCTCGCCCTGAAGCCGGTCCGCTGCGGGATCGCGCCGCCGACCCGCACGGCGCAGCAACTCGGACATTGCCGCGACCTGTTGCGGCGGGGTTTCTGCACTCTCCAGCGCGTCGTCGAATACGGCGACGATCTCGCGCAGCTTCCGACGGCGACGTGTTGCAAACCACGCCAACGCAAACACGGCGATCAGCACGGCGGCCGCAACCAGCCACCAACCAGGCGCTGGCGGCCACCACGACGGCGCGGGCGGCTGGTGGATGTCCCGCAGGACCAGCGTCGCGCTCTGCATCAGGCCACCATCGGCCGCGCCCGGCCCAGCAGCGGCAACCAGCATTCGCTGGGCTCGGAGGTGGACAGCGCGCGGGCACGCACGCCGCGTGACGGTAGACGCTCCAGCGCCTCCTCCACGGGGCGCACGAACTCCTCGCGCCAGCGTTTCAACTGGCTGCTGCTGGCGAGGTCCGGTTCGACGCGATGATCGCCGCTGCGGAATGGCAGTGAGGCCTTCGGCGGATCGATCTCCAGCGGATCGGTCAGCAGCAGCACGATCACCTCGTGATGCTGGGCGATACCTGGCCAGCGGCGCTCGGGAACCGATGCGACGCTATGCGGGTCCGCCAATATGACCAGGCGCGAGCCGGGCCTCATCAGACGCACGGCGTGATCGAGCGCGGTCGCCAGACCAGCATCGTCCGGCGGCGGACTGGCGTACCAGCGCACAAGGGCATCGAGTACACGAAGCGCGCCACGGGTGCCCGACGCAGGGGGCACCGGGGCTTCGCGGGCGCTACCGCGCAGTGCCGCAATTCTGTCCCCGTCCCTCACCGCCGCCCAGGCCGCGATTGCGCCAGCACGCGCGGCCTGCACGGACTTGAAGCGGACGCGGGTGCCGAAGTACAGCGCTGGCGCGGTATCGGCAACGATCAGCGTCAGCCGCTCGCGCTCGGCCTGGAAAAGCTTGGTGTGCGCACGCCCGCTGCGCGCGGTCAGGCGCCAGTCGATGTGCCGTGCATCGTCGCCTGCCACGTATTCGCGCGACTCGGCGTACTCCATCCCGCGCCCTCGCATCGGCGAAAGCGAGTGCCCGGTTGCACCGGAGCGGCCGAGCTTCGCGTTGCGGCGGCCGCTGGCAAGCGCACGCAGCGATACCAGCTCGGGCAGCGTCGGGGCCGTTCCGTTGCCCTGGGTGGTCGTCGGCGCCACCGTCAGCGCCTCCTCGGCTCCACGACAGAACTCGGGGCTTGCCGCAACGATCGTTCAACGATCATGGCAACGGCACCCGGTCCAGCAACTCGGCGACGATCCGGTCGCCGTCCCAGCCCTCGGCCGTTGCCTCGTAGCTGGGAAGGACACGGTGACGCAGCACCTCCGGCGCGATGGCACGCACATCGTCGGGCGTAACGAAATCCCGGCCCGCGAGCCACGCATGCGCGCGGGCGCAGCGTTCCAGCGCGATCGAGCCACGCGGGCTGGCACCCCATGCGATGCGCTGGCCGAGTTGTGCGTCGTAACGAGCGGCATCGCGCGAGGCCAGCACCAGTTCCACCAGGTAGCGCTCCACGGCAGGCGCGACGTGCACCTCGAGCACGGCCGAGCGCGCCGCGAATACGTCGGCCTGCGACAGGCGCGCAGGCGCCGTGATGACTTCGTTGAGTGCGTCGCGGGCACGCTCCCTCGCCAGGCGCAGGATCTCCACCTCGGCGTCGACATGCGGGTAGCCGATCCGCACGTGCATCAAAAAGCGGTCCAGCTGCGCCTCCGGCAGCGGAAACGTGCCCTCCTGCTCGATCGGGTTCTGGGTCGCCATGACAAGGAACAGCGGCGTCAGCGGATAGGTCGCCCGCCCGACGGTGACCTGACGCTCGCCCATCGCCTCCAGCAGCGCCGACTGCACCTTGGCCGGCGCGCGATTGATTTCGTCCGCAAGCAGGATCGGGTGAAAGATCGGTCCCGGCTGGAACTCGAAGCGGCCGTCCTGTGGACGCCATATTTCGGTGCCGGTGAGGTCGGCAGGCAGCAGGTCGGGAGTGAACTGGACGCGTGCGAAATCGGCGTCCAGGCGTGCTGCCAGTGCGCGGATCGCGGTGGTCTTGGCAAGCCCTGGGGCGCCTTCCACCAGCAGATGTCCGTCGGCCAGCAGTGCAATCAGCAGCCGCTCGATAAGTGCGGCCTGGCCGACGATCTCGGTGGCGAGGCCCTCGCGCAAGGCCGAGAACGCGTCGTGCAGCCGCGCGTCGTCGGCGGGCGGGGTGGTCGGGTGGGGAAAACTATCCATGCCGGTCCAGGTAAACGGGTTCAGCCCAGTTTGACCCAAGGCGCGCGACAAGGTTCATCACGCGCACCGACCCGTTCAGTGATTTTCTTGCACTGGGCGCACGCGCCAGAAAAAACGGGAGCCCGAAGGCTCCCGCTGGGATGTCGATTTCCGGATGGCGCCTCAGTCGCGCTGCTTCACCTGCAGCACCTTCGGTGTCACGAAGATCAGCAGCTCCGCCTTCTCCTTGGCACGACCCTTTTTCTTGAACAGGGCGCCCAGGAACGGGATGTCGCCAAGGAATGGCACCTTCTGGACATCGCTGCGATCGCGGAACTCGTACACGCCGCCAATCACCACCGTCTGTCCGTCCTCGACCAGCACCGCAGTGTTCACCGCGCGTTTGCTGATCTGCGGAACGTCGCCGATGCCGGTGCTGATGAAGCCTTCGATCTCGTCCTTCTTGACGTTCATGTTCAGGAAGACCCGACCGTCGTTGGTGATCGTCGGGGTGACCCGCATTTCCAGGAGAACGTCCTTGAACTCGACAGTCGGTGTCGGAACGCTGCCCGACGTCGCCGGACGGATCGTCACGTAGCCAACTTCCTGGCCTTGGCTGATGACCGCCTCGCGCTGGTTGCTGGTGACAATGCGCGGATTGGAAATCACCTCACCGCGACCTTCTTCCTGCATCGCCGAGAGCTCGACGTCAAGGAGGTAGCCGGCGTTGAGGATCGACAGCGCAACAGAACCCGCGGGGTTGGCGACGCCGAGGTTCGACATCAGCCCCCGGGTAATCGCCGCGGCCCCCAGAACCGGCAGCGCCGGCTCGGCGGTACCGGCCAGACGCGCCGCCTCCCGGTCTGCGAAGTACTTGTTGAGCAACGTCTGGTTGGCCTGGCTCGTGTTGTAGCGCGCTACGCTGTTGGTGCTGTTCGTCTCGAGGTTGCCGCTGAAGAACGCGTTGTCGTTGTTGCTGCCGCTGATGCCGAATCGTGCGCCCAGTTCACGCGAGAAACTCTCCGTCGCGATGACCACGCGAGCCTCGATCAGCACCTGATCGACGGGCCGGTCGATGACGCGAATCAGCTCCTTCATCTGCTGGATCTTTTTCGGAATGTCGCTGATCATCAGGGTGTTGGTGCGCTCGTCGGCCACCAGGCGCCCACGAGGGCTCAGGAAACCACTATCGCCGGTGTCCGAACCGGCACCGCCGCCGCCTTCGCCGCCACCGCCACCGCCGATTCCCTTGGCCTCGGTGAGCGCTTTGAAGATCTGCGCCGCGTTGTGGTAGTTGATCTGGATGTACTCGGTGACCAGGTCGACGCGGTTGTCCAGCGCGATGCGCGCGTCCTCGGTGTCCTGCTCGAACTTCGCCATCTCGGTCTGGGGAGCAACCCAGATCACATTGCCGCTGCGCCGCTGGTCCAGGCTCTTGGCGCGCAGCACGATGTCGAGGGCCTGGTCCCACGGCACGTTCACCAGCCGCAGGGTGACGTTGCCCTGCACGCTGTCGGACGCTACCAGGTTGAGGTTGGATTCCTCCGCGATCAGTTGCAGCACCGTGCGGACCGGCACGTCCTGGAAGTTGAACGTCACCGGCCGACCGCTGTATGCGCGGGAGGTCGAGTCCGACCTTGTCTGCCCGACCGCGGCATTGGACGCCGGAGCACGCTTCGCGACCGCCCTGGGGACGATCTCGACGATGTACTCGTTGCCGGTCTGGTACGCCATCGACTCATAAGCGCTGTTGGTGTCGAGGACCAGTTGAGTGCCCGAACCCGAAGCACGCGCGTCGATCTGCTGGACCGGCGTCGCAAAGTCGCTGACGTTGAGCGGCCGCTGCAGCGATGCGGGCAGCTGTGCATTCGCCACGTTGATCACGATGCGGGAGCCCTGATTGCGCAGGTCGGGTGCGGCACCATCCCCGCTGAAGCGCAGGATCAGCCTGCCCGCTCCACCGTCGCCACGCTTGAAGTCGATGTTGGACACCGAAATCGCCCCTGGGAGTTGCTTGGCGGGATCGGCACTGGAAACCGGCGCAACCTGCCCTGCCAGCAAGGGCACGAGCGAGGCACGGACATCGGCAGGAGCGGCATGCACGCCGCTGATGGCCGCAGCCATGCCCAGCAGGACGCCGAAGCCGGCATGGCGCGGGAACAAGGGGCGCCGGGCAGGCCGCAGTCGTGTGCTATGGAATACGGTCATCGTCAAATCCCCAATCTTATTGATCTTCCAAGGCGATGGTGGCCGGACGTTCCAGCCAGCCTCCCGCGCCGTCCGGAACCAGCTCTACCAGCTCGACCCGATCTTCGTGGACGGAGGTCACCCGACCGTCGTTCTGTCCCAGGTACGCGCCGGGTGTAACCCGATACGTCACCTTGTCGGGCGCCATGATGAGGGCCACAACGCTTCCGCCCGTGCCCAGCGTTCCAACCATATCGAAACTGTCTAGCGGAAACTGCTCGAGCGTCTGCTTGCGACGGCCCGAATCGGGCCGGGGGCCGGACGCACTGCCTTGGTCCGTAAAGGCGTTGCTGAAAGGATCGCGCATCGATTGTGCCGCGTATTCGAAGGTTTCGAACTGCTGCATCACCGGCAGCGGCTCCAGTGGAGGAGCGGGTTCGGCCTTGATCTGCGCGGTCCATGATTCCAGGTTGGGAGCGTCCCCCGGCGTGCTGCGGATGTCGCGCGAGCAGGCGCCCGCCAGCATCACGAGGCAGACCGCCGCCCCAAGGCGTCCCGCGATCGACGCGCGGCGGTGCCAAATCAAGTCACCCATGTCAGGACCCCTCCGTTCCGGCGGCAGTGGCCGCTTGTTCCGCCACTTCCCCTTCTTCGAGGTAGCGGTACGTCTTGACCGTGCCCGCCAGTTCCAGCGGACTGTTGGCGGTGATGCCCACCTTGCTGTCTGGATTGCGAGGTTTGAGCGATATGTCATGCATGGTCAGGATGACCACGCGCGGAAGCGATGCGACGCCGCTGACGAATGCGCCGAACTGGTGGTAGGTACCCACCATCCTCAGCGAAATGGGCTTTTCGGCGTAGAACTCCTTGGGCTCCTCCGGACCTGGCTTGAAGAGCTCGTTGCTGATGCCGGTGGCGAGCGCCGTCTGCGAGATGTCCACGATGAGATCGGGCATCTCGGTCTTGCTCGGCAACTGGCGCAGCATCTGCTGCAACTGCTGCTCCATCTGCGCGAGTTGCAGTTTCAAGGGCTCCAGGTTGACGGCCTTGCCCTGTTCGGTCTTGAAATCTTCGCGAAGCTCGGTCTCGGTGCGTTCAAGCGCGGCGAGTTCCTCGCGCTTGTCGCCGACGAACAGCCACCAGGCCAGGCCGACGATCACCAAGCCGATCAGCACGGCGAATCCGATCTTCGCCTTTTGAGGCCAGGAACCGATGTTGTTGAAGTCGAGCTCTTTGAGCGACATCTGGCTCACGACAGGCCTCCTGTTGCGGCCGCTGGGGTGGCACCGACCGAATCAACCGGCGCGGCAACGGGTGCGACTGGCTGCTCCACGGTGCCGTCCGGTGCCGATTCTGCAGGCATGGCTGGCGCGGGAACTTCGGGGTACTGCATCCCTTCGGCGCTTTCGACTACCGGCGCGTCGGGAATGCCGTCGCCGTCCTCGTCCCTGGGAGCATTGGGGTTGATCAGCTTCACCTGCAGGGTGAACACGTAGGGCAGGCCCTTGTCCTCACCCTTGGCCTCGATCACCGCCAGTTCGGGCGCGCTCATCCAGCCGGACTTTTCCAGCATCCTGAGGTAGGTGCTGACGCGCGCGTTGGACTGCGAACGTCCGTCCAGCGTCAGCGTTTCGTTGTCCTGTTTGACCGCGGTCAACACCACGCCGTCGGGAATCGTGCGCACGAGGGAGTCGAACAGGTGCACCATCTG
Source organism: Pseudomonadota bacterium (assembly GCA_030857025.1). Classification (GTDB taxonomy): domain Bacteria; phylum Pseudomonadota; class Gammaproteobacteria; order Xanthomonadales; family Xanthomonadaceae; genus Lysobacter_K. The sequence continues at coordinate 6,688 of JALYOF010000100.1, read as the reverse complement.
CGAGCGGTCGGCCTGCAACTCCTCGATGACGTTCTTTCGTGCGAGCAGCTTGGCCTTCTTGCGATCGAGCTCCTCGATCTCCTCGTTCTGCTTGTTCAACAGCTCGATCTCGGCCTTGAGGTACGCATTGCGCGCCTGCTGTCCGCTGATCTGGCCGTTGTAGTAGGTGATGATCAGGAACGACAGCATCACGGCGGCTACCGCCGACAGCGCCAGCATCATCATCGATTCTTTTTGACGCTGCTTGCGTCGCTCTGCGCGCCACGGGAGCAGGTTGATACGCGTCATCAGTCGAAGCTCCTCAAGGCCAGTCCGCAAGCAATCATCAGGGCCGGCGCATCCTGGGCCAGCGCGTGCGCCTGGACGCGCGGCCCCAGCGTCATGTGGGCCAGAGGATTGGCCACGATCGTCGACACCCCCAGCTGTTCCTCGATCATCTGCGCCACGCCGGCGATCGTCGCGCAGCCACCTGCGATCACGATCTGGTCGACACGGTTGAATTCGCTGCCCGCATAGAAGAACTGCAGCAGACGGCTGACCTGCTGCACCATCGCTTCCTTGAAGGGTTCGAGTACTTCGATCTCGTAGCTGGCGGGCAGCCCGCCCTGGCGCTTGGCGAGCCCGGCCTCCTCATAGCTCAGTCCGTAGCGGCGCATCACCTCGTCGGTGAGCTGCTTGCCGCCGAACACCTGCTCGCGGCTGTACAGGCTGCGGCCATTGCGCAACACGTTGAGCGTGGTCATGGTCGCGCCCGAGTCGATCAGCGCCACGATGCCGTCGCGCTGGCTGCTCAACTGCTCCGACAACAGTGCGAAGGCGTTCTCGATCGCGAAGGCCTCCACGTCCATCACCCTGGGCGTCAGGCCGCCAAGTTCTAGCGCGGAGGATCGTGCTTCCACGTTCTCGGCGCGCGAGGCCGCGAGCAGTACCTGGACCGACTCGCTGCTGCCGGGGGTCGGTCCCAGCACCTCGAAGTCGAGATTCACTTCCTCGATCGGGTACGGGACGTAGTTGACTGCCTCCAGCTCGACCTGCGCCTCGATGTCGTCCTCGCTGAGGTCGGCGGGCATGGTGATGACCTTCGTGATCACCGCCGAGCCCGCGACCGCCGCAGCGGCGTGCCGGGCCTTCGTGCCGGAGCGCGCGATGGCGCGTTTGATCGCGTCGCCCACGGCTTCGACCTGGACGATGTTCTTCTCGACCACGGCGTTCGGCGGCAGGGGCTCCACGGCGTAGTGGTCGACCCGGTAACGGTTGCCGACCTTCGAGAGCTGCAAAAGCTTTACAGCTGTCGAACTTATGTCGACACCGACCATGGTCGGCTGGCTTTTTGTGATCACACCCACGGTTTTCTCCCCTTGCTACAGTCGCTTACGCGCACTTTGTGCAGCCCTGTCTTAAATAACGGACTTTTAGCAATGTCGCAACCACTTCGTGTGCGAATTGCTCAATTGCGACACATTTCCACTTTCCGCGTCACATTGCCAAGTCAGCCGAATCCCCGGCTCCTCTATACTCCACCGCCTACGCACCCCGCAATCGGAAGCTGCTTCAATGCCGCGTTTTCGTCGTCTGTTTCGCTGGTTCCTGCTCGCCGTTGCCGGCATGGGGGTTCTCGGTGCCATTGCACTGGGCACCCTGTACTTCCTGATCGCACCGCAACTGCCGGACGTGGAGAGTCTCCACAACACCGAGATGCAGGAGCCGATGTACGTCCATGCCCGGGATGGTCGCCTGATGGCGGTCTTCGGCGAGACGCGCCGCTATCCGGTCGCCATCGACGACGTGCCCGAGCGCCTCAAGCAGGCTTTCATTGCCGTGGAGGACGCTCGTTTCTACGAGCACCACGGCGTCGACTACAAGGGCGTGGCTCGCGCATTGTGGCTGCTTGCCACCACCGACGACAAACGCGTGCCCGGCGGCTCCACGATCACGCAGCAGGTCGCCCGCCAGTTCTTCCTGAGCTCCGAGTACAAGTACAAGCGCAAGCTGCAGGAGATGCTGCTGGCGATGCGCATGGAGCGCGAACTCAGCAAGGACGAGATATTCGAGCTGTACCTCAACAAGAGCTTTTTTGGAAATCGCGCCTATGGTGTGGCCGCGGCAGCGGAGTTCTACTACGGCAAGCAACTGGCGGAACTGGATCTGGACGAGATGGCCTCGCTGGCCGGCATCCCCAAGTTTCCGTCCAGCGGCAATCCGCTCAGCAATCCGGAGCGTGCCAGGCAGCGTCGTGACTACATTCTGGATCGCATGGCCGAGCTCGAGTTCGTGCCCGCCCAGGAGGCCGCGCGCTCCAAGTCGGTGCCGATGCACGCGCAGCCGCACGAGCCACCGGTGCAGATGTATGCGCCCTACGTGGCCGAGATGGTGCGCCAGGAAATGATCGAGCGCTTCGGACCGGAAGCACTGACCAAAGGCTACAAGGTCACCACCACCATCGACCCGGTGATGCAGGCCGCCGCACAGAAGTCGCTGGGCGAAGGCCTTGTGACCTACGACAAGCGACACGGTTGGCACGGTGCCGAGCGGCACTTCGACCTGGCCGACGACGAGGACGCGGCGACAGCGCGGCTGCGACTGCGCTCGGTGTCGAGCCAGGCCGACATGCTGCCGGCCATCGTGATGTCGACCGACGGTGGAGGCGCGAAGCTGGTGCTGCGCAGCGGCCGTGAGGTCGAATTGGGCGCGAAGGACGGCTGGGGCGGTCGCAGCCCGCAAAGCCTGCTCAAGCGCGGCGATGTGGTGCGCGTTCGCCAGGTTGAGACCGAACAGGCTGGTCAGGAAGTCACCGAGTCCGACCAGGGCACCGCCGCAAGGGAAAAGTCCTCCGGTGAGGTGGTGTACAAGCTGGCGCAGGTGCCACGGGCGCAGGCGGCCCTGGTTTCGATGGAACCCGACACCGGCGCGTTGCGCGCCCTTTCTGGCGGCTTCAGCTTCAGCGGCAGCAAGTTCAATCGCGCCACCCAGGCGCGCCGGCAACCGGGCTCCAGCTTCAAGCCCTTCCTTTATGCGGCGGCCTTCGAGCGCGGGTTCAGCCCGGCCTCGATCGTGCTCGACGCTCCTGTGGTCTTCAAGGACCGCCGCGGCCACCTCTGGCGACCACAGAACGACAGCGGCGATTTCAAGGGTCCGATGCGCCTGCGCGAGGCGCTGGTGCAATCGCGCAATCTGGTGTCGGTACGGCTGCTGGATGCAATCGGCGTGGATTACGCACGCAGTTTCATTAGTCACCTGGGCTTCGACGAGGCCAGCCTCCCGCCGAACCTCTCCATGTCGCTGGGCACCGCATCGCTGACGCCGCTGTCGGTGGCACGGGGTTACTCGACCTTCGCCAATGGCGGCTTCCGCATCACACCATGGCTGATCTCGGAGGTGAAGGACCGAGACGGGGTGGTCGTGTTCCAGGCGAACCCGCCGACCGCGTGCCCGCAATGCGGAGGCCGCGGCAATACACCTGGCAAGGCGACCGCCATCGTGGGCGGCTTCAACTTCGGCCCCGAGGGCGCCGCATCCCGGCCTCCTGCGAACGAGGCCCCGGAGCAGGTAGCGGAGCCGGTGGTCGATGTCGATTTCGTGCCAGCGCCACGCGCCATGGATGCGCGGATTGCGTATCAGATCGTGTCGATGCTGCGGGATGTGGTCCAGCGCGGCACCGGCACCGCCGCGAAGGTGCTCGAGCGCGAGGACATCGGTGGCAAGACCGGGTCCACCAATGAGCATCGCGATGCCTGGTTCTCCGGTATCGGCGGTAATCTCGTCACCACTGTCTGGGTCGGCCGTGATGACTTCACCTCGCTTGGCTATCGCGAGTACGGCGGCAAGGCGGCGTTGCCGATCTGGATCGACTACATGCGCGTGGCACTGGAAGACCAGCCGCTGGCGGTCAACGAGCCGCCCGACGGCATGGTCCAGGTGTCCGTTGCGGCCAATGGAACGCTGCAACCGGAAGGCAGCGGCGGGGTCCAGGAATGGGTCAAGATCGAAGACCTGGAGCGCCTGCAAAACTACGTGGACTATGCTCCAGCTGAATCCAGCCCCTCGGAAGAGACTTTCGACATCTTCTGACCGTGCTAGCGTCCTGGTGCCGGCGTTCGCGCCGGCCGGGGCGGCCACTTTGTTGCCGCCCCCGCACGCCACGGAGGTCGCCATGCACCGTGCCCCCAGATTCTCCCGCAAGCATCCCCGTGCGGATCCGTCTCAGCCCCGAACCAACGAACGCCGCCTGCGGCTGGCCCAGGAGGCGGCTCGGCTGATGGCCGAAGGTGGATTCCGGGACTTCCACCAGGCCAAACGCAAGGCCGCCGAACGCCTCGGCGTTTCCGATGATGCCCTGCTCCCGCGAAACAGCGAGATCGAGGAGGCTCTTCGCGAGTACCAGAGGCTTTTCCAGCCCGGGAACATGGACGCGGTGCATCGCCGCCGGGAGGCCGCGCTCCAGGCAATGGAATTCTTCGCCGGATTTTCGCCACGGCTGGTCGGCCCGGTGCTTGACGGCACCGCCGACGCACGCAGTCCGGTAGCGCTGCACCTGCACACGGACGACGCCGACGCCGCGCAGCGGTTTCTGGAGCAGCATGGCATCCCTGCCGAATTGCGCAGCCGGCGGGTACGGCTCGATCGCGAGCGCAGCGGAGACTTTCCGTCCTGGCATTTCAGCGCCGACGGCATCGCTTTCGATATCACCGTCCTGCCGCACGATGTCCTGCGGCAGGCGCCGCTTTCCGTGCTGGACCAGAAGCCGGTCCGGCGCGCTTCGGTCTCGCAGTTGCGGCAGATGCTGACAACCTGACGTGGCCGCGCCACAGGGCGCAACCCTCGCGCAAAAAAACGCCTCCGGGTGGAGGCGTTTTCTTCATGCGACAGGCAGTGGACTCAGCGCTGGTCCATCGCCACGTAGTCTCGGTCGGCCGCGCCGGTGTAGATCTGCCTGGGCCGTCCGATCCTGCTCTCCGGATCGTCCTGCTGCTCCAGCCAGTGCGATACCCAGCCGGCCGTGCGGGCGATGGCGAACATCACCGTGAACATCTCCACCGGGATGCCGAGGGCCTTGTAGATGATCCCGGAGTAGAAATCGACGTTCGGGTAAAGCTTGCGCTGCACGAAGTAGTCATCCTTCAGCGCCGCCTCTTCGAGCTTCATGGCGACGTCGAGCAACGGATCGGCAACGCCCAGTTCGCCGAGCACTTCGTGCGTCATCTTGCGCACCAGCGCAGCGCGGGGATCGTAGTTCTTGTAGACGCGGTGGCCAAAGCCCATCAGGCGGAAGCCGGAATCCTTGTCCTTGGCACGATCGATCGCCGACTGTACGTTTTCGGGCCGGCCGATCTCGCTGAGCATCTTGAGCACGGCTTCGTTCGCGCCGCCGTGGGCCGGACCCCACAGTGCGGCCACGCCGGATGCCAGGCAGACATAGGGGTTGGCACCGGTGGAACCGACCAGACGCACCGTCGAGGTGGATGCGTTCTGCTCGTGGTCGGCATGCAGGATGAACAACAGGTCCATCGCCTTGGCCGCGACCGGATTGAGCAGCAGCGGCTCGCTCGGGACCTCGTACATCATGTGCAGGAAGCGCGTGGTGTAGTCGAGGTTGTTGCGCGGGTAGCGCAGCGGCCAGCCGATCGAGTGGCGATAACAGGCGGCAGCGATGGTCGGTACCTTGGCCAGCAGGCGGATCGCCGCGAGCCGGCGCTGCTCGGGATCGTCGAGGTCCAGATCGTTGTGGTAGAAGCTTGCCATCGAGCCCAGCATGCCGACCAGCATCGCCATCGGATGCGCATCGTGGCGGAAGCCGCCAAGAAAGCTCTTGAAGGCCTCGTGCATCATCGTGTGATGCGTGACCTCATGCTCGAAGCCAGTGAACTGCGCCTGATTGGGCAGCTCACCGTTCATCAGCAGGTAGGCCACCTCCAAAAAGCTGGATTTCTCCGCCAGCTGCTCGATCGGGTAGCCGCGGTACAGCAGCACTCCCTCGTCCCCATCGATGTAGGTGATCGCCGACTTGCAGCTCGCGGTTGCGGTGAATCCAGGGTCGTAGGTGAAGCACCCGGTGGCCTTTGGCAGCTTGCCGATCTCGATGCAGGGGGCACCCAGCACAGGATGCTGCACGGGCAATTCGACCTCCGCGCCGGCGGCGCTCAGGGTCACGCTGTCCAGGGCCGGCTTGTCGCCCGCGGGTTTGTCTTGAGCTGACACGAAGCACTCCTCACGTCTACGCGCGGCACCGGCGCGGATGCCGGGTTGCCGCGGAGGGGGAACAGGAAAAACGCGCGATCACGCGTGCCGGAATTATCGCATATGGCACCCGGGCCGCATCCCAACCCCGGTACAGGTCGGCCCCGGCAGGGATCCTGCAAGCAACCCGCTCAGCGGGCCAGAACCCCAGAAAGCACAACGGCCGCCTGTCGGCAGCCGTTATGCTGAAAGCTGGACCGCGATACGCGGGATTACTTCTGCGCGTAGCGCTTGCGGAACTTGTCGACGCGGCCACCCTGATCCATGATCTTGTGCTTGCCCGTATAGAACGGATGCGAAGCCGACGAGATATCGATCTTGATAAGCGGGTATTCGTTGCCGTCTTCCCACTTCACCGTCTCCTTGCTGCCAAGGGTCGAGCGGGTCAGGATCTGGTATTCGGTTGTCACGTCCTGAAACACCACAGCGCGGTATTCGGGATGGATGCCGTCTT
>JALYOF010000014.1 GCA_030857025.1 Pseudomonadota bacterium | reverse complement strand
GTGGAGTTCAACGATACGGCGACGGACTTCCCGCGTCACGGGTTGATCCACGGTCTGTTCGAAGCGCAGGTGGAGCGATCGCCGGAGTCGGTGGCGCTGATGTACGAGGGCGAGGCGCTGAGCTATGCCGAGCTGAACCGTCGATCGAACCAGGTGGCGCACCGCTTGTTGTCGCTGGGCGTGAAGCCGGACGACCGCGTGGCGATCTGCGCCGAGCGCAGCGTGGAAATGGTGGTGGGGATGCTGGGCATCCTGAAAGCGGGCGGTGCGTACGTTCCGCTCGACCCGGGTCTCCCGTCGGAGCGGTTGGCCTTCATGGTGTCGGACAGCGGTCCGGTGGCGCTGTTGACGCAGACGGCGCTGCTGGAAACGGCATCGGTCTGGCTGCCTTCGGGGCAGTCGTTGCCGGTGGTGGTACTGGACGGTGCGGCCGGATCGGAGCTGGAGTCGCAGCCGACGCACAACCCGGCCGTGGCGGGTCTGGGATCGAATCATCTTGCGTATGTGATCTACACGTCGGGATCGACGGGTCAGCCCAAGGGCGTGATGGTCGAACACAAGAATGTGCTTCGACTGGTCATCAACAATGGGTTTGCACAGATCGATCCGACGGACTGCTTCGCTCACTGCGCCAATGTGACGTTCGACGCCTCCACCTGGGAAGTATGGGGGTGTCTGTTGAATGGAGCGAAGCTCCTTGTCGTTTCCCAGGAAACGCTTCTTTCCGCCGATGCTTTTGGACAAGCGTTGATCCACGGCGGCGTCAATGTGTTGTGGCTGACGGTAGGGCTGTTCAACGGCTACGTGAGCCATCTGGGAAAAGCGTTCGCGCAACTCAAGTATCTTCTTGTGGGCGGTGACGCGCTGGACGTCAAGACGGTTGCCATGGCGATCGGGACGGACCAGGCCCCGAGTCATTTCTTGAACGGCTACGGCCCGACTGAGACGACAACCTTCGCCGTTGTCCATGAAGTCGATAGTGTTTCCTCAGACGCAAGGCTGATTCCCATCGGCCGTCCGATCGCCAACACGCAGATCTACATTCTGGATGAGCGTCGCGAGCCGGTGCCGCTGGGCGTGACCGGCGAGCTGTACATCGGTGGCGCGGGCGTGGCGCGGGGTTACCTGAACCGTCCGGAGCTGACGGCGGAGCGCTTCATCGCGGACCCGTTCGGGGCAGAGCTGGCAGGCCGGCTGTACAAGACGGGCGATCTGGGTCGTTACCGCAGCGACGGCACGATCGAGTTCCTGGGTCGCAACGATTTCCAGGTGAAGATCCGCGGGTTCCATGTGAAGCTGGGCGAGATCGAGTCGCGGCTGCAGTGGTGCGCGGGCGTTCGGGACGCGGTGGTGCTGGCGCGTGAGGACGTGCCGGGCGACAAGCGCCTGGTGGCCTACGTGGTTCCGGAGTCGGGCGTGGAGCTGTCGGTGTCGGTGCTGCGCGACGAGCTGTCGACGGCGCTGGCGGACTACATGGTTCCGAGCGCGTACGTGGTGCTGCCGGTGTTGCCGCTGATGCCGAACGGAAAACTGGATCGCCAGGCGCTGCCTGCGCCGGACGGCAGTGCGGTGGCGAGTCGGGCGTACGAGGCGCCGATGGGCGAGGTGGAAGAGGCGATCGCGCAGATATGGCAGGAGCTGCTGGGCTTGGAGCAGGTGGGTCGTCACGACCGGTTCTTCGAGCTGGGGGGTCATTCGTTGCTGGCCCTCCAGGTGGTCGCCCGCATGCACGAGATATTCAAGGTAGAGATGTCGTTGATGGACATATTCGAAAACATGACGATGGCAGAGCTTGCCATGTCTGTCGGCGCAACTCAGCTGAGTGTCTATTCGCAAGAGGATGTCAGCAGGTTCACGGCAGAAATCGAAGAGCTCTCGGACGCCGAGCTTATTAGGATCTGGCAGGAAGAGAAACAGAAAGACCGCGTCGAAAATTAATCGCAGGATAACTTCGAGTACTTATTGGTATGAATCAGAGTCTGGATATGGATATTGAAGCTATCAAGCGCGATATTATTCGACGCCGCCTCGAAAAGTTCTCCGCGCCGACCAGGAAGGCTGAAGAGGCTGGGGCTATCGAGAGGGCGGATCGGGACGGAGATATTCCACTTTCGTGGGCACAGCAGCGACTGTGGTTCATGGATCAACTCGATTCTGCCGCGGGATCGGGTTATCACATGCCGGCGTCCATGCATCTGCAGGGCGTTCTTGACCGTGCTGCGCTGCAGCGGGCGCTGGACCGGGTGGTATCCCGGCACGAGAACCTCCGCACGACGTTCGTGACGCTGGACGGGACGCCGCGGCAGGAGATCGCACCGGAAGGCGTCGGTTTCTCGCTGGTGGATGAGGACCTGAGCGACCTGGCGCCTCAGGCGCGGATGTCGGCGGTGGCTGCGGCGAGCGCGGCGGAGTCGCGGTCTGCGTTCGACCTTTCCAAGGGGCCGCTGATCCGTGGTCGCCTGTTGCGGTTGGCTGCTGAGGAGCATGTTCTGGTGGTGACCCAGCACCACATCATCTCCGACGGCTGGTCCATCGGCGTGCTGGTACGTGAAGTGTCGGCGCTGTACACGGCCTTCATCCAGGATCAGGCGGACCCGCTGCCGGCGTTGCCGATCCAGTATGCGGACTATGCTTCGTGGCAGCGCCAGTGGCTGCAGGGCGAGGTTCTGGAGCGGCAGCAGGCCCACTGGCGCGAGCACCTGTCGGGTGCGCCGGCGTTGCTGGAGTTGCCGACCGATCGGCCGCGACCGCCGATGCAAAGTTATGCCGGTGGCGTGGTGCCGGTGCAGTTGTCGGCCGAGCTGACATTGGGCCTGCGGTCGTTGTCGAAGCGTCACGGAACGACGCTGTTCATGACGCTGTTGGCCGGATGGTCGACTTTGCTGTCGCGACTGAGCGGGCAGTCGGAGGTGGTCATCGGCACGCCGGTGGCGAACCGCCAGCGCACCGAACTGGAGGGCTTGATCGGTTTCTTCGCGAACACGCTGGCGCTGCGCGTGGATGTGGGGTCGGACCCGACCGTGTCGGAGTTGCTCTCCCACGTGAAGGGCGTAACGCTGGGAGGCTACACGCACCAGGACGTTCCGTTCGATCAGGTGGTGGAGGTGTTGCAGCCGGCACGCAGCCTGAGCCACAACCCGTTGTTCCAGGCGTTGTTCACATTGGACAACACCCCTGATGGCGGCGGGCTGCACCTGCCGGGGCTGGTCTTGTCGCCGGTGGAAACGCCGCACGTGACGACGCACTTTGATCTGTCGCTCGCGCTGACGGACGTTGGTGACGGCCTTCAGGGCGGTCTGGCATATGCCAGCGACCTGTTCGACGAATCGACGGTGTTGCGCTGGGCCGGTCAGCTGGAGCGTCTGCTGACGGGAATGGTGGCCGACGCGGGTCAGCGGGTTCGCGATCTTCCGCTGCTGAGCGGGGCGGAGCGTCACCAACTGCTGGTGGAGTTCAACGATACGGCGACGGCGTACCCGCAGGATGGATTGATCCACGGATTGTTCGAGGCGCAGGTGGAGCGCTCGCCGGAGTCGACGGCGGTGGTGTACGAGGGCGAAGCGCTGAGCTATGCCGAGCTCAACCGCCGTTCGAACCAGGTGGCGCACCGCTTGTTGTCCTTGGGCGTGAAGCCTGAGGACCGCGTGGCGATCTGCACCGAGCGCAGCGTGGAGATGGTCGTGGGTCTGCTGGGTATCTTGAAGGCGGGCGGTGCCTACGTGCCGCTGGACCCGGGCTATCCGTCGGAGCGGTTGGGCTACATGGTCTCGGACAGCGGTCCGGTGGCGCTGTTGACGCAGACGGCGCTGCTGGAGACGGTGTCGGGCTGGCTGCCTTCGGGGCAGTCGTTGCCGGTGGTGGTGCTGGACGGTGCGGCCGGATCGGAGCTGGCCTCGCACCCGACGCACAACCCGGCTGTGGCGGGGCTGGCGTCGAATCATCTTGCGTACGTGATCTATACCTCGGGATCGACCGGGCAGCCCAAGGGCGTGCTGGTCGAGCATCGGGCGGCTGCAAACTTCTGGAATGTGCTTCGGGAAACAACGCACAAGACCTGTCCGCCGTTTTCCAAAGTCGGATTGAACTCGGCCTACTCCTTCGACATGTCGCTGAAGGGGCTGCTGCAGCTTCTTTCCGGCCACTGCCTTGTCATCGTTCCCGACAGGGTCCGGGCGAGCGGCGAGGACTTCATCGGGTTCATAAAAGACAACGAACTATCGGCCTTCGAATGCACTCCGTCGCAACTGGACATGCTGCTGTCTGCGGGGCTGACGCGTCATCGGTTCGCGAGAAAATGCAACGTCCTGCTTGGCGGCGAAGCGATCGGTCAGTCTGCCTGGGAAACGATCCGGGACTTCACTGCGTTCGAGTTCCACAACATGTACGGCCCGACCGAATGCACGGTGGATGCCACGATCGGGCGAATCCACGCATCGGACGAACGCCCGCATATCGGCCGTCCGATCGCGAACGTGCAGATCCATATCTTGGACGAGCGCCTGGAGCCGGTGCCGCTGGGCGTGGCGGGGGAGCTGTACGTCGGCGGTGCGGGACTGGCGCGGGGGTATCTGAATCGTCCGGAGCTGACGGCGGAGCGCTTCGTCAAAAACCCCTTCAGTGCCGAGCCGGAAGCGCGGATGTACAAGACCGGCGATCTGGCTCGCTGGCTGCCGGACGGCAACATCGAGTACGTGGGCCGCAACGACTTCCAGGTGAAGATCCGCGGGTTCCGGATCGAACTGGGCGAGATCGAGGCGAAGCTGCTGGCGTGCGAGGGCGTGCGCGAGGCGGTGGTGATCGCAAGGGAGGACGTGGAAGGCGACAAGCGTCTGGTGGCGTACGTGGTGCCGCACGAAGGCATCGCGCTGGCGGTGGCGGCGCTACGCGAATCGCTCGCGCTCGAACTGGCGGAGTACATGGTGCCGAGCGCGTTCGTGAGCCTGGACGCGTTGCCGCTGACGCGGAACGGCAAGCTGGACCGCAAGAGTCTGCCGGCGCCGGATCAGTCCTCGGTGGCCAGTCGCCAGTACGAGGCGCCGACGGGCGAAGTCGAGCAGGCCATCGCGTCGATCTGGCAGGAGCTGCTGGGGCTGGAGCGGGTGGGTCGGCACGATCATTTCTTCGAAATGGGCGGGCATTCGCTGTTGGCGGTACAGCTGGTTTCACGCCTGCGCCAGGCACTGGGTGTTGAAGTCGGCCTGCGCGAGCTGTTCGCCGAACCGACGCTGTCGGCGCTGGCTCTGACATTGGCCAACGCAAACCAGGCCACGTTGTCGCCGATCCTGCCGGCCGATCGC
>JALYOF010000005.1 GCA_030857025.1 Pseudomonadota bacterium | reverse complement strand
CGCCGCCCACCGCGCCCATCGCGACCGCAGGCGGTCCGGGCCTGATCCAGACCGCGCCGGTGCGCTCGGGCCAGCAGATCTACGCCGACAACCGCGACCTCACCGTGCTGACTTCGGTCGGCGCCGGCGCCGAGGTGATCGCCGACGGCTCGGTGCACATCTACGGACCGCTGCGCGGCCGCGCGCTGGCCGGCGCGCAGGGCAACGAGAAAGCACGCATTTTCTGCCGCGAGTTCCATGCCGAACTCGTGGCGATCGCCGGGCACTACAAGGTGCTTGAAGACATCCCGAAGGACCTGCGCGGCAAGGCCGTGCAGGCCTGGCTCGAAGACGGGCAACTCAAACTCGCGGCGTTGGCTTGACGCCGCACCACCAGAGGACACTCACTTGACCGAAATCATCGTTGTCACATCGGGCAAGGGCGGCGTGGGCAAGACCACGACCAGCGCCAGCCTCGCTTGCGGCCTGGCCCGGCGCGGCCACAAGGTCTGCGTCGTCGACTTCGACGTCGGCCTGCGCAACCTCGACCTGATCATGGGCTGCGAGCGCCGCGTGGTGTACGACTTCGTCAACGTCGTCAACGGCGAGGCGTCGCTCAAGCAGTCGCTGATCCGCGACAAGCGCTTTGACAACCTCTACGTACTGGCTGCGTCGCAGACCCGCGACAAGGACGCGCTGACCACCGAGGGCGTGCAGAAGGTGCTCGAGGACCTGGCCGCCGACGGCTTTGACTACATCGTCTGCGACTCGCCCGCCGGCATCGAGAAGGGCGCCTACTTGGCGATGTACTTCGCCGACCAGGCGGTGGTCGTGGTCAACCCGGAAGTGTCGTCGGTCCGTGACTCGGACCGCATCCTGGGCCTGCTGGCGAGCAAGACCCGCCGCGCCGAGAACGGCGACCGGGTCAAGGAGCACCTGCTGCTGACCCGCTACAGCCCCAAGCGCGTGGAAACCGGCGAGATGCTCAGCATCGGCGACGTCGAGGAGATCCTCGGCCTGAAGACGGTGGGCGTGATTCCCGAGTCGGGCGACGTGCTCAATGCGTCCAACAAGGGCGAGCCGGTCATCCTGGACACCGAGTCCGATGCCGCGCAGGCCTACGACGACGCCGTCGCGCGCCTGCTGGGTGATACCCGGCCGATGCGCTTCACCCAGGTGGAGAAGAAGGGCTTCTTCAGCAAGATATTCGGAGGCTAGGCCATGGGAATGTTCGACTTCCTGCTTGCCAAGAAGCAGACCGCCACGGTCGCCAAGGACCGCCTGCGGATCATCGTCGCCCACGAGCGCGCCTCGCGCGGCGGTCCTGACTACCTGCCGATGCTGCAGCGCGAACTGCTCGAAGTGATCCGCAAGTACGTCAACGTCGACGCCGAGTCGGTGAAGGTCGACCTGCTGGGCGAAGGCGACAACAAGGTCCTCGATATTTCCGTCGCGTTGCCGGAAAAAGGCGAACGCGACGCCCGCGCCGCGGCCAACGGCTGATTCCTGCCCGAGGGGCGTTCGCGCCGCTGCGGTTGGGCACCAGCGACCTGCGATGCTGACGCTGGCCGACATCGGCTTCGACGCGCCCGCCGCGCTGCTTGCCGGCTATGGCCTGGCGCTGGCGCGGGTGCCCGCCGGCGTGCCCATTCCCGGCAGCTTCTGGGGCGATAGCGAGGCCGGCCTGATCGGCAGCACCGTGCATGCCCGGGATGACACGCCGGTGCACTCGCTGTTGCACGAAGCCGCGCATCTGATCGTGCTGCCTCCGGAGCGCCGCGCGCGGGTGCATACCGACGCCACCGACTCGGTCGAGGAGGAGGACGCGGTATGCGTGCTTCAGGCCCTGCTGGGGGACACCCTGCCGGGGGTGGGCGCCGACCGGGTGCTGGCGGACATGGATGCGTGGGGCTACACGTTCCGCCTGGGCTCGGCCCGTGCCTACGTCGACCACGACGCCGAGGCGGCCTGGCATTGGCTGGCCGCGCGGGGACTGGTGGACCCGGATACCCGTCGACTGCTGCCATCGCCTGACCGGTAAGCGGTCCGGGAGTGCCCGCTTGCCTCGGGTTCCTGAACACGGGCGGCCCGCCCCCGCTCCAGTTCCCGAATCCCCCGTCGCGTCCACGCGCGCAGCAGCCCGCCCGGTTTTATCGCTCCAGACGGCCCTCACTTGCACGCGCCACGGGCCCCCTCTAGCCTTCCCGGTTCGGCGCATCCGCGCACGCAGTCCCCGGAGATCCACCCATGAAACCCGTACGCGCGCTGCTTGCGCTCAGCCTCACCGTCGCCGTGCTCGGCCTGTCCGCGTGTGGACGCGACGAGGATTCCGACGCCGCCGCAGCTACCACGGCCGCCGCGTCGCAGGGCGAGACGGCCGACCAGTTCATCGCGCGGGTCAACGCCGAACTGAGGGCGATGTACCCGGAAATGACCGCGGCGCAATGGCTGTCCTCGACCTACATCAATGACGACAGCCAGTTGCTGGCGGCCAAGGCCAACGAGCGCTACCTCGGTCAGCTCAACGAATGGATCGAGCAGGCCAAGCGGTTCGAAGGCCAGCAGCAATCCCCGGAGACGGCGCGTGCGATCCAGCTGCTCAAGCTCAGCACCTCCATGCCGGCCCCCAAGGATCCGGCCAAGCTCGAAGAGCTGACCAGGATCGTGGCGCGGATGGAGGCCATGTACGGCTCGGGGAGCTACTGCACCGGAGAAGGCGCGCAGAAGACCTGCCGTGACCTGGGTCAGCTGGAGGACGTGCTGCGCAGCAACCGCGACTACCAGCAGCAGCTGGAGGCCTGGCGCGGCTGGCACACCGTGTCCATCCCGATGCGCGACGACTACACCCGCTTTGTCGAGCTGGTGAACCAGGGCGCGGGCGAGATGGGGTTTGCCGACGCCGGCGAGATGTGGCGGTCCGGCTACGACATGACCCCGGTGGAGCTTGCCGCCGAAACCGACCGCCTGTGGAGCCAGGTCAAGCCGCTGTACGAGCAGCTGCACTGCTACGCCCGCACGCGCCTTGAGACGACCTACGGCGACCGCGGCAGCGTGGCGGGCGGCATGCTGCCGGCGCACCTGATGGGCAACATGTGGCAGCAGGACTGGGGCAACCTGTGGGACATGCTGGCGCCGTACCAGAACGCCGGCAGCCTGGACATCAACGCCGCGCTGGAGGCCCAGTACCAGGACAACTTCGACGCCCAGCTCGCCCGCCACACCGGTGAGCGCGACACCACCCTGCTGGCCCAGATCGAGCACGACGCCCAACTGGCCACCGCGCGCCAGATGACCGAGCGCGCGCAGGACTTCTACACCTCGATGGGCATGCCCAAGCTGCCCGAGAGCTACTGGACCAAGACGCAGTTCATCAAGCCGCGCGACCGCGACGTGGTCTGCCACGCCAGTGCCTGGGACATGAACCTGAAGGGCGACGTGCGCACCAAGATGTGCATCAAGCCCAACGAGGAAGACTTCACCACGATCTACCACGAGCTGGGCCACGTGTATTACTACCTGGCCTACAACGACCTGCCGCCCCTGTTCCAGACCGGCGCGCACGACGGCTTCCACGAGGCCATCGGCGACACCATGGTGCTGGGCATGACCCCGCAGTACCTGCAGTCGATCGGGCTGGTGGGCGAGCAGCAGCAGACCCGCGAGTCGCTGATCAACTCACAGATGCGCATGGCGCTGGCGAAGGTCGCCTTCCTGCCGTTCGGGCTGATGATCGACCGCTGGCGCTGGGGCGTGTTCGACGGCTCGATCAAACCCGACCAGTACAACCAGGCCTGGTGGGACCTGAAGGCGCAATACCAGGGCGTGGCCCCGGTGGATTCGCGCGCCGAGTCCTTCTTCGATCCGGGCGCCAAGTACCACGTGCCGGGCAACACGCCCTATACGCGCTACTTCCTTGCTCACATCCTGCAATTCCAGTTCTACAAGTCGCTGTGCGACGCCGCCGGCTATACCGGGCCGCTGCACGAGTGCAGCTTCTACGGCAACAAGCAGGCCGGCGAACGCTTCCAGGCGATGTTGCGCAAGGGCGCCAGCCAGACCTGGCAGCAGAGCCTGAAGGAACTGACCGGCGCCGAGCAGATGGACGCCGCCCCGGTGCTGGAGTATTTCCAGCCGCTCCAGGCCTGGCTGGTCGAGCAGAACGAAGGCAAGGCCTGCGGCTGGCAGGCCGGCGCGACCCCCACCGCCGCGCCCGCTACCACGCCCGCCGAGCCGGCAGGCCGGACCCCGCCGGAGGCGCCGGTCAGCGGCTGATCCAGCAGTGTGTGCAACGAAAGGCCGGCTCACGCCGGCCTTTTTTTTGTTTACGATTCCGCCGCCCATCGCGCGGCCCGGGGAGGGGCGCCGAGGGTCGGTGCGCTGAATCGACCGTGATCACCACGTGAACATGACGCTCACGTTGCGGCCTCTATGTTTCCGCGATTGGCCGCAAAAAACTCATTACCCGGGGAAGTGAGTGACCACCGAAGTCAACCGTCGCAGCCGCAAGTCCACCACCACCAGCGTCCAGCCCGAAGCCGACCCCATGCGCGAGATGCTGACCGCCATGCAGGCGGTCAAGCAGGGTGATTTTTCGGTCCAGCTGCCGCCGCACTGGGAGGGCGTGGAAGGCAAGCTGGCGGAGACCTTCAACGAGATCGTGCTGTCCAACCGCCGGCTGGCGATGGAACTGGCGCGCGTCGGCCAGAAGGTCGGCCGCGAAGGCCAGACCCGGCAACGCATCGCGGTGTGGAACCGCCAGGGCGCCTGGGCGGAGATGGAGCAGTCGGTCAACGTGCTGATCGACGACCTGGTGCGGCCGGTGGAAACCATCACCGAGGCGATGGCCGGCGTGGCCAAGGGCGACCTCACCCGTTCGGTGCCGCTGGAGGCCGACGGCCGCCCGCTGCAGGGCGAGTTCCTGCGCTCGGCGACGATCGTCAATCGCATGATCGACCAGATGAGCGAGTTCAGCTCGGAGGTCACGCGCATGGCGCTGGAGGTCGGCACCGCCGGCCGCCTGGGTGGACAGGCCCGGGTCAAGGGCGTGTCGGGCGTGTGGAAGGAGTTGACCGACTCGGTCAACCAGATGGCCTCCAACCTGACCGCGCAGGTGCGCAACATCTCGGAAGTCACCATCGCGGTGGCCAACGGCGACCTGTCGCGCAAGATCACCGCCGACGTACGCGGCGAGATGCTGCAGCTCAAGGAGGTCATCAACACGATGGTCGACCAGTTGCGCGGTTTCGCCTCGGAAGTGACCCGCGTGGCGCGCGAGGTCGGCACCGACGGCAAGCTCGGCGGCCAGGCGATCGTGCCCGGCGTGGCCGGTACCTGGAAGGACCTGACCGACTCGGTCAACGCGATGGCCTCCAACCTCACCAGCCAGGTGCGCAACATCGCCGAGGTCACCACCGCGGTGGCCAAGGGCGACCTGTCGCGCAAGATCACCGTGGACGTGCGCGGCGAGATGCTCGAACTCAAGGACACCGTCAACACGATGGTGGACCAGCTCAACGGCTTCGCCGCGCAGGTGACGCGCGTGGCGCGCGACGTGGGTACCGAGGGCAAGCTCGGTGGACAGGCGCAGGTGCCCGACGTGGCCGGCACCTGGAAGGACCTGACCGATCACGTCAATTCGATGGCGTCCAACCTCACCAGCCAGGTGCGCAACATCGCCGAGGTCACCACCGCGGTGGCCAAGGGCGACCTGTCGCGCAAGATCACCGTGGACGTGCGCGGCGAGATGCTCGAGCTCAAGAACACCATCAACACGATGGTCGACCAGCTCAACAGTTTCGCCGCCGAGGTTACGCGCGTGGCGCGCGAGGTCGGCACCGAGGGCAAGCTCGGCGGCCAGGCGCAGGTGCCCGGCGTCGACGGCACCTGGGCCGACCTGACCGACTCGGTCAACGCGATGGCGTCCAACCTCACCAGCCAGGTGCGCAACATCGCCGAGGTCACCACTGCGGTGGCCAAGGGCGACCTGTCGCGCAAGATCGGTGTCGATGCGCAGGGCGAGATCGCCCAGCTCAAGGACACCATCAACACGATGGTCGACCAGCTCAACAGCTTCGCCGCCGAGGTCACCCGCGTGGCGCGAGAGGTCGGCACCGAGGGCAAGCTCGGCGGCCAGGCGCAGGTGCCCGGCGTCGACGGCACCTGGGCGGGCCTGACCGATTCGGTCAACGCGATGGCGTCCAACCTGACCAGCCAGGTGCGCAACATTGCCGAGGTGACCACCGCGGTGGCCAAGGGCGACCTGTCGCGCAAGATCACGGTGGACGTGCGCGGCGAGATCGCCGAGCTCAAGGACACCATCAACACGATGGTCGACCAGCTCAACAGCTTCGCCGCCGAGGTGACGCGCGTCGCGCGCGAGGTCGGTACTGAAGGCAAGCTCGGCGGCCAGGCGCAGGTGCCGGGCGTCGACGGAACCTGGGCGGATCTCACCGACTCGGTGAACGCCATGGCGTCCAATCTCACCGCGCAGGTGCGAAACATCGCCGAGGTCACCACCGCGGTGGCGAAGGGCGACCTGTCGCGCAAGATCGGCGTGGACGCGCAGGGCGAGATCCAGCAGCTCAAGGACACCATCAATACGCTGGTCGACCAGCTCAACGGCTTCGCCGCCGAGGTGACGCGCGTCGCCCGCGAGGTCGGTACCGAGGGCAAGCTCGGTGGCCAGGCGGTCGTGCCCGGGGTTGCCGGCACCTGGAAGGACCTCACCGACAACGTCAACTCAATGGCGTCGAACCTGACGTCGCAGGTGCGAAACATCGCCGAGGTCACCACCGCCGTGGCGCGCGGCGACCTGTCGCGCAAGATCGGCGTGGACGTCAAGGGCGAGATCCTGGAGCTCAAGGACACCATCAACACGATGGTCGACCAGCTCAACGGCTTCGCCACCGAGGTCACGCGCGTGGCCCGCGAAGTCGGTACCGAGGGCAAGCTCGGCGGCCAGGCCGCCGTTCCCGGCGTGGCGGGCACCTGGAAGGACCTGACCGACAACGTCAACTCGATGGCGACCAACCTCACCACCCAGGTGCGCAACATCGCCGAGGTCGCAACCGCGGTCGCCAAGGGCGATCTGTCGCGCAAGATCGGCGTGGATGCACAGGGCGAGATCGCGCAGCTCAAGGACACCATCAACACGATGGTCGACCAGCTCAACAGCTTTGCTGCCGAGGTCACGCGTGTGGCGCGCGAGGTCGGCACCGAAGGCAAGCTCGGCGGCCAGGCTGCCGTGCCGGGTGTCGCGGGTACCTGGAAGGACCTGACCGACAACGTAAACTCGATGGCCACCAACCTCACCACCCAGGTGCGCGGCATCGCCCGCGTGGTGACCGCTGTGGCGACCGGCGACCTCGACAAGAAGCTGACGGTGGAAGCCAAGGGCGAAATTGCCGCGCTGGCCGACACCATCAACGGCATGACCGAGACGCTGGCGATCTTCGCCGACCAGGTCACCACGGTGGCGCGCGAGGTCGGGGTGGAGGGCCGCCTCGGCGGACAGGCCAAGGTGCCCGGAACCGCGGGCATCTGGGAGAACCTCACCGCCAACGTGAACCAGCTCGCCGACAACCTCACCACCCAGGTGCGCGCGATCGCCGAGGTCGCCACCGCGGTGACCCAGGGCGACCTCACCCGCTCGATCACCGTGGACGTGCGCGGCGAGGTCGCCGACCTCAAGAACAACATCAACGCGATGATCGGCACCCTGCGCGCGACGACGGAAACCAGTCGCGAGCAGGATTGGCTCAAGACCAACCTGGCCAAGTTCAGCGGGATGATGCAGGGCCAGCGCGACCTGATCACGCTGGGCCGCATGCTGCTGAACGAGTTGGCGCCGCTGGTCAACGCGCAGCAGGGCCTGATGTACGTGGTCGAACTGGAGCGCGACGGGCACACCCCGAGGCTTCGCCAGCTCGCCGGCTATGCCGACGCACCGACCTCCGGCGTCAACCGCACCCTCGAGTTCGGCGAAGGACTGATCGGCCAGTGCGCGCAGCAGGCGCGGGTGATCGTGATCGACAACGTCCAGCCGGGCACGGCGCAGATCCAGTCCGGCCTGCTCAATGTGCTGCCGCGCAACGTCATCGTATTGCCCGTGCTGTTCGAGGACGAGGTCAAGGCGGTGATCGAGCTGGCGTCGCTGTCGGAGTTCGGTGTACCGCAGCGGAACTTCCTGGAGCAGCTGTCGCGCAGTATCGGCCTGGTGCTCAACACCATCGAGGCTTCGATGCGCACCGAGCGGCTGCTGTCGCAGTCGCAGCAACTGGCCGGCGAACTGCAGCACCAGCAGAAGGAGCTGCAGCAGACCAACGAGGACATCGCGCTCAAGGCGGCGCTGCTGGCCGAGCAGAAGGCCGAGGTCGAACGCAAGAACCAGCAGATCGAGCACGCCCGTCGTGCGCTGGAAGAGAAGGCCGCCGAACTGGCGCTGACATCGCGCTACAAGTCGGAGTTCCTGGCCAACATGTCGCACGAGCTGCGCACGCCGCTCAACTCGATCCTGATCCTGGGCCAACAGCTCGCCGAGAACGCCGACGCCAACCTGAGTCCGCGCCAGGTGGAGTTCGCCAGCACCATCCACGACGCCGGTACCGACCTGCTGCACCTGATCAGCGACATCCTGGACCTGTCGAAGATCGAGTCGGGCACGGTGACGGTCGAGAACGAGGACATCATGTTCTCGCACCTGCGCGAGAACATGGAGCGCGCATTCCGGCACGAAGCCGAGCGCCGCCAGCTGCAGTATTCGGTCGACATGTCCGAGGAACTCGGCCGGGCCTTGAATACCGATCCCAAGCGGCTGCAGCAAATCCTCAAGAACCTGCTCTCGAATGCCTTCAAGTTCACCGAACAGGGCAGCGTGCGCCTGTCGGCCCGGGTCGCGCAGGAAGGCTGGTCGAACGGGCACGCGGTGCTGGACGCGGCGCCAACCGTGGTCGCATTCGACGTGACGGATACGGGCATCGGCATCTCCACGGAAAAGCAGCGCATCGTGTTCGAGGCGTTCCAGCAGGAGGACGCGGGCACGTCGCGCAAGTACGGTGGCACCGGCCTTGGACTTGCGATCAGCCGCGAGTTGTCCGGGTTGCTGGGCGGCGAGCTGCGCCTGCAGAGCACCATGGGCAAGGGCAGCACGTTCACCCTCTACCTGCCGCTGGCGTATGCCGGCGCCGACAGCGCGCATGAAGCACGCTCGGCTCAGCATGCCGCGACGATGCTCGCATCGGACCGATTGAGCCATGAGCCCGCGCTCGCCGCGGAAAGCGTCGACGACGATCGCAATATCCTCGTGGAAGGCGAGCCGCTGCTGCTGCTGGTCGAGGACGATCCGCGTTACGCCACCGTGTTGCGCGACCTTGCGCGCTCCCAGGGCTTCCGCGTGCTGGTGGCGCATCGGGGCGCGGAGGCACTGCGCCTGGTGCGCGAGTACAAGCCCACCGCGATCTCGCTGGACGTGTTTCTTCCCGACATGCTCGGCTGGACCGTGCTCGCGCGGCTCAAGCAGGATTCCACCACGCGGCACATCCCGGTGCAGATCATCACCGTGGAGGAGGAGCGTCACCACAGCATCGAGCGTGGTGCGTTCGCCTATCTGGCCAAGCCCGCGAATGCCGAGAGCATCGGCGCGGCGCTGCAGCGGATCAAGGATTACACGCTGCCGCGCGTGAAGCGCCTGCTGGTGGTGGAGGACGACGCCAAGGAACGCATGAGCATCCAGGAGCTGATCTGTCACGACGACGTCGCCATCGATACCGTGGAGAACGGCGAGGACGCGCTGGGCCTGCTTCGCGCCGGCGCCTACGATTGCGCGGTCATCGACCTGCGACTGCCCGACATGACCGGCTTCGACCTGCTCGACAGGATCCAGGCCGAGCCCACGCTGCGCGACGTGCCGGTGGTGGTCTTCACCGGCAAGGACCTCAGCGCGCAGGAAGAAAAGCGGCTGCGGAAGGTCGCCAGGAGCGTGATTATCAAGGGCGTGGAGTCGCCGGAGCGCCTGCTCGACGAGACGGCGCTGTTCCTGCACCGCGTCATCGCCGACCTGCCGCCGGCGAAACAGCGCATGTTGCAGAGCCTGCACGAATCCGATGACGCATTGCGCGACAAGCGCGTGCTGGTAGTCGACGACGACATGCGCAACATATTTGCGTTGTCGAGCGTGCTCGAACGCCATGGCATGGATGTGATCACGGCCGCCAACGGCCAGGAGGCGGTCGAAAAGGTTGATTCGGAGCCGGACATCGCGCTGATCCTGATGGACATCATGATGCCCGGTATGGATGGTTACGAGACGATCCAGTCGATCCGCACCCGGCCGGAGCTGCGTTCGCTGCCGATCATTGCGCTCACCGCCAAGGCCATGAAGGGCGACCGCGAAAAGTGCCTGGAAGCGGGCGCTTCCGACTACATGGCCAAGCCCGTGGTCACGGACCAGTTGCTCGGAGTGTTGCGTCAATGGCTGCACCGTTGAGCAATGCGACCGACACCCGGCCTGAAGTGCCGGTCAAGATACTGCTGGTCGACGATCAGCCGGGAAGGCTGCTGACCTATCGCGCGATCCTGGAGCCGCTCGGGGAAACCCTCGTGGACGCCCGGTCCGGAATCGATGCCCTCAAGTGCCTGATGGAGGACGAGTACGCGTTGATCCTGCTGGACGTCAACATGCCCGGCATGGATGGCTTCGAAACCGCGAGCATGATCCACCAGCATCCGCGCTTCGAAAACACCCCGATCATCTTCGTGACCGCGGTGAACGTCACCGACCTCGACCGGCTTCGTGGTTACAAGCTGGGTGCCGTGGATTATGTGATGGTGCCGGTCATTCCCGAGATCCTCCGCACCAAGGTCGTCGTGCTGGCGGAGTTGCACCGCAAGCGGCGGCAGCTGGAGCTTGCGAACGCACAACTGGCGGCCGCCAACCGTGCATTGCAGGACGAGCAGGCGAGGGAACTGGAACTCCTCAACGAATCGCTGCGCCGGTCCAACGTGGCGCTTGCTGCGCAGAACCTGGAACTGCACGACCAGATAGTCGAGCGCACCCGCGTCGAGCAGCTCCTGCGTGAGGGTGATCGCCGGAAGGATGAATTCCTCGCCACGCTCGCCCACGAGCTGCGCAACCCCTTGGCGCCCCTGCAGAATTCGCTCGGCATCCGCCGCCTTTCAGGGATGGCCGACGATCCTCTGCAAGGGCTGATGGAGCGTCAACTGTCGCTGCTGGTGCGACTGATCGACGACCTGCTCGATGTAGCGCGCATCACCCAGGGAAAGCTGACGCTCAGGAAAGAGCCAACGGTGCTGCAGGAGATCGTCGAATCGGCGGTCGAAACGGTGCGGCCATCGATTCTGCAGGGGAACCATGAACTGGTGATCGAGATGCCCACCGAGCCGGTTCAGATGCTGGCCGATCAGGCGCGGCTATCCCAGGTTTTTGCGAACCTGCTCAACAACGCGGCGAAATATTCCAATCCCGACGGCCGCATCGAGCTGCTTGCCTCCGTCGACGGTCAGCAGGTTGAGGTGCAGGTGCGCGACCGTGGCATCGGAATCGCGCCCGACGAACTGGCCGGTATCTTCGAACTTTTCACCCAGGTGGACACCGAGCTCGACCGCGCGCAGGGCGGACTCGGCATTGGCCTGACCCTGGTGCGGCGGCTGACCGAAATGCACGACGGCAGCGTCGATGTGAGCAGCGGCGGACCCGGCAGCGGCTGCGTTTTCACGGTCACACTGCCGCTGCAGCATCCGCCGTGCGCAGAGCCCGCATCCCAGCCGGCGGTCACCCGATCCGACTCCCTCGACGAAATCGACGCAGCCGGACGTGCGTGCAAGCGCGTGCTGGTGGTGGACGACAACCGCGACGCAGCCGACACCCTGGCGATGATGGTCGAGATGCTCGGCCACGAGGTGCGGCGCCTGTACGATCCGCATGAAGTAGTCGCGGAGGTCGCGAGCTTTCGTCCGGAACTGCTGTTCCTGGACGTGGGAATGCCGGGCATGAGCGGCTACGAGCTTGCACGTGCATTGCGGAACGCCGAGGGTGGCGACGAGATCGCCATCGTCGCGGTAACCGGATGGGGGCAGCCGGAGGACCGGCGGATGACCCGCGATGCCGGTTTCGACGAGCACCTGGTGAAACCACCCGCCTTCGACGCCATTGAGCGGCTGTGCAACAAACCCCTATCGCGACCCGTGGACGATGAACAAACCGAAAGCTGAAACCGATCGCCGAGGCCATGCGGACCCTGCCGAAGGAACGGGCATCGCCGATGATCCCGGGCTTGCGTTCATGGGCCGCCTCGCGCACGACCTGCGCGGCCCGCTTTCGCCGCTGCAGACCGCGGCCTATCTGCTTCGCCGCGAGGACATCGGTCCGCAAAGGCAGCGCGAGCTGCTCGACATCATCGACCGTCAGGCTATCCGCCTGGGCAGCATGTTGCAGGAGATGTCGGACTGGATGCGCGCGCGCCGGGGCAACGTGGGCACCCGCAGGGAGGCGGTGAATGTTCCCCTGCTGGTCGAGCTCGCCTGTGCGGAACTCGCAGCTGCCGGTGGCGTGCTGGACCTGCCGTCGGAACTGGACGAGACGGAAGTACATGGCGACACCCAGCATCTGGTGCAGATGCTGACCACGCTGGTGGCCTATGTGCAGCAAAACGCGGGAACCGCCTCGGTCCGCGTCCGCGGCTCGCTGGCAGGCCGTGGATTGCGGTTGGCGATCGAGTCGTTCGACAGGGATCCAGGCCACCCTGCTACCGGGCAGTCGTTCCCCGCGTCTTTCGACAGCCTGTTCGTTGCGCCGGAGCAGGTTCCGTTCGACGAGGGCCTGGGACTTCGGCTGCTGATCGCCCACGCCATCGCCGAGGCACATGGCGGTTCGATTTCAGCGTACGTATCCGCCTCCGGTCACGGCGAACTGCTGGTCGAGCTGCCGGTCATGGAACCCGGGGGCGCATAGGCCCAGCGCGATCGCAAAGTGACAGCCTCTCGCTCGTCGTCCCGTAACGCCGAGCATTGCCCATCGTTGTTCCGCTGCCGTCGGCCGATGTTCAGCCGCCGACCACGTCGCCAGGGCCACTGTGCGCGCGACTGGCCGCGGTCGCGTGCGCCGACCGCCGTATCGCTCAATCCGGCGTCCTGGAAGGAACGAAGGGTGCGATCGGATCGCTCGCCGGAAAGGTTTCCTCGACTGCCTCGTCCTGCAGGTCGCTCTGGTGCTGGTCGCCCTCGGACGGAGGCTCGTGGGCGGGCGCCGCGGGATCTCTGGGAGGGGTTCCGGCCGGATCCGGTTGTCCGCCAGCTCGCGGCACTCGCGCCGATTGGCGGTCTTGCCCCTGCATGATCATTGCGGCGGCATCGCCGGACGTGACTTGCTCTGGGTGCGCGCCGGCCGCGTGGTGCTGGGCAGCGGTGGTGGAACCTCGCGATCGCCGTCAAGACTCATGCGGTGCGTCAGCCTCTCATCCATGCGGATCCAGGCCGTCTCGGCGGCAATGCTTGCCTCCGACCAGTCCAGCGGCGTGACACCGCGGGTGCGTTCGTACGAGTCCGCCAATTGCTCCCGCAACTCGCTGAAGGTGCGTCCATGACTGCGGAGAAAAGCATTGATGCCCAGCTTCACGGATGGCTCGAAATCGCGGAAGTCGAGCCCCTCACGGTAGAACCGTGAAGAGGAATAGTTTTCCCGCCAGTGGCCTACCTCGTCGTCGAAGTCGACGAAAATCTGACGAGCGAAATCCTTTTCCGACTCTGAGTAACTGGTTGCCACTGGAAAGCCTCCTGTAAAACCCGCCTGCGAGGCGATGGTATGCGGTGCCATGTTGGCCAATGGTTAGAGCAACGTCGGCTTGGTGCGAAAGCGGACGGCTTTGGACGAAACATTTCATTCAGCTTTGTTAACATCTCTCCACGCTACAGCGTGGGCACTCCCGGACTGCTCATCCAGCCAACGTGGTTGAGTGCACGCGACCGACGCAGTTGCAAAGCGTGCCGCGGTTTCCCACAGCGGGCGCTGAACCGGTGATCCGCACCCACTGCACGGGGGGTGATCGCCGTCGTTGATCCGGTCCTGACTTAAGCCAGGTGCACCAGGCGTTCGGCAGTTGGCGAATTGGTTGACGCGATATACGCGTCGGCATCGGCGCGATCCGCCTGGACTTCGATGCGGTGCAGCGTGGGCCTCACCCGGAGGGAGGCCATCAGACTTTCACAGTCGCGTCCGGCCGCATGCGGTTAGCTCTCGTGTTCAGTTGAACAAGGAAATCACGGACATGAAGACTCCCTTTCTGATCATTGCCCTGACGTTTGCGGCTGCATGCACGCCGCAGGACGAGCGGCCAACGACCGGCACGGAAGTGGATGCCGAGGCACCCGCGACGTCCCCCGAGTTGCCTTTGCCGGTGACGCAGGAGCCGCCCGCGACCGTCCAGGCCAACGGCGTTGTCGAAGAAGTCAGTGTTGATGCTGGTACGGTCACCATCGCGCACGAAGCGATCGACGCCTATGAGTGGCCTCCGATGACGATGACGTTCGCCGCGCCAGGCGTCGATCTTTCCGGTATCCGGCCCGGCGAGCCGGTCACGTTCGAACTGACGCGGACGGGCGCGATGGAAGGGACGGTCACCAGCATCAGCAGCATCCAGCCGGAGCAGTAGCCGAACAGGCCGGACATGCGGCGGCCGGATTCGCGCGCCCATGGAAGTGCCGCGCTCGCCTGATGTTCTTTCGTCAGGCGCGATTTACCCTCTGGAGCCGCGGTCCGCGTTAAGCTTCCGCCGTGCCGATCCTGTCCGTACTGCTGCGCCTGTTCCTGGCTCTTGGTCTGATGATCAACGGGCAGGTTGCGGCGTCTCCGGCGTTTGTGGCCGAACGCGGCAGCCATTTGGCCGGGATTCCAACAGGCGGCCCCGAAGGTTCGCCGGGTGCAGGCTGCCATGACGCTGCAGGCGGAGCCGGATCGGTCAGCCGCCTCCACAGCGATCATGTGCCGGCTGCTGAAGGCCCCACGCCTGCTTCCACGGCGGACGTTCTGCCAGCTCAGGTTCCGCCGGAGAATTGCTGCTCTGGCTCGGCGTGCAGTGACTGCGTGGCTTCCGCATCTGCGGTTCCAGGTCACTTGCCGGGTCCTGCATTCGTGCTCGGCGTCCGTCGACTCTGGTGTCTGGATGTGGTTTCACACGCGTCTCCACAGTCGTCGCACCTGATCCGACCTCCAATCGGCTAACCCGCTTCGCCATCGAACCGCACGCAGCACGGCACCCGGCCGGCTGCATCGCTCGTCAGTCCAATGAGTTGGGGTAGTAGTTCATGTCATCCGATCCAGGCGTCCCCTCGGACGCATTGCCGGCGCCGTCGCGCCGCCGTTTCGTCCAGGGGCTTGCGACAGCAGGCGCTCTTACCGGCATTGGCGCATGGCCTAAGCCGGTCTGGGCGATCAAATCTCCCGGGGACCCCGAGGTGCTTTCGGGCACCCAATTCAATCTGGTGATCGGCGAGACGCCCGTGAACATCACGGGGCGCACTCGTACCGCGGTGACCGTCAATGGCTCGCTGCCCGCGCCGGTGTTGCGCTGGCGCGAGGGCGAAACGGTCACGCTGAATGTCTCCAACCAGATGACCCTGGGATCGATCCATGGTCACGACACCTCCATCCACTGGCACGGCCTGCTGCTGCCCGCCAACATGGACGGCGTGCCCGGCCTCAGCTTCAACGGCATCGCGCGCGGCGAGACCTATCGGTATCGGTTCAGGATCCAGCAGTCCGGGACGTACTGGTACCACAGCCACTCCGCGTTCCAGGAGCAGGCGGGGCTGTACGGAGCGATCATCATCGACCCGGCCGGTCCTGAGCGTTTCAAGGTCGATCGGGATTACGTACTGCTGCTCTCCGACTGGACGGACCTGGACGGGCGAACATTGTTCGCGCGCCTGAAAAAGATGTCCGACTTCGACAATACCTACAAGCTGACGGTCGCCGATTTCCTGCGTGATGCCCGTAAGAACGGGATCGGGGAAACCATCGAGAACCGCGCGATGTGGGGTCCGATGCGGATGACGCCGACCGATCTTTCAGACGTCAACGCCAATACCTACACGTATCTGATGAACGGCGAGACCTCGCTGTCGAACTGGACCGGGTTGTTCCGCAGTGGCGAGAAGGTTCGCCTTCGCGTGATCAACGGCTCGGCCATGACCCACTTCGACGTGCGCATTCCGGGGCTGAAGATGACCGTGGTGGCCGCAGACGGCCAGCCGGTGCATCCAGTGTCGGTCGACGAGTTCCGCATCGCGGTAGCCGAAACGTTTGATGTGATCGTGGAGCCCAGCGGGCAGGATGCCTTCACGATCTTCGCCCAGGACATGGGACGCACCGGCTACGTCAGTGGGACGCTGGCGGTGCGCGAAGGCCTTCGTGCGCCGGTGCCGGCGGTGGATCCGCGACCGGTCCTGACCATGGATGACATGGGCCACGGCGGTATGCATGCAGGACACGGCAGCGCGCCTGTCGCGGCGCCATCCATGGCCGGAATGGATCATGCCGGCCACGGTGCGCATGGGTCGGCGCCGGGCGCGATGGACGGCATGCAGGCGCATCCGCCGAGCGAGGAGGGCAACCCGCTGATCGACATGCAGACGATGGCACCGGTGCCGAAGCTGGCGGACCCCGGCATCGGCCTGCGCGACAACGGCCGCCGCTCGCTGGCCTATGCCGATCTGCGCAGCACCTTCGATGACCCCGATGGGCGCGACCCCGGTCGTGAGATCGAGTTGCACCTGACCGGGCACATGGAGAAATTCGCGTGGTCCTTCGACGGCCTCAAGTTCTCCAGCGCCGAGCCGTTGCGGCTCAACTATGGCGAACGCATGCGCATCGTGCTGGTCAACGACACGATGATGACCCACCCGATCCACCTGCACGGCATGTGGAGCGACCTGGAGGACGAACAGGGCAACTTCATGGTGCGCAAGCACACGGTCGACATGCCGCCAGGCAGCAAGCGCAGCTACCGGGTGCGCGCGGATGCGCTCGGACGCTGGGCCTACCACTGCCATCTGCTGTACCACATGGAAGCCGGGATGATGCGCGAAGTGAGGGTGGAGGAATGATGGGAATCCGCACACTCAAATCGAGCTGTCTCGCTGGGGCGGTTGCGCTGGCCATGGTAGCTGCGCCGGGTGCGGCGCAGGAAATGGATCACTCCAAAATGCACCACCCGCCTGCAAAGCAGAAACCGGCAGCGAAAAGTGCTGTCGCGAAAAAGCCGGCGGAGAAGAAGACTGCAGCAAGGAAGACGACAGCAACAAAACCCGCGGGAAACAAAGCTGGCGCTCCGCTTGCCGCGCCCACGCCTGCAGGGAAGCCGCCCGGGGAAGACCCGCACGCGGGACACGATGCTCCGAAGGAGCCCGCGAGTGCTTCGCAGAATGTGCACGCAGTTGACGCGGCCCACCACGACCACGCCACTGCGACCCATGCTCCCGAGTCGCCCGCCGCCGAGCATCACAACTCTGCAGGCCATGCGACCGATCGCCCCTCGACCGATCACTCGGGGATGGACCACTCGGGGATGGATCACTCGGGAATGGATCACTCGGGAATGGATCACTCGGGAATGTCTTTGGCGCCCCTGCAGCCGATCGAGCCGATCCCGGTGCTGACGGAGGCTGATCGCATAGGCGCGCTGCCACCGGAGCATCCGCATGCTGTGCACGACGACGAGATCCATTACTACGTGCTGCTGAACCGTCTGGAAGCGGTGGAAGTGGATGACGGCACGGCAGCCAAGTGGGAAGCGCAGGCATGGGTCGGCACCGACCTGAAGCGTCTATGGCTGCGCAGCGAAGGCGAGAGAACCGGCGAGGGCCTGGAAAGCGCCAATCTGGAAGTTCTTTACGGCCGCAGCGTCACGCCCTGGTGGGACGTGGTCGCCGGAATCCGCCACGACTTCGCGCCTGGCTCATCGCAGGACTTTCTCGCGCTGGGCGTCATGGGACTAGCGCCTTACATGTTCGAAATTGAAGCGACCGCCTACCTTGGCCAGTCAGGGCACAGCGCGCTGCAGGTGGAGACTGAATACGAAATGCTGCTGACCAATCGCCTGATCCTGCAGCCGCTGGTGGAGGTGAACGTCTACGGAAGGACCGATCGCAGCCGCGGTGTCGGTTCGGGGCTGGGCACGGTCGAAGCTGGCCTGCGCCTGCGCTATGAGTTCGATCGCCGGTTCGCACCGTACATCGGCGTCGTGCGCGAGCGCGCGTTCGGCCGCACCGCGGACCTGCGCAGCGAGGCAGGCGAACACACCGACGATACGCATCTGGTCGCCGGCTTCCGCACCTGGTTCTGACGAAAAGAAGGATTCGCTGATGGGTGTTCGCCCCGTGGTCTTTGGAGTAGTGCTCACTGTCGCGACATTGCTGGCGGCGGGCGCGATATTCGTCTGGTCGGGCGTCTACAACGTCGCTGCCGATGCACCGCACACGCGCATCGTCCATCAGCTGCTGCAGACATTGCGGGAGCAGTCGGTCGCCGCGCGTGCGGATGACCTGGTCGTGCCGGATCTGTCGGAGCGGGCGCGCATCGTGCAGGGGTCGGGCAACTACGACGCCATGTGCAAGGCCTGCCATCTCGCGCCGGGAATGGGCGAAACGGAGCTGAGCCGTGGGTTGAACCCGGCACCGCCGATGCTTACTCGGGGCACGCGGGATGCGGCCCGCGCGTTCTGGGTAGTCAAGCACGGCATCAAGGCCACCGGCATGCCGGCCTGGGGCGAGAGCATGCAGGACGAATACATCTGGAACATGGTGGCCTTCCTGCAGCAGCTTCCGAGCTTGGATGCCGACGAGTACAAGGCCATGGTGGCCAGCAGCGGCGGTCATGAGCACGGCGGTGGAGAGACGACCGGGCATGCACAGGAAAACGTTGCGGATTCCGGTGACGGCGGGTCGGCCGACGCCCGGGGATCGCCTGCCATGGTCGAGCATCGCCACGCCGACGGCACAGTGGAATCCCATCCCGTCCCGCGCGATGACGGGCACGATCATGAACACTGATGCACCCTCGGTTCCCGGCGTGGGCTGAAGCGGGAACTCGCAGGCACCATGATCTGTCCGATCAACACGCGCCCGGTTCGAGGGCGCTCATCTTCGAGGCGAACCATGAAAACGACGATTACCGCGCCCCTGCTGCTGACATTCACACTTGCCATGTCGATGACCGCCTGCGCCCGCTCGCCGCAGCCGGCGGTGGCATCCGGTGCCGACGCGCAGGCCGCGTCGGTGGCTGCAGTAGCGGACGAGGCTTCCGCCGTGACCGGTTCAGCCTCGAGCGCATCCAGCAACTTGCCGCTGCTGGTGGTCAACAGGAGTCCGACCTGCGGGTGCTGTGGCGTCTGGGTCGATCACATGCGCGAAGCGGGTTTCGAGGTGCAGGTGAACAACATCGACAACGTCAATCCGATCAAGGAGCGCGTCGGCGTACCGATGGGCAAGGGTTCGTGCCACACGGCCGAGGTCGGTGGCTACTTCGTGGAAGGCCACGTGCCGGCCGAAGACGTAAAGCGCCTGCTGGCTGAGAAGCCCGATGCCAAGGGACTGGTCCTTCCGGGCATGCCGTTGGGTTCGCCCGGGATGGAGGTGCCCGACGGCACCGTGCAGCCATACACCGTGGAACTGGTCGGTCGTGACGGCAGCACCAGTGCGTTTGCCGAGCACGGGCCAGGTCACGCGGGACACTGAGGACTGCCGGGGCGCAGCGCGCACTCTCACGCGCTTTCTGGTTCTCTGCAGGGGCCGGCACAGCCCAGCACGCTGCATCTTTGCGTCAATCACATTGTGCCCGGATCGCTTCCGGGTTTTCGGTCGTGTTGATCGAAAGTATGCGGATCGCGTCGTCGTCGATCTCCACCACGCTGACCGACGCCAGGCTGATCTCGATGCGCTGGAAGAGGTCCAGTGGGATGCCCGCGTACCAGGCCACTGCGGCTCTGATCGGGTCGCCATGGCTGACGACCGCCACCGTCGCGTGTGGGTGTCGCCTTCGAAGCTCGTCCAGCCCGATGACCATGCGAGCCTGCGCCTGAAGCATGAACTCGCCGCCTGGAACCGGAGCCATGCTTCGGAACTTGTTGAAGCGCTGGAAGCCGCTATCCGCGGAAAGCTCGACAAAGCTGCGGTTGGTCCAGTCGCCGAAATCGATTTCGACAAGGCTCTGTTCCAACGCCAGTTCAAGCCCGAGCGCCCTGGCAAGCGGCCCTGCGGTTTCGACTGCGCGTTCCAGGGGGCTGCTATAGATCGCATCGATTCCTGAGGTGGCCAGTTTCCGTGCCAAGGCCTCTGCCTGCTGCCGTCCGCGTTCGTTCAAGTGGACGCCGGCCATGCGCCCGGCCAGGGCCTTGCCGGAGGAGTCGATCGTTCCATGGCGTATCAGGAAAAATGTGGTCACGAGCTCTCAGCTCCGATGGGTGTCGTGGGAATTCCGGGCGCCGGCGCGCGCGCTGGCGTCGCGGTCGCGCAGTGGGGTACCGGGCAGTCGGATACCGCAGCAGGTGGGCGACTGAAGGTCGGGATACTCACCTTCCATCGCTGCATCAATTACGGGAGCTTCTGGCAGAGCCACTGTCTGGCGGAGGGATTGCGCGCCTCCGGTCACGACGCGGTGATCCTCGACCATCACTCCAGGCGGGTCGACATCGCAGAGTGGCGTTGCGCCTTCCGGCCAACGCTGCCGCACCCGACGCCTCGCGGTGACCGCAGCGGATATCGCAGGAAGGTCCGCAAGTTTTTCGAAGCATTTCAGTCGCTGCCACTTTCCGCTCGCTTTCCTCTGGATGCTCCGGCGGCGGCAGATCGCTGCGATGTGGTGGTGGTCGGGAGCGACGAAGTCTGGAACCTCTCCCATCCGTGGTACGGGAATGTCCCGTTGTTTTACGGCGAAGGCTTTCACGGGCGGCTGGTGTCCTACGCGGCCAGCTTCGGGAGCCAGGATGCGGCGCTCGGCCTGGACCCTGTCTGGGCTGCAAGGCTGCGGGAGTTCGAGACGATCTCCGTTCGCGACGGCTCCTCCAGGGCCATCGTTGAAGACGCCATCGGTGTGCGCCCCCCGCTGGTGCTCGATCCCTGCCTTCAGTTTCCGGTTCGGGTGCAGGAAACGCAGGACGAACTCATACGGGCGCCATACATCGCCGTCTACGGCCACGGCTTTTCGCAGGAGTTCGCCTCCCAGGTGCGTCGATGGGCGCGCCGCAAGCGGCTGGCCCTGATCAGCATCGGATATCGCAACGACTGGGCCGACCAGCAATGGATCGACGCCGGTCCACATGAATTCGCACGCTTCGTCGCCGGCGCGGAATCGGTGGTTACGAATTTCTTCCATGGATGCGTCTTTGCCCTGGCCAACACAAAGCCGTTTGCCTGCGAGGAATCGCGCTATCGCAGCAACAAGCTTCGCGGACTCATGGCAACCATTGGAGGCGGGCAGCGCCTGTGCATTCAAAACGCAGCCGAGGCTTCGGCGGTCGCGCAGCTCGGCCAGCCGCTCGATCCGGCGATGTTCGACCGCATCGAGCAATTGCGTCGCAGCTCCGGCGAGTACCTTGCCGGGGCGCTGGCGATACAGCCGGAATCCTGAATGGACGTGCCGCGGAAGCCGCCGCAGATCATTCCGGCGCACGCTGGTGCCGCACAGGTTACCCCCGCGCGAATCATCCAGTCCGGGCTGTGCATCGGCTGCGGCAGTTGCGTGGCCCAGTCCGGCACGGCCCAGGCGGGCATGACGTTCGACCGCTACGGCCTGCTGAGGCCTGGCGGCGATGCGGAGTGGCTGGGTTCGGGCCCGCCATCTTTCGCCAGCACCTGCCCTTTTTCTCCGAAAGCGGCGGACGAGGACTCGATCGGCGAGGAAATGTTCCCGCAGGCCGGGCATCGCCACCCAGCGCTGGGATTCTTCGAGGCCGCGTACGTCGGCCACGTGGCCGAACAGGACTACCGCCTTCGTGGAAGCTCCGGCGGCATGGTGAGCTGGGTCGCCGCGCAACTGCTGCTGGAAGGTCTGGTGGACGGAGTTGCCCATGTCGTGGCGACAGAAGATCCCGGCACCGACGGTCGATTCTTCCGTTACCGGGTGTCGCGATCTGTCGACGAGGTCCGCGCAGGCGCGCAGTCCCGGTATTACCCGGTGGACATGGCCGAAGTGCTCAAAACCATTTCCGACCATCCAGGCCGATACGCGGTCGTGGGAATCCCGTGCTTCATCAAGGCGGTCCAGCTGCTGCGGCGGGAGAGTCAGGTTTTCCGCGAACGGATCCGGTACACGCTCGGCCTGTTCTGCGGCCACATGAAGAGCGCGCGCTTCGTCGAAAGCCTCACGCAGCAGATGGGCGTGCCTCTGCACGAGGTGAGCCGCGTCGAGTTCCGCCACAAGGCACCGGACCGGCCGGCCAACTGGTACCAGGCCAGGCTGACGTTGCGCGACGGCAGCGTCGCCACGCGCGACTGGTGGCACCTGGCCGACGGCGACTGGGGCGCCGGATTCTTCATGGACAACGCCTGCAATGCCTGCGACGACGTGGTGGCGGAGACGGCGGACGTATCTTTCGGCGACGCCTGGGTGGAGCCGTATTCCTCGGACTGGCAGGGCACCAATGTCGCGGTGGTCCGTTCGCCGGCGATCGCGGGCCTCATCGACGTTGCCATCGGCGACGGTCGCCTGCGCCTGGACCGCGTCGATGGCGACTTCGTGGCACAGACGCAGGCCGCGGGCTTGAGACAGCGGCGCGAAGGCCTGGCTTACCGGCTCGCCCGGCGCAGTGGTGTCCTGCAGCCTCGCAAGCGCGTCGCCCCGGACGCCGAAGCGCCGACTCCTCGCCGCAAGCTGGTCTATGCCAGCCGCAGGGCGATCTCGGCCTGGAGCCACCGAACGTTCTGGCTCGCTCGTGTGACCGGAGCAGGGCGGTTGTACACCGCGTGGGCCAGGATGGCCGCCGCCAGCTACCACGCGCTGGCCTACCACCGCGGCGTCATGGGCAGGATCGTCAAACGCCTGGGCCTGCACTGAGGGCGGTGAAACGGGGGGCTGAGGCGCGGGGGCTGGCAAGGACGCGCAACTCTGCGGTGACCCGGTCGATCACCGCGGGCCAGTCACCTGGCCGCTGCTGGCGGAAAAGTCGGGTGCCCGGGTACCACGGCGTGTTCGAGCGGTGCTGCATCCATCGCCAGTCCGCGTCGTCGTGGAGCAGCATCCAGACAGGCACGCCGAGTGCGCCGGCCAGGTGCGCGGGCATCGAGTCGATCGAGATCAGCAGGTCCATGGCCCGGAGCACCTGCGCGTATTCGGCAAGTTCCAGCTCACCGGGATGTTCGCCAAACCGTCCATCCCAGCCCGCCTGGCGTGCGTGTGGCTGAAGGATGAAAACCGCTACACCTGGTACCGCCTCCAGCGAAGCCAGCAATTGCCATGGGATGGAGCGCGCCTCGTTCCATTCGCCGGCTCGCCACACGATACCGACCGCCAGCCGCCAAGGGTCCGTGGTCAGCGCCATGGGCGCGGCATGCAGGTACGGAACGCGTGCGGGAACCGTCGCGGGCGTCGTACCGAAGATGTACGGCAGTTCCATGATCTCGACGTCCACGTCGTAGGCGACATCCGGCGCACCGTCGTGCAACGGCAGCAGGCGGTCGATGCCTTCGACGGTGGCAAGCAGCGGCAACAGCTTTGGCTGCGCCCAGACGATCACTTCGGCGGCAACTGACTTCAAAAGGGGTGCGTAGCGAATGAACTGGATCGTGTCGCCCAGGCCGTGGTAGCACCGCACCAGCACGCGCTTGCCTGCCAGTGGAGCGCCGTTCCAGACGCGCTGCAGATGCCTGGGTCTGTCGCTGCAAGGCTCATGTGCACGGTCTGGAAGCAGCTCGTCGCTGATTGCCCAGGCGCGTTCCCATTCGCCCCGTTGCATGTGCATGGTCCAGAGATCGGTCGTGGAAACCGGTGCGCTGTCGTTGCGTGCTGTCATTGGATTCCCTTGTCCATGGTCTGGCGCTTACGCGTAACGGCGCATCATCTCCACGCAGAAATCGGTGAACTCCGCCTGCTCCCGCGGCGGACTGGTGTGGTGGGGCAGGATGCCCTTGCACTCCGGCGTGAAGCAGAATGTGACCGTCAGGTCGAATGGCTCCAGCGCCGTCATCAGCCGGTCGAACCACTTGTCGGCGTCGGGCCGCCCGTGGTCGGCCCAGCTCAGGCCGGTTCGCAGGCGACGTACGCCCAGGCGTTGCAGCCATTCCACGGCGGTATCGAGTCGGTGATCCTCGAAATGGAACCACTGGCATATGCCCATCTCCGGCGTGTAGTCGGCAAACTGGTCCAGTGCCTGCTTGGGGGTGCCGTCTTCCCTGAGCAGTCCCATGTGGAAATGCCGGTAATAGGACGAGCCCTCGGCCTCGCGGTGGCGGGTCGTGGCTTCCCAGGCCTGTGGCAGGTCGTAGAGGCTGTACCAGTGGATGCGTGGCACGCGACCGAGCAGCAGTTCCGCAGTCCGCTGCAGCCCGAAGGCCTGGACCTCCTCGGCACCAAAGCTGGAGACGCCGACTTCCGTCACCCAGACCGGCAACTTCGTCACCGCCTCGATCCCGGCGATCTTGTCGGGCCACTGGTCGATCTGCCAGGGGTTCCAGTCGAGCGGGAATCCGTGCACCGCGACCGCGTCCAGATCGTCCATGGCACCGAACTGCTGCATCCGTCGGATGAAGCCCGGATCGATCGGCGAGATGCCGCCCATCACCCGCAGCACGTGCGGGCATTCGGACTTGAGCGCGCTGGCGGCGCTTCTCACCATCTCCGAATAGATGCGCCATTCGGGATCGACTTCGACATCCCAATGCGACTTGTTGTTGGCCTCGTTCCAGAACGTGACGGCTTCGATCATGTCGGCGACGTGCCTGCGCGGGAGCGGGCGCGTTCCCGCGTGCGCGGCCTCGCCTTCACCGGTCGCGATGCTTCGGCCGCTTCGGCTCCAGCCAGGTCCTCGTAGTAGTCCAGTCCGAGGTGGGTGATCAGGTCCTCGTCCATCATGTGCCGCAACGTGTTCTGCAGCTTGATCAGTTGTTTGAAGATGTCGTGCTCGGGGCGCAGGCCGGGTGCGGTCTGCGGAGACTTGAAGTAGAACGAAAGCCATTCCTGGGTCCCGCACATGCCTGCGCGCTTGGCGAGGTCACTGAACAACGCGAGGTCCAGCACGATGGGCGCGGCAAGGATGGAATCGCGGCACAGGAAGTTGATCTTGATCTGCATCGGATAGCCGAGCCATCCGAAGATGTCGATGTTGTCCCAGCTTTCCTTGTTGTCCCCGTGCGGTGGGTAATAGTTGATCCGGACCTTGTGGTAGATGTCGCCGTACAACTCCGGATTGAGGTCCGGGCGGAGGATGTCCTCCAGCACGCTGAGCTTGGAGACCTCCTTGGTCCTGAAGTTGTCGGGATGGTCAAGCACCAGCCCGTCGCGATTGCCCAGGATGTTGGAGGAGAACCAGCCCTTGATGCCCAGCGCCCGCGCCTGCAGCCCGGGCGCGAGCATCGTTTTCATCAGTGTCTGCCCGGTCTTGAAGTCCTTGCCGCCGATGGGCGTGGAGGTCTGGAGGGCGAGTTCGACCAGCGCGGGCACTTCGCAGGTCAGGTTGGGCGCGCCGTTGACGAATGGAACGCCCAGCCTGATCGCCGCGTAGGCATAGATCATCGACGGCGATATTGCCGGGTCGTCGTCCTCGAGGCCCTGCTCGAAGCGGGCGAGGGTGGAGTGCACTTCGGACGCATGAATGTACTTCTCGGTGGAGGCGCACCAGACCATCACCAGCCGGGCGCAATCGTTGTCGCGGCGAAACGTTTCGATGTCGTCCATCACCGCGAGCGCGAGTTCGGCCTTGCTGGCCTCGTCCTTGACGTGGTGACCGTCGAGATTGGGCACGCAGGCGCTGTCGAACACCGCCTTCATCGGACGGATCGCCTCGAGTTCGGCTTTCACCGCGTGCAGCATCATCGGTTCGAGCACCCTTGCGTTGCTGGCGGCTTCGAACATGTTGTCGCTGTAGATATCCCAGCCGCCGAACACGATGTCGTCCAGTGCCGCCAACGGCACGAAGTCCCTGATCTTCGGACAGTGGTCCTCGGTACGCTTGCCAATGCGGATGGTGCCCATCTGGGTCAGCGACCCGATCGGCTCCGCGATGTTTTTGCGGATCGCGTGAACGCCGGCGATAAAGGTGGTCGCCACCGCACCGAGTCCCGGCATCAGGACGCCCAGCCGTCCTTCGGCTGGTCCGATGATGGTGTGCATATGCCTGCTCCCTGAGCTTTGTAGCCCAAGGATGTAGCCCCGAGGGGTTTGCCGCAGGTGAAGAAAGCTGAATTGCGGAAATTGGCCCTTTTCGGCGCTTTTTTGCGTTCCGGGCTGCAGTTGCAGGATGTTCCGTGCTGCCGGCATCCACTGCGCGACGCTTGCGCTAAGTCATCGGCCGTGCATTGCGCGCGTTTCCCAGGCTGACCTTCCAGCTCTTCGGCGCATCGTCCTCGCCCGGCACTGCGGTCTCGTGCTGGAGCGTCTGCTTGACGGGTAGTGCTTCTTCACCGCGACGCAGATGACCACGCTCAGCGGCGTGGTAGGCACTACTTGCGAGCATGCGGCTTGGTTGATGTTGCGAAGCCAGTTATGCTTTGCGGTTGCTGCCCTTCGCGGGGAACGCTCAGTTAACTGAGTGTCGGGCGCGCTCCGAATGATCAACGGTAAATTTCACGGCGTGCTGTGACCGAGAGCGGCCGGGGCGGGGTCGCAGCGCGTCAGCGAGACGGCCTACCGTGAACGCGTTCACCCAAGGAACGGACATCCATGCATACGCACAACGGCCTCTGGGCCCACTTTGAAGCTTCCGAGACGTCAGAGATCGCGATCGGGCAGGGACTTCCCCTATCGGCGCAGCAGACAGGGATTTGGCTACACAGCCAGTTGGCCGACGAGCAAGGCCTGTACAACCTCGTGTACTTGCGTCGCTTCGAGCAGCCCCTCGACGACGATGCGGCCCAGGATGCAGTACGTGCGATCGTTCGCCGCCATCCCGTGCTGCAGGTGCGTTTTGGTGTCGCCGACGGCGAGATCCAGCAGACCTGCGGAGAAGTTTCCGTTCCATGGACAATCGTCGCGCTGGACGGATTGGACCAGACCGGCCAAGAGTCGCGCTTGGCGGAGTGTCTGGACGATGCTGGCACGTATTCGTTCGACCTGGCGTCCGGTCCACTGCTCAAGGTCGATCATCTTGTACTTGGCGGTCGGCAAAGCGCACTGATTCTTTCGGTGCACCACATCTGCTTTGACGGGCTGTCGATTGCCGTCTTCGAGCAGGAGTTCGACGCCCTTTACGAAGCCTTCAAGAACAAGCAGCAATGCGACCTGCCGCTTCCCTCGATGAGCTATTTCGACTATTGCCACGCCCAGCAAGCCCAGTTATCCGGGCAGGAATTCCAGCGTCAGCTCGATTACTGGCGTGGCCAACTCGACGGCTTGCCCGCGGTTCACAGCCTGCCGCTGAAAGCATCGAGGCCGACGGGTCAAAGTCACCGCGGCGAAATGCACTCGGCTGTCCTGGAACTCGAAGTGTCGCAACAGCTCAGGACCTTGGCTGAGACGCTGAACGCCTCGCTGTTCGAGGTGGTCCATGCATTGTTCGCGACTCTGGTTGCCCGGCACGGCAACTGTGCGGATGTGGTCATCGGCGTGCCGTTTGCCAAGCGCTTGAACGCCGATGGCAGTGGTGCAGGACTGGCGCAGTTGATCGGCATGTTCGCCGAGCCAATGGTTCTGCGGGTCGACTGCCACGCCGCGTTGAGTTTTGCCGATCTCGTGGCGGCAGTTCGCGAAGCGAGCATGGGGGCCTTGGCCAACAGCGATGTGCCGTTTGCAGTGTTGGTGAAAGAATTGCATGAGGAGCGCGCGGATCGCACATCGCCCCTGTTCCAGATCATGCTGAACATGGTCGATGGGACGATGTACGGCGGCGAAGGTGGCGGCTTCCAGATAGTTCCATCGGATCTGGCCAAGTACGACCTGAACCTCTATGTGTCCGATCCGGGTGACGGTGTCATCGGGTTTCACTTCAATTACAACGCGGACCTTTTCGATGCTGACTGGATAGCGACCTTGCAGGCACACCTGCTACGGCTGGTGGAGTCGGCCGTCGCAGATCCCGTCGAGAACATCTATAAGCTCGCGATGCTGAACACTCAGGAGCGGGCGCAGTTGCTGGCGCACGGGCGGACTCCGACGGCACTCGGCCAGGACTTCGAATCGTTGATCGCGCAGTTCGATGCCCAAGTCCAGCGCACACCCGAGCGAGTTGCTGTGGTGGACGATGCAGAGACCTTGACCTTCGCCGAACTCGCGGTTCTCGTCGAACGGACAGCGTCGGCCATTCGCTCGTTTGTTCCACATGCTTGCGACGGCAATGAGTTCCTGGTGGCGTTGCACGGTCCGCGTGCCAACTCCACGATCGCCTTGATGCTGGGTGTGTTGAAGGCGGGCGGCGCGTTTCTCTGCCTGGACTCGCAGTCGCCACTGGCGCGCAACCGGGAGATTCTCGAAGACGCCAAACCATCACTACTGATCTGCGCCCACCCGACGGAATGGCGCGAGGTGCTGCCGCACGGGATTGCACTGCTCGACCTCCAGGAGGCTCTGTCCTCCAATGAGGTCTGTGTTGCGAGGCATCGGGACGCGCGGCCGGACGACTTGATGTATGTCGTCTACACGTCGGGCTCCACGGGACGCCCCAAGGGCGTCATGGTGGAGCATCGCCAGTTTGCAGGGTTCGTTCCGGGCTTTGCCCGCCAGTGTCGCGCCTTGGGAATGGATTCGCTGGATGCGTGGCTGATCAATCAGTCCTTCACCTTCGACCCCGCACTGATCGGCCTGGCGCTGCTGTGTGGCGGAACTCGAGTGGTGATCCTCTCGGATGCACAGATGAAGGAGCCATCCGAGATTCTCCGGCTCGTCGAGCGACACGGAATCGCTGTCTTCAAAACCTCGCCGTCGCTGGCCGTGGCGCTGGTTGAATGCATCACGCGGAGAGAGCACGCTCCGCATCTGATCGTGGGCGGGGACGACACATCGGTCGATGCCCTCGAGAAGCTGCAGCGCTACTGCGAACAGTACGGGCGAAAAGCGCTGAACGCGTATGGCCCGACGGAAACAACGATCAACTGCGCATTTTCTGTACTGGACGGGCAGGTGACCATCGGTCGGTCGATGCCTGGATGTACGGCCTACGTGCTCGGGGAAGACATGTCGCTGCTCCCGCGAGGAGCCGTGGGAGAGTTGTATGTCGGTGGCGATTGCGTCGCGCGGGGGTATCTTGGTCAGCCGGACCTCACGCGCAAGGCATTCGTCGAAAGTCCTTTCGAGGAAGAACGCCGCCGGGTTCTGTACCGCACCGGCGATTACGTTCGGTGGCTGGACGACGGCCGACTGCAGTTCCGGGGACGTTGCGATGAGCAAGTCAAGGTCCGCGGCTACCGCGTCGAAGTCGAAGAGGTGGCGCAAACCATCCGTGCGACGCAGCTGGTCCACGATGTTCGAGTTGTGTTCAACGCTGAAAGGCAGCAACTGGTTGCCTTCGTCATTCCGATCGCGGGCACGTCATCGGCGGGCTCCGATCCCCAGGCACTCCATGAGCGGATTCGATGTGCTCTGGAGGAGCGTCTGCCGGCTTACATGCATCCTGCTCTGTACGCCAGCGTCGAAGCCTGGCCAACGACGCGTCATGGCAAGCTGGATCGGCAGGCATTGCTGAAGACCGAGACCTTCCATGCAGGCGCTGGAATTCGTTATCCCGCTGGCGACCTGGAACTGAAGCTTGCGGACGTCTGGGCGTCGCTTCTGGGCGTGCCCTTAAGCACGATTACCACGGACAGCTGCTTCTTCAAGCTGGGTGGCCACTCGTTGCTTGCGATCCAGTTGACAAGCCGGCTGTACGAACTGTTCGGATGCATGTTGCAGATCCGCCACATCATGGAGCGATCCCGCTTCTCGGAGCTGGCCGACAGCATCCGGTCTCCATCCAAGGGAAGCATTGCTGCGCCCATCGTGCCCGTCACGGACGCATGTGGCCGGTTTCCCGCGTCCTTCAGCCAGAGCAAGTTCTGGCTGGTCGACAATCTGAGCGAAAGCGGCAAACGGTTCAATATCGTCATGCGGATTGGTCTGCCGCTTGATTGCGACGAAGGCTTGGTGCAGCAGGCGTTGGACATGGTAGTGGGGCGCCACGAAGCGCTGCGCACGCACTTCGAGTATTCGGACGGTCTGTTGCAGGTAGTGCAAGCACAGGGCCAGTGTTCGCTGACGACAGTGGACCTGCGAGAGCTTGATCCACAGCCGCGGCGGAAACGCCTCGAAGCCATATTGGCCGACGAGTATTCGCTCATTCGCGACCTTCGCACCGGCCCACTGATTGGCGCCACCCTGATCAAGGAGCCGCAGGGAAGTCATCTCCTGATCAATCTGCACCACATCGTGTCCGACGCCTGGTCAAACGAATTGCTGGCAGAAGAGGTGCGCTGTTGCTACCGCGCGCTTTCACTGAATGGTCCCATCGAGCTCCCTGTCCTGTCGGTGCAGTACCGCGACTACTCGGCCTGGCAGCACAATTCGTTGCACGAGCGGTTGCCCTCGCTGGAAGCTTATTGGAAGCAGCGCTTGGATGGCCTTCCACTGGTGCATGAGCTGCCCCTGGATTTCCCGCGGCCGGTAATACAAAGCTCCGTCGGTGCCTATCATTCGCAGCGGATAGGCCGTGATCTGCAGCGGAGTCTTTCGACCCTGTTTCTGGACCAGAGGGCCACCCTGTTCGTTGGCTTGCAAGCCTTGTTCTCCGCTTTCCTGGCGCGCTGGTCCGGTCAGGCCGATATCGCCTTGGGAACCGCGACGGCCAACCGCAATAATCCTGACACGCGCTACCTGATCGGGGCGTTCGTCGACACCGTGGTACTCAGGAGCGACGTTCAGCAAGAGCGCTCGTTCACCGAGCACCTGATCGCGACACGGGAGGCCAGCCTGGCTGACCAGGACCATTTCGACATGCCGTTCGAAGTTCTGGTGCGTACGCTCAACCCCGAGCGAAACGGCAGCTACAGCCCGCTGTTTCAGCTGGTGCTGAACCTTGTCTATTCAAGCAACGACATCCTGATGTTCGATGGCGACGATCGCGACGACGTCCGCCACCCGATCAACGTCAACTACGACCTGACCTTGTATGCCAAGCCAGGTGAGAAGGGGCTGGAGCTGACGTGGTGCTACGCCTCCGGTCTGTTCAAACCGGAAACGATCGCGCGCATGGCGGCGAGTTTCGAGACGCTGATGTCGGCAGTTGTGGCTTATCCGAACCGTTCCCTGCAGTCGCTGCCGTTGGCAGGGTCTGAAGTCTGCACGGAGCTTGCGGCGCTTGCGCAGGGTCCGGCTGCATCGCGCACCTGTGTGCTGGTGCCGGACCTGATCGCCCGGCAGGCTCGCGCCCGTGGCGACGCGCCAGCGCTGCTGCTCGAGGACG